>NZ_JAPKIC010000003.1:0-485388 GCF_036759945.1 Kluyvera sp. CHPC 1.251 | reverse complement strand
CTTTCGCTCACTGTTGCGAGGTGGCGTATATTACGCTTTCCTCTTTCAGAGTCAACCCTCATTTTCAGGTTTTTCTCTTCAACCGAACCGGCTAGTTAGTGTGAAGTGATTCACGTTTGCCGTCTCAGTGGGTGCGCATTATAGGGAACTTTGTTTTTCACACAACCCCTTTTCTCACTTTTTTTTCTAAGTGTCGTTTTTTCACGCTTTTTGCGTCGTAAGTGTGCAATTTGCTTAATTTTTGAGATGAGAAACAACCAAATTGGGCCGATAATGGGAAGAAATCTCACCATGACACCGTTTTAAAGAGGTAAACATGTCTGCCGTTTTACGCCGCTATAAAGATTTATTCCCCGTCATCGGCGATCGCGTGATGATCGACAACTCCAGCGTGATCGTTGGCGACGTTCGTCTGGCCGATGATGTCAGCATCTGGCCACTGGTGGCTGCACGCGGTGACGTTAACTACATTCAGATTGGCGCCCGCAGCAATATCCAGGATGGCAGCGTCCTTCACGTCACACACAAATCGACGAAAAACCCAGAAGGCAATCCGCTGATCGTCGGTGAGGATGTGACGGTCGGGCATAAGGTCATGCTGCACGGCTGCACCATAGGCAATCGCGTACTGGTCGGAATGGGTTCTATATTACTGGACGGTGTGGTCGTAGAAGATGATGTAATGATTGGTGCCGGGAGCCTGGTTCCACAGCATAAGCGTCTGGAAAGTGGTTATCTTTATCTTGGCAGTCCGGTGAAACAGATTCGTACGTTGAAAGAGGCCGAACTGGAAGGGTTACGCTATTCGGCCAATAACTATGTGAAGTGGAAAAACGACTATCTGAATCAGGACAACCAAACCCAACCCTGATTATCCTCCTGCTGCTCACGAATTAGATCGCTGGCTTCCTCTTCCAGATCCCAGCGATTTTCGCAAAACAGCGAGAGCCACTGCTGGGGCGTCTCGCCACCAAACCGGCGCGCCATGACCTCAGCCCTGAGCGCGCACGTTAACTGCATACCATTCACCAGCGCTGGGAAACATACCGCCTCCACGTCCTCACGCCACTCTTCACGTTCGGGGAACTGGATCGCCTGGTTCATACACCCAGCTCACGTTTTAGCGATGCAATCACCGGTTCGACATCTGGCAGAATCCCGTGCCACAGTAATACCGCATGAGCAGCCTGGCCCACCAGCATACCAAGCCCATCAGCATAGCGTTTGGCGCCGTGCTCGGCACACCATGCGAGAAATGCGGTATCACCTTTCTGATAGAACATGTCATAGCAGCAAACATGATGGTTAATCAGCGACTCAGGGATCGGCGGCGTTTCTCCGGCAATACCGCTGGAGGTTGCATTAATGATGAGATCGAATTCATGTCCGGAAAGCTCGGACATTGGGATGGCGTTGACGCTTCCAGTATGGCGGAACAATTCCGCTAATGTCTGGGCACGAGCATGCGTACGGTTGGTCAGCGTCACGTTACAATCCAGAGAGAGTAAAGGCAGCAGCACACCACGAGCTGCGCCGCCCGCGCCAATCAGCAACACACGATAGCCAGGTTTAATCAGCCCCAGGCGTTCCAGATCGCTCAGCAAGCCAATACCATCGGTGTTATCACCGAGAATTCGCCCATCATCAAGACGTTTAAGCGTGTTGACCGCCCCTGCCAGCGCAGCGCGTTCCGTCAGTTCATCTGCCCGGGCAAATGCCTCTTCTTTAAAGGGCACCGTGACATTGGCCCCTTTTCCGCCCTGCTGGAAGAAGGCGTTAAGCGTATCGACGAAACCATCCAGCGGCGCCAGCATACGCCCATAGGGGTGGGCGATACTCAACTGTTCGGCAAACTGCTGATGAATGAACGGCGATTTGCTGTGCGCAATCGGGTTACCAAAAACAACGTAGCTTTCCACGGTTTACCCCTGGCGAAAACGTTCGCCCGTCAGGGCATCAAGAATTTCAGATGGATTCAGTCGCCCCCCAGTCGGCGCATCAACCACCGGGAAATCATCACCAAACTGCGCAAGCACTTCGGCGGTTGTCCGACACGGCGGCAGACCGGTCAGGTTTGCGCTGGTAGAAACCAACGGTTTACCGTAGGCCTCACAGAGTGCAATCACTACTGGGTGATCCGTAACACGAACGGCCAACGAACTAAAACGACCGGTTAACCAGCCTGGCGTGGTTGATTTCGCTGGGAAGACGAAAGTCACCGGGCCCGGCCAACGTGCAAACACGGTGGCGCGTTGCGCTTCGGTCAGCATGCTGTCGTCAATATAAGGTTTAAGCTGTTCGAAGCTTGCGGCAATCAGGATTAATCCTTTCTCTACCGGGCGCTGTTTCAGCGCCAGCAGGTTCATGACGGCTTCTTCACTGTCGGGATCGCAACCAACGCCAAATACGGCTTCGGTTGGATAAGCGATGACTTCTTTATTGTTCAGAGCGACAACCGCACGCTGTACGGCCTCTGATGGCAGGTTTTTATTCACTGATTTGTTTCGCCGGTACCGGCTTTCCACATTGTTTGCTGGCACAAAAGCGTTTTACGCCCTGCGCCGTTTTCTTTTCGATAAGCAGCGGGTAATGGCACTCGGGGCACTCCCCCGCTACCGGAGTGAAGTTAATGACGAACTGGCATTCCGGATAGCGATCGCAGGAATGGAAGTTTTTACCAAAGCGAGAACGGCGCTGCACCAGGTGCCCTTGCTGACACGCGGGACAGACGATTGCCGTTTCATCTGGTTTATCAATAACCTCAGTGTGTTCACATTCAGGATACTGGCTGCATCCAATGAACATGCCAAAGCGCCCCTGGCGCAACACCAGTACGGCACCACACTCTGGACACGACTGCCCCTCCAGAATTTTAACGATATGTCCGTCCGCCTGGCTTTTCAGGGGACGAACGTAATCGCATTCCGGATAATGGGAACAGCCCAGAAACGGCCCGTGTTTACCGGACCGTATAACCAGTTCAGCCCCGCACTGCGGGCAGGGCTCGTTTTTAGACACTGAAAACAGTGCAGATTTGGCCATAACAACTCTTGATGCCACAAAATGAATTAATGCAGCATACCTTCATTCGTCTCGAAGAGTAATTCTTCCATTTGTTGATAAGCGTTTTCGCAGCCAGGAAGGTTGAACAGAACCATTAAAATGACCCACTTCAGCTCTTCCAGCTCAAACTCTGCGGTATCCAACGCCATAACGCGTTCAATCACCATTTCCCGCGTTTCGAGGTTCAGCACCTGAATCTGCTCAAGGAATAACAGGAACCCCCGGCAGCTGGCATCCAGTCGTTGACTCTCTTCCTCGGTAAAAATACGCACGGAGAGAGGGTCGGACGCAAGTTGCATCGGTTCTACGAGGCCTTCCTGATAGTCGGCGAGCTTTTCCAGCCATATAAGCGCGTTGAAGATATCTTCACGTTCGAACCCTGCATCGGTAAGATCCCGAGTCAGTTTGTCCTGATCCACGCGCATGTCTGTTTCTGTATGGATGTAGGTCTCAAACAAATACATTAGTACGTCGAACATGGCCTGCCCTCCTTAATCGGACATAGCCGCCGGGTACAGCTGCGATCCACCCTGCTAACTCCAGTTCAAGTAGCTGAGCCACGGTCACTGGCACAGGTTGGCCGGCACGTTCAGCGACGACGTCAACAGGTGTTACCTCATCTCCTACGTTAGCCAGGAGCTCAGGAAATGGCAATGCTACACATTCCTTATCTGCACAATTATTTGTCATTTCGGGCGGTTCGGACAAATGTCTGTTTAATCCAGGAAAAAGCGCCAGAATATCCTCAGGTTCCGTCACCATCATCGCTCCCTGCTGGATAAGCCAGTGCGGCCCTTCCATACCTGGATTTCCGAGAGGGCCAGGAATCGCAAACACCTCTCGCCCTTGCTCGAGCGCGCACCTCGCTGTCACTAACGAGCCGCTACGTAGCGCGGCTTCCACCACCAGGACGCCACGACTCAGACCGCTGATAATGCGGTTACGCCGGGGGAAGTGATACGGTACAGGCTCGGCACTTAGCGGAAACTCGGAAACCAGCGTACCGCCATGTTCAACAATCTGCTCAGCTAGCGCTCGGTGTCGATGGGGATAAATATGATCCAGGCCGCTGCCCAGAATGGCGATGGTGTTTCCCTCCACCTGCAAGGCACTACGATGCGCCACACCATCAATACCCAATGCCAGACCGCTGGTGATAGTCACTCCCTTCCGCGCCAACGCCTCACAAAAGCATCGTCCCCACCGCTCGCCGTAGTGTGAATGATGTCGGCTACCGACGACCGCAAGCTGTGGAGAACGTAATAATGTGAGGTTGCCGCGCACGCACAGCACGGCGGGATAATCGCGGATAGCACGAAGCGGCTCAGGGTAGTCAGGAGAGTCGGCAAGTAAGAGGTGGTTGCCCGGCATGTTCAGCCAGCGCTGATTAGCCTCTATCTCGGCCTGCGTTAGCGCGAAAAATCGTTCGGCCTGCTTAACGCTAAAGCCTAACGCAAAGAGCGTCTGGCGAGTGATATTGCTTTCCCGGCGAAGCGTGCAAAGCGCATGCAGCATCTCATCGCCATACAAATCATTTACCTTCACCAGCCGGAAAGCTATATCTTCTGGCGACATCCTTTCCCCCTTGCCACATGCGGCATCAGCAATCCTTGCGATTGGTCACTGATGCTGTCAATTAGAGGGGGTTTTGTCTAGAATAGAGCTAATAATCTTTCCTACTCCTGAACAGAACTCTGGATATTTATGGCAGTTTTGCAAGTATTACATATCCCGGACGAGCGTCTTCGCAAAGTCGCCGCCCCGGTAAAAGAAGTGAATGAAGAAATTCAGCGAATTGTCGACGATATGTTCGAGACAATGTACGCCGAGGAAGGTATTGGTCTAGCGGCAACGCAGGTCGATATTCATCAACGCATTATCGTTATCGATGTGTCAGAGGATCGCGCCGAGCAGCTGGTGCTGATCAACCCTGAGTTGTTGGAAAAAGACGGTGACACTGGCATTGAAGAAGGTTGCCTGTCCATTCCTGAGCAGCGCGCGCTGGTTCCTCGCGCTGAACGCGTGAAAATCCGCGCTCTCGATCGTAACGGTAACCCGTTCGAGCTTGAAGCCGATGGTCTGCTGGCTATCTGTATTCAGCATGAGATGGACCACTTAGTCGGTAAACTGTTTATCGATTATCTTTCTCCGTTAAAACAGCAACGTATTCGTCAGAAAGTTGAGAAACTGGATCGCCTGAACGCGCGTGCCTAAGGATAAGGATTAACGTGTCAGATTCACTACGTATTATTTTTGCGGGTACCCCTGACTTTGCAGCGCGTCATCTTGACGCGCTGTTGTCGTCTGAGCACCAGGTCGTTGGCGTATTTACCCAACCAGACCGCCCTGCCGGTCGCGGTAAGAAACTGATGCCAAGCCCGGTCAAAGTGCTGGCGGAAGAGAAAAGTATTCCGGTCTTCCAGCCTGTCTCACTGCGC
The DNA here is from genome assembly GCF_036759945.1 of Kluyvera sp. CHPC 1.251. Classification (NCBI taxonomy): domain Bacteria; kingdom Pseudomonadati; phylum Pseudomonadota; class Gammaproteobacteria; order Enterobacterales; family Enterobacteriaceae; genus Kluyvera; species Kluyvera sp. CHPC 1.251. Next base: position 479,887 of record NZ_JAPKIC010000003.1, on the reverse strand, counting down.
CCTGAAGAAAACCAGAAGCTGGTCGCTGACCTGCAGGCTGACGTGATGGTCGTGGTCGCTTATGGGCTTATCCTGCCGAAAGCCGTGCTGGCTATGCCACGCCTCGGCTGCATCAACGTTCACGGTTCCTTACTGCCGCGCTGGCGCGGTGCCGCGCCAATTCAGCGTTCGCTGTGGGCGGGTGATAGCGAAACCGGCGTCACCATCATGCAGATGGACGTAGGTCTGGATACGGGCGATATGCTACATAAGCTCTCCTGCCCAATTACCGCTGAAGATACCAGCGCTAGCCTCTACGACAAACTGGCCGAACTGGGCCCACAGGGACTGCTGCATACGCTGCATCTGCTGGCGACCGGCACTGCTAAGCCTGAAGTCCAGGATGAAGCATTGGTCAGCTACGCTGAAAAGCTCAGCAAAGAAGAAGCGCTGGTTGACTGGACGCTCAGCGCAGCACAGCTTGAGCGCTGCATCCGCGCCTTCAACCCATGGCCGATGAGCTACATCGTCATTGATGAGCAGCCGGTAAAAATCTGGCAGGCAACGGTGATTGATAAACCTGCCGGTGCCGAACCAGGGACCATCCTTGAAGCGACTCGCCAGGGGATTCAGGTCGCAACCGGTGACGGCATCCTCAACCTTATTTCGCTGCAGCCAGCGGGTAAGAAGGCGATGAGCGCACAGGATCTGCTGAATTCACGTCGGGAGTGGTTCATTCCCGGTAACCGTCTGCTTTGACGGTTCATACCTTTTAAAGCCCGGAGTCTCCGGGCATTTTTATTTTTGCGGTTATGAAAAAACATCTTAATTTACGCAGTATGGCGGCGCAGGCCGTGGAACAGGTCGTTGAAAAAGGCCAGTCGTTAAGCAATGTGCTGCCTGCATTGCAGCAAAAAGTGGCCGATAAAGATAAAGCACTATTGCAAGAGCTGTGCTTCGGCGTGCTGCGCACTCTCTCTCAGTTGGAATGGATGATCCAACAGCTGATGGAGCGCCCGATGACGGGCAAACAGCGCACCGTTCACTATCTCATTATGGTTGGCTTTTATCAGCTGCTGCATACCCGTATTCCCCCGCACGCTGCACTGGCCGAAACCGTTGAAGGTGCCGTGGTCATCAAGCGTCCGCAGCTCAAAGGGCTCATCAACGGCGTATTACGCCAGTTTCAACGTCGTCAGGAAGAGCTGCTGTCTGAATTCTCCCAAAGCGAACTGCGTTTTCTGCACCCGTCATGGCTGGTGAAACGCATCAAGAATGCCTATCCGCAGCAGTGGGAAGCCATTCTTGAGGCCAATAACCAACGTCCGCCAATGTGGCTACGCGTCAACCGTAATCACCATACCCGCGATGCCTGGTTAGATTTACTGACGGAAGCCGGCATGATCGGTTTCCCGCACCCGGATTATCCAGATGCCGTGCGTCTGGAAACACCGGCGTCGGTATTAGCGTTGCCAGGCTTCGAGCAGGGTTGGGTTACCGTACAGGATGCATCCGCTCAGGGTTGCATGCGTTATCTGCAGCCGGAAAACGGTGAGCAGATCCTCGATCTGTGCTGCGCGCCAGGGGGGAAAACCACGCATATTCTGGAAGTCGCACCGCAGGCTGACGTGCTGGCTGTTGATGTTGATGGAAAACGTCTGTCACGTGTTTACGACAATCTTAAGCGTCTTGGCATGAAGGCGACCGTTAAGCAAGGTGATGGCCGTTATCCAGAGCAGTGGTGCGGCGAGCAGTTGTTCGACCGCATCCTGCTGGATGCACCATGCTCCGCCACCGGGGTTATTCGTCGCCACCCGGACATCAAGTGGCTGCGCCGCGACCGCGATATCCCAGAACTGGCTCAGCTACAGGCTGAAATTCTGAACGCTACCTGGGCTCACCTGAAGCCGGGCGGTACGTTAGTTTATGCAACCTGTTCTATCCTGCCAGAAGAGAACCAGCAGCAGATTGCCGCGTTCCTGGCCCGTACACCGGATGCCGTGCTCAGCGAAACGGGAACGCCTGAAAAGCCGGGCCAACAGAATTTACCGGGTGCAGAAGAAGGCGATGGTTTCTTCTACGCTAAGCTAATCAAGAAGTGATGAGATAACGGGTCGCAACTGATGAAAATTATCATTCTGGGTGCCGGGCAGGTTGGCGGCACGCTGGCGGAAAACCTGGTCGGGGAAAATAACGACATCACAATTGTCGATACTAACGGCGAGCGTCTGCGCAGCCTGCAGGACAAATTCGACCTGCGCGTTGTCCAGGGTCACGCTTCTCATCCCCGGGTACTGCGCGAAGCGGGTGCCGATGATGCCGACATGCTCGTCGCGGTGACCAGTTCAGATGAAACCAACATGGTTGCCTGCCAGGTGGCCTACTCGCTGTTCAACACGCCAAATCGTATCGCCCGTATCCGTTCCCCGGACTACGTACGCGATGCGGAGAAACTGTTCCACAGCGATGCCGTACCTATCGATCACCTGATTGCACCAGAACAGCTGGTTATCGATAACATCTACCGCCTGATTGAGTACCCAGGCGCGCTGCAGGTGGTGAACTTTGCCGAAGGTAAAGTGAGTCTTGCAGTCGTTAAAGCCTACTACGGCGGGCCTCTGGTGGGTAATGCGCTCTCGACTATGCGGGAACATATGCCGCATATCGATACCCGCGTAGCTGCTATTTTCCGTCACGACCGACCTATTCGTCCGCAGGGCTCAACTATCGTTGAGGCTGGGGATGAAGTCTTCTTTATTGCCGCATCGCAGCATATTCGAGCGGTAATGAGCGAGCTTCAGCGTCTGGAGAAACCGTACAAGCGCATTATGCTGGTCGGCGGCGGGAACATCGGTGCAGGCCTGGCGCGTCAGCTGGAAAAAGACTACAGCGTGAAGTTGATTGAACGTAATCAACAGCGTGCGGCAGAGCTTGCTGAAAAGCTGCAGAATACGATCGTTTTCTTTGGCGATGCATCGGATCAAGAACTGCTGGCGGAAGAGCATATCGATCAGGTTGATCTCTTTATCGCCGTCACCAACGATGATGAAGCCAATATCATGTCAGCGATGCTGGCCAAGCGAATGGGCGCCAAGAAAGTGATGGTGCTGATTCAACGCAAAGCCTATGTTGATCTGGTGCAGGGGAGCGTTATCGATATCGCGATCTCCCCGCAGCAGGCAACGATCTCCGCGCTGCTGAGCCACGTGCGTAAAGCGGATATTGTGGGCGTCTCGTCTCTGCGCCGCGGCGTTGCCGAAGCCATCGAGGCCGTCGCGCACGGTGATGAAAGTACTTCACGCGTTGTGGGCCGCGTCATCGATGAAATTAAACTGCCGCCGGGTACTATTATTGGTGCGGTGGTACGCGGAAATGACGTGATGATTGCTAATGACAATTTACGTATTGAGCAAGGCGACCACGTGATTATGTTCCTGACCGATAAAAAATATATTTCGGACGTGGAACGCCTGTTCCAGCCAAGTCCCTTCTTCCTTTAATTTCCCAAAGGCGCTCAATAGAGCGCCTTTTTTATTAACCCGCTATTATTTAAGGGTTAATTAATACTGCCATATTTATTATCACCAATGGAAAATAGATAAACATTTGTTAAACTTATAAACGTCAGCTAGCACAAGGGAGAATAAAATGAGCATTATTAAAGAGTTTCGCGAATTCGCGATGCGAGGAAATGTTGTCGATTTGGCAGTGGGTGTCATTATTGGTGCAGCGTTTGGCAAGATTGTATCGTCATTAGTTGCGGACATCATCATGCCGCCGCTGGGGCTACTCATTGGTGGGATTGATTTCAAACAGTTCGCGGTAACGCTGCGCGACGCACAAGGTGATGTACCGGCAGTCGTCATGCACTACGGTGTGTTCATCCAGAACATCTTCGATTTTGTGATTGTTGCCTTCGCCATCTTTATGGCGATAAAACTGATCAACAAGCTTAACCGTAAGAAAGAGGAGCCAGCTGCTGCTCCTGCACCAACCAAAGAAGAAGTGCTGCTGTCTGAAATTCGTGACCTGCTGAAAGAACAGAACAACCGTTCTTAATCAGGCCGCAGAAAGCAGAAAGCCAGTGGTAAAAAAGCGCATCGCTTGTTTGCCACTGGCCTCCCGCCCGTACCCCTTACCGTGTTTTTCTTTCCGCAGATAGCTGCCTTTCCCTTTCTTATTTTTCTCTACGCGCTGACGAAACAACGGGTCATGTAATAGGGCTTCGATGGCATTATCTTTAATCTGCCCCTTCGTATGCTGATAGCGGCTCATAACATCTCCTGATTGTGTGTTTATTACGCGGCGAGTGTAGATCTAATTATGCAAACACTCAACTCGCATTTTACGATGCACCCGCTCCCTCTTCCAGAATCCCGAGGATAGAGCAGTGCTGACTGCTATGCGCAGTCCCGCAGCAGGCGTCATTAAGCTGTTTCAGCGCGCGTTGCATCGCCTGCAGTTCTTCGATTCGTGACTCCACTTCGCTCAAACGAGCCTGCACGATCCCTTTTGATTCCTGGCAGGTGTGATGAGCTGGATCCACACGGATCGAGAGTAATTCACGGATCGACTCAAGGGTGAACCCCAGTTGTCTGGCATAGCGAATAAACTTCAGGCGCTGAAGATCGTCCGCAGTATAAAGGCGAAAGCCACCTTCAGTGCGAATATCATGGCTCATCATCTGCTGTTTTTCATAATAGCGCACGGTATCCGGCGTCACGCCGGCAAGCTTTGACAGTTCGCCAATGCGGTACATAGCTACTCCTCGTTAATTTTATTCATCAGCTTATCGGCATAATCACCGCGCAGAAAATCAGTACTTAGCCCTGCCTGCTGCAACTTCATCTCCATCAACGCTAGCCGACGGCTCAACTCCTGATAGCGCGCATCTTCCCGACGAATGCCTTTCAGCAAATCGGCTAACTCAACGGCCTGCTTACGCTGCTCAAGTTCTGGAGGCAAACACCCTGCGTTCTTCAACAACCGATAGCCAGAACGCAACGCTTCGGGTACGGCGGAATCATCATCAAGCACCAGTGGTTCACCCTGACCTGGCAGGTTATCAAACTCACCTTTGCGCTGCGCGTCGGTAATATGGCGTTCGGCCCATTGATCCAGTAACCACATGCACCTACTCCGGAGAAATGAACAGAAAAGATACGACTATTGTAGAAGGGTGGGGGTAACGGGGATATAAAAAAACCCGCCGAGGCGGGTTTTTTTACTTTACTACAGATTACTCTGCAGCTGCTTCTGCTTTCGATTCTGAACGATCAACCAGCTCGATGTAAGCCATCGGCGCGTTGTCGCCTGCACGGAAGCCACACTTCAGAATGCGAGTGTAACCACCGGTACGGCTCGCGAAACGCGGGCCCAGTTCGTTAAACAGTTTTGCCACGATCTCGTTATCACGAGTACGGGCGAATGCCAGACGACGATTAGCAACGCTATCAGTCTTGGCAAGAGTAATCAGCGGCTCAACTACGCGACGCAGTTCTTTCGCTTTAGGCAGGGTCGTCTTGATGATTTCATGACGAACCAGTGAACCTGCCATGTTGCGGAACATAGCCTGGCGATGGCTGCTGTTGCGGTTCAGTTGACGACCACTCTTACGATGGCGCATGACCTTATCCTTCTCAGTAAAACCTTAACCTGTGATCCGGTTACTCGTCAGCAATGCTTGCCGGCGGCCAATTTTCCAGGCGCATGCCCAGAGAAAGACCACGTGAGGCCAGCACGTCTTTAATCTCGGTAAGAGATTTTTTACCCAGGTTAGGCGTCTTAAGAAGCTCAACCTCGGTACGCTGTACCAGATCACCGATATAGTGGATAGCTTCTGCCTTGAGGCAGTTAGCAGAGCGGACAGTCAATTCCAGATCGTCAACAGGGCGCAGCAGGATCGGATCGAATTCTGGTTTCTCTTCTTTCACTTCCGGCTGACGTACATCACGTAAGTCAACGAAAGCTTCCAGTTGTTCTGCCAGGATGGTTGCCGCACGACGAATCGCCTCTTCAGGATCGATTGTGCCGTTGGTTTCCATTTCGATGACCAGCTTGTCCAGGTCGGTACGCTGTTCTACACGCGCTGCTTCAACATTGTAGGCAATACGCTCTACAGGGCTGTAGCATGCGTCGACCAACAGACGGCCGATCGGGCGCTCATCTTCTTCCGAATGAATTCGGGCAGAAGCCGGCACATAACCGCGACCGCGCTGAACTTTGATACGCATGCTGATAGCTGCGTTCTCATCGGTCAGGTGGCAGATCACGTGCTGCGGCTTGACGATTTCGACATCACCATCATGGGTGATATCGGCTGCGGTCACAGGGCCAATGCCAGATTTATTCAAGGTAAGAATAACTTCATCTTTACCCTGAACTCTCACCGCCAGCCCTTTCAGGTTGAGCAGGATTTCAAGGATATCTTCCTGAACGCCTTCTTTGGTGCTGTACTCATGAAGTACACCATCAATCTCAACCTCGGTCACCGCGCAACCCGGCATCGATGAGAGCAGAATACGGCGCAGTGCGTTACCCAGAGTATGGCCAAAGCCACGCTCTAAAGGCTCAAGGGTCACCTTGGCGTGCGTCGAACTCACTTGCTCGATATCTACCAGGCGCGGTTTTAGAAACTCTGTCACAGAACCCTGCATTGTGTCCTCTCTTTGGTACTAAGCTTTACTTGGAGTAAAGCTCGACGATCAGGTGTTCGTTAATGTCCGCAGACAGATCAGAACGCTCAGGCTGACGCTTGAACGTGCCTTCCATCTTGCCAGCATCAACTTCCAGCCAGGTTGGCTTTTCACGCTGTTCAGCCAGCTCCAGAGCGGCTTTAACGCGAGATTGCTTTTTCGCTTTCTCACGGATGCTAACAACGTCATTCGCTTTAACCTGATAAGAAGCGATGTTAACAACACGACCGTTTACCATGATTGCTTTATGGCTAACCAGCTGACGTGCTTCTGCACGAGTGGCGCCAAAGCCCATACGGTATACTACGTTGTCCAGACGACCTTCCAGCAGAGCCAACAGGTTTTCACCGGTGTTGCCTTTCAGACGTGCTGCTTCTTTGTAATAGTTACGGAACTGACGCTCCAGCACGCCGTAGGTACGACGAACTTTTTGCTTTTCACGCAACTGCACACCATAGTCAGACAGACGCGGTTTACGCGCACCGTGCTGGCCAGGAGCTTGTTCAATTTTACACTTGGTATCGATCGCGCGAACGCCAGACTTAAGGAATAAGTCGGTGCCCTCACGACGGCTCAGCTTGAGCTTAGGACCCAAATATCTTGCCATTTTCTTTCTCCAACAAACCTGGAAAACGAAGCGTTATACGCGACGTTTCTTCGGCGGACGACAACCGTTATGAGGGATCGGAGTCACATCAGTAATATTAGTGATGCGGAAACCAGCGGCGTTCAGAGCACGAATAGTAGATTCGCGGCCTGGACCCGGACCTTTAACCATAACTTCCAGATTCTTGATGCCGTATTCTTTAACGGCGTCAGCGCAACGCTCTGCTGCAACCTGAGCTGCAAACGGAGTGGATTTACGCGAACCACGGAAACCGGAACCACCGGCTGTTGCCCAACCCAGCGCATTACCCTGACGATCGGTAATAGTTACGATGGTGTTGTTAAAAGAAGCATGGATATGAGCCACGCCATCAGAGACTTGTTTTCTTACACGCTTACGTGCACGAACTGGTGCCTTTGCCATTATTCAATCACCCCGATTATTTCTTGATCGGTTTGCGCGGACCCTTACGGGTACGTGCGTTGGTCTTGGTACGCTGGCCGCGAACCGGGAGACCACGACGATGACGCAAACCGCGATAGCAACCAAGATCCATCAGGCGCTTGATGCTCATGCTAATTTCACGGCGCAGATCACCTTCAACGACAAATTTGGCAACTTCGTCACGCAGCGTGTCGATTTGTCCTTCAGACAGCTCACTGATCTTAACATTTTCAGCGATACCCGCAGCAGCCAGGATGGCTTTAGAACGGGTCTTGCCGACGCCATAGATCGAAGTTAACGCGATCACAGCATGTTTCTGATCAGGAATGTTAATGCCTGCTATACGGGCCACTATGCACTCCTACTATTTAATATGTACGCACCATGCTGAAAAGCCCGTTTTCAGGATACTCAAATGGAAACGTACAGACATACAAAAGATTGGCTGGCTAATCTAGCCAGCTCAACCCAACTTTGCAAGAAAAATATGCGAATAAATCAGCCTTGGCGCTGTTTATGCTTCGGCTCGGCACTGCAAATCACACGGATGACACCATCACGCTTAACGATTTTGCAGTTACGGCATAATTTCTTGACGGAAGCACGAACTTTCATTTTTACTCTCCGTAACTTCTCGGGCGACCTTTTAGCGGCTATAGCCTTTGAGGTTCGCCTTCTTCAATGCAGACTCGTACTGACTTGACATCATCAGAGTTTGCACTTGAGCCATAAAGTCCATAATCACGACAACAACGATCAGTAGCGATGTCCCACCGAAGTAGAACGGCACTTTCATTGCATCACGCATGAACTCCGGGATCAGGCAGATAAAAGTAATATACAACGCACCAACGAGAGTCAGGCGAGTCATTACTTTATCGATATACTTCGCCGTTTGCTCTCCCGGACGAATTCCTGGTACAAATGCACCGGACTTCTTCAGGTTATCTGCTGTTTCACGCGGGTTGAAGACCAACGCCGTGTAGAAGAAACAGAAGAAGATGATTGCAGACGCATAGAGTAACACATAAAGCGGTTGCCCAGGCTGCAAATACAGCGAAATTGTTGTCAGCCAGTTCCAACCGGTACCGCCCCCGAACCATGACGCGATGGTCGCAGGGAACAGAATAATACTGGAAGCGAAGATTGCTGGGATTACCCCGGCCATATTCACTTTCAGCGGTAAATGTGTGCTCTGTGCAGCATAGACACGACGACCTTGCTGACGTTTCGCGTAGTTTACCACAATGCGGCGTTGACCACGTTCAACAAATACAACAAAGAACGTCACTGCAAACACTAATACTGCAACCAACAGCAACAGGAGGAAGTGCAGGTCGCCTTGACGCGCTTGCTCGATAGTATGGGCAATGGCTGGCGGGAGTCCCGCAACGATACCAGCGAAGATAATGATTGAGATACCGTTGCCGATACCACGCTCAGTAATCTGTTCGCCGAGCCACATCAGGAACATAGTCCCTGTAACCAGACTCACAACAGCGGTGAAATAGAATGCAAAGCCTGGATTGATTACCAGGCCCTGCATACCAGGCATATTCGGTAAACCGGTAGCAATACCGATTGACTGGAATATTGCCAGCACCAGAGTGCCGTAACGGGTGTACTGGCTGATCTTACGACGACCAGACTCCCCTTCTTTCTTGATTTCTGCCAGCGTTGGATGAACCACCGTCAGCAGCTGGATAATAATCGATGCCGAAATATACGGCATGATACCCAAGGCAAAGATAGAAGCACGGCTGAGAGCACCACCAGAGAACATGTTGAACATTTCAATGATGGTGCCTCGCTGTTGCTCAAGCAGTTTGGCAAGTACAGCGGCATCAATACCAGGGATCGGAATAAAAGAGCCAATACGGAACACAATAAGCGCACCGATTACAAACAACAGTCTGCGTTTCAGCTCGCCTAAGCCACCTTTGGCACTTTGAAAATCTAATCCCGGTTGTTTAGCCATCTGCTACTTATTCCTCGATTTTACCGCCAGCAGCTTCGATAGCAGCACGAGCGCCTTTAGTAACACGCAGGCCACGAACAGTTACCGGGGTAGAAACCTCACCAGACAGGATCACTTTCGCGAACTCGATCTGGATACCGATAATGTTAGCTGCTTTCAGCGTGTTCAGGTCAACAATACCGCCTTCCACTTTCGCCAGGTCAGACAGACGGACTTCCGCTGTAATCGCTGATTTGCGAGAAGTGAAGCCGAACTTCGGCAGACGACGGTACAGTGGCATCTGGCCACCCTCGAAACCACGACGTACGCCACCGCCAGAACGAGACTTCTGACCTTTGTGACCACGACCGCCGGTTTTACCGAGGCCAGAACCGATACCACGACCCAGACGGCGACCCGCCTTTTTAGAGCCTTCGGCCGGAGACAGAGTATTTAAACGCATCTCTTACTCCTCAACTTTAACCATGAAGTAAACCGCGTTGACCATACCACGAACAGCAGGAGTATCCTCGCGTTCTACGGTGTGACCAATACGACGCAGACCCAGGCCAAGCAGCGTTGCCTTGTGTTTCGGCAGACGACCGATTGCACTGCGGGTTTGAGTAATTTTAATAGTCTTTGCCATGGTTTATTTCCCCAGAATTTCTTCAACGGATTTACCACGCTTGGCAGCGACCATTTCCGGAGATTTCATATTTTCCAGACCGTCGATAGTTGCACGAACCACGTTAATCGGGTTAGTGGAACCATACGCTTTAGCCAGAACGTTACGAACCCCAGCGACTTCCAGGACGGCGCGCATTGCACCACCGGCGATGATACCGGTACCTTCAGAAGCCGGCTGCATGAATACACGAGAACCCGTGTGAGTACCCTTAACTGGGTGCTGCAGGGTGCCGGTATTCAGCGCGACGTTAATCATATTGCGACGGGCTTTTTCCATCGCTTTCTGGATCGCTGCTGGAACTTCACGCGCTTTACCGTAACCAAAACCAACGCGACCGTTACCATCACCAACTACAGTCAGAGCTGTGAAGGAGAAAATACGACCACCTTTAACGGTTTTAGATACGCGGTTTACCGCGATCAGCTTTTCCTGCAGTTCGCCAGCTTGTTTTTCGATGTGAGCCATCTTACACCTCTACCTTAGAACTGAAGGCCAGCTTCACGGGCAGCATCTGCCAGTGCCTGGACACGACCATGATATTGGAACCCGGAACGGTCAAAGGACACATCTTTGATGCCTTTTTCCAGAGCGCGTTCAGCGACAGCTTTACCCACAGCTGCTGCAGCGTCTTTGTTACCGGTGTACTTCAGTTGTTCAGCGATAGCTTTTTCTACAGTAGAAGCAGCTACCAGAACTTCGGAACCGTTTGGTGCAATGACCTGTGCGTAAATATGACGCGGGGTACGATGTACCACCAGGCGAGTTGCACCCAGCTCCTGGAGCTTGCGGCGTGCGCGGGTCGCACGACGGATACGAGCAGATTTCTTATCCATAGTGTTACCTTACTTCTTCTTAGCCTCTTTGGTACGCACGACTTCGTCGGCGTAACGAACACCCTTGCCTTTATAAGGCTCAGGACGACGGTAGGCGCGCAGATCCGCTGCTACCTGGCCGATCACCTGCTTATCAGCGCCTTTCAGCACGATTTCAGTTTGAGTCGGACATTCAGCAGTAATACCTGCAGGCAGCTGATGCTCAACAGGGTGAGAGAAGCCTAAAGACAGGCTTACTGCATTCCCTTTGATCGCTGCACGATAACCTACACCAACCAGCTGTAACTTCTTAGTGAAGCCTTCGGTAACACCGACAACCATTGCGTTAAGCAGGGCACGCGCGGTACCAGCCTGAGCCCAACCGTCTACGTAACCATCACGTGGACCGAAAGTCAGAGCATTATCTGCATGTTTAACTTCAACAGCATCGTTGAGAGTACGAGTCAGCTCGCCGTTCTTACCTTTGATCGTAATAACCTGACCGTTGATTTTTACATCAACGCCGGCAGGAACAACGACCGGTGCTTTAGCAACACGAGACATTTTTTCCTCCGATTAGGCTACGTAGCAGATAATTTCGCCACCAAGACCAGCCTGGCGCGCTGCACGATCAGTCATAACACCTTTAGAGGTAGAAACAACCGCGATACCCATGCCAGCCATAACTTTTGGCAGCTCGTCTTTGCGCTTATAAATACGCAGACCTGGGCGACTAACACGCTGAATGCTTTCTACAACAGCTTTACCCTGGAAATACTTAAGAGTAAGTTCCAGTTCCGGCTTGGTGTCGCCTTCAACTTTAAAATCTTCAATAAAACCTTCTTCCTTCAGCACGTTGGCAATTGCCACTTTCAGCTTGGAGGAAGGCATGGTGACCGCAGCTTTATTCGCGGCCTGACCGTTACGGATACGGGTCAGCATATCCGCGATCGGATCTTGCATGCTCATCTGTCTTTACTCCCGTGATTCAATTGGTAATTACCAGCTAGCCTTTTTCAAGCCTGGTACTTCACCGCGCATAGCGGCTTCACGAAGCTTGATACGGCTCAACCCGAACTTGCCCACATAGCCATGCGGACGACCAGTTTGACGGCAGCGTTTACGCTGACGAGACGGGCTGGAATCACGCGGCAGAGACTGCAGCTTCAGAACAGCATTCCAACGATCTTCGTCGGTTGCGTTCACATCAGAGATGATAGCTTTGAGTTCAGCGCGTTTAGCGAAGAATTTATCAGCTAAAGCTACGCGCTTTACTTCGCGTGCTTTCATTGATTGCTTAGCCATTCAGTAACCCTACCTTACTTGCGGAACGGGAAGTCAAAGGCAGCCAGCAGAGCACGGCCTTCTTCGTCAGATTTCGCAGTAGTGGTGATGGTAATATCCAAACCACGTACGCGGTCGACTTTATCGTAGTCGATTTCTGGGAAGATGATCTGCTCACGGACACCCATGCTGTAGTTACCACGGCCGTCGAATGACTTAGCGGACAAGCCACGGAAGTCACGGATACGTGGTACAGCAATAGTGATCAGGCGCTCAAAGAACTCCCACATGCGTTCGCCACGCAGAGTTACTTTACAGCCGATCGGATAGCCCTGACGGATTTTGAAGCCTGCAACTGATTTGCGTGCTTTGGTGATCAACGGCTTTTGACCGGAGATTGCTGTCAGATCAGCTGCTGCGTTATCCAGCAGTTTCTTGTCAGCGATCGCTTCACCAACACCCATGTTCAGGGTGATCTTCTCGACCCGAGGGACTTGCATGACAGAATTGTAGTTAAACTCAGACATGAGTTTAGCGACTACTTCGTCTTTGTAGTAATCATGCAGTTTCGCCATCGTACTACTCCAAATTACTTGATAGTTTCGCTGTTAGACTTGAAGAAACGGACTTTTTTGCCGTCTTCGAATCTAAAGCCTACACGGTCAGCCTTGCCGGTAGCCGCGTTGAACAGTGCAATGTTAGAGATCTGAATAGCTGCTTCTTTCTCTACAATGCCGCCTGGTTGGTTCAGAGCCGGAACCGGCTTCTGGTGTTTCTTAACCAGGTTGATACCTTCAACGATAACCTTGCCGGAAGACAAGACATTCTTAACTTTACCGCGTTTACCTTTATCTTTACCGGTTAACACGATAACTTCGTCATCACGACGGATTTTCGCTGCCATGATTCGCTCCTTAGAGTACTTCTGGTGCCAGAGAGATAATTTTCATGAACTTCTCGTTACGAAGTTCACGAGTTACCGGCCCAAAAATACGCGTACCGATAGGTTGCTCGCTGTTATTGTTTAAAATAACGCATGCATTACCATCGAAGCGAATGACAGAACCGTCCGGGCGACGAACACCCTTCTTGGTGCGCACCACTACCGCCTTCAGCACATCACCTTTTTTGACCTTACCACGTGGAATTGCTTCCTTGATGGTGATCTTGATGATGTCGCCTACGCCTGCGTAGCGACGGTGCGAGCCACCCAGAACCTTGATACACATTACGCGACGTGCACCGGAGTTGTCGGCGACGTTCAGCATAGTCTGTTCTTGGATCATTTTAGTGCTCCGCTAATGTCAACTACTACTGAGACCCGAATTCAGGTCGTTAAAAAGCCCCATATCGAGGGCGCGGCATTATAACACCGCTTCAACGATAAGGGTAGAAAAAATAAACGGCTCATCGCTGAGCCGTTTATTCGTATCGAGAACGAGTACTGTATTACAGAACCGCTTTCTCTACAACGCGAACCAGCGTCCAGGACTTAGTCTTGGACAGCGGACGGCATTCGCGGATTTCAACCACGTCGCCCATACCGCATTCGTTGTTCTCGTCATGTACGTGCAGTTTGGTCGTACGTTTGATGAATTTGCCGTATACCGGGTGTTTCACCATACGTTCGATAGCAACAACAATGGATTTCTCCATTTTTGCGCTAACTACGCGACCTTGCAGAGTACGGATTTTATCGGTCATTACGCACCCGCCTTCTGAGTCAGTAAAGTCTTAACGCGTGCAACATCACGACGAACCTGCTTCAGCAGGTGAGTCTGTTGCAGCTGGCCACTGGCAGCCTGCATGCGCAGGTTGAACTGCTCACGCAGCAGGTTCAGCAGCTCAGCGTTCAGCTCTTCAACGCTTTTTTCACGCAGCTCTTTTGCTTTCATTACATCACCGTCTTAGTTACAAAGGTGGTTTTGATCGGCAGTTTCGCTGCAGCGAGGCCGAATGCTTCACGGGCCAGCTCTTCCGGGACACCGTCCATTTCATACAGGACTTTACCCGGCTGGATCAAGGCAACCCAATACTCCACGTTACCTTTACCTTTACCCATACGCACTGCCAGCGGTTTCTCGGTGATCGGTTTGTCCGGGAATACACGGATCCAGATCTTACCTTGACGCTTAACTGCACGGGTCATTGCACGACGTGCTGCTTCGATCTGACGTGCAGTCAGACGACCACGGCCAACAGCTTTCAGGCCGAAGCTGCCGAAGCTAACATCCGTACCCTGCGCCAGACCGCGGTTACGGCCTTTGTGCACTTTACGGAATTTTGTACGCTTTGGTTGTAACATCAGCGACGCTCCTTATTTACGGCCTTTACGCTGCTGCTTTTTAGGTTGAGCAGCCGGTTCCGGTTGTTCAACAGCAGCCATACCACCCAGGATCTCACCTTTGAAGATCCATACCTTAACGCCGATTACACCGTAAGTGGTGTGCGCTTCAGAGGTGTTGTAGTCGATGTCAGCACGCAGAGTGTGCAGAGGTACGCGACCTTCGCGGTACCATTCGGTACGTGCGATTTCCGCGCCGCCCAGACGGCCGCTAACTTCAACTTTAATACCCTTCGCGCCCAGACGCATTGCGTTCTGTACAGCACGCTTCATAGCACGACGGAACATAACGCGACGTTCCAGCTGTGAAGTGATGCTGTCAGCAACCAATTTAGCGTCCAGTTCCGGCTTACGAACTTCAGCGATATTGATCTGTGCAGGAACGCCAGCGATATCCGCTACGACCTTGCGCAGTTTTTCTACGTCTTCGCCTTTCTTACCGATTACGATGCCCGGGCGAGCAGTGTGAATGGTCACACGGATGCTCTTAGCCGGACGCTCGATAACGATACGAGATACGGACGCCTTAGCCAGTTCCTTAGTCAGGTACTGACGTACTTTAAAATCGCTGTCCAGGTTGTCAGCGAATTCTTTGGTGTTCGCAAACCAAGTAGAGTTCCATGGTTTTACAATACCCAGGCGAATACCATTAGGATGTACTTTCTGACCCATTGCTAGTCTCCAGAGTCTCAGCGATCGGACACAACCACAGTGATGTGGCTGGTGCGCTTCAGGATGCGATCTGCACGACCTTTAGCACGCGGCATAATGCGCTTCATGCTTGGGCCTTCGTCTACGAAAATTTTCGTAACTTTCAGATCATCAATGTCAGCGCCATCGTTGTGTTCAGCGTTAGCAATGGCAGATTCCAGAACTTTCTTGACCAGTACAGCCGCTTTCTTATTGGTGTAGGTCAGAATTTCCAGCGCCTGCGACACTTTCTTACCGCGAATCAGGTCAGCAACAAGGCGAACCTTCTGAGCAGAAGAACGAGCATGGCGATGTTGAGCTAAAGTTTCCATCTCTTCCTCCTACCTTATTTCTTCTTCGCTTTTTTATCAGCAGCGTGGCCGCGATAAGTACGAGTCGGTGCGAATTCACCCAGTTTGTGACCAACCATTTCGTCGGTTACAAATACTGGAACGTGCTGACGACCATTATGGACAGCGATGGTCAAACCGATCATGTTAGGAAAGATCGTTGAACGACGGGACCAAGTGCGCAGGGGCTTCTTGTCTCCGCTTTCCACCGCTTTCTCTACCTTCTTCAGCAAGTGCAGGTCAATAAAAGGACCTTTCTTGAGAGAACGTGGCATGGCTTATCCTCTAAAATTATTTGCTACGGCGACGTACGATGAATTTATCAGTACGCTTGTTGCTGCGGGTCTTCTTACCTTTGGTCTGAACGCCCCACGGAGTTACCGGGTGCTTACCAAAGTTACGACCTTCACCACCACCATGTGGGTGATCGACTGGGTTCATCGCAGTACCGCGAACGGTAGGACGAACACCACGCCAGCGTGCAGCACCTGCTTTACCCAGAACGCGCAGCATATGCTCAGCATTGCCAACTTCGCCCAGGGTTGCACGGCATTCTGCTTCGACTTTACGCATTTCACCAGAACGCAGACGCAGGGTGACATAAGCACCATCGCGAGCAACGATCTGAACGTAAGTACCAGCGGAACGTGCCAGCTGACCGCCTTTACCTGGTTTCATTTCTACGTTATGAACGGTAGAACCAACCGGGATATTGCGCATCGGCAGGGTGTTACCTGCTTTGATTGCAGCATCAACGCCAGACTGAATCTGGTCGCCAGCTTTCAGGCCTTTAGGGGCCAGGATGTAACGACGTTCGCCGTCTTTGTACAGAACCAGCGCGATGTTCGCGGAGCGGTTCGGATCGTACTCAAGACGTTCAACAATTGCCGGGATACCGTCTTTGTTGCGTTTGAAGTCAACAATACGGTAAGCCTGCTTGTGACCACCACCGATGTGACGAGTGGTGATACGGCCATTGTTGTTACGACCACCGGATTTGCTGTTTTTTTCAACCAGCGGAGCAAAAGGTTTGCCCTTGTGCAGCTCTGGGTTGACCACTTTAACGACGTGGCGACGACCCGGAGATGTCGGTTTACATTTAACAACTGCCATTGTATTACTCCTCCGACTTACTCAGCGCCGCCGACGAAGTCCAGATTCTGGCCTTCCTTCAGGGTGACGTAAGCTTTTTTCCAGTCGCTACGACGACCGATACGCTGTCCGTGACGTTTAACTTTCCCTTTAACTACCAGGGTGTTAACGACTTCGACTTCGACTTCAAACAGTTTCTGCACAGCAGCTTTGATTTCTGCTTTGGTCGCGTCTTTGGCAACTTTGAGAACGATGGTATTGGTTTTTTCCATCGCAGTAGACGCTTTTTCAGAAACGTGCGGTGCGCGCAGCACCTTCAGCAGACGTTCTTCACGAATCATGCCAGCATCTCCTCAACTTGCTTAACAGCATCAGCAGTCATTACGACTTTGTCGAAGGCGATCAGGCTAACCGGGTCGATACCAGTTGCATCGCGTACGTCAACCTTGTGCAGGTTGCGCGCAGCCAGGAACAGGTTTTCGTCCAGCTCACCGGTGATGATCAGCACATCTTCCAGAGCCATGTCTTTCAGTTTCTGTGCCAGCAGCTTAGTTTTAGGCGCTTCAACAGAGAATGATTCGACAACGATCAGACGATCCTGACGTACCAGTTCGGACAGGATGCTTTTCAGCGCGCCGCGGTACATCTTTTTGTTAACTTTTTGACTGTGGTCCTGTGGACGAGCAGCGAAGGTCACGCCACCTGAACGCCAGATCGGGCTCTTGATAGAACCTGAACGCGCACGGCCGGTACCTTTCTGGCGCCATGGCTTTTTGCCTGAACCAGTTACTTCAGCACGAGTCTTCTGAGCACGAGTACCCTGACGAGCACCAGCTGCATAAGCAACAACAACCTGGTGAACCAGCGCTTCGTTGAAATCACGACCGAAGGTAGTTTCGGAAACAGTCAGCGCGCTCTGCGCGTCTTTCAATACTAATTCCATTGCTATCCCCTTACGCCTTCACAGCTGGTTTAACGATCAGGTCGCAACCGGTCGCACCCGGAACACCACCTTTAACCAGCAGCAGGTTGCGCTCAGCGTCAACGCGTACTACGTCAAGGCTCTGAACGGTGACACGTTCGTTACCCATCTGACCTGCCATTTTCTTGCCTTTGAACACTTTGCCCGGAGTCTGGTTCTGACCGATAGAACCCGGAACGCGGTGAGACAAGGAGTTACCGTGAGTAGCGTCCTGGGTACGGAAGTTCCAGCGCTTAACGGTACCAGCGAAACCTTTACCTTTAGAGGTACCGGTTACGTCAACTTTTTTAACGTCAGCAAACAGTTCAACGCTAATGTCCTGACCAACGGTGTATTCTTCACCATCTGCCAGACGGAACTCCCACAGGCCGCGGCCAGCTTCTACGCCAGCTTTAGCGAAGTGACCAGCTTCCGGCTTGGTTACACGGTTAGCTTTTTTAGCACCAGTGGTAACCTGAACAGCGCGATAGCCATCGTTAGCCAGATCTTTGATCTGAGTAACGCGGTTTGCTTCAACTTCGATAACGGTTACTGGGATAGAAACGCCATCTTCAGTGAAGATGCGGGTCATACCCACTTTTTTACCGACTAAACCAATCATTGTATCAACCTCTCAATCGCTCGATGACCTGATTAACCCAGGCTGATCTGCACGTCTACACCGGCAGCCAGGTCCAGACGCATCAGAGCATCAACGGTTTTTTCAGTTGGCTCAACGATGTCAACCAGACGCTTGTGAGTGCGAATTTCGTACTGATCACGCGCGTCTTTGTTGACGTGCGGGGAGATCAGAACGGTAAAGCGCTCTTTGCGGGTCGGCAGCGGGATCGGACCACGGACTTGCGCACCAGTGCGCTTAGCAGTCTCGACGATTTCCGCGGTTGATTGATCGATCAGACGATGATCAAACGCTTTCAGGCGGATACGGATTCTTTGGTTCTGCATGAGACCAGAGCTCCAATTATTTTATAGACGAAATAGTTACTCCTCAAACCCATTACGATTGATGGGAGAGTGTAACCGTTCTTACAGAGTTCCCCAATTGGGAACATTGTCTGGTATCGCTTACGCAGTACCGGTGGTTCATATTGAACCGCTGTCTATATTAGACAAGCCCGCGCATTATACACGTATACCCATACTAAGCAAGTCGCGTTTATAAATTAGTCAGTAAAGCCTGGAAGGCGGGTAGCAGAATCGGTGAACAAACTGCAACGATGGGTATGAGTCTGGATAGCCCCTCGTGAAAACGCGCATCGCCCGTTGTCGCGTATCTCTTCGCCTCGCACACTGCCAGCATGACCTCTTATGGAAACCAATCATGATACTTCCGGCCCTCCCCTTCTTTCTTCTCTATGTCGTACTCAACGTCATCCTGTGCTGGCAAGACTACCGCACTGGGTTATTACGTGACGTCTTCACCTGCCCGCTTCTTTGGGGAGGACTATTAAGTCAGCTCTGCCTGAACCCAACAAGGAGTAACGAGGCGCTATGGGGAGCGATTGCAGGCTATTGCGCGATGGCACTCTTTTACTGGGGATACCGCGCGCTGCGACGCCGTGAAGGCTTAGGGTATGGTGATGTGAAGTATGTGGCGGCACTCGGTGCCTGGCACGGCTGGCAATCTCTACCGCTGCTTGTGCTGTTGGCTACGCTGTTGGCGTGCACCTTTATTGCGGGGAAGGCGCTATGTCCAGGTCAGGGGGAGAATATAAAAAACCCGCTGCCTTTTGGACCATTTCTGGGAGCGGCGGGTTTTATTATGGCGGGCATATCGGCTCTTAGCCTTCAACCTTAATTTGCGACTGTAGATAGTTCTGCAGACCAATTTTACCGATCAGATCCAGTTCGGTCTCCAGCCAGTCAATGTGATGTTCTTCCTCGGTGAGGATAGTAATCAACATATCACGGCTGACGTAGTCATGTACGCTATCAGCATAGGCAATGGCTTCACGCAGATCCTTCGCGCCGTCCAGTTCAAGCTTTAAGTCGGACTGCAGCATCTCTTCGACATCTTCGCCGATATGCAGCTTGCCAAGGTCTTGTAGATTAGGGATCCCTTCAAGAAACAGAATACGCTCAATGTACTGATCGGCGTGTTTCATTTCATCGATGGATTCGTGGTATTCAATATCGTTGAGGCGCATCAGGCCCCAGTTTTTGAACATTCTCGCATGGAGAAAGTATTGGTTGATTGCGACAAGCTCGTTTCCCAATAATTTATTGAGATAATTTATTATCTTAACATCACCTTTCATTATATAGACCCTCCGCTTCCACTTATTGAAGCGTAGAACGGCCTACCGGGATGTCAAAAAAGAAATCCGGGCTCAGGCAATCTCTTTGAACTCTGGCATTTGCATTAATTCGTCTTCCATCACCTCACGTGCAGCACGAACGCATTTACCACATTGATTTCCAATAGGAATGCATTTTCTTAATTGCTGGAAAGACTGCGGATGAAACTGGCGTACTGCCTGGCGAATTTTTTTATCGCTGACGCCATTACACAAACAAACGTACATAACCACTCCCGTTCAATTTCTGAACAAAGTGTAAGTGAGAATAATTATGATTACAATAGCCAGACGCGAGAAGTCGCGTGAAATAAGGGATCAAATCGTGCGGAAAATATTGCGGGGATAAATAACAAAAAGCAAAAAGGGCACCGAAGTGCCCTTTTCAAGTGCAAAACTAATTAATCAATAATTAGCTCATTACTTTAGCAACAACGCCCGCACCTACAGTACGGCCGCCTTCACGGATTGCGAAACGCAGACCGTCGTCCATCGCGATTGGGTGGATCAGAGTCACAACCATCTTGATGTTGTCGCCTGGCATTACCATCTCAACGCCTTCTGGCAGTTCGATGGTACCGGTCACGTCAGTAGTACGGAAGTAGAACTGTGGACGGTAGCCTTTGAAGAACGGAGTATGACGGCCGCCTTCGTCTTTGGACAGAATGTACACTTCAGATTCGAACTTGGTGTGCGGCTTGATAGAGCCTGGCTTAGCCAGAACCTGACCACGTTCGATTTCTTCACGTTTGATACCACGCAGCAGAACACCAACGTTCTCACCAGCACGGCCTTCGTCCAGCAGTTTGCGGAACATTTCAACGCCGGTACAGGTAGACTTAGCAGTCTCTTTGATACCAACGATTTCAACTTCTTCACCAACTTTAACGATACCGCGCTCTACACGACCGGTAACAACGGTACCACGACCGGAGATGGAGAATACGTCTTCGATTGGCAGCAGGAACGGCTTGTCGATAGCACGTTCTGGTTCTGGGATGTAAGAATCCAGGAAGCCAGCCAGTTCGATGATTTTCGCTTCCCACTCTGCTTCGCCTTCCAGCGCTTTCAGAGCAGAACCACGGATGATTGGGGTATCATCACCTGGGAAGTCGTACTGGGACAGAAGTTCACGAACTTCCATTTCAACCAGTTCCAGCAGCTCTTCGTCATCAACCATGTCGCATTTGTTCAGGAACACGATGATGTAAGGAACGCCTACCTGACGACCCAGCAGGATGTGCTCACGAGTCTGTGGCATAGGGCCATCAGTCGCAGCAACAACCAGGATCGCGCCGTCCATCTGCGCAGCACCGGTGATCATGTTTTTAACATAGTCGGCGTGGCCTGGGCAGTCTACGTGTGCGTAGTGGCGAGTCGGGGTGTCATATTCAACGTGGGAAGTGTTGATGGTGATACCACGAGCTTTTTCTTCTGGTGCGTTATCGATCTGGTCGAAAGCACGAGCAGCACCGCCGTAGGTTTTAGCCAGTACGGTAGTGATTGCAGCAGTCAGGGTAGTTTTACCGTGGTCAACGTGGCCGATGGTGCCGACGTTAACGTGCGGTTTTGTACGTTCAAATTTTTCTTTAGACACGGCTATATTCCTTACTATAGTGCTCTCCCCTTTGGAGAGAGCACGGGACTTAGGTTTTAATCCTGTGGATTATTTACCACGGGCTTCAATAACGGCCTGAGCAACGTTGTTCGGCGCATCGTCGTACTTCAGGAACTCCATGGAGTAAGAAGCACGGCCTTTGGTCAGTGAACGCAGCTGAGTTGCATAACCGAACATTTCGGACAGCGGAACTTCAGCGTGGATCACAACGCCAGTAACGTTGGATTCCTGACCTTTGAGCATACCACGACGGCGGCTCAAGTCACCGATAACGTCACCAGTGTTCTCTTCAGGAGTCTCTACTTCAACCTTCATGATAGGCTCAAGCAGAACTGGTTTCGCTTTCTTAAAGCCGTCTTTAAACGCCAGAGAAGCTGCCAGTTTAAACGCCAGTTCAGAGGAGTCAACGTCATGGTAAGAACCGAAGTGCAGACGAACACCCATGTCAACAACCGGGTAACCAGCCAGCGGGCCAGATTTCAGCTGTTCCTGGATACCTTTATCAACGGCAGGGATGTATTCGCCAGGGATTACACCACCCTTGATGTCGTTGATGAATTCGTAGCCTTTCGGGTTAGAACCCGGCTCCAGTGGGTACATGTCGATAACAACATGACCGTACTGACCGCGACCACCAGACTGCTTAGCGTGCTTACCTTCGATATCGGTAACTTTCGCGCGAATCGCTTCGCGGTAAGCAACCTGAGGTTTACCGACGTTCGCTTCAACGTTGAATTCACGCTTCATGCGGTCAACGATGATGTCGAGGTGCAGTTCACCCATACCGGCGATAATGGTCTGGTTAGATTCTTCATCAGTCCATACGCGGAATGATGGGTCTTCTTTAGCCAGACGGCCCAGAGCCAGACCCATTTTTTCCTGGTCAGCTTTGGTTTTTGGTTCTACAGCGATGGAGATTACCGGTTCTGGGAATTCCATACGCTCCAGAATGATCACGTTGTCTGGATCACAAATGGTGTCACCAGTTGTTACGTCTTTCAGGCCGATTGCCGCAGCAATGTCACCTGCGCGAACTTCTTTGATCTCTTCACGCTTGTTAGCGTGCATCTGTACGATACGACCAAAACGCTCACGAGCCGATTTTACTGGGTTGTATACAGTATCACCGGAGTTAACAACACCTGAGTACACGCGGAAGAACGTCAGGTTACCAACAAACGGGTCGGTTGCGATTTTGAACGCCAGCGCAGCAAACGGCTCGTCATCACTTGCGTGACGCTCAGCCGGAGTGTCTTTACCGTCGTCCAGCATACCGTTGATTGCAGGTACGTCGATTGGGGATGGCAGGTAATCAATTACCGCATCCAGCATCGCCTGAACACCTTTGTTCTTGAACGCAGAACCACAAGTTACCAGGATGATTTCGTTGTTCAGAACACGCTGACGCAGAGCTTTCTTGATCTCTTCTTCAGACAGTTCTTCACCACCCAGGTATTTCTCCATCAGCTCTTCAGAAGCTTCAGCAGCGGATTCGATCAGGTTCTGGTGCCATTCGTCAGCCAGGTCAACCATATCAGCCGGGATATCTTCGTATTCGAAGGTAACGCCCTGGTCTGCATCGTTCCAGTTGATCGCTTTCATTTTCACCAGGTCAACAACACCGGTGAAACCTTCTTCAGCGCCAATTGCCAGCTGCAGCGGAACCGGAGTCGCGCCCAGACGGGTTTTGATCTGATCAACAACTTTCAGGAAGTTCGCACCCATACGGTCCATTTTGTTAACGAACGCGATACGTGGAACTTTGTATTTGTTAGCCTGACGCCATACGGTTTCAGACTGTGGCTGAACACCACCAACTGCGCAGTAAACCATTACCGCACCGTCAAGAACACGCATGGAACGTTCTACTTCGATGGTGAAGTCAACGTGCCCTGGGGTGTCGATGATGTTTACGCGGTGCGGTTCATACTGCTTAGCCATACCAGACCAGAATGCAGTAGTCGCTGCGGAAGTGATGGTAATACCACGTTCCTGCTCCTGCTCCATCCAGTCCATGGTAGCGGCGCCGTCGTGAACTTCACCGATTTTGTGGTTTACACCGGTGTAGAACAGAATACGTTCGGTAGTAGTGGTTTTACCGGCGTCGATGTGCGCACTGATACCGATGTTACGGTAGCGTGCGATGGGTGTTGTACGAGCCATTTGATTCCTCGTTTATCTTTTTAGGCGTTCAGTTAAGTAACCCAAAGCGGGCAGCTTCGCTGAAGCGCCCGCCTGGTGACTAATACTCCGAAGGGATTACCAACGGTAGTGTGCGAACGCCTTGTTGGCTTCTGCCATACGGTGAACGTCTTCACGTTTCTTAACTGCAGTACCTTTGTTGTCTGCAGCGTCAGAAAGTTCGTTCGCCAGGCGCAGAGCCATGGATTTATCACCGCGTTTACGAGCAGCTTCAACGATCCAACGCATTGCCAGAGCATTACGACGGACCGGACGAACTTCAACTGGAACCTGATAAGTAGAACCACCTACGCGGCGGGACTTAACTTCGACAGTTGGGCGCACGTTTTCGAGCGCAACTTCGAATGCTTCCAGTTCATTTTTACCAGAACGCTGAGCCAGGGTCTCCAGCGCGCTGTATACGATTGATTCTGCAGTAGATTTTTTACCATCTACCATCAGGATGTTAACAAATTTAGCCAGCAGTTCTGATCCGAACTTAGGATCTGGCAGGATTTTACGCTGACCAATGACGCGACGACGTGGCATGGAAATACTCCGTTGTTAATTCAGGATTGTCCAAAACTCAAAGAGTTTGACATTAATATAAAACGTTTGGCCTTACTTAACGGAGAACCATTAAGCCTTAGGACGCTTCACGCCATACTTGGAGCGAGCTTGCTTACGGTCTTTAACGCCGGAGCAGTCAAGCGCACCACGAACGGTGTGGTAACGAACACCCGGAAGGTCTTTTACACGACCGCCACGGATCAGGATCACGGAGTGTTCCTGCAGGTTGTGACCTTCACCACCGATGTAGGAGGTAACTTCAAAACCGTTAGTCAAACGCACACGGCATACTTTACGCAGTGCGGAGTTTGGTTTCTTAGGAGTGGTGGTATATACACGGGTACATACACCACGTTTCTGCGGGCAGGCTTCCAGCGCTGGCACGTTGCTTTTTGCAACTTTG
This sequence comes from Kluyvera sp. CHPC 1.251, assembly GCF_036759945.1. Lineage (NCBI taxonomy): Bacteria > Pseudomonadati > Pseudomonadota > Gammaproteobacteria > Enterobacterales > Enterobacteriaceae > Kluyvera > Kluyvera sp. CHPC 1.251. The sequence continues at coordinate 454,894 of NZ_JAPKIC010000003.1, read as the reverse complement.
CGAGCACGTGGTTTGCGAACCAGCTGGTTAACTGTTGCCATTAAATAGCTCCTGGTTTTAGCTTTTGCTTCGTAAACACGTAATAAATCGCCTCATATAATATGAGGACGCGAAATTTTAGGGCCATGCCGAAAGGGTGTCAAGAAATATACAACGGCAAAGATGCTACCAGGCAATCTGAGCGGCGTGTTTTACCGTTAACCTGACGAAGTCAGTATAGCTGACCATGATGACATCGCTCGAAATTTGAGCACAAAGACCGCGCGCTTGCACATCTTCATTCAACACGTAGATGGATATGGGGGCCGCGCGGAGAATTTCAAGGAAGCGGCCGTTTTCAACCGCTGCCAGCACGCCATCGGCGATCAATAGCAGGTCATCACCGTCGTCCATCAGGCGGGTGATCCCGCTGATGTCGGTATGCCAGGGAGAGGTGCGTAGCGTATGCAGCATGAGGGCCTCAGAAGCGCAGGATCACATCGTAGTCGTTAAGGCGCTGGCGCAGCGCATCCGCTTCCAGCGGCTCGACGTCGGTGACAAACGTCGTCTCTGTCGTCAGCCCACGTTCGCGCAGGGATGCCGCGCAAATCCAGCAATTTTCGATATCGTAGAGCGAGAGCAGCTTGAAGGTGGCAATGTAGTCGCGAGCAAGAATAACACCCGGCTGCTGCTGGCTGAGTAGCTGAAACACGCCGTCGCCCACAAAAAACACGCCGAGGTCTTCGCTCAGGGCTGATGTCGCCAGTAATGCATCCAGCCCTTCCCTGCCGGCACTGCTGCCGTGCGGGGCGGAGGAAAAAACAAACGCAACTCGTTTCATCAGAACTGTACCATTCGATCGCAGGTCAGCGCGGCTTCAGCCAATGAGCCTAATCCGCTCAGCGAAAAGCCGGGCTGGAGATTAAACGTTGCCAGACCAAGCTGCCGGGCCTCGGTTTCATCGGTAATGCCACGACGCAGCGCGGCGGCCACACAGATGTGAAGCGCTACACCATTTTCGTCATGCAGTAACTGCCATGCGCGGACCAAATCGAATTCATCGCTGGCGGGTGAGGTCAGCTGATTGGCGTTATAGACCCCTTCCCGATAGAAAAATACGCAGGCTATCTCGTGACCTTCCGCCAGCGCAGCCTTCGCAAACTGCAGCGCGCTGCTGGCCTGCTGAGTGCCATACGCGGGGCCGGTCACCATCAGGGCAAAACGCATTACTTATCTTGCCCCAGGAAATCACCGCTCTTGAACTGACGGATATAGAGATAAACGGTGTGTTTGGAGATGTTCAGACGATCGGCGACCTGGTTAATCGCATCCTTGATGTCAAAGATGCCTTTCTCATAAAGATTGAGCACGATCTGGCGATTCTTGGCGTTATTGGAAACGTTGCGATCGGCATTCACCTCTTCGATAGTGAACTCCAGCGTCTGGGTGACCAGGTCCTCAACGGAGGAAGCGAAGTTAACCGCAGAGCCCACTTCCGGCGTTTCCGGCGGAATAAAGGTGTTCATAATCTGCGAGAACGGAACATCGAGGTTCATGTTGATGCACAGTAAGCCGATAACCCGGTGGTCACGGTTACGGATGGCGATGGTAACGGACTTCATCAGTACGCCGCTTTTGGCGCGAGTAAAATAGCATTTGGAAACGCTGCTATCTGCCCCGGTCATATCATGCAGCATGCGCAGCGCGAGATCGGTAATCGGAGAACCGATTTTACGCCCGGTATGTTCGCCGTTCGCGATGCGTATTGCCGAGCATTTTAGATCCTGAAGTGAATGCAACACGATTTCGCAGTGGGAACCAATGAGCATCGCCAACCCGTCCACAACCGCTTCGTAGGATTTTAGAATATCGAAGTCAGTTTGATCGAAAGGACGTTGATCCAGTAAATCAAGTTCACTGGTTTCGTTGGTTAAAAGCGACCTGGACATGAAAAAAAGCACTCCTTTTCAGGAGCCTGTCGTTATGTTGTCAGGGCAGGCTCATCACTATTAGGGGCATCTAAAGTAATACAGCGCATAAGGCGCTTTCCAGCATTAATTATATCCTGTAGATAATAAAAAGCCGCCGCCCATTGGGCGGCGGCTTTCGCAATCTTATTTTTTGCTGGCTTCGGCCGCTTTGTCAGCCGGTGCAGCGTCTGGCTGCGCATCGGCTTTCGGTGCCGGTTTGATGTCTAACAGTTCAACATCGAAGACCAGGGTGGAGTTAGCCGGGATACCCGGAACGCCGGTTTTGCCGTAAGCCAGATCCGGTGGGATAACCAGCTGGATTTTACCGCCCTTCTTGATGTTTTTCAGACCTTCGGTCCAGCCAGGGATAACGCCGTCCAGACGGAAGGAGAGAGGCTCACCGCGAGTGTAAGAGTTATCGAACTCTTTACCGTCGGTCAGCGTACCTTTGTAGTTAACCACAACGGTGTCGCTGTCTTTCGGCGCGTCACCGGTACCTTCTTTCTCTACTTTGTACAGCAGGCCAGATTTCGCGGTTTTCACGCCTTTCTCTTTGGCGAACTTGTCACGGAAAGCCTTACCTTTTGCTTCGTTGTCAGCGGCGTCTTTTTCCATCTTCGCCTGAGCGGAGGTCTTCACGCGAGTTTCAAACGCCTGCAGAGTTTGTTCGATCTCTTGATCGGAGAGTTTGCTCTTATCAGCAAATGCGTCCTGAACCCCGGCGATCAGCTGGTCCTTGTCCAGTTTGATGCCCAGTTTTTCCTGTTCTTTCAGAGAGTTTTCCATGTAACGACCCAGCGATGCGCCCAGTGCATAGGCAGATTTCTGGTCGTCATTTTTGAATGCAGCTTTGCTGTCTGCTGCCGGAGCCGCTTTCGCGTCCGCAGCTGGTGCAGCTTTAGCAGCAGCGTCAGCTGCAAAGGTCAGAGGTGCATTCAGTGCAACGGCCATTGTGGTTGCCAGAAGCGTTACTTTAAACAGTGATTTCATCCATCTCTCCAGGGCCGGGGCCTCTCGCCCCAATGTTAACTAAATGAGAAGCGTACTATAGAACGTTGTAGAGGAAATCTACATATGAACGCTTCTCATATCGACTCTTTTCAGACTCTTTTTGTTTAAATTAGTTTCCAGCGCCACAAACAGAGGCTGCACGGCCGGGCAAAGTTGCGTAGAATCCGCCGCGATTGCGGTGATAACAGTAGAGAGGACATCATGCAGGAAACGACTATCGAAGCGCGTCTGGCTGAGCTTGAAAGCCGTCTGGCCTTTCAGGAGATCACCATTGATGACCTTAACATGACGGTCACAGCGCACGAGATGGAGATGGCGAAACTGCGCGAACATCTGCGCCTGCTGACCGAAAAGCTCAAGGCCAGCCAGCCGTCAAACATGGCGTCACAGTCTGAAGAGACGCCTCCCCCTCATTATTGAGGCGTAAAAAAAGCGGGTATTCCCCGCTTTTTTTGTATCCATCGTTCTACAAAACGAGAGGGATTAGTGGCAACCGCAGCCGCCGTGGCCTTTACCGCCACCGCCGCAGCAGCCTTCGCCGCCGTGGTCGTGACCGTGGTCATGGCCGTGACCGCCGCAGCAACCGTCGTGGTCGTGGTCATGATCGTGGTCGTGACCGTTCGCACCGTGAACGTGGCCGTGAGCCAGTTCTTCTTCGGTCGCTTCGCGGATAGCAACAACTTCAACGTTGAACTTCAGGTTCTGGCCAGCCAGCATGTGGTTGCCGTCAACCACAACGTGGTCGTCTTCAACTTCGGTGATTTCAACCGGTACTGGACCCTGGTCAGTTTCAGCCAGGAAACGCATGCCAACCTGCAGTTCGTCAACGCCCATGAAGACGTCTTTAGGAACGCGCTGCACCAGGTTTTCGTCGTACTGACCGTAAGCGTCGTTAGCTTGAACAGCAACGTCGAATTTATCACCAACTTCGTGACCATCCAGCGCGTTTTCCAGGCCGGAGATCAGGGAACCGTGACCATGCAGGTAGTCAAGCGGTGCACTTACCGGAGACTCATCAACCAATACACCGTCTTCTGTACGTACCTGATAGGCCAGGCTGACCACCAGGTCTTTTGCTACTTTCATGATATCTCCTGAGCATGGGAATATTTTAGTGGCGCAGATTGTAGCGGAATTCTACACCCGTGTACCCATAAGCTTAAAAAAAGACAGCACGGATCGCTACTCCGGATGAAAAATACCGATCACTTGTTCCTCTTTGCGAACGTGTTCGCGGGCTTCTTTATCCGCCTCCCGCATCTGGTGTCCGCACTTAACGCACTCAACCACATCGATATTATTCTCGCGCCACATCGCCATTGAATCCTGGGCCTGACACGACGGGCACTTCGCGCCCGCGATAAAACGTTTACGTACCGCCATACTCACCTTCTATTCAAATTCGTCCCAGCCGTCCAGCTGCCGCCGCTCTTGTTGCATTTCGCGCTGGAAGATCTCCTCCAGCTCTCGTCGCGCTTCCCGCACGCGAGAAATTTGTTGGGTATCGCTGTGTACCGGCATCAGCTCACGCAGCATGCGCATATCCAGCCGCTTGAAGTGCAGCTGCGCGCGCTGCGCCTGATGCGGATGCATACCGGTGGAGATAAGCGCCTTGCGCCCCAGTTCCAGCGCACTGGAAAAGGTCTCACGGGAAAACTGTACCACGCCCGCCTGTAGCAGTTCGTGCGCCTCCACACGTCCTCGCGCACGGGCCATAATCTTCAGATGCGGGAAGTGCTGCTGGCAGATCTCCACCAGCTTCATGGTATCTTCCGGCTCGTTGCAGGTGATAACTATCGACTGCGCCTGCTCAGCGCCTGCCGAACGCAGCAATTCAACCTGAGTTGCATCGCCGTAGTAAACCTTATAGCCGTATTTGCGCATCAGGTTAACCGCGCTGATGTCGCGCTCCAGTACGGTGATCCGCAGTTTGTTAGCCATCAATAAGCGACCAATCACCTGGCCAAAGCGACCAAAGCCCACCACAATCACCTGCGGCTTATCATCATCCACCCACGGCGCTTCATCTTCTTCTTCCGGTCCGTTAAAGCGGCGCGACAGCGTGAGATCGACGAGCTTCATCAGCAGCGGGGTGGTCATCATCGACAGCGTCACCACCACCAGCAGCAGCGACATCTGGTCGCCTTTAAAGACTTTAAATGATGAAGCAGCGGAGAAAAGTACAAAGGCGAACTCACCGCCCTGACTCAGCACGCCGGCAAACTGCATCCGCTCCGAGCTACGCATACCGTGCAGATGCGCCAGCAGATACAGCACCAGCGTTTTCACCGCCACCAGCAATGCCACGCAGCCAATCACCACCAGCAGATGGGTGTAGAGCACACCGAGATTGAGCGACATCCCGACCGAGATAAAGAACAGCCCTAGCAATAGCCCTTTAAACGGCTCGATGGCAATTTCCAGCTCGTGGCGGTATTCACTTTCCGCCAGCAGGACGCCAGCGATAAAGGTGCCCAGCGCCATCGAGAGGCCCAGCGCGTCCATGAACAGCGCGGACCCCAGCACCAGAAGCAGCGTGGCGGCGGTAAAGACTTCGCGTACCCCAGAGCTGGCAATAAAACGAAATACCGGGCGCAGCAGGTAGCGCCCGCCAATCAGCATGCCACCGAAGGCCAGTACTTTTAAGCCCACAGTCTGCCAGTCAAAATGTTCGTCACCGGCACCAGCCAGCAGCGGCACCAACGCCAGCGCGGGGATAACCGCCAGGTCCTGGAACAACAGCACCGAGAAGCCAAGTTGCCCGGATTCACTGCGGTTCATTCCCTTCTCGCGCATCAGCTGCAGCGCCATCGCGGTCGACGACATCGCAAGGCCAATGCCGCCAATCACCGCCGCCTGCCAGGAGAAGTGAGTGAGCATCAACAGCCCACCGAGGATCGCCGCGCTGAAAATCACCTGCGCCGCACCGATGCCAAAAATAGGGCGTCGTAGCTGCCATAGCTTGGACGGGTTCAGTTCCAGTCCGATGATAAACATCAGGAACACCACGCCCAGCTCGGAGAAGTGTAGAATTTCATCCACGTCGCTGATAAAGCCGAGCCCCCACGGGCCGATGGCGATACCCGCCAGCAGATAACCTAATACCGCACCGATACCCAGCCGCGCTGCCAGTGGCACCGCGGCCACCGCCGCGAAGAGAAACAGCACTCCGGCCAGTAATAAATCAGAACCTTCCATCATCGTCCCCCTGCCGTTATCGGCGCTGCTAGCCAGTCGGCATAGGCTTTCGCATGGTTTGCCAGCTCATCGGGCGGCTGACGTCGCGCCCAGTAGATGATGATTGGGCTCAGCCAGTGCATATGGCACATGGCGGCCGTCAGTTCGAACGGACGCAGGATGTCGCTCATCGGGTAGCGATTGAGCCCGTCATGGCGGTAGGCACTTTCCGGCTCCCCAGTAGTAATCACATTACGCCAGTACTTTCCTTCCAGCTGGTTTCCCCCGATGCCGCTGGCAAAACCACGGCTCAACACGCGGTCCAGCCACTCTTTCAAGAGCGACGGGCAGCTGTAGGTATAAAGCGGATGCTGAAACACGATGACATCATGCTCGCGCAACAGCGCCTGCTCACGAGGGATATCGATAAAAAAATCAGGATAGTGCGCGTAAAGATCGTGCACGGTTACGTTGCTTAACTGCGAAGCCGGTTTAAGCAAAACCCGGTTAGCGACCGAGTCCTGTGATTCCGGATGGGCATAGACAAGCAGGACTTTCGCCGTCTGTGACATCATTCCCCTCCCGGGCGTCAATCACATCCTCTTTCTGGTAGCTGAACGCAACCGGAATGATTTTGTGTATAGTCATCGTTTTGGGCTACCATTGCGGCCCGGTCTAGCGATTCGCTTACCACATTACATTACCACAATGACAATTTAACATATTCAGAACATACGGCGCCTTATGATTGTTTTCTCCTCGTTACAAATTCGTCGCGGCGTGCGCGTCCTGCTGGATAACGCATCGGCCACCATCAACCCAGGGCAGAAAGTCGGCCTGGTGGGGAAAAACGGCTGCGGCAAATCCACGCTGCTGGCGCTGCTGAAAAACGAGATAAGCGCCGACGGCGGCAACTTTACCTATCCGAGCAGCTGGCAGCTGGCGTGGGTAAACCAGGAAACGCCTGCGCTACCGCAGCCTGCTCTGGACTATGTCATTGACGGTGACCGCGAATACCGCCAGCTCGAAGCCCAACTGAACGACGCCAACGAACGCGATGATGGCCACGCCATTGCCACCGTTCACGGCAAACTGGACGCGATTGATGCGTGGACCATCCGCTCTCGCGCCTCCAGCCTGCTGCACGGCCTCGGCTTCAGCAACGAACAGCTCGACCGTCCGGTCAGCGACTTCTCGGGCGGCTGGCGTATGCGCCTCAACCTGGCACAGGCGCTGATTTGTCGCTCCGACCTGCTGCTGCTCGATGAACCGACCAACCACCTGGACCTCGATGCGGTTATCTGGCTGGAAAGATGGCTCAAAAGCTATCAGGGCACGCTGATTCTGATTTCCCACGACCGCGACTTCCTCGATCCGGTCATCGACAAAATTATTCATATCGAACAGGAAACGATGTTCGAGTACACCGGCAACTACAGCTCGTTTGAGGTGCAGCGCGCCACCCGCCTGGCTCAGCAGCAGGCGATGTACGAAAGCCAGCAGGAGCGCGTGGCGCATCTGCAAAGCTATATCGACCGTTTCCGCGCCAAGGCCACCAAAGCCAAGCAGGCGCAAAGCCGTATCAAGATGCTTGAACGCATGGAGCTGATTGCCCCGGCTCACGTCGATAACCCGTTCCACTTCAGCTTCCGCGCGCCGGAAAGTCTGCCGAACCCGTTACTGAAGATGGAAAAGGTGAGCGCCGGCTACGGTGACCGCACCATTCTGGAATCGATCAAGCTGAACCTGGTACCGGGCTCGCGTATCGGCCTGCTGGGCCGTAATGGCGCGGGTAAGTCGACGCTGATTAAGCTGCTGGCAGGCGAGCTGGAACCGCTGCACGGTGAAATCGGCCTCGCCAAAGGCATCAAGCTAGGCTACTTCGCTCAGCATCAGCTGGAGTTCCTGCGCGCGGACGAATCCCCGCTGCAGCATCTGGCCCGCATGGCACCGCAGGAGCTGGAGCAGAAGCTGCGTGACTACCTCGGCGGCTTCGGCTTTCAGGGCGATAAGGTCACCGAACAAACCGCCCGTTTCTCCGGCGGCGAGAAAGCCCGTCTGGTGCTGGCGCTGATCGTCTGGCAGCGCCCGAATCTGCTGCTGCTCGATGAACCGACTAACCACCTTGACCTCGACATGCGTCAGGCGCTGACCGAAGCATTAATCGACTTCGAAGGTGCGCTGGTAGTGGTCTCGCACGACCGTCACCTGATTCGCTCCACCACCGACGATCTCTATCTGGTGCATGATAAGAAGGTTGAACCGTTCGACGGCGACCTGGAAGATTATCAGCAGTGGCTGAGCGACGTGCAGAAGCTGGAAAACCAGGCCGACGATACGCCGAAAGAAAACAACGCCAACAGCGCGCAGTCGCGTAAAGATCAGAAGCGCCGCGAAGCTGAACTACGCACCCTGACCCAGCCGCTGCGCAAAGAGATTACCCGTCTGGAAAAAGAGATGGAGAAGCTCAACGCGCAGCTGGCGAAGGCAGAAGAGAAGCTCGGCGACAGCAGTCTGTATGAACCAGGCCGTAAAGCTGAAATGACCGAATGTCTGCAGCTGCAGGCCAGCGCGAAGTCCGGGCTGGAAGAGTGTGAAATGGCATGGCTCGAAGCGCAGGAGCAGCTTGAGCAGATGATGCAAAACGACTGATTGCCTGAGGCGGACGATGAACCTGTCAATCACCGACGATATTACCTTCCGCAAGCTGACCATCTTCATGACCTTTATGGAGAAGGGTAACATCGCCCGTACCGCCGAGGCGCTGAACATCAGCGGCGTTAGCGTGCACCGGGCGCTGCACACGCTGGAAGAGAACGTTCGTTGTCCACTGTTCGTGCACAAAGGGCGTAATCTTATCGCCCAGCCCGCGGCGTGGACGCTGCTGGAGTACTGCCAGGAAGTCACCCAGTTGATGGAGCGCGGTCTGGAAGAAACGCGCAAAACGGCAGGCGTTGGCCAGGGGCGTTTACGCGTCGGTACGCTTTACTCACTGACGCTGGAGACGGTGCCGCACCTGATTATGGGCATGAAGCTGCGCCGCCCGGACCTGGAACTCGACCTCACTATGGGTTCCAACGAAGCGCTGCTGAAGATGCTGGAGGACGGCGTGCTGGACGCCATCCTCATCTCCATTTCCGAAAGCGAAATCGACCGCAACAGCCTCGAAGTTCTCCCTCTATTCCACGACGATATCTACCTCGCCGCACCGATGTCCGCGACCCTGGACACCACCATGAAGGCGGACCTACGTCACTATCGCAATGAGAAGTTTGTGTCGCTGGCAGAAGGGTTTGCCACCTACGCTGGTTTCCAGGAGGCGTTTCATATTGCCGGGTTTGAGCCGGAAATCGTGACCCGCGTCAACGACATTTTCTCGATGCTCAGTCTGGTGCAGGCAGGGGTTGGGTTCTGTTTGATGCCGGGGCGAATGAAGAAGATGTATGAGAATACCGTGAAGCTGCAAAAGCTCGCCGAGCCCTATCAGATGCAGCAGCTTATCGCGATTGTCTTTGCCCGTAACCGCGAGCGCGACCCAAGCCTGCTGGCGCTGGCCGCCGAAGGGCGCATGTACGCCCGGACGCTGAACCAGAACGCCTGATTGCCGGATGGCGACGCTACGCGTCTTATCCGGCCTACAAACCACAGCGCGCACGAACCGTAGGCCCGATAAGCGCAGCGCCATCGGGCCATTCTTGTTACGCCCTCAGGCGCTTCGCCAGATGCACGGCCACATCCACGCCGCTGCGCTCCAGAGAAATAGACTCCCCTTCCCACGCCGCCTGGCGCGTTAAGCAGGTCAGTATGCCACCCGGCGGCATTTCAATCGCCAGTCGCGCCTCGCGTTCGTTAGCGGAGATAACCGCTTCCTGCCAGCGCACCGTGCGTGCCATATTCATTGCCAGATCGTCAGCAATCCGTTCCGGCTGCCACAGCACGCGACCGGTACTGCCGCTCAGATAGGCGTGGCGGGGGCGGGAAAGCGTCACATGGCTGAACGCCTCAACCAACTTTAGCGCAGGCCCGGCGAGCAACTCACAGTGCGACGGCACGCTCACGGCCAGACGAGGAGCCTTACTGGCCCCTTTAGCCATCGCACGCTTTGCCACATCTGCCATCGCGTCATCAGGGCCGGCAATCACAATCTGCGTTTCGGCATTCAGGTTAGCGATATAGGTGCCGCTGCCCGCCACCAGGCTTTCCACCTGAGCGAGCGTCAGCCCCATAATTGCCGTCAGACCGTAGCCGTGCGGATAGGCCTGCTCCATTAAGTCACCGCGCAGCGCCACCAGCGTCAACGCATCGGCAAAATCAAGCGCACCGGCAACCACCGCCGCCGGGTAGGCGCCAATGGAGAGCCCGCTGACGATATCGGGTGCCACGCCTCGACGCTCCAGCTCACGTGCCCACGCCACGCCAGCAATCAGCAGAGACAGCTGAACGGCTCGGGTATGTTTCAGCGCTTCAGGGCTATCCAGCGAATCAACCTCAGCGCCCAGCACGTCACGTGCCTGGGCCAGCTCCGTCCCCGGAAGGTTTTGCAGCATACCTTCGTGCTGCGTCCCCTGTCCCGGGAAGGTAAACAGAATTTTCATGACTCCTCCCTGCCCCACGGATCGCGAACCAGTTGCGGCCCCTGTGAGGTTTTTAACAGCGCTTTTCCATCGCGCAGCCATTCATTGAGGGCAAACCCGCCATGCAGGGTATCCACCTGGGTATCCGCCCGACACAGCCCGCCCGCCAGCTGCTGCTGCCACTTCTCCAGCGCTTCTTGGGAGAGCGGCTGCGGCGCACGGATCAGTAGATCCAGATCGCTTGCCGCGTGGATCACCGGGATCCCGGTTGCCAGCGCATAGCCGGTACTCCCGGTAATGCCCCACGTCCACGGCCACGCCTGCTGCGCCAATAACAAAGCCACCTGAAGCGGTGGCTGAGAGATAAAGGGCGAACGCAGCAGCGACAGCGGGTCCACCAGCGATTCAGGCGAGCAGACGCGGACGACCGCCTCCGCTTTCACCCAACCGGCGGCACGCTGGTCGCGCTTCATCCCGCGGACGCCCACGGGAATGCGCCCCTGTGCATCAACATCACGCCGTACCACCACCGGCAGGCCGCTATGCCAGACGGTATCCACCCAGGATTCCGTGACATCTTCGAGCGCGTCGCGCGCATTCAGCCAGATAAGGTCGTGGGGACGTAATGTTGTGCTCATGATTTAGATTCCTGAAGTCAGCGAGATAAACAGCGGCAGCGACAGGATACACAGTACGGAGCTCAACAGCAGCACGGCTTCTGCATCCGGCGACTGCACGCCAAAGCGGTTACCGAACACCACGCCGAAGAAACCTGCGGACAGCGCAATCATCAGGATAGCGGTGATAGCCACGGAACCATGCAGACCGAAAATCAGTACGATACCCCAGGCAATAGCCGGTTGAATCAGCAGTTTGGCGATGGTTGAGGTAATCACCACGGTATTGATCTGCAGTTTACGCGCAGAGAGGATCACACCGGTCAGGAACAGCGCCGCTGCGGTAGCAGACAGACCCAGCGGTTTGATCGCCGCCAGCACCAGTTCCGGCATTTTGATGCCAATCGCGGAGAGGATAACCCCCAGCAGTGGACCCATCACGATAGGTTTTTTAATCGAACGCCACATCAGTACCGGCAGCATAGAGAGCGTAGAACCGGAATTACCGCCTTCAGCGCGCGCTTTTTCGCGTTCGAGGATCAGCAGGCAGAACGGCGTCATCAGCACGGAACCACAGGCAATGGAAACGGCAACGGACAGCGAAGTCGAAGACGCCTCACCCAGCACACTGCCCAGAATTGGCAGACCCAGCGCGGCGTAGTTTGGCAGCGCCACGGTCAGGGTCAGCACGGCGGCATCCTGTGGGGATTTTTTAAAGACTTTGGTCGCCATAAAGTAGATAGCGGCATAGGTAATCCACATCGCCAGAGTCAGCACCAGAATCAGCGGTGACTGGGCTACGATACCCGCCCACGGCGTTTGTACCGTGGCGCTGAACAGCGCGGCTGGCAAGGCAAAGTCCATCACGAAGATATTGAGCAGGGAGACATTTTTGTTATCTACCATTTTGGCCTTCCCGGCCCAGAATCCCAGCAGCATGATGACGAAAATCGGAGCAAGAGCATGAACAATTACGTAAGTCATATTTCACCTGTAATGAAAAAAAGTTAGCACTGGCGCGATGATTATTATTTTTCAGATGCATCAACCCGCGCGGGTGCAGACACTGCACCCGCGGAGCCGTACATCCGGCAGGTCTCTTTTTTTTACTTACCAGCTTGCTCGCATGCGTTCGCGTACGAGGGCAGAGCTGCGGCGATTGTCAGCACCCAGACGGCTTTTCAGCGTCGGGTCCTGACGAGCGTCGTTGATGGCCTGTTGCAGGGTGTTTTTCACCAGCGCCAGGTCTTGTGCAGATGGAGCATCCGGGTTGCTGATATCCAGCAGGTTTTCCAGCAGACCCAGGGTGGCATAGTTACTGATGTCATACGCCATTGGCGGAATGGTTGCCGCCAGTTTTTCCAGCGCTTCAACGGTACGCAGGGTAATGCGCGCCGCAGACTCTTTGCCCATCGCGTGGATCAGTACGCCTTTGTCATTAAAAGCGATCAGACGGTTTGCCTGGTAGCCGTGCGCCAGAAACGCACCGGACATCGCTTTACCGACGATAAGGCCAATCACCGGGTGACCTGCCAGACGCGCATTGGCATACGCCGCTGCGGCACCGGCCAGTGCCTGGTGAATACCAAAACCTTCTTCACGACGACCATAGGCCTGGCTGGCGACGTCAATCACCGCCACAATCGGGCGCTTAACGACGCTGTTGGCATCGGCGGCGACGGTTTCGCTCACCACTTTTGCCAGCGTCCAGCCTTCCAGCAGACCCACTTCGCCTTTGGTGGCGCGCGGGTAGTGGTTGTGAGCATCAGGCACGACGGCGATAAAACGCACCGTTTCACCGTTCAGCTCGCCATCAGCGGCCTGCACGGACGGGCACAGCCCTGCAATACGTTTGGCACCTGGAACCAGCGTTTCCAGCCATAGTTCGCCACGGCTAATTACGTTACTCATCATTTCACCTCCCGGGCGAAGAGCGCTTTAATCTGTTCTGAATCGGCCTGTTTGCGGGTGTCGAAATGGCTCAGGCGATCGAGATACCAGTCGTAGTTATCGGTGCGATGTTTTGCCGGAACGCCTTTCGCCAGCGCCTCGCTCATGGCGGCTTTCACCGCGTTCACACCGTCGTTAACCAGCGCTTCTACCAGCCCGCTTTGGTAGCGAACTTCACCACCGGTCATGCTCCAGATAAACGGACGGTCGCGGGAGTCGTACTCTTCAATCCCGGCTTCCTGTTCGATAACCTGAGGGCCGTTCAGGCCAAGACGCGCTTCACGGGTCACAATCAGATAGCTACACAGTGCCGCCGCGATGGACATCCCGCCGAAGCAGCCTACGGTACCGGCCACAATGCCGACCACCGGGGTATAACGACGCAAATCAACAATCGCCGCGTGAATGTCGGCAATCGCCGCCAGACCGAGGTTCGCTTCCTGCAGACGAACGCCGCCGGTTTCCAGGCTCAGTACCGCCTGGGTAGGAATGCCGTTACGGTTATCTTCCGCCGCCAGCTCCAGCGCTGCCGCCATTTTGGCACCGGACACTTCGCCCATGCTGCCGCCCTGGAATGCGCCTTCAATCGCCACCACAACGGCCGGTTTGCCGTTGATGGTGCCTTTGGCTACCACCATGCCGTCGTCAGCCTGTGGAACAATGCCCTGCGCACCCAGCCATGGCGACATCACGCCTTCAAACGGGTCGAGCAGTTCACGGTAGCTGCCTTCGTCCAGCAGCGCATGCGCACGCTGGCGCGCTTTTAATTCGATAAAACTGCGATCATCACGCATAGCTCACCTCTTCAAAAACCTGTTCGATACGGATGCGCGCCACGCCCGGCGTCGCGCCGAAGTCGTGAATAGTCAGTTTGCCTGCCGGCAGGCTGCTGACCGTTTGCAGACGGTTGAACAGCGCTTCCCAGCGACGGGTGCTGTTATCGACAGAAGTGGTGATATCAATGGTTAACGTCTGGCTCTGGTCGGCGGTGAATAACACCTCCATATCCCCGGAGCCCACAACGCCTGCCAGCGCTTTGCCGCTTAAGGTGCGGCTGGCCGGTACGGTTAACGTAATGTGTTCCATAACATCCTCTTAATGCTTTAAATAAGGCGATTCGACGTAATTTCGACGCGATCGAGAAACAGCGTGGCGGCCAGCAGGTCGGCCGCGCCGCCCGGCGAGGCATTCAGCGCCAGCATCTGGCTATCGAGCTCCGCTAAAGCCGCCTGACCTGCTGGATGAGCGCTACCGCCCGCATTCAGCACCGCACGGGCGCCGTTCTGCATGGCATCAAGCCCCTCCAGCCCTGCGCGGGACAGCACGCAGGTATCGGTCAGCGAGGTCATGATCGCCATCAGCGCATCCAGCCTCGCGTGCGTCTCGCTACTACCGTGCAAACGGCTTAAACGCAGCTGCGGCAGCGCACGCTGCATCACATGCGGAAACGCCTGCTGAGCTTCTTCGCGAGCGCCCGGTACGCGATAACGATGCGTCGCGCGAAGCCCTTTGCTGAAGACCTTCGGCGCGGCGTCATCCGGCAGCTTCGCCAGTTCCGCAGCGGTGGCGGCTATCTGCTGTGCGCCACCGGTACCGCCGTGCATCGCCACGGCGCTCACCAGCAACCCCAGCGCCCAAATCGCGCCACGGTGGGTATTCACGCCGTTGGTCGCGGCCATCATCTGTTGCTCGCCTTCACGGCCGAGTCGCCCTATGGTTTGTCTGAGCGCAATATCCGCTGGACGCTGCCAGCTTTGTTGCGCCAGCGCCTGAAACGTGGAGGTCAGGCTGTGCGCAGAGCGCTCCATCAGCGCCAACGATAAATCGTGGTGCGCGCCGTTCCCCCGACTGTCCACCAGACCGGGCTTCGGGCTTAATCGTGCTTCGTCAATCAGACACTGCGTGGCGGTTCGCGCCAGCCATTCGGCACCGCCTTCAACCTGAATCTGGGGCAGAAGTTTCATTACCAGCTCCGGAATTTCGCAGGTGGGTTGTAAAGACCGCCGGACCATTCCACCAGGTCAGCAACGCTACCGGCCGCCAGCAGCGAACGGGTGGCATCGGTACGACGAATGCCCATATCTTCCGGATAAACCACCTTGCCGCTCTGACGCAGTTCGGCAACGCGCTTAGCGTCAACGCCCAGGCCGATATCGGTGATACCCGCAACCGCAGCGACCATTGCACGGCGCTCTTCAAGATCTTTGGCGCGATAGAGGTAGGCGATACCTTCTTCGGTCAGCACGTGGGTCACGTCGTCGCCGTAGATCATGACCGGAGCCAGCGGCATTCCAGAGGATTTAGCCACTTCCACAGCATCGAGTTTTTCGACGAAGGTTGGCTTCACGCCCGCCTGGAAGGTTTCGACCATCTGCACCACCAGTTTTTTACCGCGCTGCATTGGGTCTGGTTCAGTGATCATGTTCAGCCAGGCTGGCGTCGCATGACGACGACCGTGCGGGTCATGGCCCATGTTCGGCGCGCCGCCGAAGCCGGAGAGACGACCACGTGTCACGGTAGAGGAGTTGGCGTAGCCATCAACCTGCAGGGTGGAGCCGATGAACATATCCACCGCGTACTGACCTGCCAGCTGGCAGAAGGCGCGGTTAGAACGCATCGAGCCGTCGGAACCGGTAAAGAAGATGTCAGGACGGGCGCGGATGTACTCTTCCATCCCCAGCTCACCACCGAAGCAGTGCACGCTTTCTACCCAGCCGCTCTCAATCGCTGGAATCAACGTCGGATGTGGGTTCAGCGTCCAGTGTTTACAGATTTTGCCTTTCAGGCCGAGCTGTTCGCCGTAGGTTGGCAGCAGCAGTTCGATAGCGGCGGTGTTAAAGCCGATACCGTGGTTCAGCGACTGTACCTGGTGTTCCGCGTAGATGCCTTTAATCGCCATCATCGCCATCAGGATGTGTTCCTGTTTGATCAGGCGCGGGTCACGGGTAAACAGCGGTTCGATAAAGAACGGTTTGTCAGCCACGACCACGAAGTCAACCCAGGAGCCCGGGATGTCCACACGCGGCAGGTCGCATTCGTCGTCCACCAGCTCATTCACCTGTGCGATAACGATGCCGTCGTGGAACGCAGCGGCTTCAACTAACGCAGGGGTATCTTCGGTGCTCGCCCCGGTATAGAGGTTGCCTTTGCGGTCAGCTTTGAAGCCGGCAATCAGCGCCACGTTCGGCGACAGGTCAACGTACAGACGGGAATAGAGTTCGATGTAGGTATGGATGGCGCCAATTTCCAGCAGACCATCTTCCAGCAGCTGCGAAATGCGCAGGCTTTGGGTACCGGAGAAGGAGAAGTCCAGCTTGCGGGCGATCCCTTTTTCGAAGATATCCAGATGCTCGCTGCGGCCGACGCTCGGCATGATCATGTGCAGGTCGTGCACAATCTGCGGGTTAACCTCGGCCAGCATGCGGGACAAGAAGTCTGCCTGCTTTTGGTTATTCCCTTCTAATACCACGCGGTCACCCGGCGCGATCAGTTTTTCCAGCATTGCGGTCAGGTCTGCGGTCGGCAGAACCTTACCCTGCACCGGTACGGAAGCCAGACGTCGCTGTTTTTCGGTGCGACGTGTGTTCCAGACGCGTGCTGGTGTTTGCCCAGATAACATTATTAACCTCCTGATTCAGCTAATCATTTTGATTGCTTAACACTGAAAAGATTGTGCACTCTGGCGAGAAAGTCATCAATTAAGCGTAGGAAAGAATCATTAGCCTGAGAGTAATAATTGAAGTAACAATTTGTGATTAAGATCAGATCCGGACGGGATAAAAACGACTACAGATGCCTCATTTTCATAAACACGATGGCAAAGTGACGGTATAGTAGGCGCAGATTCCAGGTAAACATCGCCGAGTTATGACTGAAACAACCCACCACGATCTCAGTATCGACACCTCCAGCAGCGCGGAATTCGTCCCCATGCGCGGTATCAGCAACCGTCATCTTCAGACCATGCTGCCACGCCTGCTGCGTCGCAAACTGCAATTCACACCGCACTGGCAACGTCTTGAGCTGCCGGACGGCGACTTCGTCGATTTAGCGTGGAGTGAAGACCCGGCGGGTGCGCTGCATAAGCCGCGTCTGGTGGTGTTTCATGGTCTGGAGGGCAGCTTACACAGCCCGTACGCGCATGGCCTGATTAACGCGGCGAAAGCGCAAGGCTGGCTGGGCGTGGTCATGCATTTTCGCGGCTGTAGCGGAGAGCCGAACCGTCTGAACCGTATTTATCACTCAGGTGAAACGGAAGACGGCACCTGGTTCCTGAACTGGCTGCAGCGCGAATACGGTAAAGCGCCAACGGCGGCGGTTGGTTACTCGCTTGGCGGCAATATGCTGGCCTGCCTGCTGGCCAAAGAGGGTGATGACGTGCCAATAGACGCGGCGGTGATTGTCTCTGCGCCGTTTATGCTGGAAGCCTGCAGCTACCATATGGATAAAGGCTTTTCGCGGGTCTATCAGCGCTATCTGCTAAACCTGCTGAAAGGCAACGCCGCCCGTAAGCTCAAAGCCTATCCCGGCTCGTTGCCGGTGGACTTGCGTCAGCTGAAAAGCATGCGCCGTATCCGCGAGTTTGACGATTCGATCACCTCGAAGATCCACGGTTTCGCCGACGCGATCGATTACTACCGTCAATGCAGTGCGATGCCGATCTTAAGCAAAATCACCAAACCGACGCTGATCATCCACTCAAAAGACGATCCGTTTATGGATCACCACTCCATTCCTGCTCAGGAGGAGTTACCGGATAACGTCGTCTACCAGCTTACCGAGTACGGCGGCCACGTCGGGTTTATCGGCGGCACCCTGCGTCACCCGGAAATGTGGCTGGAAAAACGTATTCCCGCCTGGCTGATGCCGTGGCTAGGAGCAAAAGCATGATGATTCCCTGGCAGGATATCGACCCGGAGACGCTGGATAATCTGATTGAAAGCTTTGTCTTGCGCGAAGGCACTGATTATGGTGAATATGAACGTTCACTTGCGCAAAAGGTCGCCGACGTCAAACACCAGCTACAAACAGGCGAAGCGGTGCTGGTCTGGTCTGAGCTTCACGAGACCGTCAACATCATGCCCCGTAACCAATTTCGCGGTTAACTATACTCTAACGATAGGGAGCGTTTTACCCGCTTCCGTTGTCGTCTGTTCAGGGAGTTATTCGCATGTCTGCCAAACATCCGGTCATTGCCGTTACCGGCTCCAGTGGAGCGGGTACCACCACCACCAGCCTCGCGTTTCGTAAAATCTTTGCTCAGCTCAACCTGCGCGCGGCGGAAGTCGAAGGCGACAGCTTTCACCGCTATACCCGCCCTGAGATGGATATGGCTATTCGCAAGGCCCGCGACCTTGGCCGCCATATCAGCTACTTCGGCCCGGACGCCAACGACTTTAGCCTGCTGGAACAGACCTTTCGCGACTACGGCCTGAACGGGCAAGGAAAATCGCGCAAATACCTGCATACCTACGACGAAGCGGTGCCGTGGAACCAGGTGCCCGGTACATTTACGCCGTGGCAGCCGCTGCCGGAACCGACCGATGTGCTGTTCTATGAAGGGCTACACGGCGGCGTCGTCACCCCGCAGCACGACGTGGCTCGCCATGTCGATCTGTTGGTCGGCGTCGTACCGATTGTTAACCTGGAGTGGATCCAGAAGATGATCCGTGACACCAGCGAGCGCGGTCACTCTCGTGAGGCGGTGATGGATTCGGTGGTGCGGTCGATGGAAGACTACATCAACTTCATTACCCCACAGTTCTCCCGCACCCATATCAACTTCCAGCGCGTGCCGACGGTCGATACCTCTAACCCGTTTGCGGCAAAAAGTATTCCGTCGCTGGACGAGAGCTTCGTGGTGATTCACTTCCGTAATCTCGACCACATCGACTACCCGTGGCTATTGGCCATGTTGCAGGGTTCATTTATCTCACATATGAATACGCTGGTCGTCCCCGGTGGGAAGATGGGGCTGGCAATGGAATTAATCATGACGCCGCTGGTACAGCGGCTGATGGAAGGCAGGAACTAGGCGGTGCGCGAGCATCGACGCCGGGAATGGCCCGGCGTCACTGCGTTCGGCCGGGCTACGTCTGGCATGTAATCAGCCTTCGATCACTTCGTAAGAGTGGGTGATGTTCACCGCTTTTTCGAGCATCAGCGCAACCGAGCAGTATTTCTCAGCAGAGAGATCGACCGCGCGCGATACCGCCGCATCCTTCAACTCTTTACCGGTGACGATAAAGTGCAGGTTGATGTGCGTAAACAGACGCGGAGCTTCTTCACGACGCTCGGAGGTGAGCTTCACTTCGCAGTCGGTCACGTTATTGCGACCTTTTTGCAGGATGGAGACAACGTCAATCGCGCTGCAACCGCCGGCGGCCATCAGCACCACTTCCATCGGGCTTGGCGCTTTATCGCCAGAGTTACCGTCCATCAAAATTTGGTGGCCTGAAGCTGACTCACCGAGGAAGGTTAACCCCTCAACCCATTTCACACGCGCTTGCATAATATTTAACTCCCAGGTTGCAATTTTCTTCTCAGATTACGCGCACATAACAATTCTCGCAATGGAAGGCGATCGACGTCATGCTGAAGCGAGACACCAGGAGACACACGGCAAAAGCTATGCTAAAACAGTCAGGATGCTACGGTAATACATAAACGTACTGCATGTATGCAGAGGACATCACATTACAGGCTGCGACCCTATTCGACAGCCGACTTCCCAGGTAACGGGAAGGATACTATTGCAACCAGTGGCTGCAATGTTTTTGCCGCTGGGAAGAGCTTATAACAGAGGATAACCGCGCATGGTGCTTGGCAAACCGCAAACAGACCCTACTCTCGAATGGTTCTTGTCTCATTGCCATATTCATAAGTACCCATCGAAGAGCACGCTGATTCACCAGGGTGAAAAAGCAGAGACGCTGTATTACATCGTAAAAGGCTCCGTGGCTGTACTCATCAAGGACGAAGAAGGCAAAGAGATGATCCTCTCTTACCTCAACCAGGGCGATTTTATCGGCGAGCTGGGTCTGTTCGAAGAAGGCCAGGAACGCAGCGCATGGGTACGAGCAAAAACCGCTTGTGAAGTTGCTGAAATCTCTTATAAAAAATTCCGTCAGCTGATCCAGGTTAACCCGGACATTCTGATGCGTCTCTCTTCTCAGATGGCGCGTCGTCTGCAGGTCACTTCCGAAAAAGTCGGTAACCTGGCCTTCCTGGACGTTACCGGTCGTATCGCACAGACTCTGCTGAACCTGGCAAAACAGCCTGATGCTATGACCCACCCAGACGGTATGCAGATCAAAATCACCCGTCAGGAAATCGGTCAGATCGTTGGTTGCTCCCGCGAAACCGTGGGCCGTATTCTGAAAATGCTGGAAGATCAGAATCTGATCTCCGCACACGGCAAAACTATTGTCGTTTACGGTACCCGCTAATCCGGCCCAAAATGGCGTATTGTGAAAGCAATACGCCATTTTTGTTTTCCCCTTATGTGGCGCAGGCTGATTTACCACCCGGAAGTCAACTATGCACTGCGGCAAACGCTGGTGTTATGCCTGCCGGTTGCCATCGGGCTGCTTCTTGGCCACCTCCAGCAAGGTCTGCTGTTCTCCTTAGTACCCGCCTGCTGCAATATCGCTGGCCTCGACACCCCGCATAAACGCTTTTTTAAGCGCCTGATTATTGGCGGCTGCCTGTTTGCTGGCTGTAGCCTTGCCGTACAGCTGTTGCTGGAACACGACATTCCCCTACCGTTGATTCTCACTGGGCTGGCGCTGCTGCTGGGCGTCACGGCGGAAATCAGCGCGCTGCACGGGCGGCTGCTGCCTGCCTCGTTGATTGCTTCCATCTTTACCCTAAGCCTGGCGGGAAACATGCCTATATGGGAGCCGTTGCTGCTCTACGCGCTGGGCACGCTGTGGTACGGGCTGTTTAACTGGTGGTGGTTCTGGATGTGGCGCGAACAGCCGCTGCGGGAATCGCTGAGCCTGCTCTATCGCCAGCTTGCCGAATACTGCGAGGCTAAATATAGCCTGCTGACCCAGCACACCGATCCGAGCACCGCGCTGCCGCCGCTGCTCACTCGCCAGCAGAAAGTGGTGGATCTGATTTCCCAATGCTACCAGCAGCTGCACATGCTTGCGGCTAACCAGCATAACGATTACAAGCGCCTGCTGCGTGCTTTCCAGGTGGGGCTCGATTTACAGGAACATATCTCCGTCAGCCTGCACCAGCCGGAAGAGGTGCAAAAGCTGGTTGAACGCAGCCACGCCGAAGCGGTGATCCGCTGGAACGCCCAGACCGTCGCGGCACGCCTGAGGGTACTGGCAGACGATATTCTCTATCACCGCTACCCCACCCGCTTCAATATGGATAAGCAGATCGGCGCGCTGGAAAAAATTGCCGACCAGCATCCGGATAACCCAGTCGGTCAGTTCTGCGCCTGGCACTTCAGCCGTATCGCCCGCGTGCTACGCTCTCAGCGCCCGCTCTATCCGCGTGACCTGATGGCCGATAAACAGCGCCGCCTGCCGTTGTTCGCAGCGCTTAAAAATTACCTGTCGCTAAAATCTCCGGCCCTGCGCAACGCCGCCCGGCTCAGCGTGATGCTCAGCATCGCCAGCCTGATGGGCGCCGCGCTGCATTTACCGAAGCCTTACTGGATCCTGATGACGGTGCTGCTGGTCACGCAGAACGGCTACGGCGCGACCCGGGTACGTATTTTCCACCGTGCAGCGGGCACGCTGGCGGGGCTGGTGATTGCCGCCATTGTCCTGCACTTCCACACGTCAGAAGGGCTGGCGCTGGCAGGCATGCTTATTGTCACGCTGGGGAGCTACCTGATTATCCGTCGCCACTACGGCTGGGCCACCGTCGGCTTTACCATCACTGCCGTGTATACCCTGCAGATTCTGACGCTGAACGGCGAGCAGTTCATCGTCGCCCGCTTTATCGACACCATCATCGGCTGCCTGATTGCCTTTGGCGGGATGATCTGGCTGTGGCCACAGTGGCAAAGCGGCCAGCTGCGGCAAAATGCCCAGGCGGCGCTGGAGGCTGACCAGGAGGCCATTCGCCTCATCCTAAGCCCCGACCCACAGGCACCGAAGCTTGCCTACCAGCGGATGCGCGTCAACCAGGCACACAACACACTCTTCAACACGCTGAATCAGGCCATGCAGGAGCCGGGCTTTAATTCACGCTATCTGGAAGATATGAAGCTGTGGGTCACCCATAGCCAGTTTATCGTCGAGCATATCAACGCTATGACCACACTGGCGCGCGAGCACAACATGCTGACGCCGGATCTGGCGCAGCAGTATCTGGAATCCTGTGAGGTTGCCCTTCAGCGCTGTCAGCAGCGTCTGGAATACGATGAGGCGGGAAGTAGCGGTGAAGTGAATATTATGGAGTCGCCGGATGCGCTGTCCCACGGGCCGCTAAGCACCATGGAACAGCATCTTCAGCGTATTCTGGGGCATCTGAGCACCATGCACACCATCTCATCGGTGGCCTGGCGACAGCGCCCCCGTCAGGGAGGCTGGTTAAAACGACGGGCTAGCTAACGATTTTAGCGACCGCCTGAGCGAAGCGCTGCATCCCTTCGTCAATATCCACCTCTTCCACTACCAGCGATGGTGCAAAGCGCATCACATCCGGCCCTGCGTTCAGCACCATCACGCCGACATCCGCCGCCGCGTAGAGGAAATCACGCGCACGGCCTTTGTATTTCTCGTTCAGCGCTGCACCAATCAGCAGACCCATACCACGCACGTCGCTAAAGACATCGTACTTCGCGTTGATGTGCTGCAGATGCTGCACAAAGCGCTCGCGTTTGGCGTTCACGCCGTTAAGCACTTCCGGGGTATTGATAATATCGAATGCCGCACCCGCTACCGCACAGGCCAGCGGGTTACCGCCGTAGGTGGAGCCGTGTGAGCCGACGTGGAACGCGCTGGCAATGTCATTGGTGGTCAGCATCGCACTCACCGGGAAGCCGCCGCCTAGCGCTTTGGCGCTGGTGAGGATATCTGGCGTTACACCATAGTGCATATAGGCAAACAGCGAGCCGGTACGCCCCATGCCGCTTTGTACTTCATCAAACACCAGCAGCGCCTGATGCTTATCGCACAGTGCGCGCAGGCCCTGTAAGAACTCTGGGGTCGCCGCCAGCACGCCGCCTTCGCCCTGAATAGGCTCAACCACGATGGCGCAGGTATGGTCATCGATCACCGCTTCCACCGCATGCAGGTCGTTAAACGGCACGTGGACGATATCGGCAGGTTTCGGGCCAAAGCCATCGGAATACTTCGGTTGCCCGCCAACGGAAACGGTAAACAGCGAACGGCCGTGGAAGGCATTATGGAAAGCGATGATTTTTGTTTTGTACGGGCTATGACGGGTAGAGGCGTAGTAGCGTGCCAGCTTAAAGGCGGTTTCGTTCGCTTCCGTCCCGGAGTTCATAAACACCACGCGCTCGGCGAAGGTCGCGTCCACCAGCTTCTGGCCCAGACGCAGCGCTGGCTCGTTGGTGAAAACGTTACTGGTGTGCCACAGCGTTTCGCCCTGGGTTTTTAGCGCCTCAACCAGTGCCGGATGACAGTGGCCCAGCGCGGTTACCGCGATACCGCCCGCGAAATCAACGTACTCTTTGCCTTGCTGATCCCACACGCGGCTCCCTTTACCTTTCACCGGAATAAATTCAGCCGGTGCATAGATTGGCAAAATGACCTGATCGAAGGTCGCGCGGGTAATAGCAGGTTGTTTGGTTTCCATGTCATGCCCTTCTGCAAACGATGAAGCAATGATTGTGAGAATTTATCCACAAAATATGCATAAAAAATCACGTCATGGCAACTACTATCGCGTGAGGAAGTTTGCCAGTAGCGCGTGGCCCTGCTCGCTGAGAATGCTTTCCGGGTGGAACTGCACGCCTTCCAGATCCCATTCACGATGGCGGATACCCATAATTTCCCCCGTTTCACTGCGGGCCGTCACCTCAAAGCAGTCGGGCAGCGTCGCAGGATCGATCAGCAACGAGTGGTAGCGCGTCACGGTGAGCGGATTATTCAGGCCGCGGAACACGCCCTGCTGCTGATGGGTAATCGGGGAGGTTTTGCCGTGCATCACTTTTTCGGCACGAACAATTCGCGCACCGAATGCCTGAGCAATGGCCTGATGGCCTAAGCAGACGCCAAGCAGCGGCGTTTTACCGGCGTAGCGGCGAATAACATCGAGAGAGATACCGGCGTCATCCGGCGTGCAGGGACCGGGCGAGATAACAATTTTGTCCGGAGCAAGCGTATCGATGTCATCGAGGGTGATGTCATCATTACGTTTGACCGTCACGCTGGCCCCTAACTCACAGAAGTACTGGTAGAGGTTCCAGGTAAAGGAATCGTAGTTATCAATCAGCAGAATCATGGCGGCTCCGGTCTTTCAATCAGCCGCCATTCTACCGGGTGCTTACCACTTTAGCGACTGGGCGGCAGCCTCATGCCAGATGCCGCCCCGTGCAATTACGGCAGGACTTTCGCAGAGAGGATAACAATCGGCTTGGACGGCACATTCTGGTACGGCCCTACGTTGTGGGTCGGCACCTGGGCAATTTTGTCTGCCACATCCATCCCTTTCACGACCTTACCAAATACCGCATAGCCAAAGTCACGCTGGCCATGATCCAGGAAGGCGTTATCCGCTACGTTGATAAAGAACTGGCTGGTTGCGCTGTCTTTGTCTGCGGTACGCGCCATCGCGATGGTGCCGCGGGTGTTACGCAGGCCGTTATCGGCTTCGTTTTTAATCGGAGGATTCGGCTGCTTCTGCTGCATCTGTTCGTTAAAACCGCCGCCCTGAACCATAAAGCCCGGGATCACGCGGTGGAACGTGGTGTTGTTATAAAAGCCGCTATTAACGTATTTCAGGAAGTTTTCAACGGAGACCGGCGCCTTCTGACTATCGAGCTGCAGCTCGATGTTGCCAGCAGAAGTGGTCAGCAGCACGTGCGGATCGTTTTTCGCCGCTAACGCCGCAGGCGCAACCGCAGAGAGTGCAAACACAGCCGCCATGGCCGCCAGAGTGGATTTGAGCATGAGAATTCCTTTAACGGTGCAGTAGAGAAAGCAAGTGGCTTGATTCTAAAGAGGGATAGCCCCTCAGGCCAGTGCTTTACTAAAGTTTACGTGTCTGAAACGGTTAATAATAATCAGGCTAATAAAACACGCAATTCATTATGTGATCACGATCACATTGAAAAATGTAATAAAGAAAGTTTTGCGTAATAAAACTATGAATGCATCACGTCAATGACTAAAATCTGCTCGCTCAGCGCAGAGTCAACGCGCTTTACACAACTATTCACAGGCCAGTCATGACTAACAGCAACCGTACCAAGCTCACATGGATCAGCTTTTTCTCCTACGCCCTTACCGGCGCGTTGGTAATTGTCACCGGGATGGTGATGGGAAATATCGCCGATTACTTTAATCTGCCCGTTTCCAGCATGAGTAACACCTTTACCTTCCTGAACGCAGGGATCCTGATCTCTATCTTCCTCAATGCCTGGCTGATGGAAATTGTGCCGCTGAAAACCCAGCTGCGCTTCGGCTTTATTTTGATGGTGCTGGCGGTTATCGGGCTGATGACCAGCCATAGCCTGGCGCTGTTCTCTGCGGCAATGTTCGTGCTTGGCCTGGTCAGCGGGATCACCATGTCGATTGGTACCTTCCTGATCACCCATATGTATGAAGGCCGTCAGCGCGGTGCACGTCTGCTGTTTACCGACTCCTTCTTCAGCATGGCCGGGATGATCTTCCCGATGCTCGCCGCCTGGCTGCTGGCGCGCACCATCGAGTGGTACTGGGTTTACGCCTGCATCGGCCTCATCTATGTTGCCATCTTCGTGCTGACCCTGGGCTGTGAATTCCCGGTTCTGGGTAAAAAAGCGCAAACCAGCGACCAGCCGGTAGTGAAAGAGAAATGGGGCATCGGCGTGCTGTTCCTGTCCATCGCTGCACTGTGCTACATCCTTGGCCAGCTGGGCTTCATCTCCTGGGTACCGGAATACGCCAAAGGTCTGGGCATGAGCCTGAACGACGCGGGCCAGTTGGTCAGTGATTTCTGGATGTCCTATATGTTCGGGATGTGGGCCTTCAGCTTCATTCTGCGCTTCTTCGACCTGCAGCGTATCCTGACCGTTCTGGCCGGTATCGCCACCGTGATGATGTACCTGTTCAACCACGGCGAGCCGCAGCACCTGGTCTGGTTCATTCTGACTCTCGGCTTCTTCTCCAGCGCTATCTATACCTCTATCATTACGCTGGGTTCGCTGCAGACCAAAATCGCCTCACCAAAACTGGTTAACTTTGTCCTGACCTGCGGCACCATCGGTACCATGCTGACCTTCGTTGTCACCGGCCCTATCGTTGCCCATAGCGGCCCGCTGGCGGCGCTGACGACGGCAAACGGTCTGTACGCCGTGGTGTTCGTGATGTGTCTTGTTCTGGGCTTTGTGAGCCGCCACCGCCAGCACGCGGCGAGCGCTTCTCACTAATCCCGGTCAGCCCGACAAGAAATTCCGTTCACTTTACGTTCTGTTGAACATGACGTGAAGTGAACGAACCCCTCTCAACACTCATAAACATTACGTCTCCTCACGTTCCCCTCTCCCCGCCGATTTTTCACTCTTTTCGCTCAAAAAACGAACAATGAATAAAGTTGAGTATTTTCCGCAACTTACAAAACCACTTAAAAATCATAACGCTACTCATTAAGGGGTAGGTAAAGGCTAAATTGATTTGTATCAATAATCCCAATAGCTGAATCGTTAAGGTAGGCAGTATTAGAATAGAAATCGAGGCAAAAATGAGCAAAGTCAGACTCGCAATTATCGGTAACGGCATGGTCGGCCACCGCTTTATCGAGGATCTTCTCGATAAGTCCGACGCAAGCCAGTTCGATATCACCGTCTTCTGTGAAGAGCCGCGCATCGCCTACGACCGCGTACACCTCTCCTCCTACTTCTCACACCACACGGCAGAAGAGCTGTCGCTGGTGCGCGAAGGCTTCTATGAGAAGCACGGCGTGAAGGTACTGGTCGGCGAACGCGCTATCACCATCAACCGCAAAGAGAAGGTGATTCACTCCAGCGCAGGCCGTACCGTCTTTTATGACAAGCTGATTATGGCGACCGGCTCCTATCCGTGGATCCCGCCAATCAAAGGGTCTGAAACTCAGGACTGCTTCGTCTACCGTACGATTGAAGATCTGAACGCCATTGAAGCCTGTGCCCGCCGTAGCAAACGCGGTGCGGTGGTCGGCGGCGGCCTGCTCGGCCTCGAAGCAGCCGGCGCACTGAAAAACCTCGGCGTGGAAACCCACGTGATTGAGTTCGCCCCAATGCTGATGGCTGAACAGCTCGATCAGATGGGCGGCGAACAGCTCAAGCGTAAAATCGAAAGCATGGGTGTGAAAGTTCACACCAGCAAAAACACCAAAGAGATTGTCCAGGAAGGCGAAAACGGCCGTAAGACCATGCGCTTTGCCGACGGCAGCCAGCTGGAAATCGACTTCATCGTCTTCTCTACCGGTATTCGTCCACGCGACAAACTGGCCACCCAGTGCGGCCTGGAAGTCGGCCAGCGCGGCGGTATCCTGATTAACGACAGCTGCCAGACCTCTGACCCGGATATCTACGCTATCGGCGAATGCGCCAGCTGGAAAAACCGCGTCTACGGCCTGGTCGCACCGGGTTACAAAATGGCGCAGGTCGCCGTTGACCATATCCTCGGTACGCCAAACGCCTTCCAGGGCGCGGACATGAGCGCCAAGCTGAAGCTGCTGGGCGTAGACGTTGGCGGTATCGGCGATGCCCACGGCCGTACGCCAGGCGCACGCAGCTACGTCTACCTCGACGAAAGCAAAGAAGTCTACAAACGCCTGATCGTAAGCGAAGACAACAAAACCCTGCTCGGGGCAGTACTGGTCGGTGACACCAGCGATTACGGCAACCTGCTGCAGCTGGCGCTGAACGCTATCGAACTGCCAGAAAACCCAGATTCACTGATCCTGCCAGCGCACGCCAGCAGCGGTAAACCGTCTATCGGCGTCGATAAACTGCCGGACAGCGCGCAGATTTGTTCCTGCTTTGACGTCTCTAAAGGCGACCTGATCGCCGCCATCAACAAAGGCTGCCACACCGTTGCAGCCCTGAAAGCTGAAACCAAAGCCGGCACCGGCTGCGGCGGCTGTATTCCGCTGGTGACTCAGGTGCTGAACGCCGAGCTGGCGAAACAGGGCATCGAAGTGAACCACAGCCTGTGCGAACACTTCGCCTTTACCCGTCAGGAGCTGTATCACCTGATCCGCGTTGAAGGTATCAAAACCTTCGACGAGCTGCTGGCAAAATACGGCAAAGGTTACGGCTGCGAAGTCTGTAAACCAACCGTCGGTTCTCTGCTGGCCTCCTGCTGGAACGAATACATCCTGAAGCCGCAACATACGCCGCTGCAGGACACTAACGACAACTTCCTGGCGAACATCCAGAAAGACGGTACCTACTCCGTTATCCCACGTTCTGCGGGCGGTGAAATCACCCCGGAAGGTCTGGTTGCCGTAGGCCGTATCGCGCGTGAATTCAACCTGTACACCAAAATCACCGGTTCCCAGCGTATCGGCCTGTTCGGTGCGCAGAAAGATGACCTGCCGGAAATCTGGCGTCAGCTGATTGAAGCAGGCTTCGAAACCGGTCATGCGTATGCCAAAGCATTGCGTATGGCGAAAACCTGCGTAGGCAGCACCTGGTGCCGTTATGGCGTCGGCGACAGCGTAGGCTTCGGCGTCGAGCTGGAAAACCGCTACAAGGGCATTCGTACGCCGCACAAGATGAAGTTTGGTGTCTCTGGCTGTACCCGTGAGTGTGCGGAAGCTCAGGGCAAGGACGTAGGTATTATCGCTACCGAGAAAGGCTGGAACCTCTACGTTTGTGGTAACGGCGGGATGAAGCCGCGCCATGCAGACCTGCTGGCCGCTGACCTCGACCGCGATACGCTGGTGAAATACCTCGACCGCTTCATGATGTTCTACATCCGTACCGCCGATAAGCTGACCCGTACCGCGCCGTGGCTGGATAACCTGGAAGGCGGTATCGACTACCTGCGTTCCGTGATCATCGACGACAAGCTGGGGCTGAATCAGCACCTGGAAGAAGAGATCGCCCGTCTGCGCGAAGCGTTTGCCTGTGAATGGACCGAGACCGTAAACGACCCGGCTGCTCAGGTACGCTTCAAACACTTTATCAACAGCGAACAGCGTGACCCGAACGTTCAGGTCGTGGCCGAGCGTGCTCAGCACCGTCCTGCGACGCCGTATGAACGCATTCCGGTAACTCTGGTGGAGGAAAACGCATGAGCCAGTGGGTAAATATCTGCAAGATTGACGCTATTCTGCCAGCAACAGGCGTCTGTGCACTGCTGGGGAACCAGCAGGTTGCCGTGTTCCGTCCGTATGCCGACAACCAGGTCTTTGCCATCAGCAACATCGACCCGTTCTTTGAGTCGAGCGTGCTGTCGCGCGGCCTGATCGCTGAACATCAGGGCGAACTGTGGGTGGCAAGTCCGCTGAAAAAACAGCGCTTCCGCCTGCGTGACGGCCTGTGCATGGAGGATGAAAGCCACTCCATCCCACACTATGAAGTTCGCGTTAAAGACGGCCAGGTGCAGCTGAAAGCCTGATCGTTTTTGGCATAAGTAATATTAAAAACTTATGACCTCAAAGGGGTAACAGCGGGAAAAATCGTATATTCCATACGATGACTGCTGTTATCCTTACCCGCATTATTCATCCCCCGCATTTATCTATTCCGTGAGGTTGCCCCTTGGATCACTTACCCATCTTTTGCCAACTGCGCGAGCGCGACTGTTTGCTGGTCGGCGGCGGTGATGTTGCCGAGCGCAAAGCGCGTCTGCTGCTGGACGCTGGCGCTCGCCTGACGGTAAACGCACGGAATTACGTTCCGCAGTTCCACGTCTGGGCAGAGGCGGGCATGTTGACGCTGGTGCAGGGTGACTTCCAACCTGCGCTGCTCGACCCATGCTGGCTGGCGATCGCCGCAACCGATGATGACGTAGTGAACCAGCAGGTCAGCGACGCCGCGGAAACACGACGTATCTTCTGCAACGTGGTCGATGCGCCGAAAGCGGCGAGCTTTATCATGCCGTCGATTATTGACCGCTCACCGCTGATGGTCGCCGTCTCATCCGGCGGTACCTCACCGGTGCTGGCACGTCTGCTCCGCGAGAAGCTGGAAGCGCTGCTGCCGCAGCATCTGGGACAGATTGCCGCCTATGCAGGGCAACTGCGCACGCGGGTGAAGAAGCAGTTCGCGACGATGGGCGAACGCCGTCGTTTCTGGGAAAAGCTGTTTGAAAATGACCGTCTGGCGCAATCGCTGGCCAATCAGGATCAGCAAGCCATTGATGACACCACCGAACAACTGCTGAACACACCGCTGGATCACCGCGGTGAAGTGGTGCTGGTGGGTGCCGGTCCGGGCGATGCCGGGCTGCTGACGCTAAAAGGCCTGCAGCAGATCCAACAGGCAGACGTGGTGGTTTACGATCGCCTGGTCTCCGACGATATTATGAATCTGGTTCGTCGTGACGCGGACCGTGTGTTCGTCGGTAAGCGCGCAGGCTACCACTGCGTACCGCAGGAAGAGATTAACCAGATCCTGCTGCGTGAAGCCCAGCAAGGCAAACGCGTGGTGCGTCTGAAAGGCGGCGACCCGTTTATCTTTGGCCGCGGCGGTGAAGAGCTGGAAACCCTGTGCCATGCCGGCATTCCCTTCTCCGTAGTTCCCGGCATTACCGCCGCCTCTGGCTGTTCCGCCTACTCCGGCATTCCGCTGACCCACCGCGATTACGCCCAGAGCGTGCGCCTGGTTACCGGGCACCTGAAAACCGGCGGCGAACTGGACTGGGAAAACCTCGCAGCAGAGAAACAGACGCTGGTGTTTTACATGGGGCTGAATCAGGCCGCTACCATCCAGCAAAAGCTGATTGAACACGGTATGCAGGCAGACATGCCGGTGGCTATCGTCGAGAACGGTACCGCGATTAACCAGCGCGTAGTGGACGGACAGCTGTCCCAGCTTGGCGAACTGGCTGAACAAATGGCAAGCCCGGCGCTGATTATCGTCGGCCGTGTGGTTGGGTTACGAAATAAGCTGAACTGGTTCTCCCATCATTAATCCAATTTCAGACTTTTTATACGCGCTATAAAATATTTATAGCGCGCTTCTCGTTGTTTTATTTCATTTATTTCCAATCATTAGATTATTTTAATTTACCTTTAATTAGTAAAGCCACTAACTAAGTTGACTCAATATTTAACTTTAAGTTTATATATTAAGAGCTTAATTCAATCGTGTTTTTTAACGCATATGGAATTATGCATAAATAAAATTATTTAATTAAAAAGGATTATAAATGAAAAACATGTTAAAAGCCGCGGCAGTCCTGCTGGCACTGTCTACCCTGACGGCGTGCACCGGTTCAATCCAGAACAAAAAAGATAATTGCTCATACGATTATTTGCTACACCCGGCCATTTCTATCTCTAAAATTATTGGCGGCTGTGGCGACGCGGCACAGGCGGAATAAAAACATTTATTCCAAAAATAAAAAAACCGGGAAATATCCCGGTTTTTTTATTTATCAGTATGACGATTACGTCTTAGCGACGAAACCAATTGCTTCGTACACCGCTTTCAACGTTTGTGAAGCACGCGCGCTGGCTTTATCAGCCCCGTCTTTCATGATCTTCTGCAGGAACGCTTCGTCGTTACGGAAGCGGTTATAACGCTCCTGCAGTTCGGTCAGCATACCGGACACCGCTTCTGCCACCTCGCCCTTCAGGTGGCCATACATCTTGCCTTCGAAGTGTTTTTCCAGCTCTGGAATGCTCTGGCCGGTAACGCCGGAAAGGATATCCAGCAGGTTAGAGACGCCCGCTTTCTCTTTCAGATCGTAACGGATAACAGGTGGCTCTTCGGAGTCGGTCATCGCGCGTTTGATCTTCTTGACCACGGATTTCGGGTCTTCCAGCAGGCCAATCACGTTGTTGCGGTTGTCGTCAGACTTGGACATCTTCTTCGTCGGCTCGAGCAGCGACATCACACGCGCGCCGGACTTAGGAATAAACGGCTCAGGCACTTTGAACACGTCGCCATAAATGGCGTTAAAACGCTGGGCAATATCGCGGCTCAGCTCAAGGTGCTGCTTCTGGTCTTCGCCAACCGGTACCTGGTTAGTCTGATACAGCAGAATGTCTGCCGCCATCAGCACCGGGTAGTCAAACAGACCGGCGTTGATGTTTTCGGCGTAGCGGGCGGATTTATCCTTGAACTGGGTCATGCGGCTCAGTTCACCGAAATAGGTGTAGCAGTTCAGCGCCCAGCCCAGCTGTGCGTGTTCCGGCACGTGAGACTGTACGAAGATGGTGCTTTTTTCCGGGTCGATGCCACAGGCCAGATACAGCGCCAGCGTGTCGAGCGTCGCTTTACGCAGCGCCTGCGGGTCCTGGCGAACGGTAATCGCATGCTGATCGACGATGCAGTAGATGCAGTGATAGTCGTCCTGCATGTTGACCCACTGACGCAGTGCACCCATGTAGTTACCGATGGTCAGTTCACCTGACGGCTGTGCGCCGCTAAATACGATGGGCTTAGTCATGTTCTGATTCCTGATGTTCACTGTGCGCAAACCCGAGAGCGGGCAGCAGTTCATTAAAGTGGTCGAAGATAATATCCGGCTCGCTGAGCGCGATGGCTTCGCCATAGTTATAGCCGTAGGTCAGGCCGACGGAGGCGCAGCCCGCCGCTTTAGCGGCTTGAATATCGTTTCGGGAGTCACCGACAAACAGCAGCGCTTCCGGCGCTAACGCCAGCTTCTCCGCCACTTTCAGCAGCGGTTCCGGATGCGGCTTTTTGTTCTGCACGTCATCGCCGCCAATCACTACGGTGAAGTAGTCAGCAATGCCCAAAGATTCGAGAATCGGGGCCACAAACGGCGTCGGCTTATTCGTCACTAGCGCCAGCGGCAGGCCGTTGGCGTGCAGTGCAGCCAATGTGTCTGCCACGTGAGGGAACAGGAAGCTGCCCTCTTCAGCGAACTCAGCGTAGTAGCGATCGAACAGGCGGCGCAGCACGCGAAGCTGCTCGTCCTGAGGAATATCGTGGCTATCCACCGATGGTTTACCCTGAGCGGCACGCTGGCTCGCACGTTCCTGGCGGGCCCAGTTGAGGGCACGTTCCATCAGAACATCGGCACCGTTACCAATCCAGGTGACGACCCTGTCTTCACCTGCAACCGGAAGCTCAAGCGCGTAAAGTGCGCTATCAACGGCGGCGGTCAGCCCCGGCGCGCTGTCTACCAGCGTGCCATCGAGGTCAAACGCGACGCCGCGAATGGTCTGCAATTTATCCATGACTTACCTTTGCCAGTTCACTGCGCATTTCATCAATGACTTTTTTGTAGTCTGGTTGGTCAAAAATCGCCGAGCCGGCGACAAACATGTCCGCCCCTGCCGCAGCAATTTCGCTAATATTGTTCACCTTCACACCGCCATCCACTTCCAGACGAATGTCATAACCGGACTCATCGATACGGCGACGAACTTCGCGCAGTTTATCGAGGGTGTGAGGGATAAAGGATTGGCCGCCAAAGCCCGGGTTAACCGACATCAGCAGGATAACGTCAAGCTTATCCATCACGTAGTCAAGGTAGGTCAGCGGGGTTGCCGGATTAAACACCAGGCCCGCTTTACAGCCGTGCTCTTTAATCAGCTGCAGCGTGCGGTCTACGTGTTCGGAAGCTTCAGGATGGAAAGTGATGATGCTGGCGCCTGCGGCGGCAAAATCCGGAACCAGACGGTCAACCGGCTTCACCATCAGGTGAACATCGATTGGCGCGGTGATGCCGTAATTACGCAGCGCTTTCAGCACCATCGGGCCGATGGTCAGGTTCGGCACGTAATGGTTATCCATAACATCGAAATGAACCACATCCGCCCCGGCAGCCAGCGCGCGGGCAGTATCTTCGCCTAAACGGGCAAAATCGGCCGACAAAATTGAAGGGGCAATCAGGTACTGTTTCATCCGCATCTCCTCAGAGCCTATCCATTAGGGTCTTTTAACGTTGTTTTTTTCCAGGCGGGCGATATAGGGCCAGCAGTTCGTCCACCTTTTTACGTGTGCCGCCGTTGCGGCTAATACTGCGACGAACCTTTACGGTATACGTTTCCGCCGCATTTTTGTACCACTCCAGCGTCAGCGGCGTGCGATGGTTGGAAATCAGCACGGGAATTCGCTTCGCCACTAGCTCTTCGGCCTTATTCGCCAGAAACGCCTGTTGCTCCAGGCTAAAGCTGTTGGTGTGATACGCCGTGAAGTTCGCCGTGGCCGACAGCGGAGCATACGGCGGATCGCAATACACCACGGAGCGCGCGTCTGCACGAGTCATGCAGGTTTCATAAGACTCGCAGTAGAACTCGGCATTCTGCGCCTTTTCAGCAAAGTGGCGCAGTTCGGCTTCCGGGAAATAGGGCTTCTTATAGCGCCCAAACGGGACGTTAAACTCACCGCGCAGGTTGTAGCGGCACAGGCCGTTATAGCCATGGCGGTTGAGGTATAAAAACAGCACCGCGCGATGGAACAGGTCGGTACTACGGTTAAACTCTTCGCGCAGCTGATAGTAGCGGTCGGCGTCATTGTTCTCAGGCACAAACATCGTGCGCGCCCGGTCGATGTACTCATCGGAGCGAGTTTTGACGATTTTATAGAGCTCGATGAGGTCGCTGTTAATGTCAGCCAGAATATAACGCGAAAAATCGGTATTCAGGAATACCGATCCAGCACCAACGAAGGGTTCAACCAGACAATCGCCGGCAGGCAGATGATCTCTAATATCGTCGAGCAGAGGGTACTTGCCTCCCGCCCATTTCAGAAAAGCGCGATTTTTTTTCATGCGGCCTGACTAATTACACTTTCTCCGGCTGTGGAGAAAGCTCCGACAGCATCCTGCGCTTCTCCCCTATCCGCACGCGGTGGTGCGGATAGGGTTGTCTTAATAACGATTATTTCAGGTCAGTCTGTACCTGATGCAGCGGCTTCGCCCACGGGTTTTTCGCCTGGACGTCAGCTGGCAGCGTGGTGACAGCATGTTTCGCATCATCCTTAGATGCGTAGATGCCGCTGACCAGCACGTACCACGGCTGACCGTTACGGGAGGTTTCATACACCACGTAGTTTTTCAGGTTCTCTTTCTTCGCCCAACCGTTCAGGTTGTCGTAATTGGAAGAGGAGCTGAGCTGCAGCGTGTAGTGCGAGCCAGAAGCGGTTTTCAGCGCGTTCACATCGCCCGCAGATTTACCGGTTGCCGCCGCAGCAGGTGCTGCTGTAGCGGCCGTTGCGGTTGGCGCGGTAGTGGTCGCTGCTGGTTTCGCCGCTGCGGTTGCCGTCACCGGCGCTTTAACCGGTGCCGCGGTCGCTGCGGTTTCGGTATGCTTCGGCGCAGTCACCGCTGGCTTAGTTTCAACAGGCTTGGTCTGCGCGGTTGGCGCAGGCGTTTTCACCGTTGCCATCGGCTGCGGTTTGGTTTCGATAACCGTGTGCTTGCGTTCCGGACGCGGGGCGGTCGCCGTCTGGCGAGGCGCTTCCGGTGCGGTCACTGCTGGGCGAGCACCGTTGCGAATTGGCGCGACGGTTGCAGGTTCAGTTGGCAGCGTGGAATTCACTACCGCATTATCAATCTGACCCTGCTGCTGCGTCAGCGCATTGTTCAGGTCGCCCTGAACCTCAACGCGCTGCTGGCCGTCCGGTGCCGCGTTTTCCTGGCCCTGGGTAGGGGTAGAGGAAATCGGTGGCAGGGAGACGTCCTGCTGCTGCGACGGAGTATTCTCCTGGGCGGCAGGCTGAGCAGAATTATTGGCCTGATCGGTATTGGTATCGCCAGAAAGCGACACGCTCTTCTCAGAAGAGGCGCTCTGGTCGTTAGAGGATGGTGCTTTCAGGGCTGAACCGATGCCGACGATCAGCACCAGCAGCACGACAACGCCAAGCCCCATCATGACATACTGGCGGGAGGCCGGTTTGCGCGGCGCAGCAGCTTTACGTTTACGCGGGCGGCGCTCTACCACTTCCTCTGCATCGCCCTCTTCGGCCTCATCAGATTCATAGTATTCGTCTTCCGGCTCATCTTCTTCACGCGTTTTGCGACTACGGGACGGACGACGCTCATCAGCATCGAGATCCACATCATCAAAGTTGATCTGTGGCTCGTTGTCACGATCGGAAGACTGACGAGAGCGACCAGTACGACGATCGCTGGGATCGGGTTTCAGCTCGTCTTCTGGTTTAAATTCATCCATTTAACACCCCACTAAAAGGCTTATGCCACGACAATTGCATATCACCTGAAGTTAAAACACCGCGCGAACGCGGCTTGACCTTTCTTATAGTTGCGCTTGCTGAGTATCAGCAATAGCGCCAAGAACCACGTCGTGGGATACGCCACCGCGCACCTCACTTTTCCCGATGGCCAGCGGCAACACTAACCGCATTTCGCCAGCAAGAACTTTTTTATCTCGCATCATGTGCGGCAGATACGCCTCTGCCGACATTTCCTGCGGGCCAGCAACCGGCAGGCCTGCGCGCTTGAGCAGCGCGATAATGCGCTGCGTGTCTTCGGCAGCAAACTGCCCCAGACGTTCTGATGTATGCGCGGCCATGACCATACCTGCCGCAACGGCTTCACCGTGCAGCCAGTTGCCGTAACCCATCTCGGCTTCGATCGCATGACCAAAAGTATGCCCAAGATTGAGTAAAGCACGTAACCCGGTTTCGCGCTCGTCGGCTGCCACAACATCCGCTTTCAGCTCACAACAACGGCGAATACAGTACGCCATCGCTTTTTCATCGAGCGCCATCAGCGCATCGATGTTCTCTTCCAGCCAGTCAAAGAACGGCGCATCAAGAATGATGCCGTATTTGATCACTTCAGCAAGACCGGAGGAGAGTTCGCGTTTCGGCAACGTTTTCAGGCAGTTCAGGTCAACAACCACAGAGGCTGGCTGCCAGAATGCACCGATCATGTTTTTGCCGAGAGGGTGGTTGACCGCAGTTTTGCCGCCAACCGAAGAGTCCACCTGAGACAACAAGGTGGTAGGAACCTGAATAAAACGCACGCCGCGCTGATAGCTCGCCGCGGCAAAACCGGTCAAGTCGCCAATAACGCCGCCGCCTAAAGCAACGAGAGTCGTATCGCGACCGTGCGGTTTTTGCAAAAGCGCAGTAAAGACGGTGTCCATGACGGCCAGGCTTTTATACTGTTCGCCGTCCGGCAGAATGACGCTATCAACCTTCACGCCAGCCTGCTCCAGCACGGAACGAACCTGGTCCAGATAGAGCGGTGCCAGCGTTTCGTTGGTGACCAGCATAACCTGATCGCCAGACTTGAGCGGTAAGAAGGAAGCTGGATCGTTAAACAAACCAGCCGCGATGGTTATCGGGTAACTACGTTCCCCGAGAGTTACAGTAAGCCTCTCCATAACGCGACGTCCACCTTAGTTACTTTTATTCGCTGGCGTTCTATTCTGGGCCAGTATTAGTTGCTTTCCAGCATATGGATAATCTGGTTGGCGACAACTTTTGCGCTCTGATCGTCAGTACGGATGGTGACATCCGCAATCTCTTCGTACAGTGGATTACGTTCATCAGCCAGCGCTACAAGCACTTCGCGCGGTGGAGTTTCGACCTGCAGCAGCGGGCGCTTTTTATCGCGCTGAGTACGTGCCAGCTGTTTTTCAATGGTCGTTTCCAGATAGACGACGACACCACGAGCGGAGAGACGATTGCGCGTTTCACGTGATTTTACAGAGCCACCGCCTGTTGCCAGAACAATACCCTGCTTTTCCGTTAACTCATTGATGATTTTTTCTTCGCGGTCACGGAAACCTTCTTCGCCTTCGACATCAAAGACCCAGCCCACGTCAGCGCCTGTTCGTTTCTCAATCTCTTGATCAGAATCGTAAAATTCCATATTGAGCTGTTGAGCCAGCTGGCGCCCAATGGTGCTTTTGCCGGCACCCATAGGCCCAACCAGAAAGATATTGCGTTTCTCTGCCATTTTTTTGGTACTACTAAGACTATTCGTTAATGATAAATCCGCGCCGCAGTCGTTCGCGCGTCGCTGGACATGAACTGAAACCTCTTATGCAATAGAGCGAGAGTCAGACTGAAAATTATCTCAATACTCCGGCTGGTTTGGCAACAGATTAAATCAGCAGACTTCAGGAGGAAGGAATGTTATTCACTGACGCTCAAATCGGTACTCCTTGTATGCTAAATCCGGCCCCACGTCAAACTTGGGAAACACCTTATTCACCAAATCAGCACGTTTCCCCGTTGCTACTGCGCAGAAATAATACGCGGGGTGATAAACACCACCAGCTCGCGCCGCTCATTGTCCTTACCATCGTGACGAAAAAGATGGCCCAACAAGGGGATATCGCCAAGGAACGGGACGCTATCGCTGGCATTTTTATTCTTCTGCGAAAAAATGCCGCCCAGCGCCAGCGTTTCCCCGCTTTTAACCTCAACCTGGGTTTCAATCTCCTGTTTATCAATCGCCAGCACTTCGCCGTCCGCCTGCTGTAGCACCTGGCCGGGCATGTTTTCGCTGATACGCAGTTTCAGGCGAACACGCTGGTTTTGCAGCACGGTCGGTGTGACTTCCATGCCGAGCACCGCCTCTTTAAACTCCACTGAGGTCGCGCCACTCTCACCGCTGGAGACCTGATAAGGGATTTCGCTGCCCTGTTTGATGCTGGCAGGCTGCAAGTGCGAGGCCAGCAGCCGTGGGCTCGCGATGATATCGACCTTCTGCTTTTGTTCCAGCGCCGAGAGTTCCAGCTCGAGCAGCCGACCGTTGATGCGCCCAATATTAAACCCGCCGCGCGTCGTGGCGTCCGCAACCGAGAGATCGCTGTTTAAGGTAGTGATCTTGCCAGAACCGGTTGTCCCGGCAGCGTCAGCAAGATTCCACTTCACCCCTAATTCTCGTAGGCTGGTTTCGTTGATAGTGACAATGTGGGCCGCCAGCTCTACTTGCCCAACCGGGATATCCATCTCCTTTGCCCACGCTTCCAGCGCCGGGAGGTGTTCACGGTCATCGCGCACCATCAGGCGATTGGTTCGTTTATCGACGGTGAGTGAACCACGAGCGCTCAGTAATTTATCCCCAGCTTTCGCCAGCTCGCTGGCATCGGCATAGTGTAGCACCAGGCTGCGATTCATCAGCGGCAGCGTCTGCTGGCGTTTCTCTTTTTCCTGCTGCACTCTCGCCTGCTTCTCTTCGCGCCAGCGCTGCGAGTGCACGTAATAGACGCCCCTTTCCTGTGTGAGCACCAGTTCCATACTGTTGATTACCGTCTGCACCGCCTGCTGCCACGGCAGGTTACGCAGCTGGAGCGAAAGCGTTCCCTGCACTTCTGGGGAGATAACCATGTTCTTCTGCTCCAGGTCAGCGAGGCTCTGGAGCAGCTGCGCGACCGGCACGTCGTCCACCACCAGCGTGACGTTTTTCGCCGGAGCCAGCGCTGACACCAGCGCCAGCATCAACAGCACTATCCTTTTTATCATTCGGCATTCCTTCTCTTTTCCATTGCCAGATTCTGGGCTCGCACCCCTCACCGGTTTCCACGGTCAGGCTATCCAGCGTGATCGCCATAACCCGCCAGCCGGCATTCAGCGTCTGCCCGACCTCCACGCGCCGCCAGCGTCCATCCCGTTCCTGCGCCATGCCAATCAGCCGTGATGCCGATTGCGTTCCACCCCGGTAGTGCCAGTCAGCAAGCTGCGCTGTCTGGCAGGCATCTATCACTGGGGCAAAGGGATCCCGCATTCCGCATAGCAGCGGAACGGTGAGTAATAAAAGAAGCACGCGTTCAGGATTCATCGTCGCGTACCAGTTGCAGGGTAAAACGGAGCACGTCGTCGTGCGTTGCCAGAGTAAAGCCCACAACCCGCATTCCGAGCTCGGCCAGCCGCAAAAAGGTGCCAGGAACGGCATGCCATAGCGTATCCAGCGAGATTTCGCCGCCCGCCTCTGAAGGCTGCCAATGGGCCAGACGGGCGTCAGCCCGCTGAAAATCAACCGGAGAGAACGGTGGGATATCCTGTTCTTCCAGCCATGGTGCGGAGCGCGCGTCAGCGTTGAGGTGAGCGACGCGATGCCAGCGCGCCAGGTACTGCTCGTGCTGTTTCCGCCATACCTCGCGGCTTTTTTCCGCCTCAACATAGGCCTGGTGTTCGACCCGGTAGCCGCCGTACATCGCTATCAGCATCAACAGTAGCGCTCCCGCCCCCACCTTCGCCCTGGGAGAGAGCGGCCATAGGCGTTCAAGGCAACGCATTTCCACCCTCCTCGCGTAATGCGTACTGGAACTGCCAGCGGCCGGCGCTATCGCGCTGAATTTTCCCGGCCTGCCCCAGGCGAAACCCAGGGATAGCTCGCAGCGTTTGCTCAACCTCAGCCAGCGCGGAAACCGTCGTCAACCCGCCTGATAGCGACAGCACGCCGTCACGGTAGCTAAGCCCGCTCAGCCACGCCGAAGCGGGAAAATGCGCGGCCAGCGCCAGCAGTCGGGGTGACCAGGCTTCGGTTAGCTGTCGAGTGTGCTGTCGTTTGTTAAGGGCAACCTGCTGCTGTAAACCCGCCTGGAGCGCTTGCTCCCGCTGCGCCAGTTGCTGCACCAGTTGTCGCTCTGCTTCGGCATGGAGATTGCTGACCGTCGCGACCGGTAGCCAGTACCCGCGCCCGATAAACGCCAGCACGCCGCACAACAGCCAGACAACACCTGTCCACCCGAGCCAGCGCTGAAGCAATCGCCGCAAGCGACGCTGTCGCCAAGGAAGAAAATTCACCAGTGGGATGTTCATGATGCCGCCCTCATAGCCAGCGCCAGTGCCACCGCAAAGTCATCGCCTCTGGCAGGCAACGGTGGATACTTTTGCACCACTGCACTCCAGGGATCGAAGCCTTTATATTCGCCAGGCTGAGCAGTACAGCACACCAGGCGCTGTGGGTTGACGCCCAGTTGGACGGCGAGTTGCGTCAGCGAGGGGGCATCGTCAAATGCACAGTGTCCCCAGCCTTCCCGGCTTGCCCAAAGCCATTGCTGGGTATCCCGCCAGACCAGCATGGCATCCTGCGAATCTAAGTGGGGCACCAAGGTCTGGAGCGCGCAGGCATCGGGGGTGATCGCCGCAATCTGTAAACGCAGCGCCTGCCCCAGTTGCTGTAGACGGGCGATATCGTGCTGCTGCGCCGCGGTAACGTTCCAGTGCCCCTG
Organism: Kluyvera sp. CHPC 1.251; assembly: GCF_036759945.1. Taxonomy (NCBI): domain Bacteria; kingdom Pseudomonadati; phylum Pseudomonadota; class Gammaproteobacteria; order Enterobacterales; family Enterobacteriaceae; genus Kluyvera; species Kluyvera sp. CHPC 1.251. Next base: position 413,197 of record NZ_JAPKIC010000003.1, on the reverse strand, counting down.
CGGCTCTGCCAGGTGATAGTCAAAGCAGAGCGATGCCGCATTCATCTCAAGCTGCTGCGACATCGCGCTGGCAATCCACTGCGTTTGTTCGTTTTCGCGCAGCGACATCGCCGCAAGAGGAAGGTTTTTTTGTAACGTTCTATTGGCCGGAAAGGCCAGGCATACCGCGTGCTGCCAGGGCAACTCCTGCCGCCACGGTTTGAGTACCGCCAGCAGCGCGTCGTCGCCTTGCTGCGCAGACGGCGATAGCGGCAGTTGCCACCAGCGGCGAAGGGACCAGCCGCCGCGAGTACGCTGAAGCGCAACGATAAAGACGTTATCCTGCTGAATATGAAGACCCATTTGCCAGCATCTGAAAGCCATTTCACGATCATCCTTACGTCACCTCACAGTGACGGCTATATCAATGCATCTGGCTTGCCTTTATACTACCGCGCGTTTGTTTATAAACTGCCCAAATGACACTTAATGGGAAATCTCCGGTGAAGTTCGTAAAGTATTTATTCATCCTTGCAGTCTGTTGCATTCTGCTGGGAGCAGGCTCGATCTACGGCCTCTACAAATATATTGAGCCTCAGTTGCCCGACGTGGCGACGCTCAAAGACGTGCGCCTGCAGGTGCCAATGCAGGTCTATAGCGCGGACGGTGAACTCATCGCGCAGTACGGTGAAAAACGCCGTATTCCTATGACCCTCAACCAGATCCCACCAGAAATGGTGAAAGCGTTTATTGCGACTGAAGATAGCCGCTTCTACGAGCACCACGGGATCGACCCCATCGGTATCTTCCGTGCGGCAAGCGTAGCGATGTTCTCCGGCCATGCGTCGCAGGGGGCAAGTACCATCACTCAGCAGCTCGCGCGTAATTTCTTCCTCAGCCCTGAAAAGACGCTGATGCGTAAAGTGAAGGAAGCGTTCCTCGCTATTCGTATTGAGCAAATGCTGAGCAAGGACGAGATTCTTGAGCTGTACCTGAACAAGATTTACCTCGGCTACCGCGCGTATGGCGTGGGTGCCGCCGCTCAGGTCTATTTCGGGAAACCCGTCGATCAGCTCACCCTGAGCGAGATGGCGGTGATTGCCGGTCTGCCGAAAGCACCGTCCACCTTTAACCCGCTCTACTCGCTGGATCGCGCCACCGCGCGCCGCAATGTGGTGCTGTCGCGCATGCTGAGCGAAGGCTATATCACCCAGGCACAGTACGACCAGGCGCGTAACGAAGCGATTGACGCCGACTATCACGCCCCGGAGATTGCCTTCTCTGCCCCGTACTTAACGGAGATGGTGCGTCAGGATATGGTTAAGCAGTATGGCGAGCAGGCCTATGAAGACGGCTATCGCGTGTACACCACTATCACCCGCAAGAATCAGCAGGCGGCCCAGCAGGCGCTGCGCAATAACGTGATGGATTACGACATGCGTCACGGCTATCGCGGCCCATCAAACGTGCTGTGGAAAGCGGGCGAAACTCCGTGGGATAGCCAAAAAATTCGCGCGTCGCTGCGTCCACTGCCGTCCTATGGCCCGTTAGTGCCTGCCGTTGTCACCGCCGCCAATCCTCAGGAAGCGACCGTTCAACTGGCTGATGGCACCTCGGTGTCATTAGCCATGGAAGGGATGCGCTGGGCGCGTCCGTACCGTTCAGACACCGCGCAGGGCCCGACGCCGCGTAAAGTGACCGATGTGGTACAGGCAGGTCAGCAAATCTGGGTTCGTCAGAACGGCGATAGCTGGTGGCTGGCGCAGGTGCCGGACGTAAACTCCGCGCTGGTCTCCATCAATCCGCAAAACGGTGCCATTATTGCGCTGGTTGGCGGCTTCGATTTCAACCAGAGTAAGTTTAACCGTGCCACCCAGGCGCTGCGTCAGGTCGGCTCAAACATTAAGCCGTTCCTCTACACCGCCGCGATGGACAAGGGTTTAACCCTCGCCAGTATGCTTAACGACGTGCCTATCTCCCGTTGGGATGCCGGCGCGGGTTCCGACTGGCAGCCGAAAAACTCCCCGGCGGAGTACGCGGGTCCAATCCGTCTGCGCCAGGGTCTGGGGCAGTCGAAGAACGTGGTAATGGTACGTGCAATGCGCGCGATGGGCGTTGATTACGCGGCAGAATACCTGCAGCGTTTCGGCTTCCCGGCGGATAACATCGTGCATACCGAATCACTGGCGCTGGGTTCTGCCTCCTTTACCCCGCTGCAGGTCGCGCGCGGCTATGCGGTAATGGCTAACGGCGGCTTCCTGGTCGACCCGTACTACATCAGCAAGATTGAAAACGACCAGGGCGGCGTGTTGTTTGAAGCGAAACCGAAAATTGCCTGCCCTGATTGCAATATCCCGGTTATCTATGGCGATACACAGAAGTCTAACGTGCTGGAAAACAACGACGTTGAAGATGTCGCTGTCTCCCAGATGCCGCAGAATTCCACCGTACCGATGCCGGCGCTTGAACAAGCTAATCAGCAGTTGGTTGCTCAGACCGGCGCTCAGGAATACGCACCGCACGTGATCAACACGCCGCTGTCGTTCCTGATTAAAAGCGCACTGAACACCAATATCTTCGGCGAACCGGGCTGGCAGGGTACCGGCTGGCGTGCTGGGCGTGACCTGGGCCGTCGTGATATCGGCGGTAAAACCGGTACCACCAACAGCTCGAAAGATGCCTGGTTCTCCGGTTACGGTCCGGGCGTGGTAACGTCAGTGTGGATTGGTTTTGACGATCATCGTCGCGACCTGGGACGCACGACGGCATCCGGCGCTATCAAAGATCAGATCTCCGGCTACGAAGGCGGCGCGAAGAGCGCGCAGCCTGCATGGGATGCCTTTATGAAGCAGGTTCTGGCAGGCGTTCCTGAGCAGCCGCTCACCCCACCGCCGGGCGTGGTCACGGTCAATATCGACCGCAGCACCGGGCAGTTAGCCAACGGGGGCAGTAGCCGTGAGGAGTACTTCATCGACGGAACGCAGCCTACGCAGCAGGCGGTTCACGAGGTGGGAACCGAGGTGATTGATAACGGGGAAACCCACGAGTTGTTCTAAGAAAAAGGCGCCGATGGCGCCTTTTTTTATGGCAATCGGCCCTGTTCTCTTAGCCACTCGCGCAGCAGAAACAGCGCGCTCACGTTGCGCGCTTCGTTGAAATCAGGTTCGTCCAGCAGCGCCATCAGGTTCGCCAGCGGCCAGCGGACCTGCGGCAGCGGCTCTGGCTCATCACCCGGTAACGATTCCGGGTAGAGGTTTTCCGCCACGACGATATTCATCTTGCTGGAGAAATAGGACGGCGCCATGCCGAGCTTTTTCAGGAAGGTCAGCTCATGCGCGCCGAAACCCACCTCTTCTTTCAGCTCGCGGTTCGCTGCTTCCATCACCGTTTCGCCAGGGTCGATAAGCCCTTTCGAGAAACCGAGTTCATAGGACTCGGTGCCTACCGCGTACTCGCGGATTAAAATCAGGTGGTCGTCGACAATCGGCACAATCATCACCGCTTCGCGCGAGGACGGTTTCATACGCTCATAAACGCGACGTACGCCATTGCTGAACTCTAAATCAACGCTTTCCACGTTAAAAAGGCGTGACTGCGCGACGGTTTCAACATGGAGAATGGTAGGTTTCTGTAATGATTTGCTCATTGGGCCGGGGTCTTTGCTGTAATGACTTTTATCATTGTGCGATAGCGGTGCCGTTCCAGCAATGCAAAACGCGCTTTATTTACATTGTTGCAACCTATTGCTTCTCATCTCTCATTTATGGATAAATGTCAAGAGCTTGAATTACAATTGAGAATTTACTGATACTCGCTAGCCGATGGGTTTGTTATGCTTACGTTTTGCGAGAGTCTATAGACTCTTTTTGTGAATGTGTAATACGTGCCAATGGTTTATACGAAAAGCAGGCAACGAAGAGACCTCTAAAATAAGTATGATGGGAAAAGCATGGGCACACTGATGATCTTTACCGTAGCGATACTGATCTGCGCCATGCTGGTCGGTTGGCTCTTGCGTAAACGGACGAAACGTCTTCAGCTGCCGTGGCTGCACCAATTTCCGGGTGCCACCACGCGGAAACTCACCGATGAAGAGCGCCAGGGCGTTGAAAACTACCTCAGCTATCTTAATCAGGTTCAGCAGATGCCAGCGTCCGGTGCGACTATCGCCCCTGCGGCGCTGACGCTCACGCCACAGAGCAACACCGTTTTTACGCTGACGCGCGCCATTACCCGCTACGGTATCACCACCGATGATCCTAATAAGTGGCGCTATTTCCTCGACTCCGTGGAAGTGCATCTGCCGCCGTTCTGGGAACAACACATTACCGATGAAAACAGTATTGAGCTTATCGCCACCGACGACGTGCCGCTGGTTATTGGCCTGAACGGCCATTCGCTCAAGACCTACTCGCCTGAAAATAAAAGCTTTGCCCTGGAGTCATCCACCTCGACTCAGGCCTCTATCCGCGGTGAAGAGAGCGAGCAGATTGAGCTGCTCAACATTCGCCAGGAAACCCATGAAGAGCACGCACTAAGCCGACCTGACGGCCTGCGAGAGGCGCTGTTGATCGTCGCCGCCTTCATTCTCTTCTACTGTGGGCTGATCGCCCCGGCAGTGTTTACGCCGTGGATTTTCGGCATCGCCGTTCTGCTGCTGTGCGCCGGACTGTGGGGGCTGTTTGCGCCGCCGACAAAGTCATCGCTGCGTGAGATCCACTGCTTGCGCGGTACGCCAAAGCGCTGGGGTCTGTTTGGAGAGAACGATCAGGAGCAGATCAACAACATCTCCCTTGGGATTATCGACTTAATCTACCCTCGCCATTGGCAGCCATTCGTGGCCCAGGATCTGGGGCAGAAAACGGATATTGATATCTATCTCGATAGACACGTGGTGCGCCAGGGGCGTTTTCTTTCTCTGCATGACGAAGTCAAAAACTTCCCGCTTCAGCACTGGCTGCGCAGCGTCGTTATCGGCGGCGGCGCGCTGCTGGTGGCCATCATGATGTGGGTCAGCGTGCCGCTGAACATGCCGTTCAAATTTACCCTTTCCTGGCTTAAAGGTGCGCAAACCATTGAGGCCAAAGACGTTCGCCAGCTGCAGCAGACGGGCGTCCGCGTCGGCGATACGCTGCACATCAGCGGAACGGGGATGTGTAACATCCATTCGCCGGGAACCTGGACGGCACAGGAGAGTTCACCGTTCCTGCCGTTCGACTGTTCACAGATTATCTGGAACGATGCCCCTCGCCTGCCGCTGCCGGAATCAGAAACCGTCAATAAAGCGACCGCGCTGGTGCAGGCTGTCAACCGTCAGTTACACCCAACGGCGGATGATGATTCTCGCGTTAGCCCCGCGCTGCGTTCGGCTATTCAGAAATCCGGTATGGTGCTGCTGGACGACTTCGCCGATATCGTGCTGAAAACCAAAGATCTCTGTTCTGCCGCCGATGACTGCGTGCGCCTGAAAAATGCGCTGGTTAACCTCGGCAACACCCGCGACTGGGATGCGCTGGTGAAGCGCGCCAACTCCGGCAAGCTCGACGGCGTCAACGTTCTGCTGCGCCCGGTCAGCGCCGAGTCGCTGGACAACCTGGTCGATACCTCCACCGCGCCGTTTATTCTGCGTGAAACCGCACGCGCGGCGCAGGCGCTGAATAGCCCGGCACCGGGCGGTTTCCTGATCACCAGCGATGAAGGCAGTGATTTTGTCAGCCAGCCCTATCCCACCACCATGCTGTATGACTACCCGGCTAGCGAGCAGTGGGGAGAGTTTCAGCGGCTGGCGGGCATGCTGATGCATACGCCATTCCATGCCGAAGGGATCGTCACCAATCTCTATACCGACGCCAACGGCACGCAGCACATTAACCTGCACCGGATGCCGGATAGCAGCGGGCTGTGGCACTATCTGGCCACCACGCTGCTGATGCTCGCAATGATGGTTTGTGCGGTATACAACGGCATACAAGCGCTGCGCCGCTATCATCGCCATCGTGAACGTCTGGCTGACATTCAGAAATATTATGAGAGCTGCACCAACCCCGTGCTGCTTTCCGCCCCTGAAGAGTTCAAGTCCGATTTTCCAACGCACTAAACCTCATAGTCATCATCGCGACAGGTTATGTTAATCTGTCGCGCATTTCTTCCGTCTGGAGACCCACCATGCATTTTGATATCGCCTGGCGCGAGGTAGATACCGTTCTTCTGGACATGGATGGCACGCTGCTCGACCTCGCTTTCGATAACTATTTCTGGCAAAAGCTGGTGCCGGAAACCTACGGCGCAAAGCTTGGGATCACGCCGCAAGCGGCGCAGGAAGCCATTCGCCAGGAGTACCATGCGGTGCAACATACGCTAAACTGGTACTGTCTGGATTACTGGAGCGATCGTTTAGGCCTCGATATCTGTTCGATGACCAGCGAACAAGGGCCGCGCGCGGTGCTGCGTGAAGATACGATTCCGTTCCTGAACGCGCTGAAAGCTAGCGGCAAGCGCCGCATTCTGCTGACCAACGCCCATCCGCACAACCTGGCGGTGAAGCTGGAACACACCGGTCTCGGTGAGCACCTTGATTTATTACTTTCCACCCATACATTTGGTTATCCGAAAGAGGATCAGCGGTTATGGCGGGCAGTTGAGGAACATACGGGTCTGGATGCCGAGCGCACGTTATTTATTGACGATAGCGAACCCATCCTGGATGCCGCCACCCACTTTGGGATCCGCTATTGCCTCGGAGTAACCAACCCCGACTCCGGCCTTGCGGAAAAGCAGTACCTGCGTCATCCCGCGCTTAACGATTACCGTCGTCTGATCCCCTCACTGCAGTGAAGGAGCGACCATGAAAGAGAAGTCTACCGAAGGCGTCAGGCTTGATAAGTGGCTCTGGGCCGCGCGGTTTTATAAAACGCGCGCCGTGGCCCGAGAGATGATTGAAGGCGGTAAGGTTCACTACAACGGGCAGCGCAGCAAGCCCAGCAAAGTGGTTGAACTGAACGCCCAACTGACGCTTCGCCAGGGAAACGATGAGCGCACCGTGGTGGTGAAAGGCATCACGGAGCAGCGGCGTCCGGCGACGGAGGCGGTCTCGCTTTATGAAGAGACGGCGGAAAGTATCGAGAAGCGCGAAAAAGTCGCCCTGGCGCGCAAGTTAAATGCGCTGACCATGCCGCATCCGGACAGACGGCCGGATAAAAAAGAGCGGCGCGACCTGATGAGATTTAAATACGGCGACAGTGAATAACTGCCACCCCAAGAGAGAAAATTATGACTCAACACGATCAATTACATCGCTATCTGTTTGAAAACTATGCCGTGCGTGGCGAACTGGTCACCGTATCCGAAACGCTCGAACAGATCCTGGCAGGCCATAACTATCCGCAGCCGGTTAAAAACGTGCTGTCAGAGCTGCTGGTCGCCACCAGCCTGCTAACCGCAACGCTGAAATTTGATGGCGATATCACCGTGCAGCTGCAGGGCGATGGCCCAATGACGCTGGCGGTGATCAACGGTAACAACCACCAGCAGCTGCGCGGCGTCGCGCGCGTGCAGGGCGATATTCCGGCAGACGCCGACCTGAAAACGCTTATCGGCAACGGCTATCTGGTGATCACCATTACCCCTGCCGAAGGCGAGCGCTATCAGGGCGTGGTGGGTCTGGAAGGCGATACGCTGGCTGCCTGTCTGGAAGATTACTTCCAGCGCTCTGAGCAGCTACCAACCCGTCTGATTATTCGTACCGGCGAGTCCGACGGTAAGCCAGCGGCGGGCGGGATGCTGCTGCAGGTGATGCCTGCACAGAATGCGCAGCCGGAAGATTTTGAACACCTGGCGGCGCTGACCGACACCATCAAAGCCGAAGAGCTGTTCACGCTGCCGGCTAACGATGTGCTGTGGCGTCTGTACCACGAAGAAGAAGTCACCCTGTACGATCCGCAGGACGTAGAGTTCAAATGCACCTGTTCGCGCGAACGCTGCGGCGATGCGCTAAAAACGCTGCCGGATGAAGAACTGAACAGCATCCTGGCAGAAGAAGGCGAAATTGATATGCACTGTGACTACTGCGGTAGCCACTATGTGTTCAACGCGATGGATATTGCAGAAATTCGCAACAACGCGGCACCGTCTGACCCGCAGGTTCATTAAGTTCTGAGCCTTTCCCGGCGTCACTTCGTTCGACCGGGCTACGATCGTTTGTAGCCCGGACAAGCGCAGCGCCGCCGGGGAAAATCAGCGCCGATACTCCAGCACTACCGTCTCATCCCTCAGCGTAATATCTTTCCACGCCTTCGGTTTCGAACCTAACGTCCCATCCTTCGTAGCCTGCAGCAACTTGGCTTTATTCACGCCGGATGGCAGCGGCGCACTCGCTTTGTACTCCCAGCCCTTCTCGCTCTGACCAAAGACCAGCACGGTACGATCGCCAAAGGCATACAGCACCTGCTCCGCTTTACCATCACCGTTGAGATCCTGACTCACCAGCACGCAGCTATCGGCATCGCCACAGGACTCCACCAGATAACGGCGTTCAATCACCGCCGTCCATAGCGCATCATCCGGTGGTGTACTCCCCGGCAACACCATCACGTTTTTCGCCAGCACGGCGGCGGTCAGTTTTACCGTAGGGCTAAGGTCGCCGCTCAACAGGCGCTTAAGCTGCTGCTGACGCTTCGCATCTTTGGTGAACTCTTTATCTTTCTGTAACTCAAGCAGCGCCGCACGCCCCGGCTTACCGCTGTGCGACAGCATGTACAGGCTGACCTGATCAGCATTGATTTTCCCGCTGTGGTACCGCGCCATATGGCTATTCACGCTGATACGCCAGCTGTCCAGCACCGGCGTATACAGCAGCGCCAGCAGCACCAGACCCAGCAGCGATACCGCCAGATTCACCTTTCCAAGTGCAGAGGAGGGATCGTCGCGGCGGCGTAGCAGGCTCAGCAAATAGCCCACCGACCAGACCAGCAGAACCACCACCACCAGCACACCGTGTAGACGGTCTGACGTCCAACCATACTGTCCAATGCGCACCCACAGCGCCCAGGCGGCAATCAGAACGTAAACCGGCGAGAGCATCACTGCGGCCAGAATCAAACCGCGCAGCGGCCGTGGATAAGCCAGACGCGCCTGGTTCGGTACCCAGACCATCGCCGTCAGCAGTAGTTGCACAAAGGCCAGCGCAGAGAGCAGCCCCGCGGCGGAAAAACGTTGGGAAATCGCCGTCACGCCAGCAAATGGCAGCGTGGCCAGAAACAGTAGCGCCAGCAGCGATACCAGCGGTAGCAGCCCGGTGGCAATCAGCGCCAGCAGTTTGTGGATGGCGGCAATCAGTCGTTCATTCTGGCGGGCAAGGATCACCGTCAGTGAAGTCACCAGACCAATGCAGATAAAGACAAACCACTGCGTGTCGAAGAACAGATGCGAAAAGAAAGTAATATTGGCCAGTTCAAACAGTCCGCTCCAGAGCAGCAGAACCAGCCATACCAGGCCGTTGGCGACACCAATCAGCAGCAATGTCAGTGCGTTCTGCCATTGCTGGGCATAAAAGTGCGCATAGCGCGCCACGCCGGGTGCAGGTTGAAGGCGATACTGCAGCCATGGCAGCGCCAGCATCGCCATCAGCAGTAGGCACCAGCCGTAGGTCCACAGCGTATCGTACTGCCGCCAGTGATCTTCCTCGTTGAGGTTGAACTTAAGCCAGCCCCCCATCCCCAATACCACCACCAGCACCACCGCCAGCCAGCACCATAGCGCGCGCTGTTTGAAGGAGACCACGGTAAACAGCAGCACAGAAGATAATGCCAGGCTTCCCGGCAAGGCGTAAAACATCCAGCCGCTGTTTTTAGGGATCAGATACATCGTCAGTAAATAGCACAAGATCCCTTGTATGACGCCGGTTAGCACCATACCCCAGCGGGTTGGGGATGAAAGAGGAGTCACAGCATCCATATCGATATTCCCATTCCAGAAGTGAAGAAAAAACGCGTTTCGCGTCCCGGTTAGCGCCTCAAAACTCAATTACGCTCAGCGTGGTGAATCGATTTTTTCTCTGAAAGCATTACGTAATTTTCTTTCATAAATGCGATTAATTTCACATTTACGCTGTCAATTAAACCATTTTGTAACCATTTAAGAACATTCGTGCCAATTATGGGGCTTTTCCTGTCATAATCCCTGTCGCTTCGTGACAGGAGTCACAATGTTTTCGTAAGTAAGACGTTTGTCGGGATACGTAAATCTATGAGCCTGGTCGCGGTCAACACCCCTAAAATACCCATAGAATTTATAGCAGTACATATTGGCTAAGGAGCAGTGAAATGCGCAACGGTATAACCCCGCAGGACCTCAAGGCTTATGGTATTAACGACGCACAGGATATCGTCTACAACCCCGATTACGATACATTGTATCAAGAAGAACTCGATCCTAACCTGGAAGGTTATGAGCGCGGTATCTTAACGAACCTGGGCGCAATTTCTGTCGATACCGGTATCTTTACCGGCCGTTCTCCGAAAGACAAATATATCGTTCGCGACGACACGACGCGCGACACGGTATGGTGGTCTGATAAGGGTAACGGCAAAAATGACAACAAACCGCTGTCGCCTGAAATCTGGCAACATCTTAAAGGCCTGGTCTCCCAGCAGCTGTCCGGCAAGCGCCTGTTCATCATCGATGCCTACTGTGGCGCGAATGAAGACACCCGCCTGTCCGTCCGCTTTATTACTGAAGTCGCCTGGCAGGCGCACTTCGTGAAGAACATGTTTATCCGTCCAACCGATGAAGAGCTGAAGACCTTCAAGCCAGACTTTATCGTGATGAACGGCGCAAAATGCACTAACCCACAGTGGAAAGAGCAGGGTCTCAACTCGGAAAACTTTGTCGCGTTTAACCTGACAGAGCGCATCCAGCTGATCGGCGGGACCTGGTACGGCGGCGAAATGAAAAAAGGGATGTTCTCTATCATGAACTACCTGCTGCCGCTGCAGGGCATCGCATCCATGCACTGCTCGGCTAACGTCGGCGAAAAAGGTGACGTGGCGGTCTTCTTTGGCCTCTCAGGCACCGGTAAAACCACCCTCTCCACCGACCCGAAACGTCGTCTGATTGGCGATGACGAACACGGTTGGGACGACGATGGCGTGTTTAACTTTGAAGGCGGCTGCTACGCGAAGACCATCAAGCTCTCCGAAGCCGCTGAGCCTGATATCTACCACGCGATTCGCCGCGATGCGCTGCTGGAAAACGTGGTCGTACTGGCCGATGGCACTATCGACTTCGACGACGGTTCCAAAACCGAGAACACCCGCGTCTCCTACCCGATTTACCACATCGACAATATCGTGAAGCCGGTGTCAAAAGCGGGCCATGCGACCAAGGTTATCTTCCTGACCGCCGATGCATTCGGGGTTCTGCCACCGGTATCGCGCCTCACCGCCGATCAGACGCAGTACCACTTCCTCTCTGGCTTCACCGCGAAGCTGGCGGGCACCGAGCGCGGCGTCACCGAGCCAACCCCAACCTTCTCCGCCTGCTTCGGCGCAGCCTTCCTGTCGCTGCACCCGACGCAGTACGCAGAAGTGCTGGTAAAACGCATGCAAGTCGCTGGCGCGCAGGCTTACCTGGTCAACACCGGCTGGAACGGCACCGGCAAACGTATCTCTATCCAGAATACGCGCGCGATTATCGATGCCATCCTCGACGGCTCGCTGGACAACGCAGAAACCTTCACCCTGCCTATGTTCGACCTGCAGATCCCAACCGAACTGCCGGGCGTAGACACCCACATCCTCGACCCGCGCAGCACCTACGGTTCGCCGGAGCAGTGGCAGGAAAAAGCGCAAGCGCTGGCGAAGCTGTTTATTGAGAACTTCGAGAAATACACCGATACCCCGGCAGGCGCCGCGCTGGTGAGCGCAGGGCCGAAGCTGTAACGGGTAGACATACAGTTGAGCCCTTACCCTTCGGGATAAGGGCTTTTTTTTATCCAAACACTTTTTAAGTGTACCGAGTACACTTATACTTGATGGAGATATCAACTACGCAGGAAGCGTAATGTTCACCTTCATCGAGCTACAAGGATTCAGTAAACGGCGTCAGGTCTGATTGCCTGACGATGAGTTCCGCGCTTTCCAGGAGATTCTTATTGAGAACCCGGAAGCAGGAGAAACCATTTCAGGCACAGGCGGTTTCAGGAAAATACGCTGGAATCGGCCCGGAATGGGAAAACGAGGTGGAGTTCGGGCCATTTACTTTAACGTAACGAGTAAAGGCAGGATTTATCTGGCGCTGATTTATCCTAAGAATGAACAGGATGATTTAACGGAAGAGCAGAAAAGTGTTTTGAAGCAGTTATCCAATGCGATGAGGCAACCATGAAAGATGAATTATTTGCCGATCTGCTGGCCAGTGCAGAAGAAATGGTACGCATTGAAAAAGGCGATGAGACACCAAAGCCTGAGCACATCCATACCTTCAGCGAGATCGATGTGAAAGCCATTCGCGAAGCCACCGGGCTGCGCCAGCAAGATTTTGCCATCGCCGTCGGCGTGAGCCACGACCTGGTAAAAAGTTGGGAGACAAAACGTCGACAACCAACTGGGGCACCGCGAAAACTCCTGCTGCTGATTCAGGCCAACCCATTTATCATTAAGCAGTTGATCGCCATTTAGCGCGCCCATACAAGTAGCCCGGCCAAGCGAAGCGTCGCCGGGACGGTACACCGCACCCTATAAACAAAAACCGCCGGGGTTTCCCCCAGCGGTTTTTTTAGCTCTCTTTCGTTGGTGCTGGCGGTCGCCCACCCGGCACCGGCAGCCACGCACGTATCAGCAACCCACCGCGTTCACTGGTATCCAGCTCCAGCATCCCGTTGTGGTTATCGATAATACGCTGCACGATAGCCAGCCCCAGGCCCGTGCCGCTGATGGTACGGGCGCTATCGCCACGTACAAACGGCTGGAACAGGTGCTTACGCTGCTCGGGTTTAATCCCTGGACCATCGTCCTCCACCTGGAACCAGGCGCGATGCGCATCACGACCGCTGCTGACTTTAATCCAGCCGTTGCCGTAACGCGCCGCGTTCACCACCATATTGGCCAGCGCACGCTTGATAGACAGCGGATGCACCCTTACCGGGATCTCGTCGTCGAACAATGCGGTATCAATTTCCCGCTCGTAGCCGCTTTCTGCTGCGATAACCTCACCGAGCACGGTGTTGAGATCGATAGACTCCAGCGGCATCTCCTGACCGGTACGCAGATAGTCAATAAACTGCTCGATGATGGCATTGCACTCTTCAATATCTTTATTGATAGATTCAGCAAGATAACCATCCTCTTCGCCCATCATCTCCGTCGCCAGACGAATACGCGTTAGCGGTGTACGCAAGTCGTGGCTGACGCCGGCCATCAATAGCGTACGATCGTCGGAAAGCTGTTTCACGCCCGCGGCCATATGGTTAAAGGCTCGAGTCACCGAACGCACCTCAGACGCACCGTATTCACGCAGCGGCGGAGGAATGATGCCCTTACCGACCTGCAGCGCAGCGTGCTCCAGGTCGACCAGGGGTCGGTTCTGGATGCGGATAAACAGCCATGCGCCGCCTATCGCCAGCAGCATAATCGCCAGGGTATAGCGGAAGAGTGGGGAGAAGTCTCCCTGATGGATTTCGGTTAACGGCACGCGCACCCAAATATTGGGCGACAGCCAGGTCTTCAACCAGACCACCGGGGAGCTTTTATTGACTTCAACGCGAACTTCAGTCGGCCCGCCCAGCTGCTGAGCCATCTGCTGACTTAAGAACTCGTAGTGTTGAGCCCAGCGTAAACCGGCCTCTTCAGCGGCTTCATCGGAATAGAGTGAGATACCCAGTTCACGATAGATCTCGCGGCGAAATGCCGGCGGCACGACAAGTTGCGTACCGTCCTCCAGCTGCAGTTTATCGGTCATCAGCATACGGACTTCGTAGGCTAAGACCTTATTAAACTGCTGCAGGCTTGGCAAAATCGCGAAGTTCAGCACCACAAGATAGGTTGTCACCAGGCTGACGAACAGCAGGGTGACAATCAGCAGTAACGTGCGGGCAAACGAACTTCGAGGCGAGAAGCGCAGTCGCCTCATGCTTTAGAACCGTCCGGGACGAACACGTAGCCCAGACCCCAAACGGTCTGAATGTAGCGTGGGTGAGCCGGATCTTCTTCCACCATGCGGCGCAGGCGAGAAATCTGCACGTCGATGGAGCGTTCCATCGCCGAGTATTCTCGACCACGAGCCAGGTTCATCAGCTTGTCGCGAGACAGGGGCTCACGCGGGTGACTGACCAGCGCTTTCAGCACCGCAAACTCACCGCTGGTGAGCGGCATAGGTTCATCTTCGCGGAACATTTCACGAGTGCCGAGGTTCAGCTTGAACTTACCGAAGGCGATAACCGCTTCTTCCTGAGAAGGCGCGCCCGGCAGTTCGTTCGCCTGACGACGCAGCACCGCACGGATACGGGCCAACAGTTCACGCGGGTTGAACGGTTTCGGAATGTAGTCGTCGGCGCCGATTTCCAGGCCCACGATACGGTCAACTTCTTCCCCTTTCGCCGTCACCATGATGATCGGCATCGGGTTGCTCTGGCTACGCAGACGACGGCAAATCGACAGACCGTCCTCGCCTGGCAGCATTAAATCCAGAACCATCAGATGGAATGATTCACGGGTCAGCAATCTGTCCATCTGTTCGGCGTTAGCTACGCTTCGAACCTGGAAACCCTGCTCGGTCAGATAACGTTCCAGCAGCGCACGCAGGCGCATATCGTCATCCACAACAAGAATCTTATAATTCTCTTGCATTGTTTTTACTCCCAAAGGTTCGCAACAATTATTCAGCATGTATTCTCAAAAAAGCCTGCGCTTGCGACCAGCTAAATCTGGTATAAATTCCAGGCTAAATTGTTACAAAGCATATTTAACAGCGAGTTAAGTATACAATGAATCTTAATACACATTATTTATTCTGTCGGCATACTCACGTAATACGTATTGTGCGTATTCTTTCCTCGGTAGCCAGGTAAGCACGGAACATGAAAACACAGTTGATCACCCGTGAAGGGTACGAAAAGCTCAAAAAAGAGATGGATTATCTCTGGCGCGAAGAGCGCCCGGAGGTCACAAAGAAGGTGACCTGGGCCGCAAGCCTTGGCGATCGCAGTGAAAACGCTGACTACCAGTATAATAAAAAACGCTTAAGAGAGATTGACCGACGCGTTCGTTATTTGACCAAGTGCCTTGAAAATCTACGTATTGTCGATTATTCGCCGCAGCAGGAAGGCAAAGTCTTTTTCGGCGCCTGGGTTGAGATAGAAAACGACGACGGCGAAACCAAGCGTTTTCGTATCGTCGGCTACGATGAGATTTTTGGTCGCAAGGACTATATCTCCATCGATTCACCGATGGCCCGCGCGCTGCTGAAGAAAGAGGTCGGCGATCTGGCGGTGGTCAACACTCCGGCCGGCGAAGCCAGCTGGTACGTGAATGAGATTGAATACGTAAAATAAGGCCGGAACAATCCGAAGCCCCCGCTGATGACTGGCATTTTTGCCAGTCAATCCGTATAACTGTCCCCTGATTTTATGACCTAACAGTGAAACCAAGCCATGATGAATGATTCGCTCTGCCGCATTATTGCGGGTGAACTTCAGGCCAGAGCCGAACAGGTGGAAGCCGCCGTTCGCCTGCTTGATGAAGGGAACACCGTGCCGTTTATTGCACGTTATCGTAAGGAAATCACCGGCGGACTAGATGATACGCAGCTGCGTAATCTGGAAACCCGCCTCGGGTATTTGCGTGAGCTGGAAGACCGTCGTCAGGTCATTCTGAAATCCATCGGTGAGCAGGGTAAGCTGACCGAAGCTCTCGAAAAAGCCATCAACGGCACGCTCAACAAAACCGAGCTGGAAGACCTCTACTTACCGTACAAACAGAAGCGCCGCACCCGCGGGCAGATTGCCATTGAAGCGGGCCTTGAGCCGCTGGCAGACCTGCTGTGGAGCGAGCCGTCCCATGACCCAGAAACCGAAGCCGCCAAATTTATCGATGCCGATAAAGGCGTCGCGGATACCAAAGCGGCCCTCGACGGCGCGCGCTATATCCTGATGGAACGCTTCGCGGAAGACGCAGGCCTGCTGGCGAAAGTGCGTGACTACCTGTGGAAGAACGCCCACCTGGTCGCCAAAGTGGTCAGCGGTAAAGAAGAGGAAGGCGCAAAATTCCGCGACTACTTCGACCATCACGAACCGATTTCAACCACCCCTTCCCACCGCGCGCTGGCGATGTTCCGCGGGCGCAACGAAGGCGTGCTGCAACTCTCCCTCAACGCCGACCCGCAGTTCGACGAGCCGCCGAAAGAGAGCTACTGCGAACAGATTATTATCGACCATCTCGGTCTGCGCCTGAACAACGCCCCGGCGGACAGCTGGCGTAAAGGCGTGGTCAGCTGGACCTGGCGTATCAAAGTGCTGATGCACCTCGAAACCGAGCTGATGGGCACCGTGCGCGAGCGCGCGGAAGATGAAGCTATCAATGTCTTCGCCCGCAATCTGCACGACCTGCTAATGGCCGCACCGGCTGGCCTGCGCGCCACCATGGGTCTCGATCCGGGCCTGCGTACCGGCGTAAAAGTGGCGGTGGTTGACGGCACTGGCAAGCTGGTTGCCACCGACACCATTTATCCACATACCGGTCAGGCGGCGAAAGCAGCGGTTGCCGTGGCCGCACTGTGTGAAAAGCACAACGTTGAACTGGTGGCTATCGGTAACGGGACGGCGTCTCGTGAAACCGAGCGCTTCTTCCTCGACGTGCAGCAGCAGTTCCCGAAAGTCACCGCGCAGAAGGTGATCGTCAGCGAAGCGGGCGCATCCGTCTATTCCGCCTCCGAACTGGCTGCGCTGGAGTTCCCGGATCTCGACGTTTCCCTGCGCGGCGCGGTGTCTATCGCCCGTCGTCTACAGGATCCGCTGGCAGAGCTGGTGAAAATCGACCCGAAATCCATCGGGGTTGGCCAGTATCAGCACGACGTCAGCCAGACTCAGTTGGCACGTAAACTGGATGCGGTGGTGGAAGACTGTGTGAACGCCGTCGGCGTAGATCTGAACACCGCTTCTGTAGCGCTGCTGACCCGCGTGGCGGGCCTGACGCGCATGATGGCGCAGAACATCGTCGCCTGGCGCGACGAGAACGGTCAGTTCCAGAACCGCCAGCAGTTGCTGAAGGTGAGCCGTCTGGGGCCAAAAGCGTTTGAGCAGTGCGCAGGCTTCCTGCGTATTAACCACGGCGACAACCCGCTGGATGCTTCAACCGTTCACCCGGAAGCGTATCCGGTGGTCGAACGCATTCTGGCAGCGACGCAGCAGGCGCTGAAGGATTTAATGGGCAACAGTAACGAGCTCAGAAACCTGAAAGCCTCTGAGTTCACCGACGATCGTTTTGGTGTGCCAACCGTTACCGACATCATCAAAGAGCTGGAAAAACCCGGCCGCGACCCGCGTCCTGAGTTTAAAACCGCGAAGTTTGCCGACGGTGTAGAAACCATGAACGACCTGCTGCCGGGGATGATCCTCGAAGGCGCTGTCACCAACGTCACCAACTTCGGCGCGTTCGTGGATATTGGCGTGCATCAGGACGGCCTGGTTCACATCTCTTCGCTGGCGGATAAGTTCGTGGAAGACCCGCATACTGTGGTGAAAGCGGGCGATATCGTCAAAGTGAAAGTGCTGGAAGTGGATCTGCAGCGTAAGCGCATCGCGCTCACCATGCGCCTTGACGAGCAGCCGGGCGAAACTAACGCCCGTCGCGGCGGTGGTAACGATCGCAGTCAGGGCAACAGCCGTCCGGCCGCGAAAGCAGCAAAACCGCGCGGGCATGAAGCACAGCCTGCGGGCAACAGCGCCATGATGGACGCGCTGGCAGCCGCCATGGGTAAAAAACGCTAATCGTAACCAGTAGCCCGGCCGAGCATAGCGACGCCGGGAAGGCTCCTGAGCCTCCCCGGCGTCGGCGTTAAAACGCCTCGCCCAGGCTACCGCTTATTTGGCAGGCCTCAGTCATTATTATCTTCCTATCAGCTTTTAATAATAAGCGTCATCGTGTTTTATTTTATTAACCAATGAAACCTTAATTAAACATTAAGCGACGAAAATAATATTTAATTCATTTACGGCTACAATGAGTTGCTTGCGTCATATCAAAAAAAGTGCAAATTCCGCTCGAAATTCCCGCCGATCGCATAATATGTATTGATGATAAAAACCATTCTCATTATCATCATTTTCAGTAGGCTTTATTTCTTTATTCGTTGACGACGCCCCGGTTGCCACCAGGCAGCGCGCGGTGCTCCCCTCGTTCAGCTAGCGATACACAAGTAGGTTATATGCAATTTACACCTGATACTGCGTGGAAGATTGTCGGTTTCTCCCGCGAAATTAGCCCAGCTTATCGTCAGAAACTGCTGTCCCTGGGCATGCTGCCGGGATCGTCCTTTAATGTGGTTCGCGTAGCGCCACTCGGCGACCCTATTCATATTGAAACCCGTCGCGTTAGCCTGGTATTGCGTAAGAAAGATCTCGCGCTTATTGAATTAGAAGCCGTCGCGCAATAACCCCAGCCCGGTACTAAGAGTCTGAAATATGAAAAAATTAACCATCGGTTTAATTGGTAATCCTAATTCCGGCAAAACAACCTTATTCAACCAGCTCACCGGCGCACGCCAGCGCGTAGGCAACTGGGCCGGGGTAACGGTAGAGCGCAAAGAAGGCGCGTTCGCCACCACCGACCATCAGGTCACCCTCGTCGACCTGCCGGGTACCTACTCGCTGACCACCATCTCCTCGCAAACCTCGCTGGATGAGCAGATTGCCTGCCACTATATTCTGAGCGGTGATGCCGACCTGCTGATTAACGTGGTCGACGCCTCCAACCTCGAACGTAACCTCTACCTGACGCTGCAGCTGCTTGAGCTGGGCATTCCGTGCGTGGTCGCACTGAACATGCTCGATATTGCCGAGAAACAGCAAATCCGTATCGACGTGGATGCGCTCTCGGCACGCCTCGGCTGCCCGGTTGTGCCGCTGGTCTCCACCCGTGCTCGCGGGATTGAAGCGCTGAAAATGGCGATCGACCGCCATCAGGGCAACCAGCCAATTGAGCTGGTGCACTACCCGCAGCCGCTGCTGCGCGAAGCCGATAATCTGGCTAAAGAGATGGCGCAGGAGATCCCTGAACGTCAGCGCCACTGGCTGGGCATGCAGATGCTGGAAGGCGATATCTATAGCCGCGCCTATGCCGGTGATGCCGCACACAAGCTGGACGTCTCTCTGGCGCATCTAAGCGAAGAGATGGACGACCCGGCTCTGCATATCGCCGACGCCCGCTATCAGAGCATTGCCGCGATTTGCGATGCCGTCAGTAACACCCTGACCGCCGAGCCAAGCCGCTTCACCGCCGCGCTGGACAAAATCGTCCTCAACCGCGTGCTGGGCTTACCGATTTTCCTGTTCGTCATGTACCTGATGTTCTTGCTGGCTATCAACATCGGTGGCGCGCTGCAGCCGATCTTTGACGGCGGCTCCGTCGCTATCTTTATCCACGGCATTCAGTGGATTGGCTACCAGCTGCACTTCCCGGACTGGCTGACGGTCTTCCTGGCGCAGGGTATCGGCGGCGGTATCAACACCGTGCTACCGTTAGTGCCGCAAATCGGCATGATGTACCTGTTCCTCTCCTTCCTTGAGGACTCCGGGTACATGGCGCGTGCGGCATTCGTGATGGACCGCCTGATGCAGTCTCTGGGTCTGCCGGGTAAATCCTTTGTGCCGCTGATCGTCGGCTTCGGCTGTAACGTGCCGTCGGTCATGGGCGCACGTACCCTGGATGCGCCACGTGAACGTCTGATGACCATCATGATGGCGCCGTTTATGTCCTGCGGCGCGCGTCTGGCCATCTTCGCCGTCTTCGCCGCTGCCTTCTTCGGCCAGGGCGGCGCGCTGGTGGTCTTCTCCCTTTACGTACTGGGGATCGTTATCGCCATCCTGACCGGCCTGATGCTCAAATACACCATTATGCGCGGTGAAGCATCACCGTTCGTGATGGAACTGCCGGTGTATCACGTACCGCACATTAAGAGCCTGATTATCCAGACCTGGCAGCGCCTGAAAGGCTTCGTGCTGCGCGCAGGTAAAGTTATCGTTATCGTCAGTATCTTCCTGAGCGCGCTGAACAGCTTCTCGTTCAGCGGCAAAATCGTCGATAACATCAACGACTCTGCGCTGGCCTCCGTCAGCCGTGCGATCACACCAGTGTTTAAACCGATTGGCGTCCATGACGATAACTGGCAGGCCACCGTAGGTCTGTTTACCGGCGCGATGGCAAAAGAAGTGGTGGTCGGTACGCTGAACACCCTCTACACCGCCGAAAACATTCAGAATGAAGAGTTCAACCCGCAGGAATTCAGCCTCGGTGAAGAGCTGCTGGCTGCGGCTGATGAAACCTGGCAGGGGCTGAAAGATACCTTTAGCCTGAGCGTACTGGCCAACCCAATCGAAGCCAGCAAAGGCGACGGCGTGATGGAAACCGGGGCAATGGGCGTGATGAGCAGCAAGTTCGGCAGCGCGGCGGCAGCCTACAGCTACCTGATTTTCGTTCTGCTCTACATTCCGTGCATTTCGGTGATGGGTGCGATTGCCCGTGAGTCGAGCCGCGGCTGGATGTCCTTCTCCATTCTGTGGGGCCTGAACATTGCCTACTCGCTCTCGACGCTGTACTACCAGACGGTGAGCTTCAGCCAGCACCCACGCTACAGCCTGGTGTGCATCCTGGCGGTGATTCTGTTCAACGTGGTGGTGATTGGTCTGCTGCGCCGTGCCCGTAGCCGGGTGGACGTCTCTCTGCTGGCGACGCGTAAAACGCCAACCTCATGCTGCTCTAGCCCAGCGGGCGATTGTCACTAGGAGTCATCATGGCATCATTGATTGAAGTACGCGATATGCTGGCACTGCAGGGACGCATGGAAGCCTCACAGCTCAGCGCCCAACTGCACACGCCGCAGGCGATGATCGATGCCATGCTGAGCCGCCTGGAAGCTATGGGGAAAGTCATGAAGATTGACGAAGAACCAGATGGGTGTCTGACCGGCAGTTGCAAAAGTTGCCCGGAAGGGAAAGCCTGCTTACGTCAGTGGTGGGCACTACGCTAAAACGTATTCCCGGCGTTAACACAACGCCGGGAATAACATGTTCGACCCTACTTACTTATAGACGTCCGCGTTACCGTGAACGTTTTTCTCGTTTTTCTGACCCGCGATAATCACGTAGTACTTGCCGCCCAGCTCATCCGCTTTTTTCGACAGATCGTGCTTCGCGTCCATCGGCGACGTCGTTTTTGACGTGGTAATGTTGCCGATTTTAGTCAGCTTCATCTTCGCAACGTCTTCTTTTGTAATTTCCTTGGCGGCAAATGCGCCAAATGAAAGAGAACCAATAACCAGAGATGCAACAATACCTGTAACAAGTTTCATAGGCCTACACTCCATTCAGTTATTTTTGTAGGTGACGGTGGCTTACTGAAATAGTCAGCCACCGCAACAAGTTAAGTATTGCTACAAATTTGCCATTTACCACGTCGGGTAAAAAATTATTTTAAAGATGCTTTTTTAGCGCAATCAACGACTCGCAAAACGCCTGTGGATGCGAAATAAATGGCGCATGGGCAGCCTTATCAAACACCAGCGATTCACTCTGCGGCCACTGGGCATCCAGCAGCGGCACAATCTTGCGCGGAACTAATCCATCAAGTCGACCGTAAAGGCGCAGGAACGGCATCGTCAGCGCGGTGAGTGACTCGCGCAGGTCAGCGGTTTTGAGGATCTCCAGCCCGCCGTTCAGCACCTCGGAAGAGGGCATTGGCAGGGAGAGCACCGTCTGTTTCAACGCGCGCGCATCCTGACGGGCACTTTCGGTGCCCAGCGTTTGCAACGCCAGGAAGCGCTCGACGGTGCGCTGGAAGTCTTCGCTGAGCTGTTGCTGGAACCCGCTGAGCACCTCAGGCTTAATGCCTGGCCACGCGTCATGCGCGCTGAAGCAAGGGGACGATGCGACGGTGACCAGCGCATCGACGCGTTCCGGGTGGCGTAATGCCACTTCGCTTGCCACCAGCCCCCCCAGACTCCAGCCAAGCCAGATAGCCTTTGTCGGCGCTTTTTCCAGTACGTGTTCAGCCATCTCTTCCAGCGAAAGCGCACCAAATCCACCGCTGCGGCCATAGCCCGGCAGGTCGACCAGATGCAGCGTAAAATGCGAGCTTAATTCCGGCGTAATGCAATCCCAGACCTGAGCATTCAGCCCCCAGCCGTGCAGCAGCACAAGATGACAATCTCCTTCGCCCGTGGTTTGCCACCAGATGTCGTTCATCAGCTATTGTTCTCATTTTATTGGTTCAAGGAGGGATTATGCTAACAGCCCACGGCTCGTGCTGGCTATGCAAAATGCCGCTAGCGCTGCCCGCGTGGGGCATCTGCTCGCGCTGTACCCACGCGGTGGAAAGCGAGATTTGTCGCTGCCCGCAGTGCGGTTTGCCATCGGGTAGCATCAGCGCGCCGTGCGGGCGCTGCCTGCAAAAGCCACCACCCTGGCAGCGCCTGGTGGCCGTAAATGACTATCAACCGCCGCTCAGCACGTTGATCCACCACTTCAAGTTCAGCGGCCAGCCGGAGCTAGCCCCCGCGCTGGCGCGTCTGCTGCTGTTAGCCGTGCGATGCCGCGGCGCGTGGCCGATGCCGCAGCAGCTTATCAGCGTCCCATTGTGGCAGCGCCGTCACTGGCGACGTGGGTATAACCAGAGCGAGCTGCTGTGCCGGGCGCTGACGAAATGGCTGCCCTGTGAATTTACCCCACGGGCGATCGTCCGCGTGCGCCCTACCGCCACCCAGCACCAGCTGAGCGCCAGGCTGCGCAAGCAGAACCTGAAAAATGCGTTCCAGCTTGAATTACCGGTGCAGGGTCGCCATATGGTTATTGTGGATGATGTGGTCACCACGGGCAGCACCGTTGCCGAGATTTCCCGGCTTCTTTTGCGAAATGGCGCGGCGAGCGTTCAGGTATGGTGTCTGTGTCGCACCTTGTAGACCCCCAGCGATGGGCGTATTATAACCAACTAAAGTAGTCAACTATTAGGTCAAAGCTATGATCCGTATTTCCGATACTGCGCAAGCGCACTTTGCCAAACTTCTGCAAAATCAGGAAGAAGGGACACAAATCCGTGTATTTGTGATTAACCCTGGTACGCCTAACGCAGAATGCGGCGTTTCTTATTGCCCGCCGGATGCGGTGGAAGCAAGTGATACTGCCCTGAAATTTGAACAGCTCACCGCCTATGTCGACGAGCTGAGCGCTCCGTATCTGGAAGATGCGGAAATCGATTTCGTCACCGATCAGCTGGGTTCTCAGCTGACCCTGAAAGCGCCAAACGCGAAAATGCGTAAAGTGTCCGACGATGCCCCGCTGATGGAGCGCGTTGAATACATGCTGCAGTCGCAGGTTAACCCACAGCTGGCTGGCCACGGCGGCCGCGTGTCGCTGATGGAAATCACCGATGACGGCTACGCCATCCTGCAGTTTGGCGGCGGCTGTAACGGTTGCTCGATGATTGACGTCACCCTGAAAGATGGGATCGAAAAGCAGCTGCTGGCCGAGTTCCCTGACCTCAAAGGCGTTCGCGATCTGACCGAACACCAGCGCGGCGAGCACTCTTACTACTAAGTTAGCGCTGTGCTTGTCCCGGCGGCGCTTCGCCTGGCCGGGCTACAAACGAGCACGACTCTCACTGGTCGCCCGGGCGAGGCGTTTACGCCGAGCCCGGGAAATTCTCCATTCAACACATGTTACCGCGCAACATAGCTCGCAATTTCCCGCCTGAAACACGGCAATAACCCTACCAATAATTTGACTACCGTCGCAGATTTCACATTTCCATGCCTGGGGTTATTCTCAACCTCTACATGTTACCCGTATCATCGCAACACACACCACCGCGTTAAATAAATAGCCAGCTATCCTTTGTCTGAGTCATAAACATACGGTGGTGTGAAGAAGTCAGTACCTATTCCCTCTGTAGGGGCAATTGGACGTTGTCGCAGCAACAGTGACGTTACCCATAACAAATTAAAGGCTGGATAAATTATGCCATTAATCATCGTAGCTATCGGGGTTATCCTCTTATTACTGCTGATGATCCGTTTCAAAATGAACGGGTTTATCGCTCTGGTTCTGGTGGCACTAGCCGTCGGATTAATGCAGGGCATGCCCCTGGACAAAGTTATCGTCTCCATTAAAAACGGCGTTGGCGGCACCCTCGGCAGCCTGGCGCTGATTATGGGCTTCGGCGCCATGCTCGGTAAGATGCTGGCGGACTGCGGCGGCGCGCAGCGTATCGCCACGACCCTCATCGACAAATTTGGTCGTAAGCACATTCAGTGGGCCGTCGTACTGACCGGCTTCACCGTCGGCTTCGCGCTGTTCTATGAAGTGGGCTTCGTCCTGCTGCTGCCGCTGGTGTTCACCATCGCGGCAAACGCTCGTATTCCGCTGCTGTACGTCGGCGTGCCAATGGCGGCGGCGCTCTCCGTGACCCACGGCTTCCTGCCGCCTCACCCGGGCCCAACCGCTATCGCCACTATCTTCCACGCGGACATGGGTAAAACCCTGCTGTACGGGACGCTGCTGGCGATCCCGACCGTTATTCTGGCGGGCCCGGTTTATGCGCGCTGCCTGAAAAGCATCGACAAGCCAATCCCGGAAGGTCTGCACAACCCGAAAACCTTCACCGATGCAGAGATGCCATCCTTCGGCGTGAGCGTCTGGACCTCTCTGGTGCCGGTCATCCTGATGGCGCTGCGCGCTATCGCGGAAATGGTGCTGCCAAAAGGCCACGCACTGCTGCCTGCCGCTGAGTTCTTCGGCGACCCGGTGATGGCAACCCTGATTGCGGTGCTGATTGCTATCTTCACCTTCGGCCTTAACCGTGGCCGTTCTATGGATGACATCAACGATACGCTGATCTCCTCCATTAAAATTATTGCCATGATGCTGCTGATCATCGGCGGCGGCGGTGCCTTCAAACAGGTACTGGTCGACTCCGGTGTGGATA
The DNA here is from genome assembly GCF_036759945.1 of Kluyvera sp. CHPC 1.251. NCBI lineage: Bacteria > Pseudomonadati > Pseudomonadota > Gammaproteobacteria > Enterobacterales > Enterobacteriaceae > Kluyvera > Kluyvera sp. CHPC 1.251. The sequence continues at coordinate 388,037 of NZ_JAPKIC010000003.1, read as the reverse complement.
AGTACATCGCGTCTATCATGCACGAGTCCAACGTTTCTCCGCTGTTTATGGCCTGGTCTATTGCCGCCGTACTGCGTATTGCGCTGGGTTCAGCCACCGTTGCGGCCATCACCGCTGGCGGTATCGCGGCGCCGCTGATTGCCACCACCGGCGTTAGCCCTGAACTGATGGTTATCGCGGTCGGTTCCGGCTCCGTTATCTTCTCCCACGTGAACGATCCAGGCTTCTGGTTGTTCAAGGAGTACTTCAACCTGACTATCGGCGAGACCATCAAGTCCTGGTCGATGCTGGAAACCATTATCTCGGTTTGCGGTCTGGTGGGTTGTTTGCTGCTGGGAATGGTGGTGTAACGCTGTATCCTCAGCCGTTCAGAACCAACAGATATAAAAACGCCGGGGATATCCCCGGCGTTTGTATTTTTACTTCTTCTTACTCGCCGCTTTTCGGCGCTTGTCCAGGTCTTTAATCAGCTTATTCACCCCGTCGTCAGCAAACATCGCTTCCAGCGACGTGGAGAGCTTGCGCCGCCAGTTTGGGTATTCAGAGCTGGTGCCGGGGATATTGACCGGGCTGGACATCTGCAGCCAGTCTTCCGGCTGAAGCCCCAGCAGGGCGCTGTTGCTGTCAGCGATATAGCGTTGCATACCGCGGCTCAGCGTGGCCGTCATCGACATCAGTGAAGCCTTATGCCCCGCACGTTTCGGCAGTGTGCCGTACTTGTGCAGCGCATCCAGCAGCCCCTGCTTCGCCAACTCGCGGTCCTGATACAGCCCGCGCAGTACGTCAGCGTCAGGGTAAAGCCCCAGCTGATTGCCCAGCGTCAGATCCCCGCTTTCCCAATAGCCGCGCAGCGTAGGTAGGTCGTGGGTGGTCGCCACGGCCATCGACTGCTCCGGATAGGCTTTCGGCGCGCGGAAGTTCTTCTCGCTGTCGTTTTCGAAATAGAGCACCTTGTATGAGTAAACCCCGCTCTTACGCAGCTTACCGACAATCTCTACCGGCACGGTGCCGAGGTCTTCGCCAATCACCATACAGCGATGACGTTTACTCTCCAGCGCCAGAATCGACAGCAGCGCATCCACCGGATACTGCACGTAAGCGCCGTGATCGGCGGTTTCACCGTACGGGATCCACCACAGACGCAGCACCGACATCACATGATCGATACGCAGCGCACCGCAGTGCTTCATATTGGCGCGCAGCAGTTCAATAAACGGCTCATAGGCACGCGCGGCGATGATATGCGGATCCATCGGCGGCAGACCCCAGTTCTGTCCTAGCGGGCCGAGAATATCCGGCGGTGCACCTACGGAGGCTTTCAGGCAGTACAGCTCGCGGTCGCACCAGGTTTCCGCGCCGCCTTCGGCCACGCCTACCGCCAGGTCGCGGTAGAGACCAATCGGCATCGCATCGCGCTGACTGGTCTCCCAGCAGTCTGCAAACTGGGTATACGCCAGCCATTGCAGCCACAGGTAGAAATCCACGTCGTCGGCGTGCTTTTTACAGAACGCCTGCACCTCCGGGCTTTCGATAGTCTGATACGCCTTCGGCCAGGCCGGCCAGCCCCAGCGCAGTTTGTCTTCTTTCACCTGATGGGCATGCAGCGCGTCATACACCGCCTGCCAGTAGAGGCTCTCCCCTTCTTTATCGACAAAGTAGCGGAAGGTTGCCATCTGCTCATCATTGCGTTTGGCAAAGCGCTTCCATGCCATGCGCAGCGCCGTCATTTTCAGCTCGGTCACGGTGGCGTAGTCCACCTGCTCGACGTCGCGGGCGGCTTGCAGCGTCTTCTGGGTAGCAGGCAGCTTCCACCATGCCTGCGCTTCGTCACTCAGCGCAAAGTCTTCCACTGCATTCACGTCGATATAGATAACGTTCATCCAGCGACGTGAGGACGGGCTGTACGGGCTGGCACTCTCCGGGTTCGCCGGGTAGAGCGCATGAATCGGGTTGAGGCCGATAAACGAACCGCCGCGTTTCGCCACCTCCGGCAGCATCGCCTTCAGGTCACCGAAGTCACCGATACCCCAGTTCTTCTCCGAACGCAGGGTGTAGAGCTGCACGCAGGCGCCCCACAGCTTTTTCGCCTCTTTCAGCGGCTGTGGCTCATAGCAGCGCTCAGGCGCGATAATCGCCCGGCAGTGCCAGCGCTCTTCGCCCTGGGTCAGGGTTAACGAGTGATACCCTTCCGGCAGCCGGGTTGGCAGGCTGAGCGTTTTACCACCCGTCGCCTGGCCGTGATACTGCTTGCCCTCTTCAGTGGTGAGGATCCAGCTAAATTCGCCCTTCCCCTCCACCGCCAGCGTCATCTTCTTGCCAAACGTCCAGATCATGACGTTTGGCACCGGCGTGGCCGCCACATCCGTGGCGGCGGTATGATGCATCGCGTCAAGCAAACGCCGTTTGGTGTCGGCACCAATAGACTGCGGCTTGCCGTGGGCATTGATGTAGTTTGGGCTGATACCCGCCGCCAGCGCGGCATTATCGAGGCGTTTGCTCTCCATGGCCTATCCTTAGCGTTTTGCCTGCCAGATACGTTTCTGATAATCGCGGATAGAGCGGTCGGAGCTGAACATGCCGCAGCGAGCGGTGTTCAGAATCGCCGCACGGGTCCACGCTTCCTGGTCGCGATAGAGCACATCGACCTGCTTCTGTGCTTCGACATAAGCGGCAAAGTCCGCCATCACCAGGTACGGGTCACCGCCCTGCTTGCCCATGCTGTGCAGCATCTGGTCGAAGGCGTGCTTGTCACCGTTGCTGTATTTGCCGCTTTCCAGCTCTTTGAGCACCGCGTCCAGCAGCTTGTCGGCTTTACGCCATTTCAGCGGATCGTAGCCTTTGGCTTTAAGTTCTTTCACCTGCTCAACGGTATGGCCGAAGATGAAGATATTCTCAGAACCAACCTGTTCGGCGATTTCAACGTTCGCACCGTCCAGCGTACCGACGGTTAACGCGCCATTGAGCGCCAGCTTCATGTTGCCGGTACCGGAGGCTTCTTTACCCGCCGTGGAGATCTGCTCAGAGACATCCGCCGCCGGGATCAGCATCTCCGCTGCCGACACGCAGTAATCCGGCAGGAAGACCACTTTCAGCTTGTCGCCCACTTTTGGATCGTTGTTGACGGCTTCAGCCACTTTGTTGATAGCAAAGATAATGTTCTTCGCCAGGTAGTAGCCCGGGGCCGCCTTCGCCCCAAACAGGAACACGCGCGGTACGCGGTCAGCTTCCGGGTTTTCACGGATTTCTTTGTACAGCGCCAGAATGTGCAGCAGGTTCAGGTGCTGGCGTTTGTACTCGTGCAGACGTTTGATTTGGATATCAAAAATCGCGTGGCTGGAAATCTCAATGCCGGTACGCGCTTTAACAAACTTCACCAGGCGCTCTTTGTTGGCCAGTTTGATGTCGCGGTACTGCTTGCGGAATTTCGCGTCGTCCGCGTATTTTTCCAGGTTGATCAGCTGATCGAGATCGTTAGCCCACTCTTTTTTCAGCGATTTATCCAGCAGCGCGGCAAGCGCTGGGTTGCACTGTTTGATCCAGCGACGCGGGGTGATGCCGTTGGTGACGTTGTGGAAACGGGTCGGCCACAGCTGGTGATATTCCGGGAACAGATCTTTCACCACCAGGTCAGAGTGCAGCGCCGCAACGCCGTTTACCGCAAAGCCGCTCACCACACACATGTTCGCCATGCGCACCTGTTTATTGTGCACCACGGCAAGCTTCGCCCAGACGGCTTCGTCGCCAGGCCAGGTGGTATCAACCAGCTTCTTAAATCGGTCGTTAATCTCTTTGATAATCTGCATATGACGCGGCAGCAGCGCTTTCACCAGCTTCTCATCCCAGCACTCCAGCGCTTCTGGCATTAGAGTATGGTTGGTGTAGGCGAAGGTTTTGCTGGTAATCGCCCACGCGTCATCCCAGCTCATCTGGTGCTCATCAATCAGCACGCGCAGCAGCTCAGGAATCGCGATGGTTGGATGCGTATCGTTAAGCTGAATCACTTCAAAGTCGGCCAGCTCATGCAGCTTGCGGCCCGCCAGATGGTGGCGGCGCAGAATGTCGGCCACGGAGCAGGCGCACTGGAAGTACTGCTGCATCAGGCGCAGCTTTTTACCCGCCGTGTGGTTGTCGTTCGGGTAGAGAACTTTAGTCAGTTTTTCGGCATCAATACCTTGCTGCTCTGCGCGCAGGAAATCGCCATCGTTAAATTTGGTCAGGTTAAATGGATGCGCATGCTTGGCCTGCCACAGACGCAGCGGCTGTGCAACGCCGTTACGGTAGCCCAGCACCGGCAGATCCCAGGCTTCACCGGTAATGGTAAACGCTGGCTGCCACTCTCCTTTCACCACTTTACCGCCGATACCCACCTGTACATCCAGCGCGGCGTTATGGCGGAACCACGGATAGCTGCCGCGCTGCCAATCGTCAGGCGCTTCCATCTGATGCCCGTCGTCGAAGGACTGGCGGAACAGACCGTACTGATAGTTCAGGCCATAGCCGGTCGCCGACTGGCCCACGGTGGCCATTGAATCCAGGAAGCAGGCAGCCAGACGGCCCAGACCGCCGTTGCCGAGCGCTGGGTCAGTCTCTTCTTCCAGCAGGTCGGTCAGGTTGACGTTGTAGGCTTTCAGCGCGTCGCTCACCCCTTCGTACCAGCCGAGATTGAGCAGGTTGTTCCCGGTCAGACGGCCAATCAGGAACTCCATCGAGATGTAGTTCACGTGGCGCTGATCCTTAGCCGGTTTCGCTACCGGCTGTGCACAGAGCTGTTCTGCCAGCGCTCCGCTCACAGCCTGCCACCATTGGTGAGACGTCATTTCGGTAGCGGCCTGTAAGCCAAATCGCTGCCACTGACGCGTCAGGGCAGCCTGGAATGAATCGTGATTGAAGGTAGGCTGTGACATAGCGAATTCGAATCCTTTTACATAGATATTGGCGTTAGTGTGCCTGGCTGAATGGTGGACTTCCTCATCCCGTCCAGGATTAGACAGGGAGGAGTCGCAGGGATGAGCGAAAAGTGTGATCGCCGCCACTATAACGTTAGCCGCTAGCGGCAAATTCGCTCGATTTTCATCCAGCCCAGACCGTCCTTGTTCAACAGGCCAGTGTCGAGGATTTCACCAGGGATATCTTCGCGTCAGGTCATAAAATGAAATAGCGTTTCGCAGTAAATATGCAAATAAGGAAATGGTTTCATCACGAAAATAAGCAACAAATTAATACGTATTGTTTCTACGGAAATTTACGTTTACTTAAACATCTTTAGACGTGGGTTATTTGAGTTCTTGCTCAAATATTATTTCGTACGTAACTACAAGGAGTTATGTAATCCAGCGTTTACGCGCTCTGGGCCGCATTCTACGAGGATGGTATTAAATAGAAAGAAGTGTGACATATAGCAAATTCACAGACATCAAAACAGGACATAACTTGCAATACATAGTCATTTGACCGACCTTTGTATGGATTAATTACGAAGCGCAAAAAAAATCTCGTTTTCCAATCCTCACAGTGAAGTGATTAGCTATGTTGATTCCGTCAAAACTCAGTCGACCCGTCCGTCTCGATCACACCGTGGTGCGCGACAGACTGTTGGCGAAACTTTCAGGCGCGAACAATTATCGTCTGGCGCTGATTACCAGTCCGGCTGGCTATGGAAAGACAACGCTTATTTCACAATGGGCAGCAGGGATGAGCGACCTCGGCTGGTACTCTCTTGATGAAGGCGATAATCAGCAAGAGCGCTTTGCCAGCTACCTGATTGCCGCCATCCAGCAGGCAACCGGGGGTCATTGCGTGGCCAGCGAAAACATGGTGCAAAAACGCCAGTACGCTAGCCTGAGCTCTCTATTCTCTCAGCTGTTTATTGAATTAAGCGAATGGCAGCGTCCGCTCTATTTGGTCATTGATGACTACCACCTGATAACGAACCCCGTCATCCACGATGCGATGCGCTTTTTCCTGCGCCATCAGCCAGAGAATCTGACGCTGGTGGTGCTATCGCGCAATCTGCCGCAGTTGGGCATTGCCAACCTTCGCGTACGTGACCAACTGCTGGAAATCGGCAGCCAACAGCTGTCGTTTACCCATGCGGAAACCAAACAGTTCTTCGACTGCCGCTTAGCCGCGCCGATTGAGGCCGCGGAAAGCAGCCGTCTGTGTGATGACGTTGCCGGTTGGGCCACCGCCCTCCAGCTGATTGCGCTCTCTGCGCGTCAGCGTAACAACGCCACACAACACTCCGCGCGCCGACTAGCGGGCATTAACGCCAGCCACCTGTCCGACTATCTGGTTGATGAAGTACTGGATAACGTTGACCCGGACACCCGCAATTTCCTGCTGAAAAGCTCGCTGCTACGTTCGATGAACGACTCGCTGATCGCCCGCGTAACCGGTGAAGAAAACGGCCAGATGCGTCTGGAAGAGATCGAGCGTCAGGGGCTGTTCGTGCAGCGTATGGATAATTCCGGCGAATGGTTTAACTACCACCCGCTGTTCTGTAGTTTCCTGCGTCAGCGCTGCCAGTGGGAACTGGCGGCTGAACTGCCGGACATTCACCGCGCCGCCGCGGAAAGCTGGATGGCGCAAGGCTTCCCAAGTGAAGCTATCCATCACGCGCTGGCGGCGGGCGACCCGAAAATGCTGCGCGATATTCTGCTCAACCACGCCTGGGGCCTGTTCCACCATAGCGAGCTTGCCCTGCTGGAAGAGTCGCTCTCTGCCCTGCCGTGGGAAAGTTTGCTGGAGAACCCGCGTCTGGTGCTGCTGCAGGCCTGGCTGATGCAAAGCCAGCACCGCTACAGCGAAGTCAACACCCTGCTGGCCCGCGCCGAGCAGGAGATGACCTTCGAAATGGACACCTCGCTGCACGGCGATTTCAACGCCCTGCGCGCCCAGGTGGCGATTAACGACGGTGACCAGGATGAAGCCGAACGGCTCTCAACGGTAGCGCTTGAAGAGCTGCCGCTGGCTAACTTCTACAGCCGCATCGTGGCCACCTCGGTGCACGGTGAGGTGCTGCACTGCAAAGGCCTGCTGAGTCAGTCCATTGCCGTGATGCAGCAAACCGAACAGATGGCGCGCCGCCACGATATCTGGCACTACGCGCTGTGGAGCCTGATCCAGCAAAGTGAAATCCTGTTCGCACAGGGCTTCCTGCAGGCCGCCTGGGAGTGCCAGGAGAAAGGCTTTCAGCTGATCCACGAACAGCATCTTGAACAGCTGCCGATGCACGAATTTCTGCTGCGCATCCGCGCGCAGCTGCTGTGGGCATGGGCGCGCCTCGATGAGGCTGAAACCGCCGCCCGCACCGGCATTGAAGTGCTGAGCGGCTTCCAGCCGCAGCAGCAGCTTCAGTGCCTGACCCTGCAGGTGCAGTGCTCGCTGGCGCGCGGCAATCTTGATAATGCCCGCAACTACCTGAACCGTCTGGAAAACCTGCTCGGCAACGGTACGTACCACAGCGATTGGGTCTCCAACGCCGATAAAGTACGGGTCATTTACTGGCAGATGGTCGGCGATAAAAAAGCGGCGGCTAACTGGCTGCGCCATACGCCGAAGCCGGAATTTGCCAATAACCACTTCCTGCAGGGTCAGTGGCGTAACATCGCCCGCGCGCAGATCCTGCTCGGTGAGTTCGACTCTGCCGAAATGGTGCTGGAAGAGTTAAACGAAAACGCCCGTGGGCTGCGCCTGATGAGCGATCTCAACCGCAACCTGCTGCTGCTGAACCAGCTGCACTGGCAGGCGGGAAATAAGAATGAAGCCCAGCGTGTGCTGCTGGAAGCGCTGCAGCTTGCCAACCGCACCGGTTTTATCAGCCACTTCGTGATTGAAGGTGAAGCGATGGCGCAGCAGTTGCGCCAGTTGATTCAGCTGAATACGCTGCCAGAGCTCGATCAGCACCGCGCCCAGCGCATTCTGCGCGAGATTAACCAGCACCATCGTCACAAGTTTGCCCACTTTGACGAAAGCTTCGTCGAGCGCCTGCTCAACCATCCGGAAGTACCGGAGCTTATCCGCACCAGCCCGCTCACCCAGCGTGAATGGCAGGTACTGGGGCTTATCTATTCGGGCTACAGCAACGAGCAGATTGCCGGTGAGCTGGACGTGGCGGCCACGACCATCAAAACGCATATCCGCAACCTCTATCAGAAACTCGGCGTGGCGCATCGTCAGGATGCGGTACAGCATGCCCAGAAGTTGCTGAAGATGATGGGGTACGGCGTGTAATTTGTGCCTGATGGCGCTGCGCTTATCAGGCCTGCACACGTTGTAGGCCGGATAAGGCGTAGCCACCATCCGGCATTGCCAACGCCAAATCATAAAGAGATAGCTGCGTCACATTAGAGAATTAACATAAGTCCAAAGTGAAAAATTGGAATATTCAGGCTTAGAGCCACCTTTTATAAGTGGTGTCGTATGTTGGCACGTAATAATAAAAAGGTGACTCTATGTCGGCATTAACCGAAAAAATCAGTAATAAAGAGAAGTTCGGATTTGGCCTTGGCGATGCCGCCAGCCATATCGTTTTTGATTCCTCCGTTGCCATTCTTGCTTATTTTTATACGAACATCTATGGATTACCCCCAGCGGTAATGGGGACGTTATTTTTAGTCGTCAGGGTACTGGATGCCATTACTGACCCTATTATGGGGGCGATTGCTGACCAGACCAAAAGCCGCTGGGGGCGTTTCCGTCCTTGGCTTTTGATTATTTGCGTTCCGTTTGCCGTCAGTTGCGTATTGGTATATTCCACGCCGAACTTCGAACAAACCGGGAAAATTGTCTACGCCGTTGTCGCGTATATATTTATGACATTAATGTATACCGCAATTAATATTCCTTACTGCTCGCTGGGCGCGGCCATTACCGCAGACCCACGGGAAAACCTGTCGCTGCAGTCCTGGCGGTTTGCCGTCGCACCGATTGGCGGTGCAATGGGTACCGCGCTGATTCTCCCGCTGGCAGACCTGATTGCACCGGGCGATAGAGCCTCCGGTATGCAGTGGGCGATGGGGATTTTCGGCGTTATCGGCTGCATCATGTTCCTGATCTGCTTTATGACCACCCGCGAGCGTATTACGCCGGTGAAAGAGGAGAACCTGAACATTTTGCGCGACGTGCGTATTCTGATGAAAAACGATCAGTGGTGCGTGCTATCGGTATATAACCTGGCGATGCTTTGCGGCGTTGTGGTTCGCGGTGGGCTGCTGGTCTATTTCGTACAATATATTCTGCACCAGGGCAGCAGCGTTATTTCCATCTTTATGCTGGCCACCACCATTGCCGCCGTGATTGGCAGCCTGATGGCGAAATATATCGGTTCCTGGATGTGTAAAATCCGCGCATCGGTGTGGATCAACGTGCTCAGCGCCTTATTCGGTTTACTGTTCCTGGTTCTGCCAACCGAATATTGGATGCCAGCGTTTATCGTCCACGTGGTCCTTAATATCCTTCAGGGCATTAACGCCCCGCTGCAGTGGTCAATGATTACCGATGCCAACAACTATGGCGAGTGGAAAACCCAGCGTCGTATTACCGGTATGAACGTGGCAGCGAATATCTTTATTATCAAACTGGGCGTCGCCATCGGCGGTGCACTCACCGGCTGGGGTCTGGCATTCTATGGCTATCAGGCGGGGGTTGAACAACAGTCAGCGGAAGCTGTCCGTGGAGTATTAATACTGTTTACGGTACTACCGGCTATCTTCTATCTGATCACCGCCATTTCCATCCGCTACTACCGCCTGACGGAAGATCGCATGAACCATATCGTGGCCGATCTGAGCAAAGGCAAATTCCAGCAGCAGATGTCATAAAACCGTAGCCCGGCCGAACGAAGTGACGCCGGGGATTCCCCGGAGTCGGCGCTAGCGCGCCTCGTCCGGGCTACATGATTTAGCACAGCTCAAGCTGCACATCATTTTCCGCAATCACCTGCATCACGCCCGGCGGCGGCAGAACGTCGGTAAAGACCGCATCCACCAGGCTGATACTGCCCATATTCACCATCGCGTTACGGCCAAACTTCGAATGGTCAACAACCAGAATCACGTGGCGAGAGTTGTCGATAATTGCGCGCTTGGTGCGCACTTCATGATAATCAAACTCCAGCAGCGAGCCATCGCTGTCGATGCCGCTGATCCCGAGGATGCCGAAATCCAGGCGGAACTGGGAGATAAAGTCGAGCGTCGCTTCACCAATAATGCCGCCATCCCGGCTGCGCAGTTCACCGCCCGCCAGAATAATGCGAAAGTCCTCTTTCGCCATCAGCGTATTCGCCACGTTCAGGTTGTTGGTGACGATTCGCAGATCGCTATGGTTGAGCAGCGCATGGGCCACCGCTTCCGGGGTAGTGCCGATATCGATAAACAGCGCCGAGCCGTTCGGGATCTGGCTTGCCACCTTCTGGGCGATACGCTCTTTTTCTTCCGCCTGAGTCGCCTTACGGTCGTGCCAGGAGGTGTTCACCGAACTGGACGGCAGCGCCGCCCCGCCGTGGTGACGCAGAATTTTTTTCTGCTCCGCAAGGTCATTCAAATCGCGACGAATGGTCTGAGGGCTAACGGAAAAATGTTCCACCAGCTCTTCCGTACTGACGTAGCCCTGAAGTTTTACCAGCTCGATTATCGCGTCATGACGTTGTGTTTGTTTCATGATGAATCCCTGGAAAATTATGCTCGCTTGCGCGCATTAAGCGTGTCGACAAAGGCCATTGCCAGACCAATCACCAGCCCGGTGACGTGTGCGCCGTTCGCAATTGACATCCCAAAAACGTTAAACCACCCGGCCACCAGCCAGATGAGTGAAAATAGAATCAGCCCGCGCGGCAGGAAGATGCCGCTCTGCGGATCGCGCTCGCCACGCAGCCACGCATAGCCCATTAAGGCATACACCACGCCGGACAGGCCGCCAAACCACGGACCGCTGAACTGATGCTGAATAAAGCCGCTCAGCAGCGCGCTTATCACGGTAATCACCACCAGCTTGCCGCTGCCAATGCGCTTTTCTACCGCACCGCCAAGATACCACCACCATAGCAGGTTGAAGAGGATATGGACGAATGAGAAATGCATTAACGCGTGGGTAAAGTAGCGCCAGAGCTCAAATTTCAGCGAATCATCGTACGGCCAGGCGAGCCAGAGCATTACCGGCTGGTCGCCAATCACGCTCATCAGGATAAAGACCAGAATGCAGGCCGCCATGATGGCCATCGTCACCGGGCCTGCGCCCGCCTTCAGCGTGGCCAGGAATGGAAAACGACGATAGTGCAGGCCGCTGTTAGTCTGGCCGGACTGCCAGCTAGCCGCCAGATAACGGGGGTCGGCCGGATTTGCCAGGAAGCGTTCCAGTTCGTCGCGAACGCGCGCTTCCTGGGACTCATCGGAAAGCCAGACATCGCTACGCGTATGCTGCTGGATAGTCAGAATAACGCCCTGCGTTGCCATATAGTCAACAAAAGCCTGGGCAACGCGCGGGTTAGTAAAAGAGGTGATCATCAACATCAGCAGGTCGCTTCTATTCCACACAAAAGGGGACAGTATATACCCAAACCCTTACGGATGCGTTGCAGCGGCGCGTAAAGGCCGCCTGACAAGAGGCGGCATCTGGAAGGGAAAAACCCACACGGTCTTAGAAACCGGCGTGTACCACTTCAGCTGGGAAGTGACGATGCCAGGCGTCAAAACCGCCGTCGATGCTGTACACCTGATCATAGCCCTGCTGCAGCAGGTACTGCGCCGCGCCCTTGCTGCTGTTACCGTGATAGCACATCACCAGCACCGGGGTTTCAAAATCGTTATCGCGCATAAACGCGCCCAGTGTGTCGTTGGTCAGATGAAAAGCGCCAGGGGTGTGGCCCATCGCAAAGCTTTGTGGGTCGCGAATATCCACCAGCACGGCAGCGCTCTGCTGCAGCTTCTGGTGCGCCTGTTCTACGTTAATACATTCAAACTGATCCATGGTGCTCTCTTATCGTTATGGCTGGTGTCTTGCTGACGACATTTTACCGCCAAGTGTACGTCTTCACGGTACGTAAACGCCAATATGTTATGCACATCACTCTAAAATGTTTTTTCAATGTTACCAAAAGCGCGTTTACTTGCTATTATGAGCGATAACGAACATTAGTGAGCTATAACGAAAGTCCCAGAGGTAGCAATAATGGAAACCAAAGATCTGATTGTGATAGGTGGCGGCATTAACGGTGCAGGCATTGCGGCAGACGCGGCAGGACGCGGATTATCCGTACTGATGCTGGAAGCCAGAGACCTGGCCTGTGCCACATCCAGCGCCAGCTCAAAACTGATCCACGGCGGTCTGCGCTACCTTGAGCACTATGAATTCCGTCTGGTAAGCGAAGCGCTGGCCGAACGTGAAGTGCTGCTGAAAATGGCCCCGCATATTGCCATCCCGATGCGCTTCCGTCTGCCCCATCGCCCACATCTGCGCCCAGCGTGGATGATCCGCACCGGTCTGTTTATGTACGATCATCTGGGCAAACGCACCAGTCTGCCCGCTTCAACCGGGTTGCGTTTTGGCGCAGAATCCGTGCTGAAGCCGGAAATCGTGCGCGGTTTCGAATATTCCGACTGCTGGGTGGACGACGCGCGCCTGGTGTTAGCCAACGCGCAGATGGTGGTGAAGCAAGGCGGAGAAGTGCGTACCCGGACCCGCGCCATCTCAGCAAAACGTGAAAACGGCCTGTGGATCGTGGAAGCGGAAGATATCGACAGCGGCGAGAAGTTCCGCTGGCAGGCTCGCGGCCTGGTGAACGCCACCGGCCCGTGGGTGAAACAGTTCTTCGACGACGGTATGCACCTGCCATCGCCGTACGGTATCCGACTGATTAAAGGCAGCCACATCGTGGTACCACGCGTGCACGCCCAGAAGCAGGCCTACATTCTGCAAAACGAAGATAAGCGTATTGTCTTTGTGATCCCGTGGATGGATGAATTCTCGATCATCGGCACCACCGACGTGGAGTACCACGGCGATCCGAAAAACGTCGAGATCGACGAGAGCGAAATCAACTATCTGCTGAAGGTCTACAACGGCCACTTTAAAAAGCAACTCGCTCGCGAAGATATCGTCTGGACCTACTCCGGCGTGCGCCCGCTGTGCGATGACGAGTCTGATTCACCACAGGCCATCACCCGCGACTACACACTGGATATTCACGACGACCACGGTAAAGCACCGCTGCTGTCGGTCTTTGGCGGCAAGCTCACCACCTACCGCAAGCTCGCCGAACACGCGCTGGAGAAACTGGCGCCGTACTACAGCGGCATCGGCCCGGCGTGGACCAAAGGCGCCGTGCTGCCCGGCGGTGAGATTGGCAACGACCGCGATGACTACGCGGCTAAACTGCGCCGTCGCTATCCGTTTATCACCGAATCGCTGGCGCGCCACTTTGCCCGCACCTACGGCAGCAACAGCGAGCTGATTATTGGCGAGGCGAAGGATATTGCCGGGCTGGGGGAAGATTTCGGCCACGAGTTTTACGAAGCCGAACTGCGCTACCTGGTCGAACACGAGTGGGTGCGTCGTCTGGATGATGCTATCTGGCGTCGGACTAAACAGGGGATGTGGCTGAATGCCGAGCAGCAGTCACGTATCAGCGAATGGTTGGTAAAAACGCTGGGAAAGCCTGAGATGTCGTTGGCGTCGTGAGCCTCCCCGGCGGCGCTTCGCTTGGCCGGGCTACAAAGGCACAGAAACGTAGCCCGGCCGAACGACGTGACGCCGGGAAATAAAACGGGGCCAATCGGCCCCGTTTTCGTTTTTACAGTCTCACCGGCTCTATGTGCCAGATATTCTCCGCATACTCCTGAATCGTGCGGTCCGACGAGAAGTAGCCCATGTTGGCGATATTGAGCATCGCTTTATTGGTCCACTGCTCTGGCTCACGATACAGTTCATCGACCTTATCCTGACAGTCCACGTAGCTGCGGAAGTCCGCCAGCACCTGGTAGTGGTCACCGAAGTTAATCAGCGAATCCACCAGGTCACGGTAACGTCCAGGTTCACTCGGGCTGAACACGCCGCTGCCGATTTGCGTCAGCACCTGATGCAACTCTTCATCCTGCTCGTAATAGTCACGCGGGCTGTAGCCCTTACGACGCAGCGCTTCCACCTCTTCAGCGGTATTGCCGAAGATAAAGAAGTTTTCTGCCCCGACGTGCTCCTGCATCTCGACGTTGGCGCCGTCCAGCGTACCGATAGTCAACGCCCCGTTGAGCGCGAACTTCATGTTACTGGTGCCGGATGCCTCAGTACCCGCCAGCGAAATCTGCTCGGAGAGATCCGCCGCTGGGATGATCATCTGCGCCAGGCTCACGCTGTAGTTCGGGATAAAGACCACTTTCAGCTTGTCGCCAATCTGCGGATCGTTGTTGATCACGTTAGCCACGTCGTTGATCAGGTGAATAATGTGCTTCGCCATGTAGTAAGCGGAAGCCGCTTTCCCGGCGAAGATATTCACACGCGGCACCCACTGCGCATCTGGGTCGGCCTTGATGCGGTTGTAGCGGGTGATCACGTGCAGCACATTCATCAACTGACGTTTGTACTCGTGAATACGCTTAATCTGCACGTCGAACAGCGCGTTCGGATTCACCACCACGTTGAGGTTCTGGGCAATAAAGGTCGCCAGGCGCTTTTTGTTCTCAAGCTTAGCGTGATGCACCGCCTGATTTACCTTCGGATAATCAATATGCTGTTCCAGCTCTTTCAACTGGCTGAGGTCTGAACGCCAGGTCTGACCGATATTCTCATCCAGCACGTCGGAGAGCGCCGGGTTCGCCAGCGCCAGCCAGCGACGTGGGGTCACGCCGTTGGTCACGTTGGTAAAGCGCATCGGGAAGATGGCGGCGAAGTCGGCAAACAGCGACTGCACCATCAGATTCGAGTGCAGCTCAGACACGCCGTTGACCTTCTTGCTCACCACCACCGCCAGCCATGCCATACGCACGCGGCGGCCGTTGGACTCGTCGATGATCGACGTGCGGCTCAGCAGCCCGGTATCGTTCGGGTACTGCTCCTGCAGGGTCTTCAGGAAGTAGTCGTTAATCTCAAAGATAATCTGCAGATGGCGCGGCAGAATTTTGCCCAGCATGTCGACCGGCCAGGTCTCCAGCGCTTCGCTCATCAGCGTGTGGTTGGTGTAGGAGAAGACCTGACAGGCCACCTCAAACGCCGCTTCCCAGCTGAACTTATGCTCATCAATCAGCAGACGCATCAGCTCAGGAATCGACAGCACCGGGTGGGTGTCATTGAGGTGAATGGCTATTTTATCCGCCAGGTTGGCATAGGTTTTATGCAACATATAGTGGCGGCTTAAAATGTCCTGCACCGTCGCCGAGACCAGGAAATACTCCTGGCGCAGACGCAGCTCGCGTCCGGAGTAGGTGGAGTCATCCGGATAGAGCACGCGGGAAACGTTCTCGGAGTGGTTTTTATCTTCCACCGCCGCGAAGTAGTCGCCCTGGTTAAACTTACCGAGGTTGATTTCGCTACTGGCCTGGGCGTTCCACAGACGCAGCGTGTTGGTCGCATCGGTGTCATAACCTGGGATAATCTGATCGTAAGCCACCGCCAGAATCTCTTCCGTCTCCAGCCAGTGGCTGGTTTTGCCTTCCATCTGCACGCGACCGCCAAAGCGAACTTTATAGCGCGTGTTGTGGCGCGGGAACTCCCACGGGTTACCGTATTCCAGCCAGTAGTCCGGCGACTCTTTCTGACGACCGTCGACGATGTTCTGTTTAAACATGCCGTAGTCGTAGCGAATGCCGTAGCCGCGCCCCGGCAGCGCCAGGGTCGCCAGAGAGTCGAGGAAGCAGGCTGCCAGACGGCCTAAGCCGCCGTTGCCAAGCCCTGGGTCATTCTCTTCGTCGATCAGCTCTTCCAGGTCTAACCCCATTCCTTCCAGCGCGTTTTTCACGTCGTCATACAGACCTAACGATAACAGCGCATTGGAAAGCGTGCGGCCAATCAAAAACTCCATCGACAGGTAGTACACCTGTCGCGTTTCCTGGGAAAGCTGCGCGCGGTTGGAGCGCAGCCAGCGTTCCACCATGCGATCGCGAACGGCAAACAGCGTGGCGTTCAGCCATTCATGCTTGTTCGCGATAGCCGGATCTTTCCCGATGGTGAACATCAGCTTATAGGCAATAGAGTGCTTCAGTGCCTCAACGCTGAGGGTCGGTGATGCATACGTAAAGGGTGCATTCATTATTCAGATCCCCGTAGTTAGATCAGGCGTTGGTAAAGCTCACGATAAGAGTGCGCAGCAACCTGCCAGCTAAAATCCATGTTCATCGCCTGGCGTTGCACATAGCGCCAGAGCGATGGACGAGACCATAAAACGAAAGCACGGCGGATAGCGCGGAGCAGCGACCAGGCGTTGCTGTCTTCGAACACAAAGCCGCTGGCAATACCATCGGCGAGGTTCTCAAGCGAGCTATCCGCAACGGTGTCGGCCAGACCGCCGGTACGGCGAACCAGCGGCAGCGTGCCGTACTTCAGACCATAAAGCTGCGTTAAGCCGCACGGCTCAAAGCGGCTCGGCACCAGAATCACATCCGCGCCACCAATAATGCGGTGCGAGAACGCTTCATGATAGCCAATCTGGACGCCCACCTGCCCCGGATGCTCGGCGGCGGCGGCGAGGAAACCTTCCTGTAGTACCGGGTCACCCGCACCCAACAGCGCCAGTTGCCCGCCCTGCTCCAGCAGGCCCGGCAGCGCTTCCAGCACCAGATCCAGCCCTTTCTGGCTGGTCAGGCGGCTGACCACGGCAAACAGCGGTGCGGAGTCATCGACCTTCAGCCCCATGGCGGTTTGCAGTTGACGTTTGTTTTCCGCTTTCCGCTCCAGCGTGTCGCGGCTGTAGCTTGCCGGCAGCAGCAGATCTTTTTCCGGGCTCCAGACGTTGTCATCCACGCCGTTGAGGATCCCCGACAGACGCCCTTCCCGATGACGCTGGCGCAGCAGCCCTTCCATTCCGTAGGCAAACTGCGGCTCGGTAATTTCCCGCGCATAGGTCGGGCTGACCGCCGTAATATGGTCGGCGTAGTAAAGCCCCGCTTTCAGGAACGAAATCTGTCCGTGGAACTCCAGACCATGCATGTTGAAGAACTCAGCCGGCAGCTGAATCTCTTCCATGTGGTGGCCGTAGAACAGCCCCTGGTAGGCCAGGTTGTGTACGGTAAACACCGACTTCGCCGGGCGACCGCGCGCCGCCAGATAGGCCGGAGCCAGGCCCGCGTGCCAGTCGTGAGCGTGAACCACATCAGGACGCCAGAACGGATCCAGACCGCAGGCCATTTCACTGCCCACCCAGCCCAGCAGCGCAAAGCGCTTCACGTTATCGACGTAAGCATTCAGATTGGTGTCGTGATACGGGCTCCCCGGACGGTCATAGAGGTGCGGTGCATCAATCAGGTAGATGCCCACGCCATTATAATGTCCAAACAGCAGCGTCATCCGCCCGGCAAAGGTATCGCGACGGCTCACCACTTTGGCATCCGGAATACCGCGACGGATATCCGGGAATGCAGGTAACAGCACGCGTGCATCGGTTCCTTCAGCAATCTGTGCCGCTGGCAGCGCGCCAATTACATCCGCCAGACCGCCCGTTTTTAATAACGGGAACATCTCAGAACAAACATGTAAGACCTGCATTATCGCTCCTGTTTGTAGCCAAGCTGACGCAGCATTTCGCGCGTCACCAGCACAATCCCTTCTTCCGAACGGTAAAAGCGGCGTGCATCCTCTTCCGCATCTTCACCGATCACCATCCCTTCCGGGATCACACAGGCCCTGTCGATAACGCAGCGACGCAGGCGTGAGGAACGACCCACCCAGACATCTGGCAGTAAGACTGCCGAATCAATGTTACAGAATGAGTTCACGCGCACGCGCGGGAACAACACCGACTGCACCACCACGGAACCGGAAATAATACAGCCGCCGGAAACCAGTGAGTTCAGGGTCATGCCGTGGCTGCCGGAGCGGTCCTGGACGAACTTCGCCGGAGGCAGGGATTCCATGTGCGTGCGAATAGGCCAGTTCTGGTCGTACATATCCAGCTCAGGCGTCACCGACGCCAGGTCAAGGTTCGCTTTCCAGTAGGCTTCAAGCGTCCCTACATCGCGCCAGTACGGTTCTGCATCCGGGTCGGATTGCACGCAGGACAGCGGGAATGGATGTGCATAAGCCGCGCCAGCTTTGGTAATTAACGGAATTAAATCTTTGCCGAAGTCGTGGCTGGAGTTTTCATTAACGTCGTCACGTTCCAGCAGTTCATAAAGATAATCGGCATCAAAGACATAGATACCCATGCTCGCCAGCGATTTGGTTGGGTCGCCAGGCATGGCCGGTGGATTAGCCGGTTTTTCCACGAATTCGATAATCTTGTCGTTTTCGTCAACCGCCATCACGCCAAACGCCGTTGCCTCTTCAATGGGCACTGGAATGCACGCTACGGTGCAGCGCGCGCCTTTTTCGACGTGGTCGATAAGCATGCGCGAGTAGTCTTGTTTGTAGATGTGGTCACCGGCAAGGATGACCACGTACTCCGCCTTGTAACGGCGAATAATGTCGAGGTTCTGGGTGACCGCATCGGCGGTACCGCGATACCAGTTTTCACCGTGCATCCGCTGCTGAGCGGGCAGCAGATCCACAAATTCGTTCATCTGTTCACTGAAGAAGGACCATCCGCGCTGGATGTGCTGTACCAGCGTGTGGGACTGGTACTGGGTGATAACGCCGATACGGCGAATCCCGGAGTTCAGGCAGTTGGATAACGCAAAGTCGATGATGCGGAATTTACCGCCAAAGTGTACTGCGGGTTTGGCCCGCTTGTTGGTCAGATCCTTGAGTCGCGTACCGCGGCCGCCAGCCAGAATCAGGGCGACGGATTTGATAGGTAACTGGCGAGCCAGCATTAAGGGATCGTTTTTTTCTAGCCTAACCATGATTAACTCCTTTTGTTGCTCGTCCTTCCGGGTTATGAGGTGTCCTCGCGCGATAACGCGGGGTTCCGGGTAATTCAGAGACTATGACCTTTGAAATACGCACACTCCGTGCGCGGGCCCATGCCAGACAGCCACGACGACCGACGTGCCAGCGTCGGTGAAGGGAGGAACGGCGCGCCATTCCCCCTCGGGTAACGTCAAGTTTGTCGCGTCTTGCGTCGCATTGAGCGTAATGAGCCAACGATCGGAAAGCAGAATCTGCATCCGGCGCGCACCGTGCTGCCACTCCTCGGCAGACAGCGGTTGTGCATCCTGATTGAGCCACCGCACGTTGCCATCGCCTTCCTGCCACCAGCAGTCGTCCGTCAGCGCGGGGATCTGCTGGCGCAGGTGAATCAAGGCGGCGGTAAAGTCCGTCAGCGCGTCATCTGCGTTTTCCCAATCGAGCCAGGTCAACGTATTGTCCTGACAGTAGGCATTGTTGTTACCTTGCTGGCTGTGACCGTGTTCATCACCGGCCAGCAACATTGGCGTTCCCTGCGATAACAGCAGCGTTGTCAGCAGCGCCTGAACGCTCTTCTGCCGACGTGCCATTACTTCCAGGTTTGCTTCCAATCCTTCGATGCCATGATTATTGCTATGGTTATTGCTGGTGCCGTCACGATTCTCTTCACCGTTGGCGTCGTTGTGCTTGCCGTTGAAGCTGACACAATCACGCAGGGTGAAGCCATCGTGGGCGGTCACCAGGTTTATCGTCGCGCGAGGGCGACGTTCCTGATGCGCATACACGTCGCTAGAAGCGGCGAAGCGCTGGGCAAAATCCCCCAGCGACAGCGACTCTTCAAGCCAGAAGCGACGCATGGCATCCCGGAAATGGTCGTTCCATTCGCTGAAGACCGGCGGGAAGTTTCCCACCTGATAGCCGCCTTCACCGATGTCCCACGGTTCGGCAATCAGCTTCACCGTGGAGAGTACCGGGTCATCGTGGATCGCGTTAAACAGCGGCGCGTCCTGACGATAGCCCGGCGTACGGCCCATCACCGACGCTAAATCAAAACGAAAACCGTCAACGTGGCAGACATCTACCCAGAAACGCAGGCACTGGCGCGCGTATTCCACGACGCCAGGGTGGCTGAGATTCAGGGTATTACCGCAGCCCGTCCAGTTGTGATAATCGCCATCTTCCCGTAACCAATAATAGCTACGGTTATCAATCCCCCGCAGCGAGAAGGTCTGGCAATGCAGATCCAGCTCGGCGCTGTGGTTCAACACCACATCAAGGATCACTTCAATACCGGCTTTATGCAGCGCTTTGACCGCATCGCGAAACTCATCCAGCGCATGCTCAGGCGCGCTGGCGTAACGCGGTGCCAGCGCAAACGTCGCCAGCGGGTTGTAACCCCAATAGTTTCTCAGCCCCATACGCTGCAGGCGCTGCTCGCTGGCAAAATGCGCCACCGGCATCAGCTCCAGCGCGGTAATGCCAAGCCGCTTGAGGTAAGTAATCATCACCGGGTGACCCAGCGCTTTGTAGGTACCGCGGATAGACTCCGGCAGCCCTGGATGGCGGTAGGTCAGCCCTTTGACATGCGCTTCGTAGATGACCGTTTTGCCCCATGCCGTGCGTGGGGCAACATCGTCTTGCCAGTCGTAGGTCAGGTCAACAACCACCGATTTCGGTGCAATCGCCGCGGTATCGCGGTCATCTGGCACGTCGTAACCGCCGTGAAAATGCGGGTCGTCATCCGGGTCGCCCTCGGCGCAGAAACAGCATGGGTCCAGCAGCAGCTTAGCCGGGTTAAACCGGTGCCCCTGCTGCGGGTCCCACGGGCCGTGCACCCGGTAGCCGTAACGTAAGCCAGGACGCGCATGGGGCATATAGCCATGCCAGACGTCGCCGCTGCGTGCGGGTAAGTCATAGCGTGTCTCCGTGCCCTGCGCGTCAAACACGCACAGTTCTACCCGCTCCGCATGTACCGAGAAGAGCGTAAAGTTTACGCCTTCACCGTCATAGCTTGCGCCGAGCGGCGCGGGCTTCCCTGCTGCGAGTTGGCTCATGTTTAATCCCCTTCCCGAACTAACCAGATGGTCGACAACGGTGGCAGCGTCAGACTCAGCGATTGCGCGCGGCCATGGCTTTCAATCGCATCGCTCTGTACCAGCCCGCCGTTCCCGGCATTGCTGCCGTGATAGTGGGCGGAATCGGTGTTGAGCACTTCGCGCCAGCGGCCCGGCTGATTAATGCCGAAGCGGTAATCCTGACGCGGTACCGGCGTAAAGTTGCTGACCACAATCACTTCATTGCCCGCTTTGTCACGACGGACAAAGGCGAATACCGAGCGGGCGTGGTCATCAACCACCAGCCACTCAAAGCCGTACGGGTCAAAGTCCAGCTCGTGCATCGCTTTGTGGTGACGATAGGTATGGTTGAGGTCACGCACCAGGCGCTGCACCCCGTTATGCCAGTTGTCGTCGCCTTCCAGCAGATGCCAGTCGAGGCTGCCGTCAAAGTTCCATTCGCGGCCCTGAGCAAATTCATCGCCCATAAACAGCAGCTTTTTGCCCGGGAAAGCGAACATCCAGCCGTAGTAGGCGCGCAGGTTGGCAAATTTCTGCCACGCGTCGCCCGGCATACGGCCCAGAATAGATTTCTTACCGTGAACCACTTCGTCATGCGACAACGGCAACACGAAGTTTTCCGTGTAGTTGTAGAGCATGCCGAAGGTCATTTTGTCGTGATGATACTGGCGGTGAACCGGGTCGAGCTTCATGTAGTCCAGGGTGTCATGCATCCAGCCCAGGTTCCATTTAAACCAGAAGCCCAGACCGCCCATATCAGATGGACGTGACACGCCCGCGAAGTCGGTCGACTCTTCCGCCATGCTCACCGCACCGGGAACCTGCTCGCCCAACACGCGGTTAGTTTGACGCAGGAACTCAATCGCTTCGAGGTTTTCGCGTCCGCCGAACTCGTTCGGGATCCACTCCCCCTCTTTACGACTGTAGTCGCGGTAAATCATTGATGCCACCGCATCGACGCGCAGCGCATCAATACCGAAGCGTTCCACCCAGTACAGGGCATTGCCCACCAGGAAGTTGGTGACTTCACGGCGGCCATAGTTGTAAATCAGGGTATTCCAGTCCTGATGGTAGCCTTCGCGTGGGTCGCTGTGCTCATACAGGTTGGTGCCGTCAAACTCGGCCAGCGCGAAATCATCCGACGGGAAGTGCCCTGGCACCCAGTCGAGGATCACGTTCAGGCCGGCGGCGTGCGCAGCGTTGATAAAGTAGCGGAAATCTTCGCGAGTACCGAAACGGCGGGTCGGCGCGTACAGACCGGTCGGCTGATAGCCCCAGCTTCCGTCGAACGGGTGTTCGTTGACCGGCAGCAATTCCAGGTGGGTGAAGCCCATCCATTTGGCGTACGGCACCAGCTGTTCTGCCAGCTCGCGGTAGCTCAGCCAGTAGTTGTTGTCGGTATGACGACGCCAGGAGCCCAGATGCACCTCGTAGATAGAGATAGGGGCATCAAACTGGTTGGCCTTTTTGCGGGCTTCGCTCTGCTCAACCTTCGGCGGTAAGCCACAAATCAGCGAGGCCGTTTCCGGACGCATCTGGGCTTCGAACGCATAGGGGTCGGCTTTAATCCGCAGCGCGCCGCGGGCATCGATCATCTCGAATTTATACAGCTGACCGTTGTGCGCTCCCGGAATGAACAGCTCCCAAATCCCCGTTTCCTGACGCAGACGCATCGGGTGACGGCGACCGTCCCAGTAGTTGAACTGACCGACTACCGACACGCGGCGGGCGTTTGGTGCCCAGACGGCAAAGCGCGTACCGGTAACGCCGTCCATGGTATCCGCATGCGCACCCAGCTTTTCGTAGGGGCGTAGGTGAGTACCTTCAGACAGCAGCCATATGTCCAATTCCTGGAGCAATGGGCCAAAACGGTAAGGATCGTCAATGAGGTTCTGTTGGCCATGCCAGACGACAGCCAACTGATAACGGAAGAAATTTTTACGACGCGGCAGAACGCCACAAAAGAAACCACGTGAGTCCACGCAATCCAGTTTGCCGACTTTACGCCCGGTTTTAGGTTCAATCACCCAAACATCGGTCGCGTCGGGTAACAGTGCACGGACTTCCAGTCCCGCTTCCGTTCGGTGCATACCCAGTACGGAAAAGGGGTCTGCAAAATGGCCTGCGATCAACGCATTAATCACGTCTCTATCAACACGATCAGACATGCTTCATCATCCTTAGTTTTTGTATCGCCTCAATCCACTGTAAATGGCGACATTTTGTGACCTGAACGGTGCAGCACAAAGTTGTGTGCTCTCTCGGCTCCGTCCAACCTTCAGTCAAGGCAACAGACCTTGATTAAAGCATAGTCAACGCTTTACCTGACTCCTGAGAGAAAAATTAACATTACTGCGTTTACTCCTTGTATTACGCAAAAAAAAGGGGTGGTTCGCCACCCCTCATCGATTAACAAATGTTTACGCCAGTTGGCGTAGCATACGACGCAGCGGCTCCGCTGCGCCCCACAGAAGCTGGTCGCCAACGGTGAACGCTGACAAATACTCCGGCCCCATGTTCAGTTTGCGCAAACGTCCAACAGGCGTGGTCAGCGTACCGGTGACCGCCGCTGGCGTCAGTTCACGCATGGTAATTTCACGATCGTTAGGAATCACTTTCGCCCACGGGTTATGCGCGGCCAGTAATTCCTCCACAGAACTTATGGAAATATCTTTTTTCAATTTCAGCGTGAATGCCTGGCTGTGGCAGCGCAGCGCACCGACGCGCACGCAGAGGCCGTCAACCGGGATCACGGAAGAGGTGGCGAGGATTTTGTTGGTCTCAGCCTGGCCTTTCCACTCTTCACGGCTCTGGCCGTTATCAAGCTGTTTGTCGATCCACGGAATCAGGCTGCCCGCCAGCGGAACACCGAAGTTATCAACGGCCAGATCGCCGCTGCGGGTCAGGGTGGTGACCTTGCGTTCGATCTCGAGGATAGCGGAAGCCGGGTCAGCCAGTTCATTGGCGACGTGATGATGCAGCTGGCCCATCTGGGTCAGCAGTTCACGCATATGCCGCGCGCCGCCGCCGGAAGCCGCTTGATAGGTTGCCACCGAGGCCCACTCTACCAGGTCGTTGGCAAACAGGCCGCCGAGGGACATCAGCATCAGGCTAACGGTGCAGTTACCGCCAACGAAGGTTTTCACGCCGTTGTTCAGGCCATCGGTAATGACCTGCTGGTTTACCGGGTCGAGAATGATGATGGCATCATTTTCCATACGCAGTGAAGAGGCCGCGTCAATCCAGTAACCCAGCCAACCGCTTTCACGCAGCTTAGGATAGATTTCGTTGGTATAATCGCCGCCCTGACAGGTGACAATAATGTCGAGCGCCTTCAGCGCTTCAAGATCGAAAGCATCCTGGAGCAGACCACCGGTGCTGCCGCCGAAGCTTGGCGCAGCTTGCCCTAATTGGGAAGTGGAGAAGAAGACGGGGCGAATGGCGTCAAAATCGCGCTCTTCTACCATGCGTTGCATGAGTACAGAGCCGACCATTCCGCGCCAACCGATAAAACCAACATTTTTCATAGCGTGTTTTCCTGCAGATATATGTGCTGTATATGTGAATAAGTGCCCCTGGCATCCCCTCACATTACAAAATGCAGCTAAAGTCGCAAGCAAAATTAATCAATGATTGCTTAGCAATCAGAAGTGCAACTTATCCCCTCATCCATAGGGGACGCATTTCCTCCTACCACAGTACGCGGTCAGAGTGATGCGTAGAGCAGAAAGTCCGCAACAATTATCAGGGAATTTGAGTGATGAGTGAAATCTTTTCCGCCGCAGTTTTATTGATCCTGATTATGGATCCACTGGGAAATTTGCCCATTTTTATGTCGGTGCTAAAACACACCGAACCCAAGCGCCGCAAGGCGATCATGATACGTGAGCTTTTAATCGCACTTCTACTCATGCTGATTTTTCTCTTCGCCGGCGAGAAGATTCTGGCGTTTTTAAACCTGCGCGCCGAGACGGTTTCCATCTCCGGTGGCATCATTTTATTCCTGATTGCCATCAAGATGATTTTCCCTAGCGCCACCGGAAATAGTTCGGGGCTACCGGCGGGTGAAGAACCGTTTATTGTGCCGCTCGCCATTCCATTAGTCGCCGGGCCAACGCTGTTGGCGACTTTAATGCTGCTTTCACACCAGTATCCGAATAATTTGTCGCATCTGGTGATTGCGCTGCTGATCGCCTGGGGCGGTACGGTGGTGATTTTACTGCAGTCGTCGCTGTTCCTGCGCCTGCTGGGCGAGAAAGGGGTGAATGCGCTGGAGCGTCTGATGGGATTGATTCTGGTGATGATGGCGACCCAGATGTTCCTGGACGGTATTCGGATGTGGATGAAGGGATAAAACCGGGCAATTGCCCGGCCAAAAACCGCCTGTAGGCCGGATAAGGCGTTTACACCGCCATCCGGCAATATGCGCCGGACAGCCTGATGGCGCTGTGCTTATCAGGCCTACATAAGGTGCGTTAACTTAACAGCGTAAACGCAATCATACCAATGATGGCGCCGACCGTTCCCAGGATGGTTTCCATCATGGTCCAGGTTTTCAGCGTCTGCGCTTCGGTAGCGCCGGTAAACTTACCGAACAGCCAGAAGCCCGCGTCGTTTACGTGGCTCACCACGATAGAACCGCCGCCGATACAGATTGAGAGCGCCGCCAGCTGCGCACCGCTGTAGTGCAGCTGTTCAATCACCGGCATCACCAGGCCAACCGCGGTCAGACAGGCAACCGTGGCGGAACCCTGAATAATACGTACCGCTGCCGCCAGGATGAAGCAGGTCAGCGCAATCGGCAGGCCCATCCCGGTCAGGGCTTCGCCCAACGCCGGGCCAACGCCGGAATCCACCAGCACCTGTTTGAACACGCCACCGGCACCAATTACCAGCAGGATAATCCCCGCAGGCTGCAGCGCCGCGCCGCAAATCGCCATCACCTTGTCTTTTTCCATGCCCTGACGGAACGCCAGACCATAGATGGCCACCAGACAGGCAATCAGGATCGCGGTGAATGGGTGACCGATAAATTCAAACCACTGATAGGTTTCCGACCCCACCGGCACGAAACGCGCGGCGACAGTTTTCAGACCGACCAGCACCAGCGGCAGCAGGATCAGCGCCAGGCTAAAGCCGAAGGACGGCATTTTACCTTCGCCAAGGTGCGGCTCAGTGATGTCATCAGGAATGTTCAGCTCAACGTAGCGGCTGATAAAGTTGCCCCACAGCGGACCGGCAATAATCATCCCCGGGATCGCCGCACACAGGCCAATCAGAATCATCCAGCCAAAGTCAGCGTGCATCTGGGAGGCCAGCAGCATCGGCGCGGGCCCCGGCAGCAGGAACGCCGCCGCCGCGGCAACGCCGGCGAACAGAGGAATCACCAGCTTCACCAGGTTAGTCCCGGTGTGGCGCGCCATTGAAAACGCGACGCTAATCAGCAGCACGATCGCCACTTCAAAGAACAGCGGCAGCGCGCAGATAAGACCGGCAATACCAATCGCGTAGTGCGCGCGGCTATAACCGAACGATTTCAGCATTTTGACGGCAATCTGATCGACCGCGCCGGTTTCATGCAGAACCTTGCCAAACATCGCGCCAAGCGCCACGACAATCGCCAGAAAGCCCAGCGTGCCGCCCATCCCTTTCTCCATAGTTTCCGCGATTTTAATCAACGGCATACCGGAGAAAAGCCCTGCACCAATAGACACCACCATCAATGCCAGGAAGGCGTGCATACGCGCCTTCATGACTAAAAACAGCAGCAGCAGAACGGAGCCGACTGCGGTTAAAACGAGCGTTAAAGTTGTCACGCGGCACGGCCTTTGTTGATCACGTCAATCGTGCTGTCGATAACGCCTTCCAACGGCTGATCGATATCAACCACCAGGACATCACGTTCTTCAGCGCCTGGCTCTTGCAGGGTTTCGAACTGAGTGACCAGCATTTGAGTTTTGAAGAAGTGACCTTTACGCGCCTTCAGGCGGCTCTCAATCACGTCGAAATCCCCTTTCAGATAGACGAAGGAGAGGTTCGGGTTACCTTCACGCAGGATGTCACGGTACGCTTTTTTCAGCGCAGAGCAGACAATCAGCGAGACTTTGTTGGTGCGCTGCATCGCGAAAGCAGCGTCGTTCAGCGCCTGCAGCCATGGTTTGCGATCGTCATCGTTCAGCGGTTCGCCGGAGGACATTTTGACGATATTGCTGCGTGGGTGCAGGAAGTCGCCGTCAAGGAACGCGGCGTTCAGACGGTGTGCGACTTCGCTGGCGACGGCGGATTTACCGCTACCGGATACGCCCATCAGTACATAGACATGGTGATCGTGGTTAGTCGTGCTCAAGGCGTCCTCCTGTTGGGCACTGGCAATTAAATTTGGGGAAATTGTTACGGGTAACAGTTATCGGTAACATTGTCCTGCCGGGCAAGTGGATAAGCAATAACCATTCGTGCCGGAAGTGAATTCTAAGTGAATATGTGTGATCTAGTTCAAACTTGTTAGGGCTAAATAGATCCGCCCGGTGACAAAGTGAAACCTAAATCTAACATTTTTGGCGTAACCGCTTCACCGCGAATGCGCGCCAGTAGACGCTCTGCACCGATGCGCCCCATGCGTTCACGCGGGGTCAGCACGCTGGCAAGACGTGGTTCCATCACCTGGCCGATGTCATGGCCGTGGAAACCGGCAATCGCGATGTCGTCAGGAATGCGCAGCCCAAGACGCTGACACTCAAACGCCGCGCCGACCGCCAGGTCATCGTTGGTACAGAAAATACCGTCCAGGTTGGAGAATTCACGACGCGCCTGGCGCATCAGTTCGATGCCGGAAGTATAGGAGGACGACTGCTCTACCATCACGCTGTACGGTATCAGGCCAGCGTCGAGCATCGCCTGCTCGTAGCCCTTCTGTTTGATGATAGTACGTTCGTCGAGACGTGCGCCTAAATAGGCAATGTGACGATGACCGCGGGCAATAATCGCCGCCGTCATCTGGCGAGCCGCTTCGAAGTTATCAAAGCCAACGGCGATGTCGAGGCACGGTGACTGGCTGTCCATCAGCTCCACCACCGGGATCCCGGCGACTTCAATCATCTTCAGGGTGCGGGGAGTGTGGGTACGTTCGGTAAGAATCAGACCGTCAATGTTCCAAGAGAGCATCGACTCCAGACGTTCCTGCTCCATTTCCGGTTTGTAGCCGTAGTGCGCCAGCATAGTCTGATAGCCATGAGCATCGGTGACGCTTTCTACACCGCGCAGCACTTCAGCAAAAACCTGGTTGGTTAACGATGGCAGCAGCACGCCAATAGCGCGGCTGGTGGCGTTGGAGAGAATATCGGGCGCCCGGTTGGGGATATAACCCAAATCATCAAGAGCCGCCGCAATTTTGCCACGTAACGCCACGGAAACCTGTTCCGGGTTACGGAGAAAACGGCTAACCGTCATTTTGGTTACGCCAACGCGATCGGCAACATCCTGAAGTACGGGTCTTTTCTTTTTCATCGTCCGGAGGTAAGCAAAGGTGAAATATTGCTGAAGTTTACCACGGAGATGGCGCAACCTCCCCGCAAGATTAGGGAGGTTGCGTGATTTATTTAAGCCGGATCAAACTGGCGGCAGATCGAAGAGTAAAATTTCACTTTCGCTATCCGCATGAACGGAAATCGCCTGCTCGTCCCAGATGGCCAGACCATCGCTGGTGGTCGCTTTAGTGCCGTTGATGCTCACTTCGCCTTTTACCACCTGAATCCACACGCGGCGGTCAGCGGCAATCTGGTGCACCGACTGTTCGCCTTTCGCCAGCGCCCAACGGTACAGATCCATATCCTGGTACACCTTCAGCGAGCCTTCACGGGCATCCGGTGACAGCACCAGCTGTTTGCCCTGCAGGGCGTCGAAGCGGCGCTGTTCGTAACGCGGCGTGATGCCGGTTTTTTCTGGAATGATCCAGATCTGATACAGGTGCAGCTTATCGGTGGCGCTCGGGTTGTACTCAGAGTGACGAATACCGGTACCCGCACTCATAATCTGGAACTCGCCCGCCGGAACCTGCTCTTTGTTGCCCATACTGTCCTGGTGCTCAACGGCGCCTTCCAGAACGTAGGTCAGGATTTCCATGTCTTTGTGCGGGTGAGTACCGAAGCCCTGGCCGGCGTCAATCACGTCATCGTTAATCACGCGCAGTGCCGAGAAGCCCATGTAATTCGGATCGTAATAATCGGCAAACGAGAAGGTATGCCAGGAATCCAGCCAACCATGATTCGCATGACCACGTTCATTTGCTTTGCGTAAGAAAATCATTTTTTACCCCCTCATGTTTTCGATGAAACAAGTTTGGACGTAAACCGGTCAGGATGATAGTGGGTGAAAATTGACTCCTCTGTTCAAAAAATATGAACAAGAACGGAGGAGCCATATTTGCTTATTTGGCGAGGCTTATGGTGGCAGGAGCTGGCTGTTCAAAGGCCCGTTCGAGCAGTTCCATATTGGTCAGAGCCTCAGTTTCCTTGACGAAATTCGGCGTGCCATTTGTCAGCGTCTGGTACAGCGCATCGTATACGCGCCCGTAGTCACCGCGCTCCGCCTGCCACTGCTCTTTCACCGTGTCGCCTGCATCGTTGACGTATTCCAGATAAGAGACGGAGTCGTCGGCCGCGAAGTTCGCATCGCCCGGCATAATGCCCGCTTTCAGGCTGGTTTCCTGCTGGTCGATACCGTATTTCACAAACGACCCTTTGGTGCCGTGAACGATAAATTTCGGGTAGTCGATTTTCACCAGATGGCTGGTTTTAACAATCGCTTTCAGGTTGCCGTAGTAGAGCTGCGCTTCAAAGGTGTCGTCCGGGTTAGCCGGGTTGCGCAGGCTGCGGATGTCGTAGGAGGCGTGATCCGGGCGGCCAAACAAAGAGATAATCTGGTCCATGGTATGCACGCCCAAGCCGTAAAATGCGCCGTCCTGCGGGCGACCCGGCTGAGTTGGCGATTCCGGGCGGTAGTAATCAAAGTGGCTTTCCACTTCTACAATCTCACCCAGCTTGCCGCTCTCAATGGCTTTTTTGGCGGTCAGGAAACAGGAGTCAAAGCGACGGTTCTGGTACGGTGACACCGTCAGCCCTTTACTTTTCGCCAGCGCAAAGAGCGTTTTAGCTTCAGCGAGCGTTGGGGTAAACGGCTTTTCCACCAGCACGTTCTTGCCCGCTTCCAGCGCCTTTTTCGCATACTCGAAGTGGCTATCGGCGTGAGTGCACACCACCACCAGCTTCACCTGCGGGTCGTTCAGAATATCGTCCAGCTCGCTGGTGAAATGGATATGCGCATATTGCGGCGCCTGCTCATCCGGCTTCGGGCTGCGGCGATAGATATGGGCGACGTGCCAGTCGGCTTTACGCTCGAGGACATAAGGAAGGTGGTAGCGGGTGGCGCTTTTGCCAAAGCCGATAAAGGCGCAGTGCAGAGTCATGGTTCAGTCCTTTTGAAATGGTTGCTGAACACCATAGCGCAACTGCAGACAAAAAAAAGCCAGCTAATAGCTGGCTAAAGTAATACTGGAAGCAATGTGAGCAATGTCGTGCTTTCAGGTTCTCCGCAAGGACGCCCTGAATGCAGGACAATAATAATCATTCTCATTCGCACTTGTCCAACGTTTTTTGCAAAAAAAGCCAATTGACGCACATTTCAAAATCAATGATGTTAAAAGGGACTTTTAACCCACCAAGGAAATGAAGAATGAGTGACATAGTGATCCGCCACGCTGAACCTGAAGATTACGACGCAATCCGTCAGATCCACGCCCAGCCGGAGGTGTATCACAACACGCTACAGGTCCCTCATCCTTCCAGCCATATGTGGCAAGAGCGGCTAGCCGACCAGCCTGGTATCAAACAGCTTGTCGCCTGCATTGGTGAGCATGTGGTTGGGCACCTCTGTATCGCCGTTGCCCAGCGCCCTCGCCGCAGCCACGTCGCCGATTTCGGCATCTGTGTCGACACCCGCTGGCAGAACCGCGGCGTCGCCAGCGCGCTGATTCGTACCATGATTGATATGTGCGACAACTGGCTGCGCGTCGACCGCATTGAGCTGACGGTGTTTGTCGATAACGCACCGGCGGTCGCGGTTTACCAGAAGCATGGGTTTGAGATTGAAGGCACGGGGCGGAAATATGGGCTGCGTAATGGGGAGT
This sequence comes from Kluyvera sp. CHPC 1.251, assembly GCF_036759945.1. Taxonomy (NCBI): domain Bacteria; kingdom Pseudomonadati; phylum Pseudomonadota; class Gammaproteobacteria; order Enterobacterales; family Enterobacteriaceae; genus Kluyvera; species Kluyvera sp. CHPC 1.251. Next base: position 356,798 of record NZ_JAPKIC010000003.1, on the reverse strand, counting down.
ATGTGGATGCGTATTTTATGGCGCGGGTGAAGGGGTAGGCAGAGCGCAGGATAGTCTGATGCTTCAGGCTATCCTGGCAATGGTGTTACCACTCACCGTATGGATACGTTTTCCCCTTCATCCCGTCTTCTATTTCCTGGGAGTAGAGGTACTTACGTAGGAACTCTCCGTCTGCACCTTCCTGTTTGCAGAGAGTGAGAGCAGCGCCTGAAACGGTACTAATTTTTTGCGGGGTGACTATAGGGGCTGGATAGGAGCCCCCATCCGGGAACCAGATCCTGACGTGGCCTCCCGGTGAAAGACCAAACAACATATTGTCGTACCAGAGAACCTTGCCCCGGAACAGGTGCTCGGCGGGGGTCTTCATACGCAGCCACGTGGCGGGGGAAAACAGCACGCTGGTTTCGTAAGTTTTCCTGTCGATAAAGGAGTCCCAGCAGAAAATCATGTACTGAGGCGGCATTTTCACTTTATTAAAATTAACGCCGCCGCCATGTGGCGTTGTTGTCCAGGCAGTAACCGAATTGGGATCCCGGGATGTTGGATCTAGCATACGGAAAACATACAAGTATCCGTCTGTATCAAGCACCCTTACGTGCCTCACCCGAGCAGGTAGTTGCCAGGGGGTGATAAAAGAAAAACTCCATTTTCCGTAGGGCAAAGACCAATCACCACTGGCCGCCTGTTTTGATTGTAAAGGGTGAATTTTCGGCTGGCTGCAGCCTGCGAGTAGAAGCAGCACCAGTATCAGCGTTCTTGTGGGGTTCATTGTTTTTTCATCCTTGTTATCACCACTCACCATAGGGATACGTTTTCCCCTTCATCCCGTCTTCTATCTCCTGGGAGTAGCGGTATTTGCGCAGGAAATCACTGTCGGGGTCTTCCTGTTTGCAGAGGGTGAGATCCGCACCTGAAACGGTGCTGATTTTGTGTGGGATGACAATGGGGGCCGGGTATGAGCCTCCATCTGGGAACCAGATCCTGACATGGCCTCCCGGCGAAAGACCAAACAGCATATTGTCGTACCAGAGAATCTTGCCCCGAAACAGATGCTCGGCAGGGGTCTTCATACGCTGCCATGTTGCAGGAGAAAACATCACACTGGTCTGGTAGGTTTTCCTGTCAATAAAGGAGTCCCAGCAGAAAATCATATATTGCGGCGGCATTTTTACGAGGTTGAAGTTTACGCTGCCACCATGTGGTTTTGTGGTCCAGGTTGTGACTGAATTGGGGTCTCTCGATGTTTGATCAAGCATCCGAAAAATGTACAGATAACCATCCGTATCAAGCACTCTTACGTGCGTCACCTCGGCAGGGAGTTGCCAGGGCGTGATAAAAGAGAAGCTCCATTTCCCGTAGGGCAAAGACCAGTCGCCGCTGGCGGCCTCTTCAGATTGTAAAGCTCGGGTTTTCTGCTGGCTGCAGCCTGCAATCAGAAGTAGTACTAGTATTAAAGTTTTTGCGAGGCTCATTGTTTTACTCCATCCATGTTATACACCGTTCGGATCCAGTCTTCGTCAGGTCGATTAACAAAGCTCACGCTCTCAGAGACTGCAGCTCCCCCTGTTATATTCCCATCCAGATTGACAGCAACGGCATTCCAGTTCGCAGAACAGTGGGTATATAATTCAGCAATAATGTCTATTTCCTCGGAGCTAAACTGCGTAGCAGGTGTCCTGGTTCGAGCTGCTTTACCCATTGCAATAGCTTTCTGACAAAAAGCATCAAGCGCAGCGGGCAGTTCCATTCCTTTTTTGCGCTCAACATCATCGAATAAAACACCCGCCTCTTTCGCCGCATCGATCATCACCCGCAGCGTAACCATAGACCAATCATGCTTTACGATTCGCTGACGCAGCGTCAGGGCAGCAAAACTGCGTTTTTGCATCTGTCCGTAGCGATCGCTCGGTGCTAACTCGTCTTCCCAGACCTCAGGCGTAATGTTGTTAGTGCGAATAAGGGGCGCAATAGTGGTTGAGCGTTCTAATATCGGCAGCTGCGCTATTGTCTGTCGATAGACGCGTGAACGCCCTTTCGATTGGTCGGCGGGCAGCGTTTCCATCAGTGGGCGCGTGAGAAAGAGATCTTCGCGGGTCTGCGGCAGGTAGCCGCCGCCAATATCAGAATGTACACCCGGCAGCGATAACTCTGGCCAGGCAGGAGAGATGCTATTAAGCGCAAAGTTATAACGGCACTCGTGCTGCGCGGTGATATGGAATACCTTCTGGGCCACACCGGGGCGCAGAGAAAGATTGACCTCACCTGTGTCAGCGCTATGTGGGTTGAGTCCATTGGTGGGAGTACCGATAGCTGCAACGGTATCAAAAATTCCGATAAAACGAGTTCTACCTGCGGATGAACCACTATAGGTATGGCTTCCCATCCCAGCCTTAATTGCATTAACAATAGCGCTATCCTCAGATTGAATACGATTGGCGAAATGGCGCGCAGCCGCCGCTCCGCGGCTAAAACCAAAAATATCAAACAGCAAAGTATCGATAACGAAGTTACCTTCCAATAGTCGTAAAGACCGCTCTATTCCTGCCGCGAGACTTTCTACCGCACCATCCGTTTTCGCAATTACCCCACTGTCGGCAATCCCGAGTCCCTTACCAATCACGCTATCCGGTTTACCGGCTTGAGTTCCAATCCCTTCAATGTAAATAGCTTTTTGTAGATAATCATCGGTCGCCAAAAATGTCTGACTATACAATTCACTCAACCAATAAATATTCGTGTAATATCCCGAATAACTCGCCGCCCCTATCCCACTGATCCCCATTTTTTCAGCCGCATTTCGCTCAAGGATACTTTCCGCATCAGGACTATCTATTCGGAAGTGCTCCGCCGAACACGCCGCCAGCATATTCCCCGTATTCACCGCATTATTTCCCGTCCCATCAAAAAAGATCCCCAGCACCAATGTCACGCGCCGCACAACAGGCTCTTCGGGTGGTTTGGGTTCAGGCAGAACAGGTGCAGGTGGGAATAGCCGCTGGTAATTTTCCGGCGTCACCAGATGGTCAAACTCCGTGCCTGCCGCAAGGTGGCAACAACGAATATAATCATATTCAGCAGAAATATATTCATAGTCTAAAGTATTCTCCTCCATCTGGAACTGAATGCTATTTAATCTTGCACCACGAACTTCAATTACATAATACTTTTCCATTCGGCCATAACGATTGACACGATAAATATCAAAAACCATATTCAGCGATTCATTGTTATTAATCGCGTTAGATAACAGCGGCGAACTTTTATCCAGCGTTTTGCAAAATCGAATTCCCAGATGGTTTGCACCAGCACCCGTGCTTGTGGTGCTTTGCATCAGGCTAAAAATGAAGATCTGATCTTCATGTCCAAGTTGATATCGGTTTCCGACAGATTTTTGAGTTCCACACCCAGTAGATATATTACCTTGAAACTCCCCACTCAGCGTTAAATAGACAATGTCACTCATACCCTGCTCCCTTCATTCCATGATAAGTACGAAGGGTAATGAAAAAAAAGATGTACCTTCCTGCTATTCGTCAAAATAAAGAGGTTAATTATTGCTTATCAGAAAATAAAAGAACAAAGAATCAAATTAACCCAATAATAGCACTCATAATATTCAAGTGATAAATATGGCCCAATAATAAACTATTGGGCCATTATTTATATTAATACCCCGCCGTCAAATCATCCGGCGAACGCGGGTCCGACGCCCCATACAGTGTCCCATCCGGGTCCACCATAATGCTCTGCGTGCTGCCCATCGCCTCTTTCACCGCCACTTTCTGCCCCTTAGATTCCAGCAGCTTCAGCGTATCCGGGCTAAACCCTTTCTCTACCCGCAGCTCATCCGGCAGCCACTGATGGTGGAAGCGCGGCGCGTTGGTGGCTTCCGCCACGTTCATGCCGAAGTCGATGGAATTCACCACCATCTGCAGCACCGTGGTGATAATCCGGCTGCCGCCCGGGCTACCGGTCACCAGCCAGGTTTTATCGTCTTTCACCACAATGGTTGGCGACATCGACGACAGCGGACGTTTCTTCGGCCCGACCGCGTTAGCATCGCCGCCCACCAGCCCGTAGACATTCGGAACACCAGGTTTAGCGGAGAAGTCATCCATCTCGTTATTCATCAGAATGCCGGTATTGCCCGCCACGATGCCGGTACCAAAGGTGGTGTTGAGGGTATAGGTCACCGCCACCGCGTTACCGTCTTTATCCACCACAGAGAAGTGGGTGGTCTGGTTGCTTTCGTACGGCGCCAGTTTGCCCGGCTTAATCTGGCTGGACGGCTTGGCCTTGTTGATATCAATCTGGTCAGCAATAGATTTGGCGTAGGCTTTGTTAGTCAGCGCCTGCCACGGCACCTTCACGAAGTCCGGGTCGCCGAGGTATTCAGAACGGTCGGCGTAGGCGTGCTTTTCAGCTTCCGCCATCAATTGCATCGCGTCGGCGCTGCCGAAGCCATATTTGTGCAGGTCGAAGTTTTCGAGGATGTTGAGGATCTGCACGATGTGGATCCCACCAGAAGACGGTGGCGGCATCGAGAAGACTTCGTAACCGCGGTATTCGCCGCTAATCGGCGTACGCTCGACGGCTTTATAGTTTGCCAAATCCGCTTTGCTCATCAGGCCGCCGTTTTTATGCATCTCTTCGGCAATCTGGTCGGCAATCGCCCCTTTGTAGAAGGCATCCGGCCCGTTTTCGGCAATCAGCTCCAGGCTTTTTGCCAGATTCGCCTGCACCAGCTTATCGCCCTTTTTCAGCGGCTCGCCATCTTTCCAGAAAATGGCTTTACTGTTGGCATGATTCGGCAACACTTCACTGCCGTAGGTTTTGAGATCGTCGGCCAGCGCGTCGTTGACCACAAAGCCGTCTTTGGCGAGCTTAATCGCCGGGTGAATCACCTTATTGAGCGGCATCGTGCCGTACTTCTCCAGCGCCAGCGAGAAGCCCGCCACCGTGCCCGGTATGCCGGAGGCCAGATGTGAGGTCAGTGATTTTTTGCTATCCGGATTGCCCTGATCGTCGAGGAACATATCGCGGGTCGCCTGCTCCGGGGCCATTTCACGGAAATCAATCGCCGTGGTTTTGCCGTCTTTGGTCCGTAGCATCATAAACCCGCCGCCGCCGATATTCCCCGCCTGCGGGTGAGTCACCGCCAGCGCGTAGCCCACGGCCACCGCCGCATCTACGGCATTACCGCCCTGGCGCAGAATCTCAACGCCCACGCGCGTGGCGGTAGCATCAACCGAGGCCACCATGCCATGCTGGGCACGTACGGGATGGAAAACATCCTCCTCAACGCCGTAAGAAACCGGCGGTGGTGGAGGAGCAGAAATCGCGCTAAAACAGCTTCCTGACAGCAGAGCAGCAAGGGCTACCCGGCGTAAAAACGTCGGTATTATTATCATCATCATTCTCCAGAGCGTGCGGTGAGGTCCTCACTAAGCCTGGTTCATAATGCTGAAATAATCCTCGTTACGATGGGAAAGGAGTAAACTTAAGGGATCCCCTACACGGAGGAAAGACGATGAAACGATTACTGATTCTGGCGGCACTGCTGCCGTTTACCGCGCTGGCCGCGCCGCTGAACGTCGATAACAACCCGAATAAGCCGGGCTATGAGATCCCAAGCCAACAGCGGATGCAGACCCGCATGCTCAATCAACAGCAGCAGCAATCCAGCATGCTGAACCAGCAGCGCAAGGTTCAGACACAGCAGCAACAGCAGCATCTACAAAATCAGCTGAACGCCAACCAGCAGCGCGTGCAACAGTCGCAGCCAGGCATGCTAAATCAACAGCAGCAGCCGCTGCCCAATAGCAACGGCGGCATGCTGAAGCAGTATTAAGGCTGGAAGTCAGGCCCGATGATATCAATCGCATCGGTACAGATGCAGTCGACACCCCAGCGCAGCAGCTCGGCGGCGCGCTGGGGGTTATTCACGGTATACACCAGAATTCGCAGACCTGCTTCACGCAGCGCATCTACCCGCGCTTCATCCAGCAGACGATGGTTGAGGTGAATGGAGACGCAGCCCAGACGCGTTGTCAGCTCACGCCAGTCGTCACGCCACTCATCCAGCAGTAACCCCCGCGGCAGCTCCGGTGCGGCAAGTTGAGCGGCTTCCAGTGCATCAATTTCAAATGACGACAGCAGCGGTGGGGTCATGTCAGCCCACAGTTCACGCGCGGCCAGCGCCACCACTTTTCCGGTCAACGGCCCGCTGCCGGTGGTCGGTTTAATTTCAATATTCGCCATCATGCCGTGCTGACGGCAGCGTTCCGCCACCTGCGACAGCAGCGGCAGAGGCTCATTTTTAAAGCTACTGTTAAACCAGCTTCCGGCATCCACGCGCAGCAGATCCTGCCAGCTCAACTCACCCGCGACGCCCCAGCCGTTGCTGGTACGTTCAAGGTTGTCGTCATGCAGCAGGAAAATCTGCCCGTCTTTCGACAACTTGGCGTCAAACTCAATCATGGTATGACCGTAGCGGGCGCCAACGTCGATCGCCGCCAGGGTATTTTCCGGGGCTAGCTTACCGCCGCCACGGTGGGCGACGATGTGGGGATAAGGCCAATTGCTCATACGCGTAATCCTGTCTCACCTTCAAAGAGGTGCAGATGATCGTCCGGCAGATGCAGCCACAGCGTGGTGCCCGCATGCGGACGCTGCTGATGCGGCAAGCGCACCACCATTTTCTGCTCACCAAAGCGGCCGCGGGCCAGGTTATCGGCGCCGAGAATTTCCAGCGTATCCATCACCAGTGGCACGCCGCCTTCGGCCTGCGAGCTTAGCGCAATATGTTCCGGACGGATACCCAGCGTCATGCGGCGACCAGCATATTCGCGCTGAGAGGCCGGCAGCAGCAGTTGCATACCGTTTTCCAGCACGAAGCGCGAGCCGGACTCATCAATCTGACCGTCCAGCAGGTTCATCGCCGGGCTGCCGATAAAGCTCGCCACAAAGCGGCTGGCCGGTTTCTCATACACTTCCACCGGCGTACCAATCTGCTCGGCAATCCCTTTGTTCATCACCATCACCCGCTGGGCAAGGGTCATTGCTTCCACCTGATCGTGGGTCACGTACAGCGAGGTGGTTTTCAGACGGCGGTGCAACTGCTGCAATTCCAGACGCATCTGCACGCGCAGTTTGGCATCAAGGTTGGAGAGCGGTTCGTCGAACAGGAACACCGCCGGGTCACGCACGATAGCGCGCCCCATCGCCACGCGCTGGCGCTGGCCGCCGGAAAGCTCGCGCGGGCGGCGCTTTAGCAGGCCGTCCAGCTCAAGGATACGCGCCGCTTCCTGCACTTTTTCGGCAATGTGCGCTTTGCCCATGCCGCGAATTTTCAGCCCCCAGGCCATGTTCTCTTCCACGCTCATGTGCGGGTAGAGCGCATAGTTCTGGAATACCATGGCGATGCCACGATCCTTCGGCTCCATTTCGGTTACGCGCTTACGATCAATCCAGATGTCACCGCTGGTGACGCGCTCAAGCCCCGCCACCATGCGCAGCAGCGTCGATTTTCCGCAGCCCGACGGGCCGACCATCACAATAAATTCCCCGTCTGCCACGTCCAGCGTCAGCGGTTGAATGACCTGGGTTTTACCGTCCCAGCTTTTAGTTACTGCCTGTAGTTTTAAACCAGCCATTTTTATTTCTCACTATCGACCAGGCCGCGCACAAAGGCACGCTGCATGGCTAAAACGATAACAACAGGGGGAATAAGGGTGAGCAGCATTGCCGCCATTACCTGGTTCCACTGCGTGGTGCCTTCACCGGTGGCGATCATCCCTTTAATGCCCGCCACAGCGGTGCCGAGGTTCACGTCGGTAATAATCAGCAGCGGCCAGAGATACTGGTTCCAGCCGTAGATAAAGGTGATGACGAACAGCGCCGCGAGGTTGGTTTTCGACAGCGGCAGCACAATGTCGCGGAAAAAACGCATCGGCGAAGCGCCGTCGATGCGCGCCGCTTCAATCAGCTCGTCCGGCAGGGTCATAAAGAACTGACGGAACAGGAAGGTGGCGGTCGCCGACGCCATCAGTGGCAGCGTCAAGCCTGCGTAGCTGTCGAGCATCTTCAGGTTGGCAATCACCTCAACCGTCGGGAAGATACGCACTTCCACCGGCAGCATCAGGGTGATAAAGATCATCCAGAAGAACAGGTTACGTAGCGGAAAGCGGAACCAGACGATGGCGAATGCCGAGAGCATCGATACCGCGATTTTGCCGACGGTAATGGCGAAGGCCATGATGAAGCTGTTGAGCATCATCAGCCAGAACGGTGCGCTATTCACGCCCACGCCGTTGACCCAAATGGCCTTCATATTCTCGAACAGATGACCGCCGGGGATCAGCGTCATCGGCGTTTCAAACACCGCTTTGTTATCCAGCGTTGCCGCCGTAAAGGCGACGTACAGCGGAAACAGGATCACGATAATCCCGAGGATCAGCATGGTGTGGCTGAATATCGTCAGCCCACGACGGTTCTCAATCATTGGTAGCGCACCTTACTTTCCACGTAACGGAACTGCACCACGGTCAGGATGATGACGAGGAACATCAGCACCACCGACTGCGCCGCAGAGGCCGAGAGATCCAGCCCGGCAAATCCTTCGCGGTAAATTTTATAAATCAGCGTGGTGGTGGCCTGCACCGGGCCACCCGCCGTCGCGGCGTCGATCACCGGGAAGGTATCGAAGAAGGCGTAGACCAGGTTCACCACCAGCAGGAAGAAGCTCACCGGGGCAATCAGCGGCAGCGCCAGCTTGAAGAAGCGGCGAATCGGGCCCGCGCCGTCGATGGCAGCGGCCTCGACCAGCGAGCGCGGAATAGATTGCAGCGCGGCGAAGAAGAACAGGAAGTTGTAGCTTATCTGCTTCCAGACCGAGGCGAAGACCACCAGGAACATGGCCTGACCGCTGTTCTGCGCGTGGTTCCAGTCATAGCCGAACTCGCCGAGGAAGTGGGTAATCAGCCCGCGTCCTGGGTTAAACAGGAAGATCCACAGTACGGCGGCAACGGCAGGCGCGACAGCGTAAGGCAGCAGCATCAGCGTCTGGTAAAGACGGCTGCCGCGTACCACGTAGTCCACCAGGGCGGCAAAGAACAGCGAGACCAGCAGGCCGCTTATCGTCACCAGGCCGCTGAACTTGATGGTCGTCCAGAAAGAATCAAGGTAGTAGCTATCGTGGAACAGCGTGACAAAGTTGTCCAGGCCAACGAACTGGCTGGAGAGACCAAACGGGTCAACGCTTTGCAGTGAGTACCACAGCGCTTCACCGGCGGGCCAGATAAAGAAGATAACGGTGATAATCAGCTGCGGAGCGACCAATGCGTAGGGCAACCAGCGGGATTTAAACACCGGACGGGATGATGACATAGTTAAACTCTGAGTTGGTTTCCCCTCACCCCGGCCCTCTCCCCAAAGGGGCGAGGGAGAAAAGACCGCTCGGAGCACTCTCTACCAGACGATGCCGAACGGTCCCCTCTCCCCTATAGGGAGAGGGTTAGGGTGAGGGGGTTAGTCAATGATTAAGACTTGGTCGATTGCTCGAAGCGACGCAGCAGCTGATTCCCGCGCTCTACCGCAGAGTCCAGCGCCTGCTGAGGCGTTTTCTTACCGGTCCAGACGCTTTCCAGTTCTTCATCCACGATGGTACGAATCTGCGGCATGTTGCCCAGACGCAGCCCTTTGGTGAACGGCAACGGTGGCTTGTTCAGCATCTGACGCGTGGCGATATCGGCACCTGGGTTCTTGTCATAGAAGCCCTGCTGACGAGTCAGGTCGTACGCGGCGGTAGTGATTGGCAGGTAGCCGGTTTTCTGGTGCCATTCGGCAGCAATTTCAGGCTTCGCCAGGAACTCGAGGAATTTTGCCACGCCGGTGTAGGTCTCTTTGTCTTTACCCTGCATCACCCACAGGCTTGCCCCGCCGATGATGGCGTTCTGCGGCGCGCCCTTCACGTCAGCGTCGTAAGGCATCATGCCCACGCCGTAGTTGAATTTGGCGTACTGACGAATGTCCGCCAGCGAACCGGAAGAGGCGGTGGTAATGGCGCAGTCACCGTTGTAGAACTTCTCGGTGGACTCATCTTTACGGCCGAAGTAGCTGAAATCACCCTTCTTGTTCAACGCTTCCAGCAGCGCGATGTGTTTCACCTGCTCTGGCTTGTTGAATTCCAGCACCGCATCGGTACCGTCGAAGCCGTTGTTTTTGGTCGCGACCGGCAGGCCATGCCAGGCGCTGAAGTTTTCAATCTGGATCCAGCCCTGCCAGCCGCTGGCGTAGCCGCACTTCATACCGGCCGCTTTCAGCTTCGCGGTATAGGCTGCCAGATCCTGCCAGGTTTTCGGCGGCTGGTTCGGGTCTAGACCGGCTTTCTTGAAGGCGTCTTTGTTGTAGTACAGCACCGGGGTGGAGCTGTTAAACGGCTGGGACAGCAGGTGCCCGGTTTTGGAGTCGGTGTAGTAACCGGAAACCGTCGGCACAAACTGAGATTCATCGAACTTGATACCGGCATCGTCAAACACCTGATACACCGGCTTAATCGCTTTTGACGCCATCATGGTGGCGGTACCGACTTCGTACACCTGCAAAATTGCCGGGGCGTTACCGGTACGGAACGCGGCGATACCTGCGCTCAGGCTCTGTTCATAGTTGCCTTTGTACACCGGCTGAATTTTGTAATCCGGGTTGGCAGCGTTGAAGCGCTGCGCCAGAGAATCAACCTCTTTACCCAGCTCACCTTCCATTGAATGCCAGAACGGAATAGTGGTCACCGCCATAGCCTGACCTGCGAATGCCAGACTCATTGCCAATCCTAAAGCTGTATGTCGTAACGATATCATCGGTTATCTCTCTTTTTGTGCCGGGATGCGCGATATCACGCGTTTTATGTTCGCGGGGGTAACATGACATGCTCGAATGACAGAAAAATAACTTTTTTATTACAAAAAAAAGATAGTAAGGCGACAAAGGGATGGCAAGGCAGTGACGGTTCTAAGAAGGGAAAGTGGGAGCTGTGACACGTAAAGGGAAACGCCGGATGGCGATGCGAACGCATCTTATCCGGCCTACGGGTAACTGTAGGCCGGATAAGGCGTTTACGCCGCCATCCGGCATTGTTGCTGCAAATTAACCGCCGAGGTACGCGCTGCGCACCGCTTCGTTCGCCAGCAGTGCATCACCGGTGTCTTCCAGCACCACGTGGCCGTTTTCCAGCACGTAGCCGCGGTCGGCGAGCTTCAGCGCCTGGTTGGCGTTCTGCTCGACGAGGAAGATGGTCATACCCTGCTTACGCAGTTGCTCAATGGTGTCGAAGATCTGCTGGATGATAATCGGAGCCAGCCCCAGAGAAGGCTCATCGAGCAGCAGCAGGCGCGGCTGGCTCATCAATGCACGGCCAATTGCCAGCATCTGCTGCTCACCGCCGGACATGGTGCCAGCACGCTGAATGCGACGCTCAAGCAGGCGTGGGAACAGGTCATACACCCACTTGATGCGCTCCTGGAACTGATCGCGGTCGGCGAAGAAGCCGCCCATCGCCAGGTTCTCTTCCACCGTCATGCGCGAGAAGACGCGGCGCCCTTCCGGGACAATCGCGACCGCTTCACGCATAATTTTCGCCGTCTGCCAGTCGGTAATGTCTTTATCATCAAAGACAATACGCCCGCTGGTGGCGCGCGGGTCGCCGCACAATGTGCCGAGCAGCGTGGTTTTACCCGCGCCGTTGGCGCCAATCAGGGTGACGATTTCACCCTGATTGATATGCAAGCTGACGTCGTGCAGCGCCTGAATTTTGCCATAGTGGGCGCTGACTTTATCAAACGATAACATCACTTTATCCATATTCTGCCTCGCCCCCATTATGCTTCACCTAAATAGGCGCGGATCACGTCCGGGTTGTTGCGGATCTCTTCCGGTGTACCGTTCGCCAGCGGCGTACCCTGATTCACCACGTAGATGCGGTCGGAAATGCCCATCACCAGCTTCATATCATGCTCAATCAGCAGGATAGTGGTGTTGTGATGATTACGCAGCTCGGCAATCAGCTCGTCCAGCTCTTTGGTCTCTTTCGGGTTAAGACCCGCCGCAGGTTCGTCGAGCATCAGGATTTCCGGCTGCGTCACCATGCAGCGGGCAATCTCCAGACGACGCTGGTCCCCGTAGGCCAGGTTGCTGGCCTGACGGTTGGCATGCTCTAACAGACCGATACGCTCAAGCCAGGTAGCAGCACGGTCCAGCGCTTCGCTTTGCGCGCGACGGAACGACGGGGTTTTCAGCAGGCCAGAGAAGACGCCGGTCTTCAGCTGTTGATGCTGTGCCACCAGCAGGTTTTCAATCACCGTCATTTCGCGGAACAGACGCACGTGCTGGAAGGTACGCACCACGCCCATGCGGGCAATCTCCTGACCCGGTAGCCCTTCCAGGTGCTGGTCACGCAGCATGATGGTGCCGCCGGTCGGCTTGTAGAAGCCAGTCAGGCAGTTAAAGACCGTGGTTTTCCCCGCGCCGTTCGGGCCAATCAGGGAGACGATTTCCTGAGGATGCAGTTCCAGGGCGACGTTGTTAACCGCCAGCAGGCCGCCAAAACGCATCATCAGGCCGTTAACGGATAATAATGGCTGACTCATGCCTGCTCTCCTTCTTTCGCTTTCCCGCTTTTCAGCTTGAGCTGCGGACGAGTCATCGGCAGAAGCCCCTGCGGACGCCAGATCATCATCAGAACCATCAAACCACCCAGCATCAGCATGCTGTATTCGTTGAAGTCACGCATCAGTTCGCGCGATACCACCAGCAGGACGGCGGCGAGAATAACCGCAAACTGCGAGCCCATCCCGCCCAGTACCACAATCGCCAGCACGAAGGCCGACTCGGCAAAGGTAAAGGATTCTGGGCTGACAAAGCCCTGGCGCGCGGCAAACAGCGTACCGGCAAAACCGGCGAACGCGGCGCTGATGGTAAACGCAGTCAGCTTGATGCGCGTTGGGCTCAGGCCCAGCGAGCGACAGGCAATTTCATCTTCACGCAGCGCTTCCCACGCACGGCCCAGCGGCATGCGCAGCAGGCGGTTGATGACAAACAGGCTCAACACCACCAGCAGCAGCGCCACCAGATAAAGGAAGATCACGCGGTCAGATGGGTCGTACTTGACGTTAAAGAAGTTGCTGAAGGTATCCCAGCCGCCTTCGCGAGCGCTGCGGCTGAACTCCAGGCCGAAGAAGGTCGGTTTCGGGATCTGGCTGATGCCGTTCGGGCCGCCGGTGATTTCGGTGTTGTTAAGCAGCAGGATACGGACGATTTCACCGAAGCCTAAGGTCACAATCGCCAGATAGTCACCGCGCAGACGCAGCACCGGGAAGCCCAGCAGGAAGCCCGCCGCCGCCGAGACCAGCCCCGCGATCGGCAGACAGGTCCAGAAGCCGAGACCGTAATAGTGGTTCAACAGCGCGAAAGTGTAGGCACCGATGGCATAGAAGCCGCCGTAACCGAGCACCAACAGACCGGAAAGCCCCACCACGACGTTCAAGCCAAGGCCAAGGATGATATAAATCATGGTCAGGGTGGCGATATCGACCGTGCCACGTGAAACCATAAACGGCCACGCCACGGCGATCACCAGCAGCGCTACCAGGAACAGCTTCTGCTTAACCGTCGAGCCATCAATGGCAGGCAGAATAAACTTCGGTCCAGAAACGCTTTTCAGCCCCTTCTGGAATAACGGGCGCAGCATCTGGAAGAAAAAGACCACTGCGGTGCCGATAAAGATCCACTGCCAGCGGATATCCGCCGCACTGCCGACCACCAGTTTGGTGCCGTCGAGCTGTAACTGAACGCCCATAAAGACGCCAGCCAGGACAAAGAACATCGCCGCCGACAGCAGCGCCATCGCAAATTGCATCGGTTTCATACTTTCTCTACCTCCGGGCGGCCCAGGATACCGGTCGGCATCACCAGCAGCACCACGATCAGCAGCGCGAACGACACAACGTCTTTATATTCGGTGCTCAGATACGCGGAGGACAGCGCTTCCGCGATGCCAAGAATCAGCCCACCAATCATCGCCCCTGGAATACTGCCGATACCGCCCAGAACCGCCGCGGTGAAGGCCTTCATCCCGGCCATAAAGCCGATATACGGGTTGATAACGCCGTAGAACTGACCCAACAGCACGCCCGCCACCGCCGCCATCGCTGCGCCAATGACAAACGTCAGGGCAATCACGCGGTCGGTGTTAATGCCGAGCAGGCTCGCCATTTTCAGGTCTTCCGCGCAAGCGCGGCAGGCGCGGCCCATGCGGGAGTAGCGAATAAACAGCGTCAGCGCCAGCATGGCAACAAAGGTCACAATCCAGATAACCAACTGCATGGTGGTGATGGACGCGGAGAAGTTTTCGCTGCTGCCGACAATCCACTGGCCGTTAAACAGGCTTGGCAGCGCGATATCGCGCGAGCCTTCGGTCAGACTGACGTAGTTCTGCAGGAAGATGGACATCCCGATGGCGGAGATCAGCGCAATCAGACGCTTGGAGCTACGCACCGGGCGGTAGGCCACCCGTTCGATGCTCCAGCCATAGGCGCTGGCAATCACAATCGCCCCGATGAATCCGGCCGCCACCAGAAGCCAGCCGGTGTCGATGCCCATCATCATTAATGCGGCGATAATCATAAAGGAGACATAACTACCGATCATGTATACCTCGCCGTGGGCGAAGTTGATCATGCCGATAATCCCGTACACCATGGTGTAACCGATGGCGATCAGTGCATAGGTGCTTCCCAGCGTAACGCCGTTAAACATCTGCTGCACAAAGTAGAGAACCTGCTCTGACATAAATTAGCCTTTTGCTACCCCTGCGGGTCTACGCCCGCCAGGGGGAAATGAAGGTTACTTCGCCACGGTGGATGAGCCGTCGGCATGCCACTGGAAGACCCCAAATTCAAATCCTTTCAGATCGCCTTTGTCGTCCCAGCTCAGCGGCCCAATCACGGTTTTCGCACCGTTTGCTTTTAAGTCTTTAATCAGCGCTTGCGGATCATCGCTACCGGTACGCTCCATGGCAGTCGCCAGAGACTGCACGGCAGCGTAAGTGATCCACACGTACGGGCCGGTTGGATCTTTCTTCTGCGCTTTCAGGGCATCGACGATAGCGCTGTTTGCTGGATCCTGGTCATAGCGTTTTGGCATGGTAACCAGCATGCCTTCCGCTGCTTTGCCGGCGATGTTCGACAGCGAAGCGTTACCTACGCCTTCTGGTCCCATAAACTGCGTTTTCAGGCCAACCGCGCGCGCCTGGCGCAGCATCTGTCCCATTTCCGGGTAATAACCGCCGTAGTAAACGAAGTCGATGTTCTCTTTTTGCAGACGGGCAATCAGCGCGGAGAAGTCTTTTTCACCGGCAGTAATCCCGTCGAAGAAGACGATATTAGCTTTGCCCGCTTTCAGCCCGTCCTGAACGGAACGCGCCAGACCTTCACCGTACTGCTGTTTGTCATGAATGATCGCGATGCGCTGCGGCTTCACTTTATTCAGGATGTAGTTCGCCGCGGTTGGGCCCTGTGAGGAGTCCAGACCAGCGGTACGCATGATGTAGTGGTAGCCACGCTGGGTCAGCTCTGGGTTAGTCGCACCCGGGGAGATCATCAGAATGCCTTCGTCTTCATAGATGTCAGACGCGGGCTGCGTGGAGGAGGAGCAGAGGTGGCCAATCACGTATTTGATGCCGTCGTTAACGATTTTGTTCGCAACCGCCACCGCTTGTTTCGGGTCACAGGCATCGTCGTACTCAACGCCGACCAGCTTGTCACCTTTAATACCACCTTTGGCATTGATGTCTTTAATGGCCTGGCGCGCACCGTTGAACTCCATGTCGCCCCACTGAGCAACCGGGCCGGACATCGCACCGACAACCGCTACCTTAATATCGTCTGCCATCGCCGCGTGAGACATAGCCAGCGCGATCATCCCTGCGATTACTGTTTTTGTATTCCTTTTCATACTTCGGGATCCCCATTCGTGATGTCGTATTTACACGTCGTGGCGTGCATATATTTTGTTGTGTGGTGGTTAAAAAGCATTCTGTACTTTTAATATACAACGCTACTTTTGCCATTATCTTTAATGAGTTAGCGCAGCTTTTTGGCTAAAAACAGACTAAATTCTCTATTTTTCAGTCTATTAAGAAAAGATAATATTCTGATTTTTGCCATAGATAAACAAAAAAAAGCCCGAACGGCAGCATAAAATAACGACATAATAAGCCGAATAAAACGCTGGTTTTCAGGTTAAAGTTCTGACTATTTTTCGATCCATGATGTTTCAAACTGTCTGTGAAGATATCGAAAACTTAATCCCCTACTGAACAAGCCAAAAAAGAGAAAGCGTCCGGCAGAATAAATTGAGTACACTGGCCACCATTTTCGAGATTTGAGCAAACTGCCCATGAAGCTGACCATCATTCGTTTAGACACCTTTAGCGATCAGGACCGCATCTGCCTCGGTAAGATCTGGCCCGCTCAGACCCCCGACGAACAGCACCTTGATGAGAACCACCGCCTGTATGCCGCCCGCTTTAACGAACGCCTGCTGGCAGCGGTAAAGGTGACGATCAACGGTAGCCAGGGGACGCTTAACAGTCTGTGCGTACGCGAGGTCACCCGCCGTCGCGGCGTGGGGCAGTATCTGGTCGAAGAGGTGATGCGCGATAACCCGCAGGTCAGCCGCTGGACGCTGAGCAAAGCTGGCGCAGAAGAGAGCCTGGAAATGGCCGCGTTTGCCAAAGCGCTGGACTTTACGGTGCATGCTGAGGGCTGGGTTCGAGGGTAGTGCCGATCCCGGCGTCGGCTAACGCCTCGGCCGGGCTACATCTCGTGTAGGCCTGATAAGCGCAGCGCCATCAGGCAGCGCTGCACACATTGCCGGATGGCGGCATACGTCTTATCCGGCCTACATTTTATGCGGTTCCGTCGCGCAATAATCTCTTACTTCGCGTCGGTCGCCGTACCGTTAGCGTGCCAGTTAAAGATGCCGAATTCGAAGCCTTTCAGGTCACCTTTCTCATCCCACGACAGCGGACCCATAACGGTATCCACGGTATTGGCTTTCAGGTATTTCGCAATCTCAGCCGGGTCGTCTGAATGGTTCAGACCCGCCTGCAGAGACTGCAGCGCAGCGTAGGTAGTCCATACGAATGCACCGCTTGGATCTTCTTTCTTCGCTTTGATCGCGTCTACGATAGGTTTGTTCGCCGGAACCTGGTCGTAGTTCTTAGGCTTAGTCACCAGCAGACCTTCCGCAGAATCACCCGCGATGTTAGACAGTGAAACGTTCGCCACGCCTTCCGGCCCCATAAACTGGGTTTTCAGGCCAGCAGCACGAGCCTGACGCAGGATCTGGCCCATTTCCGGGTGATAGCCGCCAAAGTAAACAAAGTCGATGTTCTCTTTCTTCAGACGCGCCACCAGGGTGGAGAAGTCTTTCTCACCCGCGGTGATGCCGTCGAAGAAGACGACGTTCGCCCCGCCTTTCTTCAGGCCGTCCTGCACTGCACGCGCCAGACCTTCACCGTACTGCTGCTTATCGTGAACGACCGCGATACGCTGCGGTTTCACCTTCTCGAGGATGTATTTCGCCGCAGTTGGGCCCTGATCGGAGTCCAGACCGGTGGTACGCAGAATCAGCTTATAGCCACGCGCGGTCAGCTCAGGAGCCGTTGCCGCCGGGGTGATCATCAGAATACCTTCATCTTCATAAATATCAGATGCAGGCTGCGTAGAGGAGGAGCAGAGGTGACCGATAACGTATTTGATCCCGTCATTCACCACTTTGTTCGCTACCGCAACCGCTTGTTTCGGGTCACAGGCATCATCGTATTTTACGATTTCCAGTTTATTGCCCTTGATACCGCCCTTGGCGTTAATGTCGGCAACTGCCTGAGTCGCACCGCTGAACTCCTGGTCACCGTACTGCGCAACCGGGCCGGACATCGCGCCAACAACAGCAACTTTAATATTTTCTGCTAATGCCATATTGCTGAATGCCAGCGCAATACATCCTGCCAGTAACGCTTTACCCTTCATTTTCATCCTGAGGTTCCCCATTGTTATGGTTGTTGCATTTGTTGTGATGTTGTTATTTAGCACATTATTCTTATATCACACGCGTGGTAAGTATAAGATATTAATATTAAGGGATGCTGACCGTGCTTTTTCAGCATACTCTGCTAAAACATACCCCATTTTTGTGGAATTGAAACGTTAAATTTGACGGATTTGTAACGCAAAAATGACAAAAAAAAGCCACTCATCGGAGTGGCTTGGGAGTTGGGTGCATCCCCAGCGGCGCTTCGCCGGGAAGTGCTCGGTCTATTCAGATATCGCCCGACGAACCACCTCCAGCGCCTGCTGGAACTGCTTCTCAGGGATGGTAAGCGGGTACAGGAAGCGAATGACGTTGCCGTACACGCCGCAGCTCAGCAGCAGCACACCTTCCGCCAGTGCGCGATCCTGCACCAATTTAGTAAACTCCGGCGACGGCTCTCCGGTTCGCGGGTTCACAAACTCTACGGCCACCATCGACCCCACGCCGCGCACGTCGGCAATCTCCGGGCAGCTTTCGCGTAACTTATTTAGCACCTCAATCAGATGCTGGCCCAGATGGTTTGCGCGAGTGCAGAGCGCCTCTTCCTCAATGACATCCAACACTGCATGCGCGGCGGCAATCGCCAGCGGGTTGCCCGCATAGGTACCGCCAAGGCCGCCGGGCGCCGGGGCATCCATCACCTCGGCGCGCCCCACGACGCCCGAGAGCGGGAAACCGCCCGCCAGGCTTTTCGCCATGGTGATAAGGTCAGGCTTCACGCTGTAGTGCTCCATGGCAAACAGCTTGCCGGTACGGGCAAAGCCGGTCTGCACTTCGTCGGCAATCAGCAAAATGCCGTGGGTATCGCAAAGCTGGCGCAACGCCTGCATAAAATCAGCAGGGGCAACATTAAAGCCACCCTCGCCCTGCACCGGTTCGATAATCATCGCCGCCACTTGATCCGGAGCGATATCGGCTTTGAAAATATGGGTCAGGCTTTTGAGCGCCATCTCGGTGGTCACGCCGTGGGCGGCATTAGGATAGACACCGTGATACACCGAGCCGGGGAACGGGCCGA
The DNA here is from genome assembly GCF_036759945.1 of Kluyvera sp. CHPC 1.251. Lineage (NCBI taxonomy): Bacteria > Pseudomonadati > Pseudomonadota > Gammaproteobacteria > Enterobacterales > Enterobacteriaceae > Kluyvera > Kluyvera sp. CHPC 1.251. The sequence continues at coordinate 337,633 of NZ_JAPKIC010000003.1, read as the reverse complement.
AACCGATTTTGTACGGTGCGACTTTGCCGGTCAGCGCCATCGTCATAAAGGTGCGGCCGTGAAAGCCACCGCCGAAGGTAATCAGTCCAGGACGTTTGGTATAGGCACGAGCAATTTTCACCGCATTCTCAACCGCTTCCGCGCCGGTACTGAAGAACGCGGTTTTGGCGTTTCCGGCAATAGGCACGGCGGCATTAATACGTTCTGCTAATGATACATAGCTTTCATAGGGGACTATCTGATAGGCAGTGTGGGTAAAAGCCTGCAGCTGGTTTTCAACGGCGGCAATGACCTGAGGATGGCGATGCCCGGTATTCAGCACCGCAATGCCAGCGGCAAAGTCGATGTATTCGTTACCTTCAATATCCCACAGCGTGGCGTTCTCAGCGCGCTCCGCGTAGAAGCCGCACATCACGCCCACACCGCGCGGCGTGGCCTGTAAACGCCGATGATTCAGTGACTCGTTACTCACGGTAAACCCCCTGCCGTTGAAATGACGAAAAGTCTATTCAGTCTTTGCCATCGCCTGCATTAGCGCCAGCGGCAAACGTGAAATAAGCAGAGGAAAGCGTGATGACAGTGGGATTATCTGGGTGACGGTTACGCCTTATCCGGCCTACAAAAACAAAAACCCCCGAATTTGCATTCGAGGGTTTATTGGGTGCGCCGCAAAAATCAGGCTTCGATAGCTGCGCGCAGTTTTTTCATCGCGTTCTTTTCAAGCTGACGTACACGCTCGGCGGATACGCCGTAACGATCGGCCAGTTCCTGCAGCGTAGACTTGTTGTCTTCGTCCAGCCAGCGGGCGCGAATGATGTCCTGGCTACGTTCGTCCAGGCCCTGCATGGCGTCGGTCAGCTTATTCGCTGCCTGCTCTTCCCAGTTATCATCTTCGATGCCGTCGGCAAAGTTGGACGATTTATCCTGCAGATAGAGCACCGGAGCAACCGAGTGGCTTTCAGACTCATCGTCTGAGGACATATCAAACGCCATGTCCTGCGCCGCCATACGGGATTCCATCTCGCGAACGTCTTTGCTGGAAACGCCCAGTTCACGGGCAACCATTTCCACTTCATCCTGATTGAACCAGCCCAGACGCTGCTTGGTTTTACGCAGGTTGAAGAACAGCTTACGCTGCGCTTTGGTGGTCGCGACTTTAACGATACGCCAGTTACGCAGTACGTATTCGTGAATTTCCGCTTTGATCCAATGCACCGCAAAGGAGACCAGACGTACGCCCACTTCTGGGTTAAAACGACGTACGGCTTTCATCAGGCCGATATTGCCTTCCTGAATCAAGTCCGCCTGCGGCAGGCCATAGCCCGAGTAATTACGAGCAATATGAACAACAAAGCGCAGGTGAGACAGGATCAGCGTTTTAGCTGCTTCCAGATCGCCCTGGTAATGCAGCCGTTCAGCAAGCGCCTTTTCTTCATCAGCCGTCAACATCGGCCATGCGTTCGCAGCCCGGATATAAGATTCCAGGTTACCAACAGGGGCTAACGCTAAATTTTGCATTTCTTTGGTCATTCAAATCCTCTCAATTCACTTCATACTGGCGGCGGCTTGTCCCCGAACGCAACAAACATGCCAGGCTCTATGAGCAACGAGAATATCATCCGCTCTTTTATCAGACAGTGAGTTTATCCACAAGTTCAATGCAACAGTGTGAATAAATTACGCACAAAATGTGACACGCGATAGGCCGCGAGGGCAGAAAGATGGGGTTTAAAACGCATCCCCTGCGGACGGAAGTCGTCGCAGGGGAAGAGTATAACAGAACTTTTTTAATCGGGAGTAAAGTGGCGTAAATGTTGTACCGTGGCAAGCCAGGCTGCCACCCAACCGATCATCGAGCTAACCAGCAGCAACAGCAGGCACTCATCAAACGACAGGCCGCTCAGCTCAAACTGGGTACCGAAGACACGCGCCACTTCGGTGACCGCCGACGACAGTCGCATCACCAGAATTTCCGACAGAATCAGCGACAGGAACGCACCGGAGAAGCCAAGCAGCGCACCGCCGTAAAGGAACGGTCGCAGGATAAACCCATCGGTTGCCCCAATCAGCTTCTGCACGTTGATGGTATCACGACGCGCAAAGATGCTCAGACGCACGCTGTTACCGATGACGAGGAACACCGCCGCCACCATCAGCACGCCGATCATCGCCGACACGCGGCCCACCAGCCCGGTAATGGACGCCAGACGCGCAAACCAGCTGTCATCCATGCGCACTTCGTTAACGCCCTGAATCTGCGCCACGCGGTCACGCAGCGTGTTCAGCGCGTCGGTGGTCTGGAAGTCGATTTTCGGGATAACGACCGCCACCGCAGGCAGCGGGTTCTCTTCCAGCATATCCAGCGCGCCGCCAAAGCCCGACCAGTTGCGGAATTCACCCAGCGCTTCGTCGCGGGAGAGGTAGTTCACCTTATCCACGCCCTGCTCGGCCTGCAGTTGCCCCACCACTTTCGCCGCCGCATCGTCATCCAGCGTTTTCTCCAGATAGACGGTGATCTGCGGAGATGGATAGTACTGCGAAGCCGCCGTGTTGACGTTCTTGTAGACCATATAGCAGACGCTTGGCAGCGTCAGGGAGATGGCAATCACCATCACCGTCAGGAAGGTCGCCAGCGGTTTGCTTTTCAGATCCTGCAGCGCGCCCTGCCAGGCATAGCGCACCTGCTCGTTGAAGACGTTGGTTTTACGCGAGTTCGGTTTCGGCGCCGGTTTACCGCGCTTCGGCGCATTGCGTCCGCCGTCACCTGATGAGGAGACCGATTTACGCAAGCGGTCGAGTCGCCCGCCGAACTGGCGAATTTGGTTGATTGCGTCGCGCTTATTCACCGGTGTGGCCTCCATGCAAGTGACCGTCGCTCAGCGTCAGCATGCGGTAAGAGCGGCTGGAGATAAGCCCAATGTCGTGCGTCGCCATCAGCACCGTTACCCCAACGCGGTTAAACTCTTCGAACAGTCGCAAAATGCCTTCCGACAGTGCGTTATCCAGGTTACCCGTCGGTTCATCCGCCAGCAGTACCGCAGGCTTGTTCACTACCGCACGAGCAATGCCGACGCGCTGTTGTTCACCGCCGGAGAGCTGAATCGGGAAGTTTCTCGCTTTATCAAGCAGCCCGACTTTGTCCAACGCTGCCGAGACGCGACGACGAATATCGTCCGCGCTGGCGCCCGCGATGATCAGCGGGATCGCCACGTTATCAAACACGGTTCTGTCCATCAGCAGATGGTGATCCTGGAAAATCATGCCGATCTGGCGACGTAAGAACGGCACCTCACGGTTCTTCAGGCGGCTGATGTCGTGCCCGCCGAAGTAAATTTTCCCTGCACTCGGCCGCTCGATCCCACAGATAAGCTTCAGCAGGGTACTTTTACCCGCGCCGGAGTGACCGGTCAGAAATGCCATCTCGCCTGGCTGCATATGGAATGTGACTCCCTGCAGCGCTTGTCTCCCGCCGAGATAGGCTTTGCTGACGTGTTCAAAGCGAATCATGATTAATCCTCTCGGGCAAAAAGTGCCTCAATAAAATCGCCCGCTTTAAACGGACGTAAGTCCTCAATACGTTCACCGACGCCGATATAGCGAATCGGAATGCCGAACTGATCCGCCACGGAGAATATCACCCCGCCCTTGGCGGTACCGTCGAGTTTAGTCAACGTGATACCGGTCAGGCCAACGGCCTCGTGGAACAGTTTGGCCTGGCTGATGGCGTTCTGCCCGGTGCTGGCGTCGATGGTCAGCATGACTTCATGCGGTGCGTCGACGTCGAGCTTTTTCATCACGCGAACAATTTTCTTCAGCTCTTCCATCAGGTGCGATTTATTCTGCAAGCGCCCTGCGGTATCAGCAATCAGTACATCAACGTTACGCGCTTTCGCCGCCTGGATGGCATCGAAAATGACCGATGCGGAATCCGCGCCGGTGTGCTGCGCGATAACCGGAATATTGTTGCGCTGGCCCCAGACCTGCAGCTGTTCAACCGCTGCCGCACGGAAGGTATCGCCCGCCGCCAGCATGACCGTTTTGCCCTGCTGCTCGAACTGACGCGCCAGCTTGCCGATGGTGGTGGTCTTACCCACACCGTTCACGCCGACCATCAAAATAACGAATGGCGTTTTGCCTTCAATATTAAGCGGTTCATCTACTTTTGCGAGAATTTCACCCATTTCATCTTTTAACAGACCGTACAGCGCTTCGGCATCACGCAGCTGTTTACGGCTGGCGGTTTCGGTCAGGCTATTGATGATCTTACGAGTGGTTTCCACGCCGACGTCGGCAATCAGCAGCTGCTCTTCCAGTTCTTCAAATAGATCGTCGTCGATTTTCTTGCCGCGGAACAGACTGATAAATCCGGAACCGAGGTTTTCTTTGGTTTTTAACAGGCTGCGTTTCAGACGCGCGAAGAAACCTTCTTTGGTTGGCTTTTCCTGTTCTTGCTGTGCGTCATCCGCCGGTGCTTCTACGGCCGCTTCTTCTTCCACCGCTTCGTTTTCCGACTCGACGGCAAGCGCCTGCGCTTCCAGTTCCTCGTCGGTCAGCTCGTCAACGGCCTCAGGTTCGCTCTCTTCAACCACTTCTGGCAGTACTTCGGCAACCGGTTCAACGGTTTCAACCACTTCCGGCTGTACTTCCGCTACCGGCTCAACGGCTTCAACCACTTCCGGCTGTTCTTCAGCAACCGGTTCAACGGTTTCAACCACTTCCGGCTGTGCTTCGGCAACCGGTTCAACGGCTTCAACCACTTCTGGCTGTACTTCAGCAACTGGCTCAACGGCTTCAACCACTTCTGCCTGCACTTCAGCAACCGGTTCAATGGCTTCAACCACTTCCGGCTGTGCTTCGACAACCGGTTCAACGGCTTCAATCACTTCTGGCTGAATATCTTCAACCGCTGCGGTTTCCGCGATTTCGCGTTCAACAACCTGTTCGGTGACTTCCACTACCTCTTCTGCGAACGCTTCGCTTTCCGCGAGGGTGTGTGGTTCAGCGCTTTCCTCAGCAGGTGCCTGCATTTCTTCGACGCGCGGCGTCTCTTCTGCAACCGTTTCAGGCTCAGCAGTCGGTGTTTCAGCTACCGGCTGCTCTTCAATTTTTTCTTCTGATTCAACGACCTGATCCTGTTCTTTCTGCCCAAAGCCCAGCCAGGAAAAAAAGCCACGTTTTTTTTCTTTTGCCATTTGCAACCACACTCCCCGCTGTTTTTGATGGCGCCACTTCGCCATAATCGACGCGAAGGCTAAAATAATGATGAAATTAGTCGGTTAGTCTACCACTTAACTTCCCTGGCTTCACCGCTTTCACCCGGCAGGACAGAAAGCTAGAATAGCAGGCCGAAAGAGCGACCAGAGCAAGCAAATGAAAAAACCAACTTCCGGCGGCATGGGCCAGATCCGCATTATTGGCGGGCAGTGGCGCGGCCGTAAACTTCCCGTACCTGATAGCCCAGGCCTCAGGCCCACCACCGACCGCGTGCGTGAGACCCTCTTCAACTGGCTGGCACCCTCAATGGTAGATGCCCGCTGCCTGGACTGCTTCGCCGGAAGCGGTGCGTTAGGGCTGGAAGCGCTCTCCCGTTATGCCGCCAGCGCCACGCTGCTGGAGATGGAGCGGTCAGTTGCCCAACAGCTGCAAAAGAACCTCGCCACGCTGAACGCCGCGCAGGGTAAAGTGGTGAATACCAACACCCTTGCATTCCTCGCTCAGAGCGGCACGCCACATGATATTATTTTTGTCGATCCACCATTCCGTAAAGGATTACTGGAAGAGACGTTAAACTTACTGGAAACCAACGGTTGGCTGGCCGATAACGCGCTGATCTACGTCGAAAGCGAAGTCGAAAATGGCCTACCGTCGGTGCCGGTCAGTTGGGATCTGCATCGGGAAAAAATTGCCGGTCAGGTTGCCTATCGTCTCTATCATCGTGAAGTGCAGGGAGAAAGTGATGCTGATTAATCTTGGACGCGCGCTGATGCTGTGCGTATGGGCGTTTCTGGTGCTGAACCTGGTTCACCCGTTCCCCCGCCCGCTGAATATCTTCGTTAACGTCGCGCTGATCTTTATGGTGCTGATGCACGGTATGCAGATGGCGCTGCTACAGTCGACGATGCCGAAAGATGGCCCGCAGATGAGCCGTGGCGAGAAAGTCCGTATCTTCCTGTTCGGCGTGTTTGAACTGCTGGTGTGGCAGAAGAAAATTGGCGCGAGCCTGAAGAAGAAGTGATTTCCAGGCCTGGCTCTCCGCCAGGCCCTGTTTTACGGTTCGGCCTTAAAGTCGACAAAGCGCGAGCCTTTGTAGCTCAGCGTTCCCTTATCCCCCACCGTCAGCTGATGATACTGCTCGGCCTCGACGCGAAAACTCACCTCCAGCCCGCCCTGCTCCGGCTTAAAGCTCACGTCATAGCGCATGTCGCTACCGGCTGGCGTCACCGTCTGCTGACGCGAACGGCGATCGTTCAGCACCTTTTCGCGCTTGTTCGTCACCACCACCCGCTTTTGCATCAGCGGGGCGGCATCGTTATCCATTTTTTCCCGGCGCTGCTGGACGAAGCGGAACGACGCGGCCACGACGATAATGGCGACAACGACGATGAAAAAAAGCGGCATCTTGCTCATTTCAGGTTCTCTTAAGAATTTACGCAAATCATAGTAAACGTCGCAGTCTGCCATTGTCATCTGGCGGCTGCGGCTACTACACTGGACATTCAAGACTGGCAGTACAGTACCCATTAAGATAACAGATACAGGGACTTATTATGCTTTGGTCGTTTATCGCAGTATTCTTCTCAGGCTGGCTCTACGTGGATGCCGCCTATCGTGGGCCCGCCTGGCAGCGCTGGGCATTCAAACCTATCACCTTAATTTTACTCCTGTTTCTCGCCTGGCAGGCGCCGATGTTTAACGCCATCAGCTACCTGGTACTAGCGGGCCTGTGCGCCTCATTGGTCGGCGATGCCCTCACGCTGCTGCCACGTCAGCGCATGCTGTACGCCATCGGCGCATTTTTCCTATCGCATCTGCTGTACACCATCTGGTTTGCCGGACAGCTGACCTTCACCTTCTTCTGGCCGCTGCCGGTGGTGCTGCTGGTGATTGGCGTGCTCTGGCTGGCGGTTATCTGGACACGGCTTGAAGAGATGCGTCTACCGGTGCTGGCCTTTATCGCGATGACGCTGATGATGGTCTGGGTCGCAGGCGAGCTGTGGTTTATGCGCCCAACGGACACCGCGCTCTCCGGTTTCTTCGGCGCCGGTTTACTGCTGTTGGGTAACATTATCTGGCTGGTGAGTAAATATCGCTGCCGCTTCCGCGCGGATACGGCTATTTACGCCGCCTGCTACTTTGCCGGGCACTTCTTTATCGTTCGCGCGCTTTACCTGTAATTTCCTGCTTGACTCTGGAGTCGACTCCAGAGTGTATGCTGCGCTTAATGAAGCAACGATCATTAATCGGAGGATACGATGTCGACTCCAGAGACACGTAACAATAAAGCCCCCCAATTCTCATCTTTTAAGCTCGCGCCTGCGCCACAACCGCAGGACGACTGCTGCTGCGAAAGCCAATGCGCAACGGCTGAACCCGCCGTAGTACCGACGCTGGACGCCCGCTACAGCTGGGTCGTCAACGGCATGGACTGCGCCGCCTGCGCCCGTAAAGTCGAAACGGCGGTAAGCCAGGTCGCTGGCGTGAAGCAGGTTAAAGTGCTGTTCGCCACTGAAAAGCTGCTGGTTGATGCCGATGACGACATCCGCGCTCAGGTGGAGAAAGCGGTGAGCGCCGCAGGCTATTCGCTGCGTAGCGACAGCGAACCAAAGGCGGAAGAGAACAGCCCGCGCTGGCGGGAGAACCTGCCGCTTATCGCGCTTGCCATGATGATGGCGATGAGCTGGGGGCTGGAGCAGTTCAACCATCCGCTCGGCAACCTGGCGTTTATCGCCACCACGCTGGTTGGCCTTTACCCTATCGCCCGCCAGGCGCTGCGCCTGATGAAAAGTGGCAGCTGGTTCGCCATTGAAACGCTGATGAGCGTCGCGGCCATCGGCGCGCTGTTTATCGGCGCGACGGCGGAAGCGGCGATGGTGCTGCTGCTGTTCTTAATCGGTGAAAGGCTGGAAGGCTGGGCCGCAAACCGCGCCCGCCAGGGCGTGAGCGCGCTGATGGCGCTGAAGCCAGACACCGCCGTGCGCGTACGCGACGGCCAGCGCGAAACCGTGGCGCAGAAGGATCTCCAGCCGGGCGATGTGATTGAAGTCGCCGCCGGTGGGCGCTTGCCTGCCGACGGGAAGCTCATAACCCCGTTCGCCAGCTTTGATGAGAGCGCGTTAACCGGCGAGTCCATTCCAGTGGAACGCAGCGCGGGCGAGAGCGTCCCGGCAGGGGCCACCAGCGCCGACCGCCTGGTACAGCTGAGCGTTATTTCAAAACCTGGCGACAGCGCCATCGACCGTATTCTGCGTCTGATTGAGGAGGCCGAGGAACGTCGCGCGCCTATCGAGCGCTTTATCGACCGCTTCAGCCGCATCTATACCCCGGCGATTATGGCCGTCGCGCTGCTGGTGACGTTGGTGCCGCCGCTGCTGTTTGCCGCCTCGTGGGAGGAGTGGATCTACAAAGGGCTGACGCTGCTGCTGATTGGCTGCCCGTGTGCACTGGTTATCTCGACTCCGGCAGCGATTACCTCAGGCCTCGCCACCGCTGCGCGCCACGGCGCGCTGATTAAAGGCGGTGCGGCGCTGGAGCAGTTGGGCCGCATCACCCAGATGGCCTTTGATAAAACCGGTACCCTGACGCTCGGCAAACCGCAGGTGACCACGATTATCCCAACCGCCGAACTCAGTGAAGACAACCTGCTGATGCTGGCCGCTGCGGTGGAACAAGGCTCTACTCACCCGTTGGCGCAGGCCGTGGTGCGCGAGGCGCAGCAGCGTGGGCTTGTCATTCCTCAAGCCGCCGATCAGCGTACGCTCGTCGGTTCCGGTATTGAAGCCAACATAGACGGGCAACGTATCGTTATCTGTGCAGCAGGCAAGTTCCCAACACCGGATCGTCAGGCTGAGATCCAACGGCTGGAAAGCCAGGGTAACACCGTGGTGCTCGTCACTCGTGACGATACCCTGCTGGGCATCGTAGCACTGCGAGACACCGTCCGTCAGGAAGCGCGTCAGGCGGTCGATGGCCTGCGTGAATTAGGCATTCAGGGCATCATTCTGACCGGGGACAACCCACGCGCCGCTGCCGCCATTGCTGATGAGTTAGGTATGGCCTATCGCGCGAACCTGCTGCCTGCCGATAAAGTCAGTGAAGTGACGGCGCTGAACGCTCAGGGGCCGCTGGCGATGGTGGGCGACGGAATTAACGACGCCCCGGCGATGAAAGCAGCGGCGATGGGTATTGCGATGGGTAGCGGCACCGACGTGGCGCTGGAAACCGCCGATGCGGCGCTGACGCATAACCGCCTGACCGGGCTGGTGCAGATGATTCGCCTGGCTCGCGCCACCCACGCTAACGTTCGCCAAAACATCGCCATTGCGCTGGGGCTGAAGGGGATTTTCCTTATCACCACGCTGCTCGGCATGACCGGATTGTGGTTAGCAGTACTGGCGGATACCGGTGCGACGGTGCTGGTGACGTTGAACGCGCTGCGACTGTTGCGCGGGAAGTTTAGTGCGTAACCCTGTAGCCCGGGCGAGGCGTTTACGCCGACCCCGGGTTGGCTCGATGCCATTCCCGGCGGCGCTTCGCTTGGCCGGGCTACGGGTTATTGGTACCGATTAATGGCTCTTACGCAGCAAATACTGGTACGGCACTGACTCGGTCTGCTGAGCAATCAGCTCATGTTCCATAAAGCGGCAAAAACCAGGGATATCGCGCGTGGTGGCGGGATCGTCGGCAATAATCAGCAGCGTTTCCCCCACCGGCATCGTCCGCACGGTCTTACGCACCATCATTACCGGTTCCGGGCAGCGCAGCCCTTGCGCGTCTAAGGTGTGGTCGGGGCTGGAAAACAAATCGGTCATGAGAATCTCGTCGTCAGAAAAAACGCGCTTAGTTTACGCTGACCCTGCCTCAACGCAACCAGGTTAACGATTGCGCGAAAAACAACCATTGCAATGAAACGGGAAAGCAGTATCATTCCGCCCCTGCAATGGGTTTGCAGACTTATTGGGTTCCCTCACCCCAACCACTAAAAAGGTACAATATGACTCCCTTTACCTCCTTACAGCGCCGACATGCGCTGGTTTGGCTATCGCTATTTCACCTGCTGGTGATCACCTCCAGTAACTATCTGGTGCAGCTGCCGGTTTCTATCTTCGGCTTCCACACCACCTGGGGCGCGTTTAGCTTTCCGTTTATCTTCCTTGCGACCGATCTAACCGTGCGAATCTTTGGCGCACCGCTGGCTCGCCGTATCGTTTTCGCGGTGATGGCCCCGGCGCTGCTGATCTCTTACGTCATTTCATCGCTGTTCTATATGGGCGAATGGCAGGGCTTCGGCGCGCTGGCGCACTTTAATCTGTTCGTGGCCCGTATCGCCGCCGCCAGCTTTATGGCCTATGCCCTGGGGCAGATCCTTGACGTGCACGTGTTCAACCGCCTGCGTCAAAGCCGCCACTGGTGGCTTGCACCGACGGCCTCCACGCTGTTCGGTAACATCAGCGATACCCTGGCGTTCTTCTTTATCGCTTTCTGGCGCAGCACCGACCCGTTTATGGCAACGCACTGGGTAGAAATTGCCCTCGTGGACTACTGCTTTAAAGTGCTGATCAGCATTGTTTTCTTCCTGCCGATGTACGGCGTGCTGCTGAATATGCTATTGAAAAGGCTGGCAGATAAATCTGATTTGTCAGCAATGCAGCCTGGTTAAGGGTTCATTACACGGGTTGTGATAAGATACGCAGATGAGCCGTTATGGCTATTTATCGAAAGGAAGATGTCAATGCGCAAATTGGTGAAATATGCTGGTATTGGCCTGCTGGTAATGGGCCTTGCGGCCTGTGACAACAGCGACACCAGCACCCCTGCACAAGGTTCTGCAGCCGCAAGCGATGCCGCAGGTCAGGCTATCAATCTGTTAGACGGTAAGCTGAACTTTACGCTGCCGGCCGGGATGACCGACCAGAGCGGTAAGCTGGGCACCCAGAGCAACAACATGCACGTCTACTCTGACGCTACCGGCATGAAAGCGGTCATCGTCATCGTTGGCGACGACACCACCGAAGATTTAGCGGTGCTGGCAAAACGTCTTGAAGATCAGCAGCGCAGCCGCGACCCGCAGCTGCAGGTAGTGACCAATAAATCTATCGACGTGAAGGGCCACACGCTGCAGCAGCTCGACAGCATCATCTCTGCTAAAGGGCAGACCGCGTACTCTTCCGTCGTACTGGGTAAGATCGATGGCAAGCTGCTGACCATGCAGATCACGCTGCCAGCGGACAACCAGCAGCAGGCGCAGTCTGACGCTGAGAAAATCATCAATACCCTGGTCATCAACTAAGTTTTGCTGACCGATAAACGGCCTCTCGCGTGCTTACGCCAGAGGCCGTTTTTTTAGCCGCCACCCCAGCAGCAGCGCCACCGCCACCAGCCCCGCGGCGGCAATGTAAATCGTCGAAATGCCCATCCACGCCATCATCAATCCGGCCAGCGGCCCGGTAATACCCAGCGATAGATCCATAAATACGGTATAGGTTGCCAGCGCAGAGCCCTGATTCTGCTGCGGCACGGCTTTCACCGCCACCACGCCTAGCGCCGGGAACACCAGTGAGAATCCAGCCCCGGCGAAGAAAGTGCCGATTTTTGCCATCATCGGCGTATCAGCCACGCCCACCAGCAGCAGGCCAACAATCTCTACCGAGAAGCAGATCATCGCTACGTTCAGGCCGCCCAGCCGGTTAATGCCGTTCGGGAACAGCAGACGCGTCCCTACGAATGCGCAGCTAAAAAGCGTGAGCGCAAACGCCGCACCGTCCCAGCCTTTTGCATCATAAAACAGGGTGATAAAGGTGGCGATCACCCCAAAGCCCGCGGAGGCCAGCGCCAGCGCCATTCCGTAAGGCCAGACGCGGCCCAGCACCGCGCGAAAGGACATCGGTTTGCCCTTTTTCGCTTTCACTTCCGCGCGCGGCTGCGCGCACAGAATGGCGACGGCGGCTACCGCCATAATTGCCAATGCCAGCCCCTGTAGACCAATGTAGCGATAGCACACCACGCCAAGCGGCGCGCCCATCGCCATCGCCCCATAGGTAACAATCCCATTCCATGAGATGACCCGGCCAATATGCGGCGAACCCACGACGCCCACGCCCCAGAGCGTCGAGCCAGTGCCAGCAAAACTTTGACCTATACCGAGGATCACGCGTCCCAGGCACAATAGCACCAGACTGAGCAGCGGCCAGCCGCTGCCCGTTGCTGCCAGCAGGTAGCTCAACCCGCTGAGAAAGCAGCCGCATAGCCCCATCACCACGATCCGTTTTGGCCCCAGCAGGTCGGCATAGCGCCCGGCATGCGGGCGGCTTAACAGCGTGGCGAAATATTGCAGGCTGATAACCAGCCCCGCCCAGAAGGCGCTGAATCCCATGACGTCGTGGACGTATCCAGGCAGCACCGCCAGCGGCAGGCCAATGGTGAGGTAACTGGCGAAGTTGAAGATAACGATGGAGACAATACGCAGGTTGAGGCGCAGGCCGCTAAGCGATTCCTCGGCGTCAGCTGCTGGCATAGATAATCCCTTATAGATGCAACGAAAAAGGCATTATTGCACATTTTGTAGCCCGGGCGAGGCGTTTACGTCGACCCCGGGGGAGGCTCGGAGCTAACCCCGGCGGCGCTGCGCTTGGCCGGGCTACGGGGTAGGGGAAGGTTTGTTTGGCCAGAAGATGGTAATCACACCGGCGATAATCACCACCACGCCCAGCAGACCGCGCCAGGAGAAAGGTTCGTGCCAGCCCGGCAACCAGATAGCGGCGCACCACACCACCATATAGCTCAGGCTCAGCAGTGCGTAGGCTTTTGCCAGTGGCAGGCGCTTCAGGGCGAAGAACCAGCAGGCCATCGACGCGACGTAGCCGAACAGACCGAGGAAAAGCGCCAGCGTGCCGTCGCCGAAATGCAGCAGGTGGAGAAGGAACGCCAGCGGCTGTTCTGCCGGTGGCAGCGTGGTCATCGCCACCCGCAGCGTCAGTTGGGCAGCGCTGACCAGCCCAACGCTCATTAATGCCCAGATAAGCCCCATCAGGCGCTGCTCCCTAGCAACATAATGCCGACAATAATCAGCCCAACGCCCGCCCAGTGACGGCGGCTGACCGGCTCACGCCAGATAGTACGGGCCGCCAGCGTCACCCAGACAAAGTTCAGACTCAGCATCGGGTAGGCCACGCTGACCGGGATTTGCTGCAACACCAGTAGCCACAGCAGCATCCCCAGCCCGAGCATCGCCAGCGCGAGCCCAAGCCAGGTCAGCAGATGACGCCCACGCTGCCCGGCGGGTGCCGGGCGCGTGGCCTGTTTCTGGCAGAGCTGCCCGACGCAGCTTAATAAGCTGGCGAGCAGCAGGCAGGCCCAGGTGATCATTGCGGACGGTACTGAATAAACGCGGTACGACCCATCACATACACCTCATCCGGTTTTGGTAACGGCAGATCCACCACTTTGGTATTGCGCTGCAGCTGTAATACCAGAGAGATTGGCCCCTCCTGACGATGCGTTTCCAGCCACTGCGGGAAATCTTCGCTGGAGATAAAGCGCCCTTTAGCATCCGGATAAGAAAGACCGTATTTCAGCTCTCCCGTCTGCGAATACATGATGACGTCGCTGCGGTTCAGTTCCCAGGCAAGTCCTGCGGCGATACCGACGCTGTTGCTCAGCACGTAGCGGCTCGGAGCCAGCGACTCGCTCACAATATCCACCAGGAACTGCGGCTGTTTACTGTCGGTCACGCGGTCAGGAATCGCAAAGCCGACCAGCAGCGCTAACCCCATCGGGCAGAGTGCCGCCAGCGTCCAGCGCGGCGTAGCCGATTTGATAGACAGCCAGCCCATCAGCGCCCAGACAAAGAACGCCACCGCCGCCAGCACGCACTTATACAGCTCGATCTGCATCCACACCGGATGCTTCATCGGCCCCCAGGGCGACACCACAACCACCGCCACCAGGCCAACGACACCAAAAGCGATGTTGATAAGCCCATTGACTCGCAGCGCCTTCGCGCCCACTTTCGCTGCATCCACCGCATAGCGCGCCATCAGCATCGCCAACGGCCCAAAGCACGGCAGAATATAGGTCGGCAGCTTGCCTTTCGCGATGCTGAAGAACAGGAACGGCATCACTATCCAGCCCAGCAGATAGAACGCGCTGCCCTGCCCTTGACGATCGCGCCAGCCGAGCTTCAACGCGCCCGGCAGCAGCGCCAGCCACGGCAGGCTCCCGGCAATCAGGAACGGCAGATAGTACCAGAACGGCGCTTTATGCTGAGCGTCGCTCTGCGCAAAACGCTGAATATGCTCGACCCAGAAGAAGTAGCGCCAGAAGTCGCCTTCACGCTGCGCAATCGCCAGCCCCCACGGCAGCACGGTGAGCACGCACACCAGCACCGACAGCCAGCCCCAGATAAGGACTTCCCGCCAGCGCTTCTGGGCGATAACCCACGGCAGCACGCCGATAACCGGCACCGCTAGCGCCAGGAACCCTTTGGTCATCACCCCCATACCGCAGGCGATACCGAGCAGCACATAGCCCCAGAAGCGTTCACCGGTGGTTTTCGCCGACGCGGCCAGCCAGAAGCTGAACATCGCCAGGGTCATCCACAGCGTGATCATGGGGTCGAGCACCGCGTAGGTGCCGATACCGTAGACCAGGAACGCCGTCAGGAAGATCACGCCGGAGAGTACCGCCACTTTTTTGTCGCGCCAGATACGCCAGGCAAGCCAGGTCACCAGCAGTGCAGACACGGTGATAGAGAACACCGAGCCAAAGCGTACGCCGAAGTTGTTATGCCCAAACAGCCACTGACCAATGCTGTTGATCCAGTAGCCCGCAATCGGCTTTTCAAAATAACGCAGGCCGAGGAAGTGCGGCACAACCCAGTCGCCAGTGGCCAGCATTTCACGGCTTATCTCGGCATAGCGGGTTTCATCCGGCTGCCACAGCAACCGGAAGTTGAGGGGCAGAAGGTAGTAAAGAACGAACAATGCAACTAACGAAATACCGTAGCGAAGGGATTTCATACATCGGGGCTCAAGAGTTGTTGGCAACCAAGCCAGCCTTCACGGCCAGCCAATTCTCCCCGTACCACCTTCCCGACCGGGAGCTGACGGAAGTCATCCGGAAGAAGCTGGCTCAGCGGGCAAAACAGAATTTCCTGTTGCGCCGCCAGGGTCAGCAGATAATCAAACTGTTCGGCGCACACACCGCCTTCAACCTCTGCATGAATGGTATAAACCGGCGTACCGGTATCTTTGCGGATCTGCTCCAACAGCCAGCGGTTATAGCCTTCCGCGCTGACCACGGTGCCGACGGCTTCATCCCAGGTTGGCAGGGTAACGGGGATCTGCACGGTAGCCGTCTCCCCATTGGCCAACTGTGGAAGAAACGGCTGCGTGCCGCGACAGTCGCTGTTGTAGTGAAAATCAAACGACTCTTTGGCCTTCACCACGCGCTGATCCGCACGCCAGCCCGCCACCGCAGAACAGGAGACTGGACGGCCGAGAATAGACTCCAGCTCACGCAAGCCGCGCCCAATCTCTTCCACCAGCTGCTGCTCCTTCCACACGCCGCTCCACTGCTGCCAGCGGTGATGATCCCAGGCGTGTAGCCCGACTTCATGCACCTGCGCAACGCTGCGGATAATCTCCGCGTTCGCTGCACCGATACGTCGTCCAGGCCAGGCCGTGCCGGCGAGGAGAATATCCCAGCCATACAGCGATGCCGCGCGCGAGCGCAGCATCTTCCACAAGAACTTCGGTTTTACCAGGCGCCACAGGTGGCGCCCCATGTTATCCGGCCCGACGCTGAAGAAAAAACTGGCCTGTACGCGGTGCTTTTTGAGCACCGCCATCAGCCGTGGTACGCCCTCGCGAGTGCCGCGAAAGGTGTCCACATCAACGCGCAAACCTACTTTTTTCATGATGATTTTTCATCCGTCAGTTCAACCGTGCGCAGGAAGAAGTCCAGCGTCTCTTCAACGGTCTGCTGCATTTCTACCGTTGGCTGCCAGTCAAGGCAACGTTTGGCGTTACGGATGCTCGGCTTACGGTGCTCCACGTCCTGATAGCCTTTACCGTAGTAGTCGCTGCTTTCCACTTCACGGAAGCCAGCAAACGGCGGGAAGCGGTCGCGCAGCGGGTGACGTTCGAAACAGTCGAGCAGCATTTCCGCCAGCTCTTTGATGCTTGCTTCATTGTCCGGGTTACCGATGTTGATGATCTGCCCATCGCAGCGGCCATCTTTGTTTTCGATAATACGGAACAGCGCTTCGATACCGTCGCTGATGTCGGTAAAGCAGCGTTTCTGCTTGCCGCCTTCGATCAGTTTGATCGGTGACCCTTCAACCAGGTTGAGGATCAGCTGGGTGATAGCACGGGAGCTGCCGATACGCGCGGCGTTCAGGTTATCCAGACGCGGGCCCATCCAGTTAAACGGACGGAACAGGGTAAATTTGAGGCCGGTTTTGTCACCGTAGGCCCAAATCACGCGGTCCAGCAGCTGCTTCGAAACCGAGTAGATCCAACGCTGTTTGCTGATTGGCCCCACCACCAGGTTGGAGGTGTCTTCATCGAAGTTGGCGTCGGTGCACATGCCGTACACTTCGGAAGTCGACGGGAAGATGATGCGTTTGTTGTACTTCACGCAGTCACGAATAATCTTCAGGTTCTCTTCGAAGTCCAGCTCGAACACGCGCAGCGGGTTACGGGTGTATTCGATAGGGGTCGCAATCGCCACCAGCGGCAGCACTACGTCACATTTCTTAATGTGGTATTCGATCCACTCGGAGTGGATGCTGATGTCGCCTTCCACAAAGTGGAAACGCGGGCAGTCGAGGAAGCGGCTGATGGCGTCAGAGCCAATATCCAGGCCGTAAATCTCGTAGTTGTCGTCCTCAAGCAGGCGCTCAGTCAGGTGGTTACCGATAAAGCCGTTCACGCCCAGAATCAGCACGCGAGTACGACGTTTTACCGCCACAAATGGACGGCTGGAGAGCAGCGCACCGGCCACCAGGCCCATTGCTGGCGCCAGCTGAGTGCCCTGCATGTAAACGCCGTTAGCGCTCTGACCGGTAACGATTTCCAGCGCGCCTTCACCGCAGGCAACCACCAGCGGGGCCACGGACAGCACGGTACCTGGCTTCGCGGCGGCCATATCGGTACGCACGCGGGATTTCCAGACGATAAATTTGTTGGTGCCGACATAGCCAAACGCGCCCGGCCACGGATCGCTCACCGCGCGCACCAGGTTGTGCAGTTCCTGCGCCGGTTTTTCCCAGGTCAGGCGACCGTCATCAGGGGTACGACGACCCACGTAGGTTGCCTGAGTATCGTCCTGCGCACGTTCCTGAGTCTGGCCACTGCGAATTTTTGGCAGCGCATCGCCCAGCAGAGTCTGGGAAGCCGCGCACAGCTTACGATGCAGCGACAGCGCTACGTCAGAATCGGCAATGGCTACGGTCTGCTGCGCCACAATGTCGCCCGCATCAGCGCGGTGGGTCATGCGGTGCAGGGTAACGCCGGTCTCTTTCTCACCGTTCACCAGCACCCAGTTCAGCGGCGCGCGGCCACGGTATTTAGGCAGCAGCGAGCCGTGCAGGTTGAAGGCGCCTTTTGGTGCCAGATTGAGAATGTCGTCGCTCAGCAGGTTGCGATAGTAGAAAGAGAAAATCACTTCCGGTGCCATCGCACGAATACGGTCAACCCACAGCGGGTGGTTCACATCTTCCGGCGCATAGACGGTAATGCCCTGCTCGGCTGCCAGACGGGCGACGGAGCCAAAGAAGTTGTTTTCACCGGCATTATCCGGGTGAGTGAAGATCGCCTCAATGTCGTATCCGGCGTCCAGCAGTGCCTGAATACCGGTGCAACCCATGTCGTGATAGGCAAATACAACAGCTTTCATTAACGATTTTCCTCTTCAGATTCCAGATTTTCCTGGCGAACAACACGTTGAATAAAGTAACGAGGACGGGCGCGCACGTCGTTGTAGATGCGGCCGATATACTCCCCGAGCAGACCCATGCCGATAAACTGGGCCCCGATAAACATGAACAGAATGGCGAACAGCATGAACACCCCGTCCCCCGCCCATTCCGGGCCCAGCGCCAGGCGCAGTACCACTAACAGAATGGAGAAGGCAAAGCCGAGCATGGCGATGACGCTGCCAACCACGCTCAGAAGACGCAGCGGCGTGGTGGTTAAACAGGTCACCAGGTCGTACATCAGGTTGATCAGGCGCATAAAGCTGTATTTCGAGTCGCCGAACTCACGCTCGGCGTGCATCACTGGGATCTCCACGGCACGGCGAGCAAAGGTATTCGCCAGAATCGGGATAAAGGTGCTGCGTTCGTGGCAGTTGAGCATCGCGTCGATGATGTGGCGGCGATAGGCGCGCAGCATGCAGCCGTAGTCACCCATCGCTTTACCGGTGGTCCGTTGGATCAGACGGTTAATCATCTTCGACGCGGTTTTACGGAAGATGCTGTCCTGACGGTTCTGGCGCACGGTGCCGACCACGTCATAGCCTTCGTCCGCTTTTTCGACCAGGCGCGGAATCTCTTCCGGCGGGTTTTGCAGGTCAGCATCAAGGGTGATGATCAGGTCGCCGGTGACGTGGCTGAAGCCCGCCATAATCGCCGAGTGCTGGCCGTAATTACGGTTCAGCAGTACCGCGACGATATGGCTTTCAGGGGCTTCTGCCGCTTCAACCAGCATGCGTGCAGAGTCGTCGCTGCTGCCGTCATCAACCAGCAGAATTTCATAGTCACGATTCAGGGTCGCGCAGGCCGCGTCGGTACGGCGGAGAAGCTCAGGCAGGCTATCCTGCTCGTTGTAGACCGGGATCACGACGGAGACTTTCTTGACTAACGGGTACTCAAACATATCAACGGCCTGCTAACTGGTGGAGCGCCGTAATGACACGGGTGGTGTCGTCATCGGTCATATCCGGGAAAAGAGGTAATGAACAGATACGTGCGCTGTTCCATTCGGTATTCGGCAGGGAGAGTTCCGGGAAGCGCTCGCGGTAATATTTCTGCGTATGCGCCGCGCGGAAGTGCAGCCCGGTTCCAATACCTTGCGACTTGAGCTGCTCCATCAGCGCATCACGGCTGATACCGCAGCGCGCTTCGTCCACGCGAATAATAAACAGATGCCAGGCGTGCAGGTGCGGCCAGCTCGGTACGGACAGCGGCTGGAATGGCGTGTCGGCCAGTTCCTGCACGTAGCGCTGCGCAATATCGTTGCGACGCTGGTTGGCCTGACCCAGCTTACCCAGCTGAACCAGCGCCAGGACGGCGTTGATGTCGGCCAGGTTGTACTTAAAGCCCGGACTAATTACTTCCGCCTGCGGAGCGCGACCATGGGTCTGGCGGTCATAGGCATCAACGCCGAGACCGTGGAATTTGAGGCTGCGAATGCGGTTTGCCAGCTGTTCGTCGTCAGTGACAATCAGCCCGCCCTCAGCGCTGGTCATGTTTTTAATGGCGTGGAAGGAGAAAATCGCCGTTCCCTGCCAGCCAACATGATGGCCTTTGTAGTAGGTACCCGCCGCATGCGCCGCGTCTTCAATCATCGGAATACCGTGACGTTCAGCGACCGCGCGAATACCGTCGATATCCGCAGGCGCGCCGGCATAGTGCACGGGAATGATGGCTTTAGTGCGCGGAGTAATCGCCGCTTCGACCGCCTCAGGGGTAATCATCAGATTGTCACGATCGACATCGATCATTACCGGCGTAGCGCCCAGCAGCACGATCATATTGAGGGTGGAAACCCAGGTTTGCGAAGGGGTGATAACTTCATCGCCAGGACCAATACCGAGGGCCATCAGCGTGACGTGCATACCACCGGTCGCGGAGCTCACGGCAATCGAGAAACGGTTGCCCGTCAGGGCGCAAAACGCCTCTTCCAGCGCCTGGTTTTTTGGCCCGGTGGTGATCCAACCAGATTGCAGCACCTCTTTCAGCGCTGCGAACTCCGCCTCGCCCATAGAGGGACGTGAAAACGGCAGAAAATCACTCATGAATGTTCCTTACCCTATAACGCAAATGAGTACGCCTGATTCGTGAATAAAACGGTGCTATCGCGATGTTGTTAAAATCAGGAATAGATAGATGTGATAGTTAAACCTACAACATTGAATTGCGGTAAAAGTATCAGTGTTATCTTAGGATAAGATTAAGAAAGAAATGCGCATTCGCACAATAAATGATTAATAAACAAAATCAATACTTTATAAAGGTCATTGTTCTCGCTGAATTTTTGTAAAAAAAAGCCCAGCTTGCATTGCAACTGGGCTCTGGTTCACATAATTCAACGTTTTCTAAACAAAGACTTTATTTATGATCCGTTTTAATATCCGTTGCATATTAGTGTAATAAATAACGCGTAAAGCGCTGGTAAACCCTAGCGTAAATTAGCAGGGAAATCTGTTGGCAATTCGCTCGCCGCGCAGTTAATGACGCTGTCATTATCGGCCCCGCAGTCGCGAACGAAGGTAATGGTCGCGAATTCATCAATCACTTCCGTTGGGTAAGCCGGGCCTGCGTCACGGTAGGCGTTCATCAGCGGAATGTGCTCATTCTGGAAGCAGACGGTTTTTTCCGGGTTGTTCATCACCCAACGTGGGAAGAAGATGGTGCCGTGGAACAGTTTGTCGCCCAGATTCGCAATCAGGCTGACGTCAGTACCGGTCGGCTCGGTCCAGGAAATTTTGTAGATGCTTTCGCCAACGCGAACAATGTAGGCCTGCTGATCTTTCACCCAACGATTCGCCACGATGCCACTGTGAATACGGTAATCAAGGGTGCGGTCGTTTTTAACGTAAATCTCGTAGTTCCAGCCATTATCGTAGGTATATACCAGATGTTTGCCAACGAAACCGCTCAGATCGTGTTTATCAAAGTTGCTCATAATGAAATCTCCTTGTGTCGATGCAGAGATCTTATTGCTTTAAAAAGTAAATGAATAACGCTATGTTTTAATGAAATTCATCTAATTTTTAAATCAATTATGCATAAAACGACGCTGGAACAATGGGCGCTGCTGGAGAAGGTGGTGGAGCTGGGCAGCTTTGCAAAAGCGGCTGAAGAGACGCACCGCAGCCAGTCGTCGGTGAGCTACAACCTGGCACTATTGCAGGAACGTCTTGGCGTGGCGCTGCTTATCCCGGAAGGCCGCCGTGCGGTGTTAACCCCGGCCGGTGAGCTGCTGCTCGCACAGGTCAAACCGCTGCTCAAGGCCTTCGCCTGGGTAGAGACCCGCGCCGCCACGCTGCGTGAAGGCATGCGCACCCGGCTGGATTTAGTGGTCGACAGTATTTTCCCGCGCGAGCGGCTATTCGCCATTTTGCGCCAGTTTCAGCAGCGCTATCCGCAAACGCAGGTGCGCTTAACCGAAGTGCTGGAAAACGCCAGCGGTAACGATGTCATTCAGGCTGAGGCGGACGTGATGGTGCTGACCCGCCGTCAGGACATCACCGGGCGCGGCGAATGGCTGATGAACATCGACTTTGTCGCCGTCGCCCATCGCGATCATCCTCTCTTCAACCAGGAAGGCCCGCTCAACGACGAGCAGCTGCGCCCCTGGCCACTGATCCGCATTGCCGATAACGACAGCGACAGCCAGGCCGGGCGCGACGCGTGGACCTTTTCAACCATTGATGCCGCGATTGACGCGGTGATGTATCAGGTAGGGTACGGCTGGCTGCCGGAGGAGAGAATTCAGAACGAGCTGGCGCAGGGGATGTTAAAAACGCTGCCGCTCAGCCACGGCGTAAGGCGCGCCACGCCGCTGCATCTGATCGTCAAACGGGATTTGGCCCCGCTCGACGAACAGGTGGAGATGCTGCTGCGGCTCTTTAGCCAGCAGAATTGATCGTTTATTCCGCCAGCGCCTGCGCGCATGCCCAGGCGCTGGACCACGCCCACTGGAAGTTATAGCCCCCCAGCCAGCCGGTCACATCCATCACTTCGCCGATAAAATAGAGCCCCGGCGCTTTCTTCGCTTCCATGGTGCGTGAAGAGAGTTCATTGGTATCAACGCCGCCCAGCGTCACTTCCGCCGTACGATAGCCTTCGGTGCCGTTTGGCTGTACGCGCCAGTCGGTCAGGGTATCGACCAGCGTTTGCTGCTCGCGAACGTTCAGCTGCTTCAGGGTGACGTCAGGAATTTGTCCAAGCTGTTGCAGGCATTCAACCAGCCGTTTTGGCAGCTGCATCGCCAGCGTGTTTTTCAGGCTCTGGTTCGGGTGCTCGGCACGCTGGACGTCGAGGAAGTCCGCCAGGTCGATATCCGGCAGCAAATTAATGCTCACGAACTCGCCCGCCTGCCAATAACTGGAGATTTGCAGCACTGCGGGGCCAGATAGGCCACGGTGGGTGAAAAGCAGACTTTCACGGAACACCGTGCCGTCCTGCGCGGTGATGACCGACGGCACCGACACGCCAGACAATACCTGTAGCTGTTCGAGCATCGGTTTATGCAAAGTAAACGGCACCAGGCCCGCGCGGGTTGGCAGCACCTTCAGACCAAACTGCTCGGCAACCTTATAGCCGAAAGGCGTCGCTCCAAGGCCCGGCATCGACAGGCCGCCGCTGGCAATCACCAGCTTATCCGCCGACACTTCATCGCCGTTGAGCTGAAGGGTGTAGCCTTCGTCGTCGCGGGTCACGCTCAGGATTTCGCTACGCAGGCGCGTGGTCACGTTGCCCTTTTCACACTCAGCGACCAGCATCGCCACGATCTGATCGGCGGAGTCATCGCAGAAAAGCTGCCCGAGCGTCTTTTCATGCCAGGCAATACCGTGCTTGCCGACCATGTCGATAAAGTCCCATTGGGTATAGCGCGCCAGCGCAGATTTGCAAAAATGCGGGTTTTGGCTCAGATATGCCGCGGGTTCGACATAAAGGTTAGTAAAATTGCAGCGACCGCCGCCGGACATGAGGATTTTACGCCCCGGTTTTTTACCGTTATCCAGCAGCAAAACGCGGCGCCCTGCCTGCCCCGCCATGGCGGCACAAAACATTCCTGCCGCTCCGGCACCTACTACAATGGCATCAAACCTTTCCACGCACTATCCTCAACTTAGGTATTGTCGGGAATTGTAAATTTTTCACCGAAGTCGTACCAGTGAAATATAGACAAACCCGACTTATCCGATTGATACAAAATAAATAATTCTTTTCGACCTTTAAAATTACATGGATAAATATCAAAAAAAATAGAGATTTCACTTTGCCCGCGCCGCCAATGTCCCTGATAATGCCGCGCGTTCATGTCCTCAAAATGGCGTAACGTCCTATGTTACATTTGTTTGCTGGTCTGGATTTACATACCGGGCTGTTGTTAGTACTGGCACTGTTGTTTGTTCTTTTCTACGAAGCGATTAACGGCTTCCACGATACGGCTAACGCAGTGGCTACCGTAATTTATACTCGCGC
Source organism: Kluyvera sp. CHPC 1.251 (assembly GCF_036759945.1). Classification (NCBI taxonomy): domain Bacteria; kingdom Pseudomonadati; phylum Pseudomonadota; class Gammaproteobacteria; order Enterobacterales; family Enterobacteriaceae; genus Kluyvera; species Kluyvera sp. CHPC 1.251. Next base: position 313,980 of record NZ_JAPKIC010000003.1, on the reverse strand, counting down.
TATGCGTTCACAGCTTGCTGTGGCGATGGCCGCGATCTTTAACTTCTTCGGCGTTCTGTTGGGCGGCCTGAGTGTAGCTTATGCCATTGTGCATATGCTGCCGACGGATCTGTTGCTCAATATGGGCTCCGCTCACGGCCTCGCCATGGTCTTTTCCATGCTGCTGGCGGCTATTATCTGGAACCTCGGCACCTGGTATTTTGGTCTGCCTGCGTCCAGCTCCCACACGCTTATCGGTGCCATTATCGGTATTGGTTTAACCAATGCGATGATGACCGGAACGTCCGTGGTTGATGCACTCAACATCCCGAAAGTGATTAACATTTTCGCCTCGTTGATCGTGTCGCCAATTGTGGGTCTGGTGTTTGCTGGCGGTCTGATTTTCCTGCTGCGTCGTTTCTGGAGCGGCACCAAAAAACGCGCTCGCATCCACCTGACTCCTGCTGAACGTGAAAAGAAAGACGGTAAGAAAAAGCCGCCGTTCTGGACCCGTATTGCTCTGATCCTCTCCGCAATTGGCGTGGCATTCTCCCACGGCGCGAACGATGGTCAGAAAGGCATTGGCCTGGTGATGCTGGTACTGATTGGCGTTGCTCCGGCAGGCTTCGTGGTTAACATGAACGCTTCCGGCTACGAAATCACCCGTACCCGCGATGCGGTCAACAACGTTGAAACCTTCTTCCAGCAGCGTCCTGAACTGCTGCTGAAAGTACAGAACAGCGCTGACCCGTTAACCCCTGCAGCACTGGAAGCCACTGAGTTCCATTGCCACCCGGCTAACACCATGAACGCACTTGAGCGTACTAAGGCGATGCTGTCGGGAATCGAGAGCTACGATAAACTCTCGGTAGAGCAGCGTGGCCAGCTCCGTCGCATCATGCTCTGCATCTCTGATACCACCGATAAAGTGGCCAAGATGCCGGAAGTGAATGCCGACGATCAGCGTCTGTTGAAGAAACTGAAAACCGACATGCTGAGCACCATTGAGTACGCACCAGTCTGGATTATTATGGCGGTCGCACTGGCGCTGGGCATTGGTACCATGATCGGCTGGCGTCGCGTTGCCACCACTATCGGTGAAAAAATCGGTAAGAAAGGCATGACCTACGCTCAGGGTATGTCCGCACAGATGACCTCTGCGGTGTCCATCGGTCTGGCAAGCTATACCGGGATGCCGGTCTCCACGACTCACGTACTCTCCTCTTCCGTGGCGGGTACCATGCTGGTCGATGGCGGCGGGTTACAGCGTAAAACCGTGACCAACATTCTGATGGCCTGGGTCTTCACCCTGCCGGCCTCTATCATTCTGTCCGGCGTGCTGTACTGGATCTCGCTGAAGCTTATCTAAGTCAGCGGCGATAAAAACATAAAAACGGGTCAGGAAACTGGCCCGTTTTTTTTTACTTAGTGCCAAATCATCAACGCAATTAAGCTGATGACCACCAATCCACAGAGCGAACTGGTCAAAATAAACTGACGGCGAACGCGTTCGCAGCGACGAATAAACTCATCGTCGTGATGGTCGAGGTAACGCTGCCCGTAAATGTACCAGACCAGGCGCATCTGCTTGCCCGGCTGGCCGTGGGAAGTGAAAAAACCACCGCCATCGACATACTGATAGAGCAAGGGATCGCAACCTCGTAGTACCACCAATAGCGCACGTAGTGACGAGAAGTAACGTGCCATATTCACCACACAAACGACACACAGGGCCCAAAACAGCGCAATCGTGCTGATCATAACTCCTCCCCGGCGACCAGCCCTCAGAGATATTCCCCAGGGCATACCGCTCCCCAATTTCCCACCAACACCTCAGTAAAAGAGTGCGATTCCGATCACGTTTATTTATTCGATCGGCTCATTAAATAGTGTAGAAGATCAGTTAAATTTTTTACCACAAGGTTAATCGTTATCAATACGTAAGATTGAAAAATTTGTTTAACTAATTGGCGAACCGGATGCATTGACGGCGCCCCAAGGCCACTATAAGGTAGAAATATCTTCTACAATTAGGTCTTTAAGGGCAAACCCCGCGCGGATAGCACGCAGGACGCGGGCAAGGGACAGCGCATGGGCTGTCTGGTCCAACAGTCATCGACAACTTTATGGAAGGAGTAACACTATGGCTTACAAACACATTCTTATCGCCGTCGACCTTTCACCAGAGAGCAAAGTTCTGGTGGAGAAAGCGGTATCAATGGCTCGCCCTTACAATGCGAAAGTCTCTCTGATTCACGTTGACGTGAACTATTCCGATCTCTACACCGGGCTGATTGATGTCAATCTGGGCGATATGCAGAAACGTATCTCTGAAGAGACCCATCACGCGCTGAGCGAACTCTCTACCGGTGCGGGCTACCCAATCACCGAAACCCTGAGCGGTAGCGGCGACCTGGGTCAGGTGCTGGTTGATGCTATCAAGAAATACGATATGGACCTGGTTGTTTGCGGTCATCACCAGGATTTCTGGAGCAAACTGATGTCTTCTGCTCGTCAGCTGATCAACACCGTTCACGTTGATATGCTGATTGTTCCACTGCGTGACGACGAAGAAGAATAAGTCTCTCATCGAGCATCGTGAAACGCCTGCCCATGCAGGCGTTTTTATTTCTCGCCTTTCCGCCCGGCAATCCACTCCTGCACCTCTATCACGAACGTATCCGGTGCTTTGCGGTACATCTTACGCGCCAGGTCGAGAATCGTGTGTTGGCCTAACGCCTCTTCCATCCGCTGCTGCGCCATATCCATCACCGAACGTACGCCGCAGATACCTTCGCAGGCCCATTCCGGTGGCTGCTCATCAAACACCGCCAGACGCTGGCGAATTTCCCGGCACTCAAAAATACGCTTATCGCCATCGATCGCATTGACCACGTCCAGCACCGTAATGTCTTCAGCCGGTTTCGCCAGCTGAAAACCGCCGCCCTTCCCTTCAATGCTGCGCACCAGGCCGGCCTTCGACAGGCGAGTAAAGATTTTGGCCAGATAGTCGTAGGGCACGCTTTGCAGCTCGGCAATTTCGCGCACGCTCATATCGCGGGCGTCACCTTTGCCGTCCACCATGCACATCAGACTATGTATGCCGTACTCAACCCCAGAACTGTAGAATGCCATGCGCTCTTATCTCAGCCAAAATTAATCTGAGTTATTGTAGCTTTTTCATCTGATGCATTCCAGATAGCAAGCATAAATACTGAACACATAAAAATTTAATCAATTAAATATCAAATAGATAATTTAAAAATGTCGCTTCTGGTGCGTTTGCTAAAGCGAATCACGTTGCAATCTTTAACTACGACTAATAAAATCCGAGTCAATTAATCGTAGTCACCAGTGAGACAAACCTAATGCGTAAACAAATTCTGATCGTCGGTGCCGGTTTTGCCGGTATGTGGGCAGCGCTGAGCGCCGCACGTCTGGCAGACAAACACCAGCAGGCCGTTGATATTACGGTGATTGCGCCACAGCCAGAGCTGCGCGTTCGTCCGCGTTTTTATGAAAGCCACGTTCAGACGCTGGTTTCCCCACTGATGCCGCTGTTCGACGTCACCGGCGTTAAGTTCCTTCGCGGCACCGTTGAGCAGATCCTTCCCGCCTCGAAGGAAGTGAGCTGGAAAGATGAGAACGGTGAAGTCCGTCTGCGCCGCTACGACCGCCTGGTACTTGCCAGCGGTAGCCACGTCAACCGCGATATCGTTGCCGGTGCCGCCGAGCACGCGTTCGACCTCGACCAGCTGGAAAGCGCGACGGTGCTGGAACAGCATCTGAAAGATCTGGCTGACCAGCCGGAGAGCGAAGCGCGTAACACCGTGGTGGTGTGCGGCGGCGGGTTCACCGGGATTGAGATGGCGCTGGAGCTTCCTGGCCGTCTGCGTGAAATTCTGGGTGAAGATGCTAAGACCAGAGTTGTCGTAGTTGAGCGCGGTGCGCAGCCGGGCGGTCGCTGGAGCCAGGAATTACGCGATGTGATTATCGAAGCCTCTGCCGAATTGGGCGTGGAGTGGCTGGTGAATGCGGAAGTGGAAAGCGTGGATGCGTCCGGCGTCACGCTGAAAGATGGGCAGGTTATCGCCTCCCAGACCGTTATCTGGACCGTCGGCGTTCAGGCTAATGGCCTGACCGCGCAGATTGATGCGCCGCGCGATCGCCAGGGTCGTCTGCACGTGAACGGTAATCTGCAGGTGCTGGGCCATGACGATATCTACGCGACTGGCGATGTGGCTTACGCCGCCACCGATGATAAAGGCAACCATGCGCTGATGACCTGCCAGCACGCCATTCTGCTGGGCAAATTTGCGGGTAACAATGCGGCGGCAAGCGTGCTGGACGTGGCACCACTGCCGTATCGCCAGGAGATGTATGTCACCTGTCTGGATCTGGGTGCATGGGGTGCGGTGTACAGTGAAGGCTGGGATCAGCAGGTGAAGCTGAAGCGTGAAGAGGCGAAGAAGCTGAAAGTGTCGATTGTCAGCGAGCTGATTTACCCACCGAAAGCGGATCGTGCTGTGGCGTTTGAGATTGCGGATCCGCTGGCGCCGTTTGTTTAAGATTGTGTAAGCCCCTCACCCCGGCCCTCTCCCCAAAGGGGCGAGGGGGAAAGACAGAGCCCTCTTCCCCTTAAGGCGAGGGGAAAGACAGAGAGTGCAAACCGCACGATCGGTCCCCTCTCCCCCCAGGGGAGAGGGTTAGGGTGAGGGGGAAATTATTCCGCCGTCCCCGCATAAATATCAAACCGATGCCCTTTGGTGACCACCGCATTCGGCGTCGCCACGTCCGCCAACGGCGGTGCGTAATCCGGGCGTTTCACTACTACGCGTTTGGTTGCCAACTGACGTGCCGGTTCCAGCAGGCCATCCGCATCCAAATCCGGCCCCACCAGCGACTGAAACACGCGCATCTCTTTCTTCACCAGCGCGCTTTTCTGCTTATGCGGGAACATCGGGTCAAGATACACCACCTGCGGACGCGGGCTGATATCGGTTAACGCTGTCAGGCTGGACGCATGAATTAGCTGTAGCCGTTCCTGCAACCACGGGCCGATCTCCGAGTCCGCGTAGCCGCGCGCCAGGCCATCATCAAGCAGCGCCGCCACCACCGGGTTACGCTCCAGCATCCGAACGCGGCAGCCAACGGAGGCCAGCACAAAAGCATCGCGCCCCAGCCCCGCCGTCGCATCCACCACGTCCGGCAGATAACCGCCTTTCACGCCTACGGCTTTCGCCACCGCTTCACCGCGGCCACCGCCGAACTTGCGTCGGTGCGCCATCGCCCCGCCGACAAAATCGACGAAGATGCCGCCAAGTTTGGGCTCATCGCGTTTACGCAGTTCCAGATGCTCCGGGGTCATGACCAGCGCCATCAGGTTGTCGTCATCCTGTTCCAGCCCCCAACGGGCAGCAAGAACAGATAAGGCGCCGTCTCCGGCGCCCGTTTCATCAAGTAAGCAGATTTTCACGACAACAATCAGCCTTTAATCCCGTAATGCTCAAGCATCGCATCCAGCTGAGGTTCACGGCCACGGAAGCGTTTGAACAGCGCCATTGGCTCTTCAGAACCACCGCGGGTCAGGATGTTATCGAGGAACGACTGCCCGGTCTGACGGTTGAAGATCCCCTCTTCCTCAAAGCGAGAGAAGGCATCTGCCGCCAGCACGTCGGCCCACAGGTAGCTGTAGTAGCCCGCCGCGTAGCCACCCGCAAAGATGTGGCTGAAAGCGTGCGGGAAGCGGCCCCAGGTTGGGCCCGGTACCACGGCGACCTGTTGCTTGATTTCGGCCAGCGTCTCGAGCACTTTCGCGCCCTGCTGCGGGTTGTACTGGGCGTGCAGGCGGAAGTCGAACAGACCGAACTCCAGCTGACGCAGAATAAACAGCGCGGCCTGGTAGTTTTTCGCCGCCAGCATTTTGTCCAGCAGTTCCTTCGGCAGCGGTTCGCCGGTTTCATAGTGACCGGAGATAAACGCCAGCGCTTCCGGCTCCCAGCACCAGTTTTCCATAAACTGGCTTGGCAGCTCGACGGCATCCCAAGGCACCCCGCTGATACCGGAAACACCGGCGGTTTCGATGCGGGTCAGCATGTGGTGCAGGCCATGACCGAACTCGTGGAACAGGGTGATCACTTCATCATGGGTAAACAGCGCCGGTTTGCCGTTCACCGGGCGGTTAAAGTTACAGGTCAGGTAAGCAACCGGTTTTTGCAGCGTGCCGTCAGCTTTACGCATCTGGCCGACGCAGTCATCCATCCACGCCCCGCCGCGTTTGTGTTCGCGGGCATACAGGTCAAGGTAGAAGCTGCCGCGCAGTTCGTTGCTTTCGTCATACAGCTCGAAGAAGCGCACTTCCGGGTTCCAGACGTCAACGTCGGTACGTTCTTTAGCGGTGATACCGTAAATGCGCTTAACCACTTCGAACAGGCCGTTAACGGCTTTGTTTTCCGGGAAGTATGGGCGCAGCTGCTCATCGCTGATGCTGTAGAGATGCTGTTTCTGTTTTTCGCTGTAGTAGGCGATATCCCACGGTTGCAGTTCGTCGACGCCAAATTCAGCTTTAGCGAAGGCGCGCAGCTGGGCCAGCTCTTTTTCACCCTGCGGACGGGCGCGTTTGGCCAGATCCGTCAGGAAGTCGAGTACCTGCTGTGGGTTTTCCGCCATTTTGGTGGCGAGCGATTTAAAGGCGTAGCTTTCAAAGCCCAACAGCTGAGCCAGCTCGTGACGCAGCGCCAGAATCTCTTCCATCACCGGGGTGTTATCCCACTTACCGGCGTTCGGCCCCTGGTCGGAGGCGCGAGTGGAGTAGGCGCGGTACAGCTCTTCACGCAGCGCCTGATTGTCGCAGTAGGTCATTACCGGCAGGTAGCTCGGGATATCCAGCGTCAGCAGGTAACCTTCCTGCTCTTTGGCTTCAGCCTGAGCTTTCGCCGCGGCCAGCGCGCTTTCCGGCATGCCGGAGAGTTCGGCTTCATCGGTCACCAGCTTGCTCCAGCCCATGGTGGCATCGAGCACGTTGTTGCTGTACTGGTTGCCAAGCTCGGACAGACGGGTCGCAATTTCGCCGTAGCGCTGCTGTTTCTCTTTCGGCAGGCCGATGCCGGACAATTCAAAATCACGCAGCGCGTTATCGACCGCTTTTTTCTGCGCGGTATTCAGCGTGGCGTAGTTATCGCCGTCGCGCAGGTCGCGGTAGGCGTTGTACAGCCCTTCATTTTGACCGACCCAGGTGCTGTATTCCGACAGCAGCGGCAGCGTTTGCTCATAGGCTTCACGCAGTTCCGGGCTGTTCTGGACCGAGTTCAGATGGCTCACCGGCGAGAAGATGCGCCCCAGCACGTCGTCCACTTCCGCCAGCGGCTGGCAGAGGTTTTCCCAGCTATACGGCCCGCCCTGCGCGACTACCCGTTCCACATTCTCACGACAGTCGTTCAGTGCTTTGGTCACGGCAGGGACAACATGTTCGGGATGAATCTGGGAAAACGGCGGTAGGTCGAAGGGGGTCAGTAATGGATTGGTCATATGCGCAGTCCTGGTCTAAGAAAGAAATGAAGCGCTCAGCGGCGCTTTAGCGATAGATCTAGAATGGGGGATAGTTGGGGGAATTTCAATGATAGTGGGTACTCATTTCACCGACGTTGTAAACAATGCCGAACAGCGCAACCGCCAGTAAAAACAGCGTTGAGAGGCGTTCGAGGCGGAGAGCATACCTTCCCGACAACAAGCGCTGAACCGTCAGGATATAGAGCGACAGAACGGTAATATCAAACACCACCCACACTAGCGAGAGCGTCAGCATGCTCAGCGTGAAGTCCTGCGTGACGGCAATAAACTGCGGGAAGAAGGCGACAAAAAAGAGAATGTCTTTCGGGTTTGAAATACCCATCAGAAAGCCCTTCAGCAGGCCGCCGCGCGCAGGGGTAATCTGCGCCTCCTGCGCCTTGTGCATCAAGTTGCTGATAGCGCTCCAGCCGATATAGAGCGAACCCGCTCCCCCCAGCAGCGATAGCATGACCGGCGACAATGCCACCACGCCGAGCAGCATCAAGGTTGCCAGCACAATCAGCACCAGAGACGCGGCGTTGGTGCCTATCACCGTGATAAACGCCCGGCGACTGCCTTCACGTGCGGCGGTTCCCGTGACCAGCGCTACCACCGGGCCGGGCGTAGCCAGCAGCAAGAGTACCGCCAGCATATAGGCGGCAAGTAACGTTAGATTCATGGTTTTTCCCTTCGATGAATAAGCCTGTACCCGCCATTATTCGGCGGGGGCTACGCGTTGAAAAACGGAAAAAACTACGCTTCAATGTGAGTAAAACTCACAATAGATGATCGCCATGTCGCTACCGCCGCTGTACGCCCTGCGCGCTTTTGAAGCCGCTGCTCGCTTAGGTTCATTCAGCAAAGCCGCTGAATTACTCAACGTGACGCCCGGCGCGGTAAGCCGCCATATCCGTACGCTGGAGCAGTGGTTTGACTGCGCCCTTTTTCAGCGACACGGGCCGCGAGTCACCGTGACCGCCGCCGGGCAGACGCTGGCAACACAGCTCAGCGAAGGTTTTCAAAGTCTGGAGCGGGCCTGCGAAGCCTTTGGCCGTCACCGCCGCGAGCTTCGCTTAAAGGCGCCCTCCACGCTGACCATGCGCTGGCTGCTAGCCGCGCTTTCACCGCTGGCTTCACCGCAAATCGCGCTCTCCAGCGTGTGGATGGATACCGATACGGTTGATTTCAGCCGCGAACCCTACGACTGCGCGATTCTATTAGGCGACGGTCAATTCGGCCCCGGAACGCAAAGTCAGTTGCTGTTTGAAGAGTGGCTGGTGCCTATCTGCGCCCCCCAACTCACCACGCAGGCCAGGGAACATCTCGAGCACTGCGAGCTGATTCACCCCTCCCCGGATCGCCGCGACTGGCGACGCTGGCTAAAACGAACCGGGCAATTCCCGACGCTGAATACCGCGCGCGGTAAGGTGTTCGATACCCTTGAGCACGGCTATCTGGCGGCGATTGGCGGGCATGGCGTCGCCATGGGTGATTTACTGTTGAGTCAGGAAGCGCTCGCCAGCGGGCTACTGACGTTACCCTTTAACGATGCTGTGGCCACGGGGGATAGCTACTGGCTGGTGTGGCCGCAGGGTTCGGCGCAATCGCCGGAGATTGAAAAGCTACATGAACATTTAAAAAAGGCGATACCGCACCCGGTACCGCCTTCCCTCAATATGCTGCGCTAATTAGTGCGGTTTTTTCGCCATTTCATAGGCGGCAGGCAGATTCAGACGCTGCCAGAACTGCTGGTCAGCGGTGGTGCCTGACAGCGGATAACCCGCCGGCAGCGCGCTTTTCACCATCAACGCACGACGCTGTGCGGCAGAGAGATTCGGCAGCGCCGCTTCCAGCAGCACTTCAGCGCCCTGCGGCACCGTGATGCTCTGTTTTTCACCCTTCTGCTGCGGCAGGTCATAGGTCATGGTGAAGCGATAGAAGTCACGCATCGCCGGGGCGCGGTACGGGTCATCTTTCCCCGCCGTTTTCGCGCATTCGGCAAGCGTCGTGCCGCACTCTTTCTCCAGCGCGGCACGTAACTGGTCGCGAGCTTCATTAAACAGCGCACGGTACTTCGCGTCGTTCAGGTAGTGGGCGACGTTACGCTGCGCCACCATACGGGAGCCCATCACGTCCAGCGGGTAGTGCACGCCGAGCACGATACGCGAGTAGCCATAGCGCGCACCGCGAGTGACCAGCGCATCAAAACGCTCCGGAATCATCTCCGCCATCAGCAGCGCGTCGGTGTAGCCGGTATTGGTATGGCCGCTTGGGAATGAGCCGCCGTCAGCGGTATACGGATGGTTATCTTTAATCACCACGTCGTCCGGCACCAGGTGGATAGTGTTGCCCTGAATCAGGAACGGACGCGGGTTGTTGAAGTGTTTTTTCGCCGCGCTGGTGCTCACTTCAGAGGCTTTAATCAGCGCCGCCGCTTTGCCAAGTTCACCTTTGTTGTAGGCCGCGATAAACGCTTTGCCCAGCCGTGGGCCCATCGCGTCGCTCAGGAAGTAGAGGTGGTTGATGCCTTCCGCATCCGCCAGCGCCTGGTGGCGGGCCGTTTGGGTCGCATCACGGTTAATCTCGGTCACCGTCGCCAGGTTCTGCTTCACCACCGTCTCCGGCAGAGCGCTGAACGCCGAGAGCAGTTCGATACCGGCCTGCTGGTTGGCTTTGGTCTGGAAGTCATAGCCGCTGGCCTTCAGCCAGGCTTTATCGGCCTGCGTTTTGTTCTGTTTCGCTTTTTCCAGCTGGTCGCGGGTGAGCGCCGACGCGTCCCCTTTCAGCGCCGCACGCAGCGCCGTCAGTGATTGCCCTTCCAGCGCGTCAAACGCTGGGCTAACCGCCGTTGGAGTTACGGTGGTGGCGATAGCTGCCGCCTGATTCACGGACACGTCTTTTGCCAGTACCGGCATTGCCAGCGCCATCGCGGCGGCCAGCAGTGTGATTTGCAGTTTCATTATTTTCCTTTTATTCAAACAATTACCTTGCCTGCCGTTGACGCTAAACCCGTCACTTGACGCTTTTATGACACATTCATGTTTTGCAACATTATTGCCACAAATGGAAACGACACCGCGCTACAGCGGTAATCTGCCCGGATCTGCGGTAAACTGTCAGCTATCTTGTTTAATTCCCGGAATATCCGCACCCATGCTCAGTTATCGCCACAGCTTTCACGCAGGCAACCACGCCGACGTTTTAAAACACACCGTTCAGAGTCTGATCATTGAATCGCTGAAAGAGAAAGAAAAACCGTTTCTCTATCTGGACACCCACGCCGGGGCAGGCCGCTATCAGCTGAGTGGCGAGCACGCCGAAAAAACCGGGGAATACCTGGAAGGGATTGCCCGCATCTGGCAACAGGACGACCTGCCGGAAGAGCTGGTGCCGTATATCTCCGTGGTCAAACACTTCAACCGCACCGACCAGCTGCGCTACTACCCAGGCTCCCCGCTGATTGCCCGCCAGCTGCTGCGCGAGCAGGACAGCCTGCAGATGACCGAGCTGCACCCAAGCGACTTCCCGCTGCTGCGCTCTGAATTCCAGAAAGATAACCGCGCCCGCGTTGACCGTGCCGACGGCTACCAGCAGCTGAAAGCCAAGCTGCCGCCGGTTTCTCGCCGCGGCCTGATCCTTATCGACCCGCCGTACGAGATTAAAACCGACTATCAGGCGGTCGTGAGCGGGATCAACGATGGCTACAAGCGTTTTGCCACCGGCACCTATGCCCTGTGGTACCCGGTCGTGCTGCGCCAGCAAATCAAGCGTATGATCCGCGACCTCGAAGAGACCGGCATTCGCAAAATCCTGCAAATTGAGCTGGCGGTACGCCCGGACAGCGATCAGCGCGGTATGACCGCCTCAGGCATGATTGTGATTAACCCGCCGTGGAAGCTGGAAGCGCAGATGAACAACGTACTGCCGTGGCTGCACAGCAAGCTGGTTCCGGCAGGTACCGGACACACGCTGGTAAACTGGATCGTGCCGGAGTAATCGCAGGCATCGGTGGAACCTATCAGCTTCAGGTATACAATCGCGAGTATTTTGGCGGGTAGCATGATGCTCACCCGCTCAACATTGAACATTCAGGAGCGGCCATGACCAAACATTACGACTACATCGCCATTGGCGGCGGCAGCGGCGGTATCGCCTCCATTAACCGCGCAGCCATGTATGGCCAGAAGTGCGCGTTAATCGAAGCCAAAGATCTCGGCGGTACCTGCGTTAACGTCGGCTGCGTACCGAAAAAAGTGATGTGGCATGCCGCGCAGATCCGCGAAGCGATTCACATGTATGGCCCAGACTACGGTTTCGACACCACCATCAACAACTTCGATTGGGACAAGCTGGTTGCCAGCCGCACCGCCTACATCGACCGTATTCATACCTCTTACGACAACGTGCTGGGTAAGAACAAGGTTGACGTGATCAAAGGCTTTGCACGCTTTGTTGACGCTAAAACCATCGAAGTGAACGGTGAGACGATCACCGCCGATCATATCCTGATCGCCACCGGCGGCCGTCCGAGCCACCCGAACATTCCGGGCGTGGAATACGGCATCGACTCCGATGGTTTCTTCGAACTGCCAGCGCTGCCGAAGCGCGTTGCCGTGGTGGGCGCAGGCTATATCGCCGTGGAACTGGCGGGCGTGATCAACGGCCTGGGTGCTGAAACCCATCTGTTCGTGCGTAAACACGCGCCGCTGCGTAGCTTCGACCCGTTAATCGTCGAGACACTGGTTGAGGTGATGAACGCCGAAGGCCCGCAGCTGCACACTAACGCCATTCCAAAAGCCGTGGTTAAAAATGCCGATGGCAGTCTGACCCTGGAGCTGGAAGATGGCCGCAGCCAGACCGTTGATTGCCTGATTTGGGCGATCGGTCGCGAACCGGCGAACGATAACTTCAACCTGGCCGCTACGGGCGTGAAAACCAACGATAAAGGCTATATCGTCGTTGATAAGTTCCAGAACACCAGCGTTCCTGGCATTTATGCCGTGGGCGATAACACCGGTGCGGTAGAGCTGACCCCGGTGGCAGTGGCCGCAGGCCGTCGCCTCTCCGAGCGTCTGTTTAACAACAAGCCGGATGAGCATCTGGACTACAGCAACATCCCGACCGTGGTCTTCAGCCACCCGCCAATCGGCACCGTAGGCTTAACCGAGCCGCAGGCGCGCGAGCAGTATGGCGACGACGCTGTGAAGGTCTATAAATCCTCCTTCACCGCCATGTACACCGCCGTAACCTCGCACCGCCAGCCGTGCCGCATGAAGCTCGTGTGCGTTGGCCCGGAAGAGAAGATCGTTGGTATTCACGGTATTGGCTTCGGCATGGATGAAATCCTGCAGGGCTTCGCCGTGGCGCTGAAGATGGGCGCTACCAAGAAAGACTTCGACAACACCGTAGCGATTCACCCTACGGCGGCGGAAGAGTTCGTCACCATGCGCTAAGGCAGATTGCCCGAACGACAAAAAGCCAGACGGATGTCTGGCTTTTTTTATGGACGTTTCCCGTGGTTCGGCACGAAACAATGTAGCCCGGCCAAGCGAAGCGCCGCCGGGACTGCACCGCCGTCTCTAAAACCGCCAACTCACCCCCGTCAACACGGTAAAACTCCCATCACGATCAACCATCGGGCTATTTTTAATCTCATCCGGCAGCACGCTATAGCTCGCATTTGCCGTCAGCATCAGGTTGTTGGTCAGCGGGTACTTCATCGTCAACCCAACGTACGGCATCCAGCTGCTGCCTGGTGACCATTGCGCTAACCCGCTGCGGCGGGATTCCGCCCCCGACACGCCGTAGTAATAACGGTTGAAGCTGTCGTCATAGTAATAAACCCCCAGCGAAGGGATAATCGCCAGCCTGCCCATTGGCAGCACGTGGAAATAAGAGAGCTCACCGACCCAGCCGTTACTGTTATCCAGAATATCTGCCGCCGCCGAAACTTTCAGACTGCCCCACTTTTCATGGTGGTACCACGCCGCACCGGCCATTGCGGTGCTATTGCGCTTATCCAGCTGCTTCATCGCGCTATCGTCGTTATCCGATGGGTCGAAGGTTAGCGGCAGCCAGGAAGCCGTCAGGCTGACTTCATCGCGCTTATTTTTAAATAGCGCATAGCCTAACGTGGTTTGACGAATATAAAACGAATCACCTTCATAATTAACGATAGGCACCGCGTGAGTATTTTCATTATATCCGCGGTAAATAGACTCATTAAATACTGCACCCGCCCCAACCGATAGCGCCGCTGATGATGCACCTGAAATAAAAGATAGCGATAAAAGTAGCGCAGCATTACGCTTAATTGACATTCCCGTTGTTCCAACCTAATATAATATCCTGATGTCAAATATGATAATGTTCGTATTAATATTGATGCAATCTCAATATTTATATAGATCTATATCAATTTATATATAGAGTCGGGCAATGAAGAAACTTCAGATTAAGCCTCAGGAATTAAAAATAATATCGGTGGTGGCCGCCAGCGAAAATATCAGCCACGCCGCCACCGTGCTGGGCATGGCGCAGGCCAATGTCAGTCGTTACCTCTCTGATGTTGAAGCAAAAGTTGGGCTTAAAATCTTTGAGCGCTCTTCGCGTAAGCTCACGCTAACCCGCTTTGGTGAGTCGTTGCTTCCCTACGTTAACGATCTGCTAGAAAAAGAAAACCAGCTTAATAATTTCGTGGCTGACTATAAGCATGAGAAAAATGGCCGCGTCACAATTTACTCGCCAACAATGATTAACGCCTATCTGGCACGTAACGTGGTAAATACCATAAAAGACATCGGCAATATCAGCTTATATTTGAAAACGTTTAATCTGGAACGAAAATCATTTTATGAAGGTTCCGAATTCCCCGATGATTGCGACATTTTAATTTCCTGCGTTCAGCCAAAAAATGAATCTCTGGTGGCGAGCTTTATCGCGAAATATGCGGTCAGCGCCTACGCCAGCACCCAGTATCTGATGGAACACCCAATCACCTCGCCGGATGACCTCGACAAGCACTCCTGCATTCTGATGGATTCGATGCTGATTAATGACGCCAATATCTGGCGTTTTAGCCTCGCTGGAAGCCAGGAGATCCGTGATTTTCGCGTCACCGGCAACTATATCTGCGATAACACGCAGTCAGCGCTGGAACTGGCGCGCAACGGGCTTGGGATTGTATTTGCTCCGAAAAGTAGCGTACAGGCCGATATTCAATCCGGGGTGCTCGCCCCCTGCTTCGCCGAACAGTACGAATGGTGGCTCGATCTGGTGGCTATTTACCGCAAACGTGAGTATCAGCCGTGGCGAGTGCAGTTTATTCTGGATGAGGTTCTGGAGGAGCTTCGTCGCCAGGTGGCGCAGCCACGACAGGGATAAACCGCTCGTTTTAACGCGGTTCAAAAACCCTCCTCACCCACGCCGCCGAAAAATGGCGGTCGTCGAAACGCCTTATTTGTGATAAACAATAACAATTCTCATTCTTATTAAAAAATCCCGCCGTCGCTCCACCCCGGTCGGGAACCGTTTATCCAATGATGGAGTTTCGAATGGTATCGTTATTCAGCCCGCGAAAAACGGCGCTCTGCGCCGCGCTTATCGCCGCTTTTACCCTCCCTGCATTGCCTGTCCTCGCCGAAAATGCACAGCCTGCCGAAGGCGCCGTTGCGCTTAAAACAGCCGCTTCCGTCACTCAACATGAGCTGGGGGATGGTCTGTACGAAATGGCGCTGTTCTCCGGTGAGAAATCGCTGTTTGTTGCCAGCGCGCAGAGCTTTAAAGACGTCAACGGCGGCGTGATTTATCGCCTCGACCCCACTACCCTTGCCGTCACGGGTACCACCCATACCGACTTGAAAAACTTTGGCACGGCGGTCGATGACGACGGCAAAACGTTTTACGTCACTAACTCGCTGGACGGTGCCGTGTCGAAAGTTGATGCCAAAAGCGGCAAGGTACTGCAGCGCCTGACGCTGGATGGAAAAGGCAAAGACGGCAACCCGGCAGGCGCACGTGAAGTGCTGTTCCATAACGGCATGCTGTTTATCGGTCGCGTGGCCGATCCGGGCTTTATCTCGGTGGTAGATGCCAAAACCATGATCCAGAAGGCGCGTATTGATAACGCGGGGAAATGGGTTACCGGCATCATCTACTCACCGGTGACAAAACGTATTTACGCCACCAACGGCGCTGGCGAAGTGCTGGTGATCAACCCGAAAAGCTATAACATTGAGCAGCGCTGGACGCCGGGCGACGGCAAAGAGTACCTGCTGCTGAATATGGCGGAAGACCCAAAAACCGGTCGTCTGTTCGTCACTGATGATTCGAAAGCCAAAACCACCCTGGTCTTTGATGAGCACACCGGTAAAGTCATTAAACGCATTGAGGGCGATGCGCTGGGCATCAAGTTTGACGCTAAGCGCAATGAGATTTTCATTAGCCAGCGTGAGTCGAAGAAGGTACTGCGCCTGGATGCCACCAGCTATGCCGTGAAGCAGAGCTGGGACTTTACCACTCACCCAAACAGCCTGCTGCTTTCCGATGATGGCAACACGCTGTACGTGACCTTGAAGCAGGACTTTAATAAAGACTACTCGACGAAGGGGCCGGATAGCGTAGCGCGTATTGCGCTGAACTAGCCTGGCAGACTGGCCCATCCGGTACGGTGCAACATCGTGCCGGATGGCGCTTCGCTCACCCGGCCTACATTATTTACGCTTTAGAAACATGCGTTTATTATTCGCTTTCTTTTATACCGTTTTTTAACCCCACCATCACCGCCAGGATAATAATCAGCTAAAATAATCATCATTGATTATTTTTATAACCCATTAGAGGCATTCGGTTAATACTTTATTATTGATGCTTATTGCCATGCCGCTCATATCTGAAGTATGTTATTTTGTATACGCAAATAATTAAACAATTCGGTCTTCTTTATTAAACAATCCGGTATATACAGCGCCATGCCCCCTCCGTATAATTTCGCGCTGTCGTACATTAAGGTTAAGTTATGCTCAAGCACGTTCAGGATATGGCGCTTTTTGCGCTTCTCGTAGAAAACGGTTCATTTACCAAAACCGCCGCTGAACTGGGTATGACAAAGTCGCGTATCAGCCAGCGAATTAGTGCCCTTGAGGAGTATCTCAACGTCAGATTGCTGAATCGCACGACGCGGAAAATATCGCTGACCGCCGACGGTGAGCGCTATCTGGCCTACTGCCATGAAGTGGTCGATGCCAGCGTACGCGGTGATAAAACAGTGCAGGCTCTGCATAATCAGACCGGCGGCAAGCTAAAGATTATTGCCCCACCGGGATTTATGGCGAGCATTTTACCCGCCGTGCACCATCAGTTCCTGCAAACGCATGCCAATATTGAGCTACAGCTAATTACCGCAGACTCTTTCTATGGCAACGTTGGCAGTGAGTTTGATGTGGCGTACCGTATCGGTAAGCCTTCTGATGACACCTGTATTGGCCGCTTCCTCGGGACGTTTAACCGTTTTATCGTCTGTACGCCGCAGTATAAGGCCGCACACGATATTCAGCACCCTGAGGCGCTACAGTCCTGTGAACTGATTACGCATCAGACCTGGAAAAGCATTGCGCTATTCCAGCACGATGAGTCTTATGAATTAGCGATGCCGTTGCGCCATACCAGCGACAACCTGACCTACATTTTGCAGCAAACGTTGCAGGGAACCGGGGTAGCAATTTTACCCGAATATATTGTTAAGCCGTATTTGCAAAGCGCCCAACTGGTCACGCTATTACCGCAGTGGGATGTTCAGAAAATAGATCTCTGGATGATCTACCAGAGCAAAACGCATAACCCTGCGGTGCTTCGCGACTATATCAACTTTGTAACCCAGTATAACGTGATACAAAATGCCATGTAATTTCCCGTGGCGATATTAACTGTTTTTCCAACCACTCATCTCGATAAGTTAAGATAATGACTATTTGTACTATTTCGCCAGAAGAAAAATCGCTGCTCATTTTTAATCAGAAAAATAAAATGGATAAATACTGGAATCTCTATTCCATGGAGCTTATCACGCAAATCACCACGACCGGACGGCAGTATCATCACTATATTCAGCCCAGCGAAAAAGGCCGTCTCTGCGTGTGCGTTTTCGATGGCGTCTACATCAATATTATCCGCTCACGTATTTTTGGTGAAATCGAGATCCATTTCGAAGCGGAATCCGCCGAGCTTGGCCGCATTGAACTTCCATCCGCCTGTATCGACATGCAGGGTAACCTGGACCGCCACATTTCCATTAATGACAAAGCCAGCGTGTTTGCCCATTACCTGGAGCGCCTGCAGGTGGTTTACGACACTATTTTAGCGCTGTCCCCAGAGAAGGCGTAAATCATGATCGTCAGGCCGGAGCAAACCTGGCTGCGGAAATTATTCTCATGGCGCGGTTCCATCATGAGAAAAATCTCTCCCCAGCTCTGTTTCTTTATCATGCTGAATATCGTCTATCTGTATGTGCTGCCGCTCTTGCACCTGCACGGCATTATCGCCAAGGAGAGCTCGTTTTACTTTATCGGTATCTCGATTTCTATATCGGTGTTTATCGGCTTTCGTAACAACACGGCCTGGCTGCGCTACTGGGAAGCACGCAAACTATGGGGCGACCTGCTCATCGTGAGCCGGTCGCTAATGCGCGAGGTCATCAATACGACCAAGGCAAGTCCAGAAGAGAAAATGGTGGTACTGGATCTGATTGTCACCTACTGCGCAACGTTAAAAGCCAAGCTACGTCATGGACCGGTGCCGGTTTCTCGTGCGCTGGACTATCAGCATCTCACCACCCCCTGCAACGCCCTGCTGCAAAATATTGGGCAGTGGCTGTATCTGCATCGGCCCAATGAGTTTATATATCGCAATTTCAATCATTATCTCAATCAGATGAGCACTATTCAGGGCGGCTGCGAGCGCATCAGCAACACGCCGATTCCCTATGCCTACTCGCTGTTGCTGCACCGAACGGTAGGCATTTTTTGCGCCGTATATCCGCTGCTGCTGATTCATGATTTTGGCTTTTTGACCCTGCTGTTTTCTATCTTCACCACCTACGCGTTGCTGGCGCTCGACGCTATCGCGACCGAGCTGGAAGACCCATTCGGTACTGAGGATAACGACCTGCCGCTTAACGCGATTTGCAATGCGATTGAGATAGACCTGCGGGAGATGATGAAGGACAACCTGATACCGACAAAAATGTCGCCGGACGCAAACTACCGGCTGATTTGAGGTTTCCCCCTCACCCTAGCCCTCTCCCTACGGGGGAGAGGGCACGTTATGGTGCCTGTTTTCAACGGATGACATCGTAGACCGACTTCTGAATCGTCAGCCATTTTTTGCTTTCGGCATCGCCCATCGCTTTACTGCGCTGCTGAGCGTTATCCACCGCCAGACGCTGGCGCGCCACCACGGCGGGAGTGGTACAAAACGCCTGTAGATAAGATTTTCGAATCGCGCTGAGCTGAGCGCCGCGCGACAGCTCGAGCGTAAGCGTATTGATAAACCGTCGGCAGGGTTTTAGCTCATCCATTTGCAGGTGGTAGCGCAGCAGCAGGTTCAGCACCTCTTCATGCTGGGCCGCCATCGCCGAGTCCGTCCAGGCGAGTTGCCAGGTCATTCCACCGCGTAAAAATAGCGTTGTCACCTCAAGATCATTACGATCGATAGCCGCCCGCAGCGCGTTGCGATCCCATAAGATCCCACGTCTGGCCAGCAGATCGCGAGGAGAAGCCGTCGCTGTCCCCTCCGCTTGCGCCACGGTAACCGGCGGTGGCGGCTCAACGTAAGGCCGCAGCGTCGACTCAGAGGTCAGCAGGCTGATCCCACCCAGCGCCATCCCCAGCACCGTTACCCCCACCGCACCCCACAGCACCACGGCCGCAATGCGTTCGCGAGTGTCTGCCTTTTCCTGCGCTTTATGATGGAGGCGTTCAATGCTGTCGGCTATTGGCCTGGCATCCACACCCCAGGTATGCGCATAGTCGGCAGCCTGCGCCCAGAAGCGCTGGGTTTCGCTGCCGTCCGCCGCCATCAGGCTGGCAGGGTTAACGCGTGTACGTCCCTGTTCGTAGGCGTGCTGTACAGGAGCAGTGACCTGTTGGGCGTAGAGATCCAGCAGCAGACACTCCACCTCCGTCAGAGGATGATGCGCCAATACCTTATTACGCATCCGGCGAACGTCTTCGAGAAAGGTATGCAGCGTCAGGCGCTGCTCGGCGAGAAAAGTCAGCCATCCCGCAGAGTTAAACAGCGAAGAGTAGTGACGGGAAAAAGCCTTCTTGTCTACAACTAGCTGTACCAGCTCGCTAAACGCCATACCGTCGAGTATGTTTTCCGTCGGGCTGCGCGAGCGCCAGCGCATCACTTCGTGAGCCCCAAACTGCACGCTAAGCGCGTGCTGAAGATGCGGGGCATCCGGCCACACCTGCATCACCAACCCGCGCAGGGTCAACTGAATGGCGCGAATCTGTCGTACAGCCTGTTCCTGTAGCTGTTCCGCATCGCTGGCGTAACCGGTATTAAACATCAGCAACGGCTGCTGCTGTTTTATCTGTTCCAGCGTCACAACAAAGCGTTCGGCCGCAATCAGCTGATTTTCGGTGGCCGTCTGCCCATGTTCATAAGAGGGAATGCCCTGCTGCAGATGACGCAGCTGGAGCATAAATTCGCTCAGTTGGCTGTTATTAATATTGAGCCGCTGGGCCACCGCGCCCCAGCCACCAAGGTTAAGTCGCGCCTGATCGAGCTGTTCCAGAAACCAACGGGGATCTTTGCCCTCCGTCACGCGCAGCTTAAGCAGCGTGAGGATCTCCATCGAGGCCTGGCGAATCACGCTCAGGCAGTGCTCATACTGCTGGCCAACCTGTCGCGATAACGTCGACATTTTCCCATTCCTTAATCAACAGCAAGGTTTTTTAGCCTTAGGATTAATATGTTACTGCTTTGTTATTTTTGTCGTTACACCATAGAGCAATTCAGGCAAATTAACAGTCCCGCGCCACCTATCAGAATGAGAAATTATGATCGCGCTCACCACCGAACGTTTAAGCTGCACCCTGATTACCGAAAGCGACTGGTCCTTTTTCCTGGCCTTACAGCAGCACCCGCAGGTCATGCGCTATGTGGCAGATAGCCGGAGCGAGGAGGAGATCCGGGCGGCATTTGACGCACGCCTGCATCCCTGGACCCCAGGTGCCGAACACTGGCTGTGTCTGGTGGTACGCGACGCCGCACAAACGCCGCTGGGGATCACCGGCTATATCCATCGTGATAGCGACTGCGCCGAGGTTGGTTTTTTATTTTCCCCTCAGGCCCAGGGACAAGGCTATGGCAGCGAGTCACTGCGTGCGGTCTGCGACTACGCCTTCCGGCATGGCGGTATACGGCGGCTGACGGCGACGGTCACCGCGGGCAATCTTGCCTCCCGGCGTACGCTGGAAAAGCAGGGCTTTATGCTGGAAGGTGAACTACGTGAAAGCTACTTCCTGGCCGGGCAGTGGCAAAACGACTGGCTTTTCGGCTTACTGAGCCATGAATTTGATACGTCACGGACATCCGGCCAATAGTCCCGTTCGGACGACTCTTTTACACTCCTCATTTCATTTAATGAGGACCAAAGATGTCAAATGTCGCTACGCCGAGTCTGCTGGGGCTAGAGCTAATTAAGCGCTCTCAGGGGCTGTCGCTGGAAAAGTATCAGGATGCAGATGGGCTGTGGATCGTGGGCTACGGGCATTTGATTCGCGACCAGGAACGTTTTGATGGGCCGATTACCCTTACTCAGGCCGAGCTATTGTTTCAGCAGGACGTGGATTATTATCACCAGGTGCTGCACCGCTGCATGCAGGTGCCGTTAAACCAGCACCAATCCGATGCCCTGATGTTGCTGGCCTTCAGCCTGGGGCCGGAAGCCGTGCAGCAGTCAACCATCGTGCGTGAGATGAACCAGGGTCATATGGCGGATGCGCTGGCGCTCTGGCAGCAACAAGGATCGTCGCAGACCAGCCTGGCGACGCAGCGCCAGGCTGAAGCGACGTTATTCCGTGGCGATATGCGCTGAAGCATCCCGATTATTCATCAGCATAGCGGCCTGCGTGCGGTTTTTAACGCCCAGGCGGCGATACAGTGATTCAAGGTGCGCTTTCACGGTGCCGGCGCTAATATTCAGCGTTCGGCTAATTTCCTTATTCGATTCACCGTTGGCCAGCAGCGATAATATCTCACGTTGGCGCTGGCTCAGATTATCCAGCCCCTGTTTTTCCCGCTCATATTCCATCCGCCAATCGCCCGGCAGGCAAATCAGGCCGCGCATGACGCTTTTGATCGTCTGTACAAATATCTCAACGCTGGCATCCCGGGGGATAATGGCCTGTAGGTTATAGGCCATCATATCGCTCAGCCAGGCGCGGTTATAATCATTCACAATGATAATGCCCTTTGACTCAGGAAACTGCTGGTGTTTTTCCTGCAGAAGCCACTGGCAGAAGCCGTGGTCAAGGCCACCGTCAAGAATCAATAGCGCATCCGGATGCTGTAACAACTGTCGCCACAGGTCATCGGCCTGACTAACAGCAGAAATATCAATTCCTGGAATATGTTCCTGTAAGCTGATTTTCATTCCATGAATAAATATTGACTGCCTGTCAAACATCACTACCTGCATAATGGATTCCCCATATCAAAATAAAACGAATTCTAATGGCGTGCAGAGTAATCCCCACAACCTTAAATAAGAACTCGCCGTTTGGCCTGGGTCATTTTACGTAGATATCGAGCGATCTAAACATCATAATTATGAATACTTACAACCGTCACATCACCATTACGCATTCACATATACCATCATATTTTAATTAAGAAATGGATTAGACAAGCGTGTCGCCACGATAATATTAATTGAATGGAAAAGTAGGTTATTACGGGGGTAGGCGGAAGTAAAGGGAATAATAACTCCTGATTAAGACTATTTTCCGCACGATAGGTAAATAACGCCTTTGCAAAGCAAAGGCGTTATCGCAGCCTTACAGGAACATGCCGCCCGAGACTTCGATGCGCTGCGCGGTCATCCAGCGCAGATTATCGCTCAGCAGCGCAGCAATCGCGTCACCAATGTCATCCGGCAGCCCAACACGGCCCAGCGCGGTTTGCGACGCCACGTATTTGTTCAGATCGTCGTTATCACGAACGCGGCCGCCGCCGAAGTCGGTTTCAATCGCCCCTGGGGCAATGCTGTTGACCGAAATTCCGCGCGCGCCCAGCTCTTTCGCCTGATAGCGAGTGAGCACTTCCATCGCCCCTTTCATGGAGGCGTAGGCGGCGTAGCCCGGCAGCGCGAAACGCGCCAGACCGGTCGAGACGTTGAGGATGCGTCCGCCATTTTCTATCAGCGGCAGCAGCGCCTGAGTCAGGAAGAATGGCCCCTTAAAGTGGATATTCATCAGCTCATCAAATAATGCCTCGGAGGTCTCAGCAAAAGAGGCATACAGGCCAATCCCGGCGTTGTTCACTAAATAATCAAACGTCTCGCGACCCCAGACCTGATTCAGCGCTTCTTTCACCTGCTGAGTGAAGGCCGCAAAGCTGGCGACATCGCTGACGTTCAGCTGTAATGCCACGGCTTTCGCCCCTTTTTGCTCAATTTCGGCCACAACTTCCAGCGCGGCGTCACGTTGGCTATTGTAGGTGAAGATAATATCCGTTCCCTGCGCGGCCAGCTTCAGCACCGCATTTTTACCGAGTCCGCGGCTACCGCCGGTCACTAACGCAATACGTTGAGTCATGGGAAACCTCATTTCAGTGGGTGTGTTCGTTGAGAACAAGCTTATTAGGTGATAAAAGAACAATAAATATCCCTGATTACGCTTCACTGTCTCATTCAGAACAACAATAGGGCATGCTGATGGATAAAATTCACGCAATGCAGCTGTTCATCCGCGTTGCCGAACTGGAGAGTTTTTCCCGTGCGGCGGATACCCTTGGCCTTCCTAAAGGTAGCGTATCGCGACAAATTCAGGCGCTGGAAAACCATCTGGGTTGCCGCCTGTTACACCGCACCACTCGACGGGTGCTGCTGACTCAGGATGGGATGGTCTACTACGAGCGCGCTAAAGATTTGCTGAGCAACCTCGACGAACTGGATAGCATGTTTCAGAGCGACCCCAGCAGCGTGAGCGGGCGGCTACGCGTGGATATGCCGGTAGGTATCGCGCGTAAGGTGGTGATCCCCAAGCTGCCGACCTTTTTGCAGCACTATCCCGGCATTGAGCTTGAGCTCAGCAGTAGCGATCGTTTAGTCGATGTGATTCGCGAAGGATTTGACTGCGTGGTGCGCGTGGGGTCGTTGAAGGATTCAGGGCTGATTGCCCGACCGCTCGGCAAGCTGACCATCATCAACTGTGCCAGTCCAGGCTACCTGTCGCGTTTTGGTTATCCGGAGTCGCTGGACGACCTCAGCAACCATGCGCTGGTACACTACGCTGCTAATCTCGGCGTGCGCCCACAGGGGTTTGAAGTGGCGAAAGATGGCGGCACCAGGTGGGTCAAAACCGGCGGCGTACTGACGGTGAACAGCACCGAAACCTACCATGCCGCCTGCCTGGCAGGACTGGGGATTATTCAGGTGCCGCGCGTGGGCGTGCGTGAGGCGCTGCACAGCGGTGAGCTGGTTGAAATTCTCCCGCAGTATCGGGCCGAGCCGATGCCGGTGTCGTTAATTTACCCGCACCGCCGTAACCTTTCTCGGCGGGTTCATTTGTTTATGGAGTGGTTAACCGGCGTGTTGCAGGGATATGTGGATTGATCCAGCCCTTGCCGGATGGCGGCGTAAACGCCTTATCCGGCCTACAAAACGGTGATAATCCGTTGTAGGCCTGATAAGCGTAGCGCCATCAGGCGATCCGGACGAGGTGCAACGCACCGACTCCGGGGAACCCTCTATACTTAAGTAAAAGCAATAAAAAGGAAAATCTCCCTGATGACGTCGGAAAACAACGATAAACGTCTACAGCAAAAGGCTAGCAAGGCGCTGGACAGCGTCACCACCACGGCGCAGAAGATTCAGCGCCAGCCGGTCATCGCCCACCTGATTCGCGCCGCTGAGCGCTTTAACGATAGGCTGGGAAATCAGTTTGGCGCGGCCATTACCTACTTCTCATTCTTATCAATGATCCCCATTCTGATGGTGTCGTTCGCCGCCGCCGGCTTTATTCTTGCCTCACATCCGACGCTGCTACAGGACATCTTCAATAAGATCCTGGCGAACGTCAGCGACCCGACGCTCGCCGCCACCCTCAAAAGCACCATCAACACCGCCGTTCAGCAGCGTACCACCGTCGGCCTTGTCGGCCTGTGTATCGCCCTCTACTCCGGCATCAACTGGATGGGCAACCTGCGCGAGGCCATTCGCGCCCAGTCTCGCGACGTCTGGGAACGCACGCCGCAGGATCAGGAAGCCATCTGGATTAAATACCTGCGCGACTTTGTATCGCTGATTGGCCTGCTGATTGCGCTGATTGTCACCCTTTCCATTACGTCGGTTGCCGGGTCAGCGCAGCAACTGATTATCTCGGCGCTCTATCTCGACAGCATTGAGTGGCTGAAGCCCGCCTGGCGGTTGATAGGTCTGGCGATTTCGATCTTCGCCAACTACCTGCTGTTCTTCTGGATTTTCTGGCGACTCCCCCGCCACCGCCCGCGTAAAAAGGCGCTGATCCGCGGCACTTTTATCGCGGCTATCGGCTTTGAGGTGATCAAAATCATCATGACCTGGACGCTGCCGACGCTGGTGAAATCCCCATCCGGCGCCGCGTTTGGTTCCGTGCTCGGCCTGATGGCGTTCTTCTACTTCTTCGCCCGTCTGACGCTGTTCTGCGCCGCGTGGATTGCCACGGCAGAATACAAGGACGACCCGAGAATGCCGGGAAAAACCCACCGCTAACCGCCCGGTTGGGCTGAAAATTTCAGCCCAACCCACCGAATTAGCATATAAATCCAGCCTGTAACTTTTATTTAACCAAAAACCAGTTTTATCATCTAATCTACGAAAAATGTGAAGCATTTCATGTTTGATAATTTACTGGTATAAAAATTATCCACTTTTTGCCCCTCTTTGCGCCATTTTACAATCCTGTTACAGATTGAAATGTCGCTTTTGCTATGTCTAATATGGCCTTTCGTTCGCTATACATATTAGAAAAGACTATGACCAGCACAACACTCGATAACGAACAGGCTTCCGCTCCGGTTAACTCGCGTAATAAGGTCGTCGTGGCCTCACTCATCGGCACCGCCATTGAGTTCTTCGACTTCTATATTTACGCCACCGCCGCGGTCATCGTGTTCCCGCATATCTTCTTCCCACAGGGCGATCCGACGGCGGCAACGCTGCAATCGCTGGCAACGTTCGCTATCGCCTTCGTCGCTCGTCCTATTGGTTCCGCGCTCTTTGGCCACTTCGGTGACCGTGTTGGGCGCAAGGTCACGCTGGTCGCTTCGCTGCTGACCATGGGGATCTCCACCGTGGTTATCGGCCTGCTGCCGAGCTATGCCTCCATCGGCATTATGGCTCCAGTCCTGCTGGCGCTGGCGCGCTTTGGCCAGGGTCTCGGTCTTGGCGGTGAATGGGGCGGCGCGGCGCTGCTGGCGACGGAAAACGCCCCGCCACGCAAACGCGCGCTGTACGGTTCCTTCCCGCAGCTGGGCGCACCGATTGGCTTCTTCTTCGCTAACGGCACCTTCCTGCTGCTCTCCTGGCTGCTGACCGACGAGCAGTTCATGACCTGGGGCTGGCGCGTACCGTTTATCTTCTCTGCCGTGTTGGTGATTATCGGCCTGTACGTGCGCGTCTCGCTGCATGAAACGCCGGTGTTCGCCAAAGTCGCTGCCGCCAAGAAACAGGTTAAAGTGCCGATGGGCACCCTGCTCAGCAAGCACGTGCGCGTGACGGTGCTTGGCACCTTCATCATGCTGGCGACCTATACGCTGTTCTATATCATGACCGTCTACTCAATGACTTACAGCACCGCCGCCGCGCCGAATGGCCTGGGGCTGCCGCGTAACGAAGTCCTGTGGATGCTGATGCTGGCAGTAATTGGGTTTGGCGTGATGGTGCCGATTGCAGGCCTGCTGGCGGACCGTTTCGGTCGTCGCCCAAGCATGATTGTGATCACCAGCCTGATTATCATCTTCGCGCTGTTCTTCTTCCAGCCGCTGCTGGGCTCCGGTAATCCGGCGCTGATTATGCTGTATCTGCTGGTTGGTCTGAGCCTGATGGGTCTGACCTTCGGCCCAATGGGCGCGCTGCTGCCGGAGCTCTTCCCAACGGAAGTGCGCTATACCGGGGCATCGTTCTCCTACAACGTGTCGTCGATTCTGGGTGCGTCCGTTGCGCCGTACATCGCGGCCTGGTTGCAGAGTAGCTATGGGTTGTTCTACGTGGGTGTCTATCTGGCAGCCATGGCGGCACTGACGCTAATTGCGCTGCTGCTGACGCACGAAACGCGTCACGAATCACTCTAAAATCATTGAGCTGGCCTACATCACGTAGGCCAGTTTCATACCAGATTGATCATCAAGGATTCCAGCGTCGACATCGGCACCGGACGAGAAAGGAAATAGCCCTGCGCGGCGGCGGCAGGTGAGTTTTGAATTTCGCGCCACTCTTCCAGCGTTTCAACCCCTTCCACAATCACCCCTTCGCAATAGCGATTCATCAGCTCAATCAGCAGAATAAACAGTTTGCGGCCTTCAGGGGTTTTGCGCAGCATAATGAACAGATCGCGGGCCACTTTGATGTAGTCGTAGCGCACTTCATTCAGCGCCGAGAAGTTAGCCATACCGGTGCCGAAGTCATCCAGCCACAGCGGGCCAAATTCACACAGTGAGGCCACCGTGGAATCTTGCGGCAGCGCCATGTGCTCCACCAATTCAAAACGTAGCCAGGGCAGCGTTTCAATCATCGTTTTCAGGATCCTGTCCTGACGCATTTCCAGCAGCGTGGGCGCATCGACGTTGACCGATGCCAGCACCTTATTTTGCTCAAAGAAATGCTTCCTTTTTGCCAGCATCGTCACCTGTTCTTTGATGACATGGATGCGCTGGCCGATAGAAACCGCAGCGAAGTAACGATCCGGGGCAATACGTTTTTGTGGTTGAGAGGGATGGGTCACTATCGTTAACACTTCAATCGCCATCAAGCGGCCCTGAATGGTGTAGATAGGCTGGTAGGTATAGACGCGCTCACACTCTTGCCAGTAACGCAGCTGCTGTAGGCTTTCCAGCTCCGCATCGGGTACTCTCGCCCGCTGGTTCACCTGCTTTAACGTCATTTAAGCTTCCTGTGAAGAGAGGGTCAGAGGGTCTAGTGATAAAGTTATCGGCGGGGCAAGTGAGAACTTTATGTTCAGTTTGAGCCATTTTATTTTCACTAAAGAGGATAAATCGGCCGTAACACGCGCTAGCTCAAAAAAAATAATGGAACGTTGTTTTAATATGGTTGACCAACGAATAGCCACAGCGCACACTACGAAAAATTTACCGAATCAGGTTGATGACTATGTCCAAAAAAATTGCCGTGATTGGCGAATGCATGATTGAGCTGTCCGAGAAGGGCGCACAAGTTAACCGCGGCTTTGGCGGCGACACCTTAAATACGTCCGTCTATATTGCTCGCCAGGTCTCTCCTGCTGAACTCAGCGTCAACTACGTCACCGCACTCGGCACTGACACCTTCAGCCAGCAAATGATGGACGCCTGGCAGGCAGAGAACGTCAACACCGACCTGATTCAGCGCATGAGCGACCGTATGCCAGGCCTGTACTACATCGAAACCGATGAGACCGGCGAGCGTACCTTCTACTACTGGCGTAACGAAGCCGCTGCGAAGTTCTGGCTGGAGAGCGAGCAGTCTGCCGCTATCTGCGAACAGCTGGCAGGTTTTGACTACCTCTACCTGAGCGGCATTAGCCTTGCTATCCTCAGCCCGGCCAGCCGTGAGAAGCTGATTGCGCTGCTGAAACAGTGTCGCGCGAACGGCGGTAAAGTCATCTTTGACAACAACTACCGTCCGCGCCTGTGGGCCAGCAAAGCAGAAACTCAGCAGGTTTATCAGCAGATGCTGCAGTGCACCGACATTGCCTTCCTGACGCTGGACGATGAAGACGCGCTGTGGGGCGAGAAGCCGGTCGAAGAGGTTATTGCTCGCACTCAGGCCGCTGGCGTGAGTGAAGTGGTAGTGAAGCGCGGCGCCGACTCTTGCCTGGTGGCGATTACCGGCGAAGCGCTGGTTGACGTACCGGCGGTTAAGTTGCCAAAAGAGAAAGTGGTGGATACCACCGCAGCGGGTGACTCCTTCAGCGCCGGCTACCTGTCCGTCCGCTTAACCGGCGGCGACGCGGCAGCAGCAGCGAAGCGCGGTCACCAGACGGCAAGCACCGTGATTCAGCACCGTGGGGCGATTATTCCCCGCGACGCGATGCCTGCGTAAGGTTTCGCGGGTATAAAAAAACCTCTTCCAGCTGGGAGAGGTTTTTTTTCGTCTGCACGTTAGGTGCTGGGTTTCCCCCTCACCCCGGCCCTCTCCCCATAGGGGCGAGGGAGAAAACCAAGCGGTTCCCGCCCCTCTGGGAGAGGGTTAGGGTGAGCGGGGAAACCACGCTACTGCGCCGGAGGAATATCCGTCACATCCTGATGACTCTCTTCCGTCGCCGTGGCGGCTTCTGCCGTCGGTGCCAGCATAATCTTGCCCCACACCTCCTGCAGATCCTTCATATTGAACTCCGGCTCACCGGTTGGCTGCTGGAGGACGAGCGCCATATCCTGCGAAAGCTGCTGACGCAGATCCTGGTTGAGCATGTCCGGCGTCAGAGACTCGAGGAAGCTCTGACGCAGCTTCTGATACTGTTCCGGCGCGATATCCACCACCTGGTTCTGCAACGAACGCATGCGCTGGCTAATCAGCATATCGGTATCCATCCGCGCGTAGGTGGCGAACAGTTTTTGCAGCTCCAGCTTCTTCTGCGCAATCAGCGAATCAAACTCATCTTCCGGCAGACCCTTTTCACGAATGGCCGCCAGCTCGCGGGCAACCAGCCCCAGGTTGCTTTCCAGCTTCTCGCCCGGTGATTCCAGATTGATGCCGCACTGGGCGCGCAGATACAACACCCGGCAGTCAAAGCCCAGGCCGATATCCTTCATGTTGGTGCGGCTCAGTTTCTGCTGGATATGCCAGAACAGCGCTTCACGCGCCAGGTCGGCGCGCCAGTAGCGCTGCAGCGCCGAAGACTCACGAATCGGCTGCCATGGCGTGTCCCACATAATAGAGAGACGATCCTGCCGCACCGCGTTGGTCATGATGCTTACCGTTTCCGGGGGAAGCGGCGACAGCGTTGGCACCGCCGCAGGCGTTTCACGTTTCCCCTTCAGCCCACCGAAGGTTTTGCTGATTTGCTCAATGGTGGCACGGCTATCGACGTTGCCGACGATAATCAGCGTCATCGCATCCGGGGTGTACCATTTCTGATAGAACTCGGCGACGTGTTTAGCATCCACCGGCAGTTTCAGCGGCTCAGCCGGATCGTGACCCAGCATGGTGGAACCCTTCAGGCGATAGCGCCACCAGCCCTCTTTGGTATCCTGCGGCCAGGTTGCCACCATATCCTGCACGCCCAGCGCGTAGCTGACGGTGTCCGGCGTAATGCTCAGTTTGCCAATTGAGGTCGCGAGCCAGTTCAGCGCCTCTTTCTGCAGATCGTTGCGGTTGTTCGGCAGACTCAGGTTAAAGCGGGTGTAGTCATAAGAGACAATCGCCGGCGGCAGCGGGCGCTTCGGGTCAATGCTCTGCTGCCACATTGAGCGAGCCTGCATCGTTTGTAGACCGCCGTTCTGGGTTAGGGCGATTCGAGGAATAAGGTGGCTATAACCCGTTTGTTGGGCGCTTTCGTTCAGTGAACCAATATCAATCGAGAGCCGGATTTCTACACGGTCGCTCGGGCGCTGCGGAGTGGCAAGCACTTGCCACTGAAAGCCATTAGACAACGTGCCTTGTTGCCAGGCCGGGTCCGGCTGGAGCGCTTCTGCCTGCACATAGCTGGCTGCTGCCATCATCAGCAAACCACCGGCTAAAAGTCGAATTGTTGTGCCCTGCATGTGAACCCCTGATGAACGTTCCTGGTTATCCCCACCGGCCTCCGGGCGCGGGCGCGGAGGCTTTAGGGTATAAAAGACAACCGCCGCGGGCGATTGCCTAAAATAATGAAGTAAATACGTCAGTTAGACCACACAATCGCAAAAACGTCACATGGCTAAGGAAAATAAAATTCGGACTATAGCAGCCAAATAATGACGCCGCCTAATTATGCGCAGGAGCCCGCACTCCAGCAAGGGAGTACGGGCTTAAGTGAGGTGATTAAGAGGATAATTCGTGCGGTTCTTTCGCCGTCGGACGGTTATTGAGCACATCGTCCAGCTGTTTAGCGTCCAGTTGTTTCACTCGTTTCGCCACGACAATGGTCGCCACGCCGTTACCGATAAGGTTAGTCAGCGCACGCGCTTCCGACATAAACCGGTCGATCCCCAGAATCAGCGCCAGACCAGCAACCGGCAGATGTCCCACCGCCGAGATGGTTGCCGCCAGGACGATAAAGCCACTACCGGTCACGCCTGCGGCCCCTTTCGAGGAGAGCAGCAGCACCACCAGCAGCGTCACCTGATGGAAGATATCCATATGGCTGTTGGTCGCCTGAGCGATAAACACCGCCGCCATCGTCAGATAAATCGAGGTGCCGTCGAGGTTAAACGAGTAGCCGGTCGGGATAACCAGCCCCACCACCGACTTCCGGCAGCCCAGCTTTTCCATCTTGTCGAGCATACGCGGCAGCGCGGATTCGGAAGAGGAGGTCCCCAGCACAATCAACAGCTCTTCGCGGATATAGCGGATAAATTTGAAAATGCTGAACCCGGTCGCACGCGCAATCGTACCCAGCACCACCACCACAAACAGGATACAGGTGATGTAGAAGCAGATGATAAGCTGGCCCAACTGCACCAGTGTACCCACGCCGTATTTGCCGATAGTAAAGGCCATTGCCCCGAACGCACCAATCGGCGCCAGGCGCATGATCATGTTGATGATGCCGAAGATAACCTGCGAGAAGCTTTCAATAACGTTGAAAATCAGCTGACCCTTGCTGCCCAGGCGGTGCAGCGCAAAGCCAAACATCACCGCAAACAGCAGCACCTGCAGGATGTTGCCGCTGGCAAAGGCACCGATCACGCTGGAAGGAATGATATCCATCAGGAAGGCGATAATCCCCTGATCTTTTGCCTGCTCGGCGTACATCGCTACCGCTTTCGCATCCAGCGTTGCCGGGTCAACGTTCATCCCCGCACCGGGTTGCACCACGTTCACAATCACCAGGCCGATAATCAGCGCGAGGGTGCTGACCACTTCAAAGTAGAGCAGCGCCACGGCACCGGTACGCCCCACGGCTTTCATGCTTTCCATACCGGCGATGCCGGTCACTACCGTACAAAAAATAACCGGCGCGATAACCATTTTAATCAGTTTGACGAAGGCATCGCCGAGCGGTTTCATTTGCGCGCCTAATTCCGGGTAATAGTGACCGAGTAGCACACCGATCACTATCGCCGTCAACACCTGGAAATAGAGGCTTTTGAAGAAAGAGGTTTTCATAGGATGTCCTTAAGCTATAGCCACAGGAAATGTAGGGATTATTTTTACCTGTTGGCACAAAATAACATCCAAGAAACATTATCGAAATATATGTACGTTAATTTGATACTTAATTGTTAAAACTTTGAGCTGACACGCACAATCGCTAACTCCGATCTCCCGGTAGCAGTGATTTGTCCTTACCGAGATAATCCTGCTCAAAAGTCTCCATCGGTACCGCGCGGGCAAACAGGAAGCCCTGCAAAATATCGACATTCGCCGCCCGTAGCCATGCATATTGCTCTTTATTTTCAACACCTTCAGCAACCATTTTCAGGTCCAGGCTGCGCCCAAGCTGAATGATGGCCGCCACCATGCTGGTGTCTTCCGGCAGGCTGTCGATAAAGATTTTGTCGATCTTCAGAATATCCACCGGCACAGATTTCATATGCTGTAGCTGGCGCAACCCCGCGTAACCCATACCAAAATCATCCAGCGCAATGCGCACACCGGCGTTGCGCAGCGGCCGTAAAATGGCGACGGCGGCTTTCGGGTCATCAATGCGTCGGCTCTCTGTCACTTCCAGAACCAGCGTACCCGGCGCAATGCGGTAGCGGTTGAGCAGGGCCAGCATATCCGACACCATGTCGTGATGCAGAAGCTGCAGCGCCGAGATATTCACCGACAGCGGCAGCATAATGCCGCGCGACTGCCAGGCGGCAAGCTGTCGGCACGACTCTTCCAGCACCCAGTGCCCCACGGTCACCATCAGGCCGCAGGATTCAATACTGTCGATCAGATCGTTCGGCAGCGCCCAGCTACCGTCCGGCTGGCGCTGGCGCAGCAGCACTTCCGCGCTGCACACCTTGCCGGTGCTGGTTTCCACCTGCGGCTGGAGCCAGACGGAGAACTGCTCGTTGTCCAGTGCGGTCAGAATATCGCTCTCTTCGGTCAGGCGCTTTTGCGCTTTTACCATCTGCTCCGGGTCGAAAAACTCAATCTGGTTTTTCCCTTTCCGCCGTGCGGTAAACGCCGCCGAGAGCGAACGGCGATAGAACTGCTCCGCCGTTAACCCGTCGTTATACATCGCAATACCCACGCTGGCGCTCGGACGCAGCTGAATGCCCTGCAGCGGCAGACGTTCATTAATGATAGTGAGTACTTGCTGACCTAATGTAATGGCATGCCACGGCTCTTTGACGTCATAGGCCAGAATCGCGAAGTCGTAGCCACTGATCTGCGCCAGCACCATGCGCGGCGAGATCACCTGCTTAATCTTCTCTGCCAGCGTCAGCAGCAGCATTTCACGCTGCTCTTCTTTCAGTACGCCGGCGGTGTCCTGCAAGGTTTCGCAGGCAATCGTCAGCAGCGCCACCGGCGTTTTGCGCACCAGGCTCTGTTCGAGCAGCCCTAACAGGAAGGCTTTGTTAGGCAGGTCAGAGACCGGGAAACGGGTCGACTGATTGCTCAGTTCGTCATATTGACGTAGTAGCGCCTGCTGATTGCGGTTGTAACTGCGCACCAGCGTACCGATTTCATCGTCGTGATGCAGGCGCGGCAAGGAGAGCTGATGCCCAATGCGATCCGCCCCCGGCAGGTCGTGAATTTCATAGGCAATGCTGCGCAGCGGCCTGACAACCAGCCGGTTGATACACCAGGTCAGCGCGACGGTCAGCATTAAAACGAGCAAAAAGTAAGCGGTCACTATCGTTGCCAGCGCGCTCATCACGAACTTATACATACGATAAGGGTCAGCCTGCAGCACCAGGTAGGCCAGCGGCTGCGGGTTAGCAGGCCGTTCCAGCGAATAGAGCGGCAGTGAAATCTGTACCGGGAGTTCAAAAATACGCGTGATATTGACCGGAACCGGACGTTCCGGAATAAAACTCATGCGTAGCGCCTGAAACTGATTAGGCAGCACGACATCCGCCCGGCTGACAATGCCGGCGGGTTGAATGCGTCCAAGAATGGCCTCGGCCTCGGGAATATCGGCTTTGAGGATGGCAGCCGACAACGGCTGACGAACCGAGCGGGCAATGCTCTCTAATTGCGCCCCAGTGTTATAGCGATCCTGCTGTACAAAGTGGAACAGTAAAATGAAGCAAAAGACAAATAAAAACAGCATGGTAACAACTGCAACCATGGCCATTTGTTTTATTGTAAGGGAACGGCTAACGCGCAAAAGAGCTCTCCACTAATACGAACGTATTGCTCAGGCATTGAGAATAACGAGGCTGGCGGCAAAGTCAAAAGGGACTCTGCCGCGATAATTATAACCCGGCAGGGTGCCGGGTTATATAAGACGAATACCTATATTCGGAGCGGTGAAATTACCAGTCTGCGTATGGTGTGAGCGGCTGCGGCGGCATGTCGAGGTCGCCCTGCCAGCCAGCGGCGGAATAACGAACGTAGAGCAGCGCGTGGCTTGGGGTGTAATCCTTCGCCTGCTGGATATCGACGCCCGCCCCCACGAACCAGTTGGAACTGACGCGCCGTTCGATAATCGCCCGTGCGGTATAACCAAAGCCCTGGCTGCTTCCCCCGTGGTTTACATCCTCGTGGGCCTTTTTCTTCCAGGTTTGTGGAATCAGGTTCATCAGCGGATAGCGCGGCTCCGTACTGGTGCGCGAATGCGACCAGGAGACCGAACCACCCAGCTCCCAGGACCAGTTTTCCGTACGTTCACGCCAGTTAACCGGCACGGCAAACGATACATATTCCTGCGGACTGTAATAGCCGCCCTGACCGAGGGTATAGCCGCTCAGATCCCTCTGGTAGTGCCAAATCATGTTATTTAGCCCGACGGTCACCCGGCGGTTATTCTCGTTAATAACCTTGTAGTAATACCCGGTCATCCAGCGTACGCGCCAGTTGTCGTCTACGTTTTTACCCGACAGCTGGTCGCCACCGAGTGAAGCCCATACGCCATTGGCTTCACCTTTGTCGTAGCTCAGGCTAATACCGCCGCCGTTAGCGCGGACGCCACCCCAGGTCGTGCCTGTGTGCGCATCCTTGTCATTATCTTTCTGCCCACCAAATGCCAGTAACGAACTGGAGATCGGACGACGGTGTGCATTAACCGTATAGCCCAGCGGACCGACATCGCTGCTATAGCTCAGCCCACCAACCACATCCACCACGTTAAAGCCCATCGGGGTGGTGCCGATATCCGCGTTCCAGGTGTCATTTTTCCAGCCAATGGCTACGCTAGCACCGCTGTCGCTTTGGTGCGTTGACCCCTTACAGGGGGATAAATCACAGGTACCCCACTGTTTCTTATACTGATCATTTTGATCGGTGGAGAAACTCCCCGCATCCATGTTGACCAGATCCGAGCGGAAGAACATCCGACCGTCGGCCAGCGGCGCATCGACCTGGAACATGGTGGTATGCGCTTTCAGGTCGGAATAACCGCCCGTACCGCTGGAGCCCCAGTAGTCATGCTGCAAGGTGACGTTCAGATCCTGCTGGCGGTAGAGATCCGCCGCGTCGCTGCGCACGCCGCGCTTGAGCCAGTCATCTTTTTCGTCATTGCGCGTCAGGCGGGTAAAGGTGTCGTTATCCGCTGGACGCGTTGGGGTAATCTGCGTAGCGACCATCGCGTCTTTGTAGGTCTCCAGCGCCTGTTTCGGGTTACCGTCCTGCGCCTGATAGCGCGCGGCATCGCGCAGTACCATCGCCGTATCCATAGACGGCGGCTGGGCTTTGGCCTGAGGGATCAGGGCGGTCATCATTTGCTGCGCCGCCGCCGTATCACCCAGTCTGGCGCTAACCAGCGCAATACGCCGCTGAGTATTGAGCGAACGTTGGCCTTCGGC
The DNA here is from genome assembly GCF_036759945.1 of Kluyvera sp. CHPC 1.251. Classification (NCBI taxonomy): domain Bacteria; kingdom Pseudomonadati; phylum Pseudomonadota; class Gammaproteobacteria; order Enterobacterales; family Enterobacteriaceae; genus Kluyvera; species Kluyvera sp. CHPC 1.251. Next base: position 277,926 of record NZ_JAPKIC010000003.1, on the reverse strand, counting down.
AGGCAACTGTGCCAGCTGCTGGCGTGCTGCCAGCGCGTTGCCGTCAGCGGCATACACTTCCGCCATGCCCAGATGGGCGTCTTCGTCATGCGGGTCTTTTGCCAGCACGGCATTGTATTCAGCCAGCGCCGTGACATTATCGCCCCGCTGCTGCGCCCAGTCGGCAAGCGTCGAATGAATACGAGAGGATTCCGGCTGCTGTTTCAGTAGCGCAATTGCCTGCGCTTCCTGCCCGCTATCACGCAGGCGGTTGGCCTGAGCAATCAGCTGATCGCTGCGCAGACGCTGGTCCAGTTCGCGAATATTATCGGTCCACTGCGCTGTCGGCAGTGCGGCCAGGTGTGTCAGCGCCGCCTGATCCTGACCGTTACCGGAAAGATAGAGTCCGTTGGCGTAAACCTGGTCGGCATCGGTCGGCTTTTTACGCGCCAGATTGAGCATCAGGTTGTCGGCTTCGCCTCGCTGCCCGGCGCTGACCAGGTCACGGGAGAGGCGATAGGTTATCCACACATCGTCCGGCGAGAGCGCCAGTCGACGACGTTGAACTTCCGCTGCCTGCGCCCAATTGCCCTTATTCTCCAGCGCTTCTGCCTGCTGGGAGAGTCGGTCGTTGGTCAGGCTACGTTCAATATCGTCAATGCTGCGACGCTGGCTGGCAGACAGACTGTTGATAAAGGCGGTGGCTTTCTCCGGCGACTCGGCGCGGTAGATATTTGCCAGACCGCGCACCGCGCTGCTATTGCCACGATCGAGGCGCAGCGCCTGCTGGTAGAAACGCTCCGCTGAGGCGCTATCTTTACGCGCCATTGCCACATCGCCGAGCCCCAGCACCGCATAGCTGTCGGTGCCATCAAGTTTGCGCGCCTGCTGGTAGAAGCTCTCTGCCTGCGCCAGATTATTAGCCTTCAGCGCCGCGTCGCCTTTGCGGATCAACGGCCAGTAGAGTTGCCAGGTCTGCGGCGTGTTATCGGCTGCCTGCGCCACTTTTTCCTGTTCTACCGCTTTGGCGCGCAGAACCGGATCCGCCATCTGTTTTTGCTGGTCTGCCAGCATCGCACGGGCGCTGTCAGCCGATTCACCGCTGTTGAAAATCATCAGATAGCGCTGCAACGCCTGTACGCTGGAAGGGCTGGCTGGCTGGTCTTTGATAGCTTTAAACCACAGATCGCTCGCCGGGCCACGCCCGCCCGCCGATTTCGCCATTTGCTCCAGCACGTTAAACGCCTCATCGCGCTGATTCGCCGCGAGCAGCATATTGGCAAGCGTCATCTGCAGGCCAACGTTGCCAGGGTTCTGCTTGTTCAGCGTTTGCAGGTGTTTAACCGCTTCATCGCGTCGGGCGGGGATTTTCGCTACCGCACTCCAGTACTCTACCGCGTAGTCGCCGTCCGGCGGCGGGCCGTTGAAGGCTTTTTCGTAGTCGGCCAGCGCTTCCGGGACGTGCCCGGTGGTGGCCAGCAGTCGCGCCTGTTGCAGCGCCTGACGTCCGGCGTCGGTGTTCAGGCCAATCTCAATGCGAGAGGCGTTATATTCCGTTGAATTGGGTGCCACCTGCGCCAGCTTTTGCAGCTGCTTTTGCGCTCCGGCGGTGTCACCCTGACGCAGCAGATAGCGCAGACGCGCCGCCAGTACCTGTGGATTGTTGGGATTAATCAGCTCCAGCCGATACAGCGACTGCTGCACCAAATCATCCCGTTTGCTGGCTTCTCCAAGACGCACCTGGTTGAGCAGCTGTTCTTCTGCCGAGGTGTCCGCATAGCCCGGCTGTACCAGCGTCAGGCCCAGAGAGAGGGTGATTAAACTTAGTGTGAACTTGCGCATTCCTGGCCCCAGTCAGGTAGTAATTCGCCGCGGGCGCTGAAGCGAAAACGGTGTTGATCCCAGCCCTGACCAAAGAGGGTCAGAACATAATTGTAATAAGCATCCGCGCTGGGAAAATGATCGGCCACGCGCTGGCGCTGAATGGCCTGCGCATCGCGATTTTGTAGGAATGGAATCAGCGAAGCTGAAAAACCGACCGGGCCGTCGCCGGTCACTGCCCCGGTGGCAATCGCCACTTTTTCCGGGGGAACGCCCTGCTTCACGGTCTGTGCCGCCATCGCGTTAAAGCGTTTAAGCAGTCGTGCTTTTTGTGGGTCGGCGTCATGCATCATGCCTACCCATAAATAGACGCGAATGGCATCGTAACTGCCCACCACGCTGGCCTCTTTCAGCAACCAGCCCTGCTTTTTGTCGTAGCTCACCCAGTCCGGCGAGAAACCTTTCGGCGCGGTATCAAGCAGCAACTTCAGGTTGGTATCGCGAAGGGTGGTCCACGGTGCGCCAAATTGACTGAAATACTGCGCCACCTGCGGTGGGAGATAGCTTGGATTGAAGCGCCAGCGCGTCTCTTCCGCAAAGCCAACGCGACCAGGCAACAGCATCAGCCCCAGACCGGGAACTTTCACTGTTTCACCATCGGCAATTTTCGCCAGCAGCGCTTTACCCGTTGCCGTGTAATCGTCATTTTTCCACAGGCGACCGGCTTCCAGTAGCGTCCAGGCGATCCAGATATCCGAATCAGAGGCGGAGTTGCTGTCCAGCACCGTCCACTCGTCATCGCTCTTTTTCCCCCATAGCCAGGCGGGAAGATGCTCACGCAGCGAGCCCTGCGCGAGGTTGTTCTGCGTCCAGCCCAGCAGGCTTGCGAAGGCCTGACGATCGTTCGCGGCGAGGGCAAAGAACAGCGCGTAGCTTTGCCCCTCGGAGGTGGTAATTTTGCGCGCATCACCAGGATCGATAACGCGCCCTTCCGCGCTGACGTAATCCTGCTTGAACTGCTCCCAGGCAGGCCAGCTACAGGCGGCCTGCGCCTGACCGCCCAGGGCACACAGCAGTACGATCCAGCGAAGCATCTTCATCACGGCTTACTCGTCTTCCGGGTTCAGACGACGACGGCTGATGATACGCAGCAGACGCCACAGCACCCAAGCCAGCAGCACGATGCTGATGGCGGCAAAGATAGCCAGCAGAACCGGATGGTTAGAGAGCGCGAACCACACGCGTTCGAACCACGGCAGATGGCCGACATAGTAGATGTCGCCCACGCGCAGGCTGCTCACACCGGACTCACGAATAACCGATACTGAGCCAAACATCGCCGCGCGCTTGCCGCTGTCGTTCAGCGCGTTGTTCAGCAGGTCATAACCGCTGGCACTGTCGGCGAGCAGCGCCACGACGCTGCGCTGTTTGTGGTATGGCGATTCGAAACCAACGACGGCAGCCATCGGGCCGGAAGAGGTAATTCCGGTCTGCACGCCTGCCTGACGGTCATCTTCATCAAGATAGATACTCGGCAGGTCAGTATGGCGCATTGGCGTTTTCACCCAGCTCTGGGTGGCGTCCACCAGCAGGTCGATGTGCTTATCGTCCTTCAGTTTTTGCGGGATAGAGCCAATCAACAGCAGGTCAGCATCCTGGTCCTGAATCTTGCTACCATCATCGGCGATGGTCATCTTCGACCCCGCCAGGCCGGTCTGGCCGCCAATCACGCCAACGGCGTTCAGCAGCGTGCTCACCTGCGCTTCAGACGGCTGTTTTGGCATCACGATAACCGTGTCGGAGAGATCCGCCATACGGGTGAACGGGAAGCCTGCATTGGCAAAGGTGCGCAGATCCGGCATCGGCAGGAAGTGATAGTAGTTCGAGAAGTCGATGGTCGAGTCGTCGCCAATCACTACGTGGTTCTGCACCGGCTGGAAGGTCACGCAGTTATCCACTGAGCCGCCCGGCATCGGGTTCATATACTGGAAATCAAAGCGCAGCTGGTTCATTGCGCCCAGACGCAGCGCCGGAATGCTGACGTCGTTTTTACCGTCCAGCAGGCCCTGCAGCACCGGCAGACGCAGCATCAGCTTGTTCACATCCTGGGTACTGTTGAGGTTAAACGACTGCAGGAACTGGTCATTCAGGCTGATGTCCATCCGTGAGCTGTCTTTGACCGGCGGCATGGTGTAACGGTACTTGAGGTCCATATCGATGCCGGTACTGCGCATCAGATAGAGATCCGGCGGCAGGTTCAGCGACAGGTTGATGGAAGCCGGTTCCAACCCGCTAGACTGCAACTGCTGTTCATAGGTTTTCAGCTCGCCGAAGGTGACCGGACGATCGGTACGCACCCAGTTTGGCGCGTCGTACGGCGCGCGGGCCAACAGCGGTTTCACGTCATCCACCGTCACGCTATCGCCGCGGAACAGAATGTTGCCCGCCGCGATGCCCTGGGCTGCTTTCAGCAGGTCGTTATCGTCACGACCAAACACCACCAGCAGTTTCATATACGGGTTGTTCGGATGGTTGATCATTTCGATCGTTGGTGCCTTCACCGCCGGATGATCGCGCAGGAAGTCCGGGCGACGATCGTTAGTGGCAAAGACGATGGCATTACGATCCGGCAACTTATTAAACATCACCGGGAAGGTCTGCCCACGCCAACCCGCCTTAGCGCCAAACCACGAAGCCACAATGGCGGCCGCCTGCTGCTGCGGCAAATCCGGCGAGCCGGCAAAGACGATAGGCAGGTTCAGCGCGCGGTTATCGCGAGCGTCAAAGAACGGTACCGGGAAGTGCGACAGATCGTTACGCACTTTCAGCGACTGATAGGTTAAATCCAGCGAGCTGTTGCGCGCCACGTCCAGCCAGACGGTGGTGTTCGCCGGGTTTTCACAGACGTCGCGGTAGTGGCCAATAAACTCAAGGCGCACGCGGTTAAAGTCGGTGATATAGAGCGGGTCGATGGGGAGCTGCGTCGAGACCTTTTTACCCAGTTGCTCTTTGGTGACCGGCAGTACGCCCATCAACTCGTCGTTAAGATAGACCTTCAGCTGAGAGGTCACCGGTAACAGCGACGGTGACGGCGTATAGGTCAGGTTCAGCAGCGCCTTCGACACCACTTCGTCACTGCGCATGCCAAACTCAATCCCACCGTCCGGGTTAGATCCGCGCAGCACCATGCTGCCCGGCGGCGGCGCAATCTGGGCAAAAGAAAGCTTCACGTCACGCGACGGCGCATCTTCCACCACCACCGGCGTCGTGGTTGCCGCGTCGGCAGAAGCAGCCGGCGTCGCGTTGTCCTGAACAGTCGGCGCTACGGCCACCTCTGTCGTCGGTTCTGAATGCGTCGTGAGCGGCAGTAAACTGCCCATGCCCACCGCCACTGCACAAATCCAGGAAAGTTTTCTTTTCATCGGTTCATCATCATTATTGTTGAGCCATAGCCGATAGCGGATGCTCGATTACCGCCTCACGTTCTGGACGGCGCGGAATGAACGAAGCCACCCACGCCACCAGCATGGTGAGCGACCGGAAAATCTCTTTTGCCACCGGTGGCGCAAACTCGGCCAGGTGACGATAGCCACGGAACCCCAGCTTCAGGATATCCATCAGGCTTTCCAGCGGTTTATCTTCCGGGAAGCTGTCCTGCCAGAGCGCCCACGTATCCGCACGCGCAAACGTACACTGTACAAAATCGATATGTTGACGGGTGCTCATCGGCAACAGCTTGAGCCCCACTTCACTGCCCAGTACGCGCACTACCTGGGTTGGGAAGACGTATTCCTGCTGGCCGCGTTTGAGCAGCAGATTGACCTTCTGCTCTTCCAGCACCTGAGCGTCGCCGTTGATATGAATACCCACGCCGCCATCAGAGAAGTCATGTACCGTGCAGGAGAATAGATGCCCGTCTTCACGGGAGATCGCCCCCGGCATTTTGATTTCAACGCGGTGCGAACGACGCACCTGTTTACTTTCCACCGACACCGCCACCGCGCCGCCGAGGATAATCAGGTTATAGAACACCCACACCAGGCTTATCCACACGGTGAGGGTTTCATCCGCCGGGCCGTACATATAGCGCCAGATACCAAACGCCACACCCACCAGGTTCAACAGCACGAGGAAGATATACGGGCGGGAGATAACCCAGTCGACGTACTCCTCTTCCACCAGGCCACCCTTAGCGGTGACGTTGAATTTGCCTTTGTGCGGGTTAAACAGCGCCACCATCGTCGGCGGCGCGATGTACCACGCGAGCACCGTTTCATAGATTTCACTCCAGAAGGAGTGGCGGTATTTGCCCTGAATTTTTGAGTTGGTCAGGCTGGCGTGGATCATGTGCGGCAGCACGAACAGCGCAATCATCAGCGCCGGGGCGTAGATGATATAGGCGTGCAGCAGCAGGAAGGCCAACGGCGCGGTGAGGAAGATAAGCCGCGGAACGCCCGACAAGAAGTGGAACATGGCGTTGAGGTAGCAAAGCCGCTGCGGTAGCTTCAGCCCTTTACCAAACAACGGGTTATCCATACGGAAGATCTGCACCATACCGCGCGCCCAGCGGATACGCTGGCCGATATGCGCCGACAGGCTCTCCGTCGCCAACCCCGCCGCCTGCGGCAGGCGCATATAGGCAGAGGTGTAGCCGCGACGGTGCAGGCGCAGCGAGGTGTGCGCATCTTCGGTCACAGTTTCCACGGCGATACCGCCAATTTCATCCAACGGTTTACGACGAATCACAGCGCACGAACCGCAGAAGAAGGTCGCATCCCACATGTCGTTACCGTCCTGCACCAGCCCGTAGAACAGCGTGCCTTCGTTTGGCGTTTTACGGAATCGGCCCAGGTTACGTTCGAATGGGTCAGGTGAGAAGAAGTGGTGCGGCGTCTGCATCATCGCCAGCTTCTTATCCTTCAGGAACCAGCCCATGGTCATCTGCAGGAACGAGCGCGTCGGCACGTGGTCGCAGTCGAAAATCGACACGAACTCGCCTTTGGCATACTTCAGCGCGTTGTTGATGTTCCCGGCTTTTGCATGTTCATGCGATGTACGCGCGATGTAGTGGACACCCACATCTTTGGCAAACTGCTTAAACTCTTCGCGGCCGCCGTCATCGAGGATCCAGATTTCAATCTTATCTTTTGGCCAGTCGATACCGAGCGAAGCGTAAACGGTGTTTTTGACGACGTTCAAATCTTCGTTATAGGTCGGTACGAAGATATCGACCGAAGGCCATTCGTTCATGTCCTTCGGCAGCGGCACCGGATGACGGTTCAGGGGCCAGACTACCTGGAAGTAACCCAGCACCAGCACAATCCACGCGTAGGTTTCGGCAAACAGCAGGATCAGGCCACACACCAGGCTTACCGGGTCGTTCCAGTTGAGCGTTGAGGTATAGCGCCACCAGATGTAGCGACAGGAGACCGTCAGCGAGAGCACGATAAGCATTAGCGCTGAGAAGCGCCCCGGAATGCGCCGCACCAGCAGCGCCACGCCCCAGAGCAGCAGCAAGAAGATAAACTGCGAGAGCGGGTTAAACGGTTGGGTAATGCAGACTAGCGCCAGAATTAAGGACAGCGTGACCACTACGCCAAGGACCAGGCGACGCAGCTTTGGATTCAGGTGCGCCAGCTCTTTCTTCTCATCAAGATGACCGGTTTGCGCATTCATCCGGCCTGGCAGTTCATCGGCCCAGCGGTTGTAGCGCTCGCGCAGACGATCGATCCCAGCCAGCGGTCGCCAGGGGCGAGCGCTGCGTTGTTCTGCTGGCTTGGTGGCAATGAGCCAGACCGCCTGTAGCGCAAAGCGCAGCGGGTCCAGTGGGCGTGGTCGCGAGAAATTAATGTGCGGGAACAGTGCGTCGTGACGGTCAGTCAGCGCCTGCCAGCGGGCATTTTCCAACGGCAGAAAGAGCCACGCCAGCCCCACCCACAGGCAGGTCAGTGTCGCGGAAAGCCAGGACGATCCCGCCTTCCGATAACCAAGATAGCGCTCGCGCAGGCGAGCGTAGACCGGCGGGACGAATATCCAGCTGCCGAGGCGAATCATGCTTCGCGCTCCGCGGCCGGGCGACGCCCCGCGTAGTGCATCAGGCACCAGTTGGCGAGCGTAATCATCTCTTCGGCAGCAAGGGAATCATGGCGATATTCGCCAAGCGGCTGCTTGTTCGCCAGGCTTTCGGCCATCGCTTCATCCAGATGGATGACTACCGGCAGAAGGCGACGCTGAGTTTGCAGCCAGACCTGATAAAGGTCTTCCTGCAGCGGGCTGCTCATGCGTAACCCATTGATCAAAAGGTGGGTATCAGACGGTAGTGGCTGTTGATGCAGGCGAATGTGGCAGTTGGCATCCGGTTTCAGAATCGTCAGCGTAAAGTGGCTGGCTTCGACCAGAGGCGCGGTCCAGGGATAAAAGCCGTGCGGGAGATCCAACAGGATCCACTGGTAGCGTCCTTTGCGTTCTAAGGTTTCGGCGATATCGGCAATGGCCGATAACGTATCGCCCAACGCGGCCGCGTTTTGCAACTCACCCGGCTGGAGGCGACCAAACGGCAGCACATCAATCAGTGAAGTGTAACGTAATCCCGCGTCACGCCAATCCTGACCGTCTAGCACTGCGCGCGCCCAGCCGCTCTGTCGTCCGATCTCATCGTTAAACGACAGACGCAGCATATTGTCAGGGCCAGCATCGATGACCAACACCGATTCCCCGAGCAGCTGTAACGACCACGCTAATGCCGCCGTGATGGACGTCGTACCCACGCCACCGCGAACGCCCTGTAATCCCAGAATAGCCATTATGGCTTCCTTATTTTTGTTCGGCTTTTTGTTCTGCAAACTCTGCCAGCAGCGGCCAGCGTTTAAACGCCGCAGCTAATTTTTCACGCTGGGAAATATCAGTGTAATCTATATTGGGTAGAGAGAAAGCCCGGCTCAGTGCGAGAAAATCATTCTGGAAAGTGTAGCCAAGTTGAGAATCAGCTGATGTCACCGGTTCATTATCTGACATTTTTTTGCTCCCTCTGAAATCAAAGTACAAATGCGCCCATCATTCGAAGGGCAACCTTTCCATGAAATTCGTTTATACTCGTCATACTTCAGATTGCAGATGAGTAGTTTGGCTTTTACTCATTTCAACCACATAGTTATGCAGGTTTCAGGGGATTGGCTCACTTATCGCCTGACGATAACGCTAATAAATCAGAGTATACATGCTAAATCTGATGCTATTTAATTTCAATATTAGGTTTATTCTGACGTTTACACTAGTAAACTTATACGCAGGATTATCGTCGATAAGAGGGACACGATGAACCCCATATTTTCTATTGGTATCCAGGCGCTGTGGGATGAAGTGAGCCATATGCCTGCGGGCGGCGTGTGGTGGGTTAATACCGATCGCCATGAGGATGCCGTCAGCTTGCTAAATCAGACGCTTTCAGTGCAGCAAGATGCGGCGAAAGTGGCGGTGGTTTGCATGGGTGAAAACCCAAATAACCTTATAGAATTAAAGGGAAATTCCGGCCCCAAAAAAGTGTCACTGTTTACCATGCAGGATAGCGTAGACAGTCTATACTTTATGCGCCGCGATTTACTGCGCACGCTCGAACCCAACGATTATTTCGTCATCCTGTTATGCTCACATAACGCCTGGAAAAATATTCCTGCTGATAAAATTCATGATTGGGTAAACAAGTCTCAAAAATGGGCTAAATACTATGGCTGTACGCTTCTGGTACTGAATCCAGGCAACAATGCCGACGCTCAAACCTCCGTTTTGCTCGGTGAATATCGAGCCCTTTCTGGCCTGGCAAGTTTACGTTACCAGGGTGATAGTCAACTACTGGATATATCTTACTGGTCAAATGAAAAAGGGGTAAGCGCCCGTCAGCAGCTGTTAATTAAACAAAATGACCACGGCTGGCACCTGGCGCAGGACGAAGTTGCTAACGTCCAGCCGCGCAGCGATGAAAAAGAAGTGCTCAGTAATATCAATATTCTCGAAGGCGCGCCGGCACTTTCAGAGCACTGGACTTTATTTGATACCAATGACGCTGTTTTTAATGCTGCACGTACTGCACAGGCCGCAACCGTCATATTCTCGCTGAACCAGAATAGCCAGGTCGAGCAGCTTGCCCGATATATTCATACTCTGCGTCGACAGCGCGGAAGTGCTTTAAAACTTATTGTCCGAGAGACTACTCCTAGCCTGCGAGCCACCGATGAGCGCCTGCTGTTAAGCTGCGGGGCCAATATCGTTATCTCCGCCAGCGCGCCGCTCTCTCGTAGCCTGACCCTGATAGAAAGCGTACAGACGCAGCAATTTAACCGTCATGTACCGGAAGATTTAGCCACTCTGCTCGCTAACACCGAACCGTTGAAGCTGAAGGGCTACCAGAAGTGGGATGTGTTCTGCGATGCGGTGCAAAAGGTCATCAACAACACGCTGCTGCCCGCGGACAGTAAAGGTGTGATGGTGGCGCTCCGACCAGCGCCGGGGTTACGCGTCGAGCAGGCGCTGACGCTGTGCCGTCCGCACCGCATGGGCGATATTGTGACCATCGCCGATCGTCGCCTGGTGCTGTTTCTCCCCTTCTGCCGCGTTAACGACCTCGACAAAGCGCTCAACCATATTTTTCCCCTGCCAACCGGGGATATTTTCTCTAACCGTATGATGTGGTTTGAAGATAAACAGATTTCCGCCGAGTTGATTGATATGCGTAGCGTGAAGCCAGAGCTGTGGACTCAGCCACTGCGTATCTCACCGAAACCGAAAAACGTGATTAATGCGACCTATGAAGATAACAGCTGGCGCCGTTATCCCGAGCCGTGCCGCCTGTCTACGGATACCGAAGGAACATCGTCATGATGTCGATAAGCGATATTATTCAACTCGTGATTCTCTGCGCGCTGATCTTTTTCCCGCTGGGTTATCTGGCGCGTCATCACCAGCGCCGCATTGAGAACGCGTTCCGTCTGATGTTTCTAAAACCGCGCTTTGTTAAACCCGTCGGCGTGATACGCCGTGATCAGGCCGTCAGGGCAAAATCAAAAAATGACTAATTCGACGAAAAACGCCACCGTTACTCCTTCTCCGCTTTGGCACTACTGGCGGGGCCTCTCTGGCTGGAACCTCTATTTCCTGGTCAAATTTGGCCTGCTGTGGGCGGGATACCTCAACTTCCATCCCATGATGAACCTGGTGTTCATGGCATTCCTGCTTTTCCCGTTGCCAAATAGCCGACTGCACCGCTGGCGCCACTGGATTGCCATCCCGCTCGGTATAGGGCTGTTCTGGCACGATACCTGGCTACCAGGCCCGGAGAGTATTATGAGTCAGGGCTCGCAGATTGCGGGCTTTAGCGCGGATTACATCTGGGATCTCGTTACCCGCTTTATTAACTGGCAGATGGTTGGCGCCTTCTTCGTGCTCGTGGTCGCCTGGCTGTTCTTGAACCAGTGGATTCGCGTTACCGTTTTTGTGGTCGCCGCGATGGTATGGGTTAACGTCGGCCCGCTGCTCCCTTCCATTAACCTGTGGTCAACCGGGCAAGCAACCAACGCGACCGCCGCCACAACCTCCTCGGCACCCGCCACAGCGGCAGGCAGCGCGACGACAAGCGGCGACCTTCCCGCGCAAACCGCTGCACCAACGTCAGATAACCTGAACGCCTGGTTAAACAGCTTCTACGCGTCGGAAAGCAAACGCACCACCACCTTCCCGGCTCAGTTACCGGAAGATGCACAGCCGTTTGACCTGTTGGTTATCAACATCTGTTCGCTGGCTAACTCCGATATCGAAGCGGCGGGTCTGATGCAGCATCCGCTGTGGTCGCACTTTGATATTCGTTTTAGCAACTTCAACTCTGCGACGTCGTACAGCGGCCCGGCAGCGATTCGTTTGCTGCGCGCAAGCTGCGGTCAACCGTCACATACCAATCTGTATCAGCCTGCGGGCAACCAGTGTTACCTGTTTGATAACCTGTCCAAACTCGGCTTCACGCAGCACCTGATGCTCGACCATAACGGCGTGTTCGGCGATTTCCTCAAAGAAGTACGTGAGAATGGCGGCATGCAGAGCCCGCTGATGGATCAAAGCAAGCTCCCGGTTAACCTGCTCTCCTTCGACGGTTCCCCGGTATATGACGATCTGGCGGTGCTCGACCGCTGGCTGCAGTCGCCGGATATGCCAGCCGGTGGCCGCTCGGCAACCTTCTATAACATCCTGCCGCTGCACGACGGTAACCACTTCCAGGGGCAGAGCAAAACGGCGGACTACAAGACCCGCGCGCAGAAACTGTTTGATGAGCTGGACGCTTTCTTTACCGAACTTGAGAAGTCAGGCCGCCGTGTGATGGTTGTCGTAGTGCCGGAGCATGGTGCGGCGCTGCAGGGCGATAAAATGCAGGTCTCCGGCCTGCGCGATATCCCAAGCCCGTCGATTACTCACGTACCGGCAGCGATTAAATTCTTTGGCATGAAAGCACCGCACCAGGGCGCCGCTATTGATATCAATCAGCCAAGCAGTTACCTGGCGATTTCCGAACTAGTGGCCCGCGCGGTAGACGGCAAAATCTTTACCGAAGATAGCGTCGACTGGTCGGCCTTCACCGGCAACCTGCCGCAGACCGCCGCGGTGTCGGAAAACTCCAACGCCGTCGTCGTTCAGTACCAGGGCAAACCGTACGTTCGTCTGAACGGCGGCTCCTGGGTGCCATACCCGCAGTAAAACGAAAAAGGCCGCAGGGTTTCACCCCTGCGGCCCGGTTCGGGCGCATGCTGCCACTGCGGCGGACAGACGCCCCTCAGCGGGCGTTACTTCCGGTTACGCCACCAGCTCAGAATGGCGCTGGTGATAATCCCCACCGCAATCGGAGCTGCCAGATCGTGCCAGAAAAGCACGCCAAGCTCTGCGAGCGTCATGTAGCCGCCTTGGTTGCAATAGCAACAGTTCGCGGCTATTCTCTTGATGTCTGGTCAAGTGATAGCCCCCGTTATGTTGCTGGTTTATACCAAACAACGTGCGGGGGTTTTCTCTTTCCAGCAACCTATGCCGCCGGGGATCAAGCCCCCGCAACATTGCGCCTCACCGGGTGTCCCGGCTTGACGACGATACTACTGCAATCCGCCCTTCAACTCGCCGCAGCAAGCCCATTTTCAGAATTGCGCCCGACCTGAACGTAGCCCGGCCGAGCACAGCGACGCCGGGTCTGATATCAATATCAGCATCGAGCTGTCCCGGGGTCAGCGTAAACGCCTCGCCCGGGCTACAAAGACGAAAAAGGCCGCAGGATTTTACCCCTGCGGCCCGGTTCGGGCGCATGCTGCCACTGCGGCGGACAGACGCCCCTTAGCGGGCGTTACTTCCGGTTACGCCACCAGCTCAGAATAGCGCTGGTGATAATTCCCACCGCAATCGGAGCTGCCAGATCGTGCCAGAAAAGCACGCCAAGCTCTGCGAGCGTCATGTAGCCGCCTTGGTTGCAATAGCAACAGTTCGCGGCTATTCTTTGTTTGCGAGTCAAAGAATGGCCCCCGTTATGTTGCTGGTTTATTCCAAACAACGTGCGGGGGTTTTCTCTTTCCAGCAACCTATGCCGCTGGGGATCAAGCCCCCGCAACATTGCGCCTCACCGGGAGTCCCGGCTTGCCGACGATACTACTGCAATCCGCCCTTCAACTCGCCGTAGCGACCCCATTTTCAGAATTGCGCCCGGCCAGCGAGTAGCCCGGGATATGCACCGAGCACTCCAGGGGGCGGCGTAAACGCCTTGCCCGAGCAACCAATACAAAAAAGCCGCAGAGTTTTCCTTCTGCGGCTCGGGTTATCGGGTTACACCGTTTTCTCTGGATTCTCATCCTGATCGACCGCGAAACACGCCACCAGCTGGCCACCATACTCTTTCAACTGCGGCTGCAGCTGGGTGCACTGGCCAAAGCGACGGCGGCAGCGGGCGTTGAAGGCGCAGCCCGGCGGTGGATTCAGCGGGCTTGGCAGCTCCCCGGTCAGCTTGATGCGCTCACGGCGATCGTCCGGATTCAGACGCGGTGTCGCGGAGAGCAGCGCTTGAGTGTACGGATGACGTGGATTGTTGAAGATCTGGTCCTTCGTCCCTTTCTCCACGCAACGTCCCAGGTACATCACCATCACTTCATCAGCAATGTGCTCTACGACTGACAGGTCGTGGGAGATAAAGACGTAAGAAAGCCCCAGCTCCTGCTGCAAATCCATCATCAGGTTCAGCACCTGCGCGCGCACGGAAACGTCTAGCGCGGAGACCGGTTCATCGGCAATCACTACGTCCGGGTCGAGCATCAGCCCACGGGCGATTGCAATACGCTGACGCTGGCCGCCGGAGAACATATGCGGATAGCGGTCATAGTGCTCGGTTTTCAAACCCACTTTCGCCATCATCGCCAGCGCTTTTTCGCGGCGCTGCTCTTTGCTGAGCGAGGTGTTAATCTGCAGCGGCTCTTCCAGAATTTGTCCCACTTTTTTACGCGGGTTCAGAGAACCATACGGGTTCTGGAACACAATCTGAATTTTCTGCCGACGCAGTTTCTGCGCGTGCGGATCATGTTTGAGCAGATCCTGCCCCTGATAGTAAAGCTCACCGCCGCTCGGCGTTTCGATCATCGTCAGCAAACGGCCCAGCGTCGATTTACCGCAGCCAGATTCCCCGACCACCGCCAGCGTTTTGCCGCGCTCGAGGGTAAATGACACGCCGTCCAGCGCTTTCACCAGGCGTTCCGGGGCGAACATCCCCTTCTTCACCGGGTAGTGTTTTTTCAGGTCAATTGCCTGCAACAGCGGCTGTTGCGAGGTGGCCTCGTGCGTACTCATAGTGTGGGCCTCCCGGCATCATCGAGTGGGTAGTGACATTTCGACTGGCGAGCACCGTCAACGGTATTCAGCTCAGGCTCTACGCTGCGGCATTTATCCGTCGCATACGGGCAACGCGGGTTCAGCAGGCAGCCGTTCGGGCGGTCGTATTTACCTGGAACCACGCCCGGCAGCGAAGCCAGACGCGCTTTATCCTGAGCAAATTCCGGCAGCGCGCGCAGCAGCGCCTGGGTGTACGGATGACGTGGAGCACGGAAGATATCGCCCGCAGCGCCCGTTTCCACCACCTGACCGGCGTACATCACGATGATTTTGTGCGCGGCTTCGGCCACCAGCGCCAGATCGTGCGTGATCAGGATCAGCGCCATGTTCTCTTTTTGCTGAAGCTCCAGCAGCAGCTCGATAATCTGCGCCTGAATGGTCACATCCAGAGCAGTGGTTGGTTCATCGGCAATCAGCAGCTTCGGACGACAGGCAATCGCCATAGCGATCATCACACGCTGGCTCATCCCACCGGAAAGCTGGTGTGGGTAAACGTCCAGACGCGAAGCCGGGTCCGGAATACCCACCTGGTTTAACAGGTCGATCGCCCGCTGACGCCGCGTACTTTTGTTACCGCCCTGGTGCACCTTGATGGCTTCCATGATTTGGAAGCCCACGGTGTAGCACGGGTTAAGGCTGGTCATCGGGTCCTGGAAGATCATCGCCACTTCGGCGCCCACCAGATTGCGACGCTCTTTCTCAGAAATGCGCTTCAGATCCTGACCGTTAAACAGCAGGCTTTCGGCCATCACGCGACCGGGATAATCAATCAGCCCCATAATCGCCAGCGAGCTAACGGACTTACCCGAACCAGATTCGCCGACAATGCCGACAACCTCGCCCTGATTTACGCTGTAGCTCACGCGGTCTACGGCTTTGAACGGTGTGCCTTCGTCGCCGAAGTGCACCGATAATTTATCTACATTTAATAACGCCATCTCGGTCCCCTTACTGCTTCAGTTTGGGATCGAGCGCGTCACGCAGACCGTCACCCATCAGGTTAAACGCCAGTACTGTCAGCAGGATCGCCAGCCCAGGGAAGGTCACGACCCACCAGGCGCTTTGTGCGAACTGCAACACGTCAGAGAGCATGGTGCCCCACTCCGGCGTAGGCGGCTGTGCGCCCATCCCCAGGAAGCCGAGGGCAGCCATATCGAGAATGGCGTTAGAGAAACCAAGCGATGCCTGAACAATCAGCGGCGCAAGGCAGTTTGGGAAAATATTGACGAACATCTGACGCATCGCCCCGGCACCCGCCACGCGGGAAGCGGTCACGTAGTCGCGGTTCACCTCCACCAGCACGGCGGCACGGGTTAAACGGACGTAGTGCGGCAAGGCGACAAAGGTCAGCGCCAGTGCGGCGTTGCCGATTGACGGACCAAAGATAGCCACCAGCACCAGCGCCAGCAGCAGGCTTGGCAAGGCCAGCATGATGTCGACGACGCGCATGATGATGTTATCGACGAGGCCGCCGAAGTAACCAGCAATCAGCCCCAGCACAATGCCCATGACCAGCGACAGCACAACGACCAGACAGCCGACCAGCAGCGACAGGCGCGCACCGTACATCAGACGGGACAGCACATCACGGCCAACATCATCGGTACCAAACAGATGCGCCCAGGTGCCACCTTCCTGCCACGCCGGCGGCGCGAGCAGCGTATCGCGGAACTGATCGGCCGGGTTGTACGGCGCAATCCAGTTGGCGAAGATAGCGATAAACAGCACGATAACCACGTAAACCAGGCCGATAACCGCGCCCTTATTGCGCTTAAAGTAGTGCCAGAATTCCTGGAACGGGGTCATCGGCACCGGTGCTTTATTCTCAGTAACTTGTGACATGATGGCCCCTTACTTCTTATGACGAATGCGCGGGTTCACCACGCCGTACAGCAGGTCAACCAGCAGGTTGACGAGGATAATCATCGTCGCCACCAGCAGCACCCCACCCTGCACTACCGGATAATCACGGCGTTGCAGCGCGTCAATCAGCCAGCGTCCGAGACCCGGCCAGGAGAAGATGGTTTCCGTCAGAATCGCACCTGCCAGCAGCGTCCCCACCTGCAGGCCGATAACGGTCACCACCGGCAGCATAGCGTTACGCAGGGCGTGAACGATGATCACGCGCATACGGGTTAACCCCTTGGCGCGCGCGGTACGGATATAGTCTTCACCCAGCACTTCCAGCATGGAGGAACGGGTCATACGCACGATCACCGCCAGCGGAATAGTTCCGAGCACGATGGCCGGCAGAATCATGTGCGCCAGCGCATCAATAAAGTTGCCCGGGTCGCCCCAGATGGCGGTATCAATCAGCATAAAGCCGGTTAGCGGGTTGGAGTCGTCAAGGAACACCATATCGCTGACGCGCCCGGAGACCGGGGTCAGGTTCCAGTGCACCGACACCAGCATGATCAGCATCATGCCCCACCAGAAAATTGGCATGGAGTAGCCGGTCAGCGCCAGGCCAACGGCGGTGTGATCGAAGATAGAACCGCGTTTAACGGCGGCCAGCACGCCCACCGGGATGCCCACGGCGATGGCGAAAATCATGGCGCAGATACCGAGTTCCAGCGTCGCTTTAAAACGCGGCACGAACTCGTCCCACACCGGGAGTCGGCTTTTCAATGAAATGCCTAAGTCACCGTGCAGTACGCCCCAGATATAGTGGAGGTACTGTTGCCACATTGGCTTATCCAGACCGAGTTCGGCCAGAAGCTGGGCATGGCGCTCAGGGGAAATACCACGCTCGCCCGCCATAATCATCACCGGATCGCCGGGGATCATATGCACGAAGGCAAACGTGAGGAGGGTGATACCGATAAACGTCGGGATCACCAGACCCAATCGTTTGAGGATGAACTGCAACATAACCCTGATTCTCTCTAATGACGGCCCGCCTGGTCACAGGTCGTCTGTATTGCTCACAAATCTGCCGCCTTTCTTAAACGCAAGAGGCGCAGATACGGCGCAGCTTCCCACCCCAAGGGGGGCAGGAAGCGTTGCGCTGCCGGTTAAGGCATCGTCTTTATTATTCGATAGATACGTTGTCGAAGTGGTGCTTACCTAATGGATCAACCACATAGCCTTTGACTTCTTTACGCACCGGCTCGTATACAGTGGAGTGAGCGATGATCAGCGCTGGAGCCTGATCGTGCATTACCACCTGAGCCTGTTTGTACAGCTCAACGCGTTTGTTGTGGTCGTCGGTAGCACGTGCCGGTTGAATCAGATCTTCAAACGGCTTGTAGCACCAGCGAGAGTAGTTGGAACCGTCTTTCGCCGCCGCGCAGCTGAACAGGGTCGCGAAGAAGTTATCCGGATCCCCGTTGTCGCCGGTCCAGCCCATCATCACAGCCTGGTGCTCACCGGCTTTCGCACGTTTGAGGTACTCGCCCCACTCGTAGGTCACGATTTTCGCCTGCACGCCAATCTTCGCCCAGTCAGCCTGAATCATCTCAGCCATACGGCGAGCGTTCGGGTTGTATGGACGCTGTACCGGCATCGCCCACAGCTCAACGGTGAAGCCTTTATCCTGGCCCGCTTCTTTCAGCAGCGCCTTGGCTTTTTCCGGATCGTAGCTGTAGTCTTTGACGTCGTCGTTATAGCCCCACATGGTTGGCGGGATCAGGTTTTTAGCCGCAACGCCTGCACCCTGATAAACGGCTTTGATAATCGCTTCTTTGTTGACCGCGTAGGTCAGCGCCTGACGCACTTTCACGTCATCAAACGGTTTTTTCTCGGTGTTGAAGGAGAGGTAACCCACGTTCAGGCCAGCCTGTTCCATCAGGTTGATGCTCTTGTCTTCTTTCATGCGTGCGATGTCAGCCGGGTTCGGGTACGGCATGACCTGGCACTCATTCTTCTGCAGCTTGGCGTAACGCACGGATGCGTCAGGCGTGATGGAGAAGACCAGACGGTCGATCTGCGGCTTGGTGCCCCAGTAACCCGGGAAGGCTTTGTACAGAATACGGGAGTCTTTCTGGTACTGAACAAGCTGGAATGGACCGGTACCGATTGGGTTCAGGTCAACTTTCTCCGGCGTGCCGGCTTTCAGCATGTTATCAGCATATTCTTTTGACAGAATAGACGCGAAGTCCATCGCCAGGTCAGCCAGGAACGGCGCTTCTGGACGAGTCAGCACGAACTGGACGGTATTATCGTCGACTTTTTTCACTTCGCTAATCAGGTCCTGCAGGCCCATGCCTTCAAAGTATTCGTAGCTGCCGCCAGAGACTTTGTGGTACGGGTTCTGCGCGTTTTTCTGACGGTCGAAGGAGAAGACGATATCGTCGGCGTTCACGTCACGCGTTGGTTTGAAATCTTTATTGTCCTGCCACTTCACACCCTGACGCAGGTGGAAGGTGTAGGTTTTGCCGTCCGGGCTGATGTCCCATTTCTCAGCCAGACCCGGAATCACTTCCGTGGTGCCGGTTTTGAATTCAACCAGACGGTTATAGATAGGTACGGAGCTGGCATCATAGGTGGTACCAGACGTAAAGAGCTGTGGGTTAAAGCCTTCCGGCGAGCCTTCTGAACAATAAACCAGGGTTTTTGCCTGTACGCTGGCTGCAACGGTCATAGCGACCAGGCTGAGACCCAGCTTCAGCATCCCTGACTTCTTCAAGGAAATACTCATTATTCTGCTCCAATGTGATATGTGTTGTTTTTACCCTTTGCATTGGGTTACACCGCCTGACCTTATTTATTTTTTACCCGGCTTGGTCGGTGCATATAGAGGCGAGGGATTCCTTTCACTGGAACATCTGAGTTGCAGTGCGGATTCTCCATGAAATGCCCCTCATGCCCTACAATCTGTCAACAGAATGTGAAAACGTCAATACAGTTAACCGGGATTTGTATTGAAGGTGAGAATGGATGGGCAAAGATTAAAAAAACCCCGAAGCACTATTTTCAGCAGAGAAATTTATGCTATGGGCAAGAAGGCAGAGTAATTCACTTAATATTTTGCAACATTCAGCGATTAACATTTAGCCGTTATGTGAAAAATTTATTTCGATATGATGATAATCTGAGCGATTAATGCCGCGAACGTTAAAACGCACAGGGGAAAATGCTGAGCTTAGTCATAAGCAGCGAAAAAAAAGATTCGCCTATGCATACGAAAATACAATGGAATATGTCACAAAATTGTGAACAGGTAGCATGTAGCCCGGTCAAGCGAAGCGCCGCCGGGATCTCCCCGGAATCGGCATAAACGCCTCGTCCGGCTACCTGGCGCTATAAACGCAAAAAGCCTGCTTATTAAGCAGGCTTTCCAAACTGGTCGGTGATAGAGGATTTGAACCTCCGACCCCTTCGTCCCGAACGAAGTGCGCTACCAGGCTGCGCCAATCACCGTACGCAGCAGATCTTACTGCTGCGTTTTTTGGTCGTCAATCCCTTATTAAACCCATGCCTTTTGTTCGATGAAGAACGCGTCACTGCGCCGTTCTTTTCGTTTCCGGCACGTGGCACCAGTTGTTGAACTCATTGATACCACCGTCTGGCGAGGTGTAGCCGAGGCAACCCATGATCGTATCGTACAGCTCCACGTGGCGCTTAGGCTGCTTCATCGCCGCCTGCTGTTGCAGGTAGGCGAACGACTTCGCGTGGTCCGGATTTTGCAGATATTTATCCGACATCCAGACCATCATCGGCACGCGGAACTGCTCCGGTGGCGCCATCTTACGCGGCGTGCCGTGCAGGCGTTCGTGCTCGTTAATCGACTCGCCGTGATCTGCGGCAAAGAAGACAATCGCCTTCTTATCGCGCAGCTGATCAAAGACGTTCACCAGGAAGTGATCGACATAGGTAATGGAGTTATCGTAAGAGTTGATCAGCTCCGCCTTGCTGCACTTGTCGTCCACGTTCACACACTCCGGTTTCCACTGCGCAAAGTTGCGCGGGTAACGTTGGGTGTAGTTAAAGTGCGAGCCTTTGGTGTGGATGATAATGAGGTGCTTGCCCTTCTCACTTTGACGGGCGATCACGTTTTGCAGTTCGTCGGCCAGCAGCATATCGTCCACGCTCTTGCCACGGTTACGCGGCTCCGCGCCAATCTGCTCGCGATAGGCAATATTGTTCGCCATCGTGTTGCTGTAGAACCACAGCTCGCTCTGCATCGCCAGCAGGTCACCGGTGAAGCCCAATTGATGCAGCACCGCAAAGACGTTCTGCTCTTTCAGCGTGCGCTGCGGGTTATCGCTCGCTCCGCCCTGGCGGACAAACATACAGCGCAGTGAAAGCTTGGTGGCGGTATCACAGGAGTAACCGCGGAACGCGACCAGGTTTTTCTCTTTTGCCAGCCCCGGTGTGGTATTGCGCTCATAGCCGAACAGGCCCATATGATCCCAGCGGGTAGTTTCGCCGATGATAAACACCATGTAGGTGTCATCGATATCCTTCGGCGCGACATAGGTGAATTTCTTCGCCGGGTCGAACAGCTCACGGGTATCTGTCGACTCATCAACCTGCGTCCAGCCGTAAAGCCCCAGCGCCGCCACCCAGTTGCTCGGCAGGTAAGAGTTTGCCAGCACGCCGCCATAGCTAGGCAGATCCACCTGCGACAGCCGCTCGGTTTCCTTAAGATGGACCTCCATCAGACGAATCGGCCCCCAAACCAGCAGCGCCGACAGCAGCACAATCGCAATACCGCGAAGGCGCTGCCCCGACGTGCACAGTTGATAAAGCAGCGTATCGCGCGCCTGGTTAATCCAGATGCAGGCCAGCGGCAGGATACTGGTCAGCGCCAGCCAGCTGATAAAGTGCCAGCCTACGACCTCCTTCGAAAGATCGACATCAGTGGTCATGACCGAAGCCACAATGCCATAGCCAATCACGACGTTCAGGTTGGTCATATAATAGCTGGCACCAGCAGAAATCAGCACCACCAGCGTTGCCAGCACCTTCCACAACCGACGGCCCCCAATAGAAAGCACGCGGAATAAGAAGAAACTCACCAGCAGCGTACCGACCAGCTCAATAATGATGAACAGACCTTTCTCGAAACTGAAGTCCTGTAAATACCCCTCAAACCGACGGGACAATACGGAGAAGTTCATAAACCAGCCGATGTAGACCGCCAGCAGAAGACTCAACGTCTGCTGGGACATCGCTTTTATATATCGCATTCAACAAAACCCTGGAGAAAAGGGAAAAAGAAAAACTGGTGCCAAATCACATTATTAGCGAACCAATTAATATATGCGTTATGCCATTACAGGCATCACATGCAAGCGCGATAAGTAGACAACAAGAAAGGGGAAAAGTATTCGGAGAGAGTGTGATCTGACCAAACATTTACAATATTTGGTCAGAATCAACTTAAGAGGAAAGGTAATAATTAAGCGTGAGCTTCCTGCAGAACTTCTGTTTTTGGCTGACGAATTGTTGTAGACAGTGCCAGAGAGAGAATCAGCAGTGCGAAGATGACGCAGAAGGTGATGTAGAACCCGCCGAACATCGACGCAATCAGGGAGCCACAGATGCTGCCGATACCGAAGCCCAGATAAATCACACCGTAGTTTTTCGCCAGGTTGTTCAGGCCAAAGAATTCGCTGACCAGCGATGGGAAGACAGTGATAGTGCCGCCGAAGTTAAAGGCCACACAGGCAATCGCCGCAAAGAAGGTCACTTCATTCAGCGGAGCGAACAGCAGCGCCGCCATACCCACCAGCGAGATAACCTGACCGATGGTGATAACACGGATACGCGCAATTTTATCAGACAGAATACCCAGTACCAGACGACCGCCCAGGTTAGCAATGGAGATAACGGTCACGGCGTTCGCTGCGGTTGCCAGATCCAGATGTACCATACCCTGCGCGATGTCTTTCGCCACACCGATAACGTACAGGCCGCTCATGCAGGCAGTCAGGAACATCACGGCCAGCATCCAGTACTGCGGTTTACGCATGGATTCTGCCAGGGTGAAATCGTTCGCGACAACGCCGTTGGTGGTGGTGACTTTCTGGTTAGGTGCATCGGTCATCAGCATGGAACCGAAGACAATCATCACCAGTACGATAGCGCCCCAGATCATGAAGGTTTTTTCCAGACCTACCGTCGCCAGCAGCTGGCTATCGATGAATTTAAAACCGAGACTACCTAAACCATATGAACCGATCGCAAAGGCGGAGATCAGGCCTTTACGCTCCGGGAACCATTTCACGCAGTTGGAGAGCGTCAGCAAGTAGCCCGCGCCGTCCGCCAGACCCACAATAACCCCCGCGCTCAGCCACAGCATCATCAGATTGTTCGCATGAGCCGTCATAAAGAAACCGATGCCCAGCAGAATACCGGAAGCCATCGTGACGCGTTTTACGCCGAAGCGTTCCTGTAATTTACCGGCGACGGAAGAAGAGAGCGCCAGACCTAAACTTAATAAACCGAAGGAGAACGCCACCTGGCTAACGGATGCATCCAGCTTAGTGGACAACGCGCTGTTAAACAGGCTCCAGGTATAAACGGAACCTAATGCGAATTGGGTAATGATGGTGCCGAATAATGTCAGCCAGCGGGTATGATTTTTGGTTGCAGCGTTCATGATGATGATGCCTTCTTAAATTAACTGCTGCCAACGATAACGAAGTTAGCATTTTTGCGGGTTTTAAAAGGCATGAAGTGCATTCAGGACGGAATGAAATGCATCAGCGGCGGAATGAATGGCATTGCGAAAAATCACCTGCCGCTGAATTTTTCAAAGAAACATCGTAGATCAGAAGCGCGCGCTCACGCCCATCATGTAGGAATAGTTGGTGCCAGCAGACATGTTATCGGCCTGCGAGAGCGCGGCATAGGCGGCCAGATGTGAATTTAATAACATATCTGCCCCCAGAGTCACATCAACCCAGTTGCCATCCTGCGTTGAGGTTGGCGTACGGTTAAGCCCGGACTGCGCTTTCCATTGGTTTTCACCAAATTGTTGGTTGTAGCTCACCTGCGCCCACGGACGGATCCCTAGCCACGGATGGGTATCGACGCGCCAGCCCAGCGTACTGACGCTCGCGTGCCACAGCGCATCGGACTGCGAAACGCTGTTCACCGTATCGCCGAACTCATTCCACATGAAGCCCGGCGAGCCGTCATAGTGCCAGGCGGCGACGGGGCCCATCGTCATATTTTCCGTGAGCGGAATATTCAAGCCGATGCTCATGGTTTTAGTCGCATCCAGTGGGGTGTTATCCGGCAAATTCATATTGACCCCGGCCCCCGCCTGCAGCGCCTCAATGCGTTCAGCAAGGATGTCGTCATATCGCGGTTGGTGATCGCTATCCCATGTATAGCGCTCGGCAGTATTACTTTGCCCATCAGACACGATATATTCCTGTTGCCAGGCATTTGCATGTGGCGAAAGTAACATCCACACAAAGCCCGATGCCAGAACAGCACATCGCCAAAGGCCATTGCATTTCTTATTATTCATTAATTGACTCCACTAAAGAGCCAGATTCGGCAATTATTGTTATGTTTTTAGAGGGGAACTCCCCTGTACTAACTATTGCTATTTTCTTATCAGCGTCAAGAGAAGTGCAGGGTTTTATTATCAGGCGTGATCCATCAACAAAAACAGGGAGAATCAAATGCAACGCTGCGGTTGGGTAAGTCAGGATCCGCTGTACATCGCGTATCACGACACTGAATGGGGCGTGCCCCAAAGGGATAACCAGGAGCTGTTTGAGATGATTTGTCTGGAAGGACAGCAGGCCGGACTTTCCTGGATTACCGTACTGAAAAAACGCGAAAACTATCGCCATGCCTTTCACCATTTCGACCCGGCCAAGGTCGCCGCGATGACCGAAGCCGACGTGGAGCGACTGGTGCTGGATGCCGGTATCATTCGCCATCGGGGAAAAATTCAGGCCATTATCGGCAACGCTCGCGCCTTCCTGGCGATGGAAGCCAACGGTGAATCGTTTAATGACTTTGTCTGGTCGTTTGTTGATAACACCCCAATCGTCACCCAGGCCGCCGAACTAAGCGGTATTGCCACCTCAACGCCAGCCTCTGACGCGCTATCTAAAGCACTGAAAAAACGTGGCTTTAAGTTTGTTGGCACCACGATTTGTTATTCCTTCATGCAAGCCTGTGGGCTGGTCAACGACCACGTCACCCACTGCTTCTGCCATCCTGGAGCTCAGCATGATAAGAAAATGGAACACTAGCCAGTTTGAACCGCTGCTGGGGCTCTGGCTGGAAAGCACCACCTACGCACACCCGTTTATCGCCCCCCAGTACTGGCAGGAGAGCCTGCCCATCGTGCGCGACACCTACCTCCCCGCGGCAGAAACCTGGGTCTTTGAGGAGGAACAGCGACTACAGGGGTTTGTCAGCGTGATTGAAGCAAGGTTCGTTGGCGCGCTGTTTGTCGCGCCGAACCTGCTCCACCACGGCATTGGTAGCGCGCTGCTGAGCGTCGTGAAGCAGCGCTTCTCCGAGCTCAGCCTGGAGGTGTATCAGAAGAACAGCCGGGCGGTGAATTTCTATCACGCGCAGGGTTTCCGTATTCAGGACAGCGCGTGGCAAGATGAAACCCGGCATCCGACCTGGATTATGCATTGGCAGGCGGATCAAACGCCGTTAGCGTAAGCGCTGGCCCCGCATATTTTTCAATCCAGGCCAGCGCCGTATTCCCCGCGCACCCGTTCCCCAGCCGCGAGCTGGGGATATCTTTGGTGAGGACATTCACCGCGCCGTTTTTACAGATACCGTCCGCCTGAAGATCTAAATCCGGCCACGCCCCTTCATGCAGGCAAATAACGCCGGGCTTGATGTCTTCACTCACTACCGCCCCTGCCAGCACCTGCCCGCGATGGTTCCAGACGCGTACCAGATCGCCATCGTTAATCTGCCGTGCCTGCGCATCCTGCGGGTGCAGCGTTAGCGGCTCACGCCCGGCAACCGCATAGCGTTCACGCAGCGTCGTATGGTTAAGCTGGCTGTGCAGGCGATGTGCCGGATGGGCGGACAGCAGCTGAAGCTGGCCCGGTTGCGCATTGCCATGCCACTCGTCTGGCTCCAGCCACATCGGGTGCGGCGGGCAGTCGGGATACTGGAAGCTGGCAATCCGCTCGGAGTAGATCTCAATTTTACCACTTGGCGTTTTCAGCGGGTTTGCCTGTGGATCGGCACGAAACGCGCCGAAGCGTACGAAGGCGGCGTTCTGCTCGCTCTCCGGCATCTCAATCAATTCGTTGGCCTGCCAGAATTCAGCAAACGGCGGCAGCGTCACCTGCTGGCTGGCTCCGCGCTGCCCGGCAATGTGATAGAAGGTCTCCAGCCACTGCAGATCGCTTTTTCCTTCGGTAAAGCGCGCGCGCCCACCGGTTTCCCAGCGCTCGCTGAGGTCAGAAAATACCTCAAAATCATCGCGCGCTTCATCACGCGGCATCACCACCCGCATCATCGGCACCAGATGTTGGTTGCTGTAATCGCCGGTCATGGTGAGGTCGTTACGTTCAAACGAGGTGGTAGCGGGCAGCACAATATCAGCGTGACGCGCCGCTGCCGTCCAGTTGCATTCGGAAATGACGACCAGTTCGGGCTTTTGCCAGGCGCGAATCAGTCGGTTAGTGTCCTGATGATGGGTAAAGTTGGCGCCGCCCGCCCACCAGACAAAGCGAATATCCGGGAAATGGCGATCCAATCCGTTATGCTGGTACGGCGCACCGGGGTTTTCCAGCGCCTCAACGATTCGTGCTACCGGGATTTTATCGACAGCATCAACGCCATCTTTCACCGTGCCCTGCATAGATGCCAGCACCGCCGCGCGACGCGTCGGGTTACCGCCGTTCGCAAAGTGATAAGAGAGGCCAAAGCCGCCACCCGGCGTGCCAATCTGCCCCAGCATGGCGGCGAGTGTCACCAGCATCCAGTGCTTTTGTTCGCCAAACTGCTGGCGCTGCATTCCCCAGCCTGACATCAGCATGGTGGTATTTTTATGGAAGATATCTGCCAGTTCGCGAATTTTATCTGCGCTAATGCCGCAAATCGCTGCCGCCCATTCAGCAGACTTCGCCTCATTGTCATTTTTACCCAGCAGGTAATCGGCAAACGTCGGGAAACCGGTAGTACAGCGCCATAAAAAGTCGGTATCGTGCCAGTTATTGACGACAAGCGTATGGGCGATGCCCAGCATCAGCGCCACGTCCGTGCCCATATGCGGCGCAATCCACTCCATCGACTCGCCGAAGAAGGCAACGGTTTCCGATCGCATCGGATCGATACAGATCAGGCGTTTACCGCTTTTTCGCAGCTGTTCAAAATAGGGCAGCCCCTGTTCGTCAGAAGCGTTCCAGGCAATTTTCAGCGTATTCATTGGGTTGGCGCTCCACAGCACCACCACGTCGGTGTGCTCCAGCACCATCGGCCAGCTGGTCTGCTGCTGATAGACCTCGTTGCCGCCCACCACGTGCGGCATGATCGCCTGCGCCGCGCCGGTAGAGTAATCACCCAGATGCCCCGTATAACCCCCCGCCAGGCTCATATAGCGCTGAAGCAGCGTCGCCGCTTTGTGCAATACGCCGTTTGAGCGCCAGCCGTACGACCCTGCAAAAATGGACGACGGCCCGTAGCTTTCACGAATACGGCGGTGCTGCTGGTCAATCAGCGTCAGCGCCTCCTCCCAGCTCACCCGCACAAACTCATCCTGGCCGCGAACGCCTTGAGGGCGACCTGGCGATGCCAGAAAGCCTTTACGCACCATCGGGTAGCGTACGCGCGTTTTACTGTGCACCTGATCGCGGACCACGCTTTGCAGGGAATTGGTGAACGACGTTTTCAGCGCACCGCGTGAAGAGAGCACGCGCTCGCCGTCGGTCTCAACCCACATGGGGCCCCAGTGGGCGGCAGTCAGGATAGTTTTCGTGGTCGGTGAATGTGGCAAAGCGAGCTCCCGGATAGCTGATGCAGGTGGTTCGGCGACGTTTTGTTCATCGCTCAATGTTTTTTACAAAAAGACAAAATCTTCCGGGAATTTTCCCCGGTTTTGCACGTCATAATCAACCGCCACACCTGCCGTGGCAAAGAATAAAAAGGATTAAGGAAATAAGATGAAAAAACGCATGCTCATGATTGCAGCCCTGGTTAGCGGCGCACTGGCCGTTTCCGGCTGTACCACCAACCCGTATACCGGTGAACAGGAAGCCAGCAAAACCGGCATTGGCGCAGGTCTCGGGACACTCGTGGGCGCGGGTATCGGCGCGCTGGCCTCGTCTAAGCACGATCGCGGCAAAGGCGCGCTGATTGGCGCGGCTGCCGGTGCAGCCGTTGGCGGTGGCGTGGGTTATTACATGGATGCACAGGAAGCCAAGCTGCGTCAGAAAATGCAAGGGACCGGCGTAAGCGTCACGCGTAATGGCAACAATATCGTGCTGAACATGCCAAACAACGTCACCTTCGACAGCTCCTCTTCCACCCTCAAACCCGCAGGGGCCAACACGCTGACCGGTGTGGCAATGGTGCTGAAAGAGTATGAGAAAACCGCGGTGAACGTGGTCGGCTATACCGACAGCACAGGCAGTCAGCAGCTGAACATGACGCTGTCGCAGCAACGTGCTGACTCTGTTGCCAGCTCGCTCATCACCCAGGGCGTGGCCGCTGCTCGTATCCGTACTTCCGGTATGGGACCGGCGAATCCTATCGCCAGCAACAGCACCGCTGAAGGCAAAGCGCAGAACCGTCGCGTAGAAATCACCTTAAGCCCACAGTAACGCCCTGACCGGACAGGGCGCTTTCCCTGTCCGGTTTCTTCCCACCCCATTTTCTGGACTGGTACTTTTCGCCCCGCTGTGGGATTGTTAAGCCTGCTAACGATCAACACTTCCCTCTTCAACCCATGGAGATACCCATGAAGCCGTCCGTTATTCTCTACAAAACCCTGCCTGACGATTTGTTACAGCGCCTGAACACTCATTTCACCGTCACCCGCGTACCCAACCTGCACCCGGAGACCGTGCAACAGCACACCGAAGCGTTTGCCAATGCCGAAGGGCTGCTGGGTTCCAGTGAAACCGTTGATACCGCTTTGTTAGAGAAGATGCCGAAGCTGCGCGCCACCTCCACCATCTCCGTGGGCTATGACAATTTTGATGTCGATGCGCTAAACGCTCGTCGCGTTCTGCTGATGCACACGCCGACGGTGCTAACCGAAACCGTGGCCGATACGCTGATGACGCTGGTATTAAGCTCCGCCCGTCGCGTGGTGGAAGTGGCCGAGCGTGTCAAAGCAGGCGAGTGGAAGCAGGGGATTGGCCCGGACTGGTTCGGCATCGACGTACACCACAAGACGCTGGGAATTGTCGGGATGGGGCGTATTGGTATGGCCCTCGCCCAGCGCGCGCATTTCGGCTTCAACATGCCGATTCTCTACAATGCACGACGCCACCATCCTCAGGCGGAAGAGCGCTTTAACGCCCGCTACTGTGATTTAAATACGCTGCTGGAAGAAGCCGATTTTGTCTGCCTGATCCTGCCGCTGAGCGAAGAAACGCACCACCTGTTCGGTGCCGAGCAGTTTGCCCGAATGAAATCTTCCGCCATCTTTATCAACGCCGGCCGTGGCCCGGTAGTGGACGAGCAGGCGCTGATTGCCGCGCTGCAAAACGGTGAGATCCACGCCGCCGGGCTGGACGTATTTGAGCAAGAGCCGCTGCCGGTAGACTCCCCGCTGCTGAAGCTACCTAACGTGGTGGCACTGCCGCATATCGGTTCCGCGACGCATGAAACCCGCTACAACATGGCGGCCTGTGCGGTAGATAACCTGATTGATGCGCTGCAGGGGAACGTGGAGAAGAACTGCGTGAACCCGCAGGTTGCGGGATAAACGACGCTGCCCGGCATCGCGCCGGGCAGCCATAATGTTTATCTGGTGGCGTTAACTGCTGCGGTCCACGCCTGGCTAAACGCCTGGTGCTGTGCCGCCAGCGGGCCAATCAGCGAGTTGTACTGGCTTGCCTGCTGCGAAGTTGGGAACTGGATGCCGTTCGCCACAAAGCTGACCTGAGTACCCTGCTGCGCAATAAAATCACCCACCTGCACCAGCTGCTGAGTGAACACCTGCGCGGCCGGGATCAGCGGTTGCAGCGCATCGGACGGGCCGGTCACCACTTTACTGTATACCTGATCAAACACCGGCTTCAGGTCATCTGCCTGCTTCAGTGCAGCGTGCGCGGTATCAGCTTGCATTTTCGCATTCTGCAGCTGCTGGCTCAGAACGCCCAGTGAACCATTAGCCTGACGCAGCGGCTCGCGCTGGGTCATGTAATCCTGCGGCACGCGAATCGCGTTAACGCTATCAACAACCGGACGCAAACCTGCATCCATCGCCTGGCTTACCTGCTGCGAGTAGCCATAAATAACGGCGTAGTCGGAAACAAAAGGACCGAACTGTTTTTTCTGGTCAGCGGTCAGCGTCGGCAGGCGTTCACCGCCGCGCATAACGGTATTCTGCAGGAAATCGACGAATGCTTTACGCTGATCGCCTTCCTTATCAAAACACCCACTCAGGCTAACCACCATTAATAACGCCGCAACAGGCGCAAACCAGCGAGAGCAGGACTTTCCTGTCGCCATTTTCATACTCCTTCAGCCAAAAAAAAGCGCAAACCGGCACACGCGTGCCCAACGGTGACAAGGATAGTCCAGAGCCGCGCCGCAAGATACCTTTTTCATACGTTCTCCGACGGTCATCGTAAAATGTTAATAAGCTGTTGCATTCATCACATTTATCATCGCGAAAACTCGGTACAAAAAAAGAAATAACGCACTGATATATCGCTATTTTCCATCTACAAATAAGCCAATTCATCACGGATAGCGCGATAATCGCACACTTCCTGACCACGGCGGATTGTTGTCTTGCGGCATAAGTGATTTTATTTAACGAACGATTAACGACAAAACGTTCGATAATCGCCCAAACACCTCAATACCGACGAAGAAGATAAGCGTTGTAAAAACCACTTCTTCGCACCGATTAGCAGGAATTACCGCATGACAACACAGACAACAACGGATATTCAGGCTTTTATCAATCGCCATCCCTTCTCAAAGTACCAGTGGATGATTCTGGCACTGTGCTTTGTGGCCGTGGCGCTGGACGGCTTTGATACCGCCATTATCGGCTTTATTGCGTCCGACCTGGTTCAGGAATGGGGCGTGCAGAAATCTGACCTTGGTCCGGTGATGAGCGCCGCGCTGGTTGGCCTTGCCGTTGGCGCGCTGACCGCAGGGCCGATGGCTGACCGCATTGGCCGTAAGAAGGTGCTGGTGCTGTCGATTCTGGTCTTTGGCGGCTTCAGCCTGATTACCGCCTTTGCTACCTCGCTGACGCAGCTGACGGTTCTGCGTTTCTTAACCGGCCTCGGGCTTGGTGCCGCCATGCCAAACGCCGCAACGTTAATGAGCGAATACGCACCGGAGCGCCGCCGCGCGCTGCTGGTTAACCTGATGTTCGTCGGCTTCCCGATTGGTTCATCAATGGGCGGCTTTATCTCCGCATGGATGATCCCGCATTACGGCTGGCAGAGCGTACTGGTGCTGGGCGGCGTGATGCCGCTAGTACTGGCGGTCGCGTTGATTTTCCTGCTGCCAGAGTCGGCCCGCTATCTGGCGGTTAAAAACCGCTCTCAGCAACAGATTGGCAATATTCTGCGCCGCATTGCCGCGCTGCCAGAGAACACCCGCTTTGTTCTGCAGGAGGCGGGCCAGGTCAAAGAGCAGTCGGCGCTGGGGGTCATTTTCTCCCCGCGCTACCTGGTGGGCACCATCATGCTGTGCCTGACCTACTTTATGGGCCTGCTGATCTTCTATCTGCTGACCAGCTGGTTACCGCTGCTGATCCGTGAGACCGGCGCGACGCTGAGCCAGGCTTCTGTCATCACCGCGTTGTTCCCGCTCGGCGGGGGAATTGGCGTGCTGGTGCTCGGCGCGCTGATGGACAAAATCAACCCGAACAAAGTGGTAGCGGTAGGCTATCTGCTAACCGGTATTTTTGTCTGCCTGGTGGGCTTCTCAACCAGCAACCTGGTGCTAATGGGCGTGATGGTGTTTATCGCAGGGACGATTATGAACGGTGCTCAGTCCTCAATGCCAGCGCTGGCGGCCGGCTTTTATCCAACCCAGGGACGTGCAACTGGCGTGGCCTGGATGCTGGGCCTGGGGCGCTTTGGCGGGATCCTCGGTGCCTTCAGCGGTGCCTTCCTGATGCAGGCGGAGCTGTCGTTTAAGACCATTTTTGCCCTGCTGGCGATTCCAGCAGTACTGTCTGCCATCGCATTGATGGTGAAGTACGCGGCCAGTAAAAATCAGCAGAATAAAAGCGACAACGCAGCGGCAACGCTGCCTGAATCGGCGCAAAAGATCTGATATTTCGCCCCGGCAGTGCGCTGCCGGGGTCAAATAACGTTTTTTACAAACCACTCACAAACACAAATAATCATTATTTATCAATTAATTACTAATCATCACCAATGCTCAAACCTCAGGAGCTCTGTAATTTATCCGTAGATAACGTTTGCTTTTGCGATAAGAAGTATGCGTTAATACATCCACGGTTTGACATACAGACCACAAAGCAGTTGAGTAAAGCAGTTCCCTTCAAGGTTATCCATTGGTACCCCTCGTAGCGACATTCCTTTACGCTTTAAATTCTGTAAAGCATGCCATATCGCCGTAAGGCTCAATTAATTTTTAAAGGTAATTTCTATGTCCGGTAAAATGACTGGTATCGTAAAATGGTTCAACGCTGATAAAGGTTTCGGCTTCATCACTCCTGACGATGGTTCTAAAGACGTGTTCGTACACTTCTCTGCTATCCAGAACGATGGCTACAAATCTCTGGACGAAGGTCAGAAAGTTTCCTTCACCATCGAGAACGGCGCTAAAGGCCCAGCAGCTGGCAACGTAACTTCCCTGTAAGTTAACGCCGCTAAGAATTGAAAATCCCTGCCTTATGGCGGGGATTTTTTTTATCTATAACGCGGTAAAATGCCAGCCGGACTCGCGCCACTCCAGCACATGCGTCAGTTTCAACCCCTGTAAGAACGCCTCATCGTGAGACACCACCAGCATCGCCCCCGGGAAATCAGCCAGCGCCGTCTCAATGGCCTGAACCGATGCCAGATCGAGATGGTTGGTCGGCTCATCCAGCAATAAGAGCTGTGTAGATTCTCGCCGCCACAGTACGCAGGCCAGCGCCGCCTTCAACCGTTCGCCACCGCTGAGCGCCGATAACGGCAGATTCACTTTATCCGCCCCAAGCTGCAACTGCGCCAACCTGGTACGCAGTGCCCCTTCCTCCAGCGGCGTATCACCTGCTCGCAGATGGGCCATTACCGATAACGCCAGGTCGAACTGGCTAAGATGCTGATCCAGCCAGGCAGCAGCGACCGACAGCTGGCAGTGTCCGGCAGACGGCGCCTCAAGCCCAACTAACGTTTTAAGCAACGTCGTTTTTCCGCAGCCATTGGGGCCACGCAGCGCAACCCGCATCGGGCCATCCATGCGCCAGTCGAAAGCCGGGTGTTCCTGATGTACCAGCTGTAACGCCTCCAGCACCAGTACCTGCTTTCCGCACGGCACTACGCTACCGGGCAGAGTAAACATTATCGGCGTATCCTCTTCCACCCGCTCTCGCGCCAGCTTCACCGCACTGTCCAATGCACCCTGCTGCTCACGATGCTGGCGCAACAGGGTGCCAGGCCGCTCTCTTGCCGCCCCTTTGTACTTCACCCGTTCGAACGATGCGATATTGAGAGAATCGACGGTGCGCAGCGTTTTTGCTGAGCGCCTTTGGCAGTCATCATGCTCTTTGTGCTGCCTGGCACGCGTGCGACGACGTTCAGTGGCGGCATGATCGAGCGCGGCTCGCGCCGCCTGCTGTTCCGCATCACGCTGCTGCTGATACTGCTCGTAGCTACCGCCATAGCTGCGTAGCGCGACAGGGGTCAGTTCAAGAATTCGCGGCATCCGCGCCAGCAGTTCCCGGTCGTGGCTCGCGACAAGCGCCCCGCCCTGCCAGGCATCGAGCTGTTGATAGAACCACTCACGTCCAGGGCGGTCCAGATGGTTGGTGGGTTCATCAAGCAGCAGAAAATGAGTACCGGAGGTGAACGCGGCGCATAGCAGCGCTTTCACCCGCTCGCCGCCGCTTAAGGAACCAGCCAGCCTTAACGGATTAAACTCCCCCAGCCCCGCGCCCTGAAAAGCGGCATGGAGCCGGTCCGGTAGATCCCAGAAACCGTCCAGCTTCTCGATGTCGTCATCGTAGGGCTGGCCTTGCTCGAGACGCTGCAACGCGGCGAAAATTGCGTCATAGCCCAACAGTTCCGCCAGCGTGGTCTCCGCTGAGGCTGCATGCTGCTGAGCGACATAGGCGCAGGATACAAAACGTTCGATATGTCCGTCTGAGGGGGCATCGACGCCAGCCAACAGGCGCAGCAGTCGGGATTTGCCCACACCGTTACGCCCAACAAGGCCGCAGAGTGAACGCTCCAGCGATAAGTTCAGCGGGCTAAAAAGAGTATCACCCGTCGCAAACTGGCAGGTAACCTGATGTAAAACAAAAGAAGGGGATTGCGCACAATGGGCCATAAGCACTCCTGAATGAAATCAATAGTTCCCCTGCTTGCGGCAAGCGCCCAGCAAGGATTCGAATTCAGCAGGTGTGTTTGTCCATTTTCAGTGTGCCTCAGTGAGACGAGGGATTCGTCGCGGCAAAGCATAAACGCATTGCGCCTGCCATTTCAAGGTTCTTTTTTGCACAATTTTCATATCCATAAAAAAAGGCCTTCCGCTAACGGAAAACCTTAATATTGTTTGGTAAATAAAACAGGGTGCATTGAGCCTGCATAACGCCGCAATAGCGGCGGGGAATATTCCCCGTCGTACGCCCTTACTGTCTAATATCGCAGGCTAAAGATGCCGCTAATTCATTGTTTCCTTGCTTGATATGCAATTCACATAATGAATCACGAACCATCCAGGTAAATAATAGAATAGTGAGACATATCACTATCAAACTACACAACATAGATTTTTGCGGCATCCTTTGCCTCCTGTGTTGATTTTCAACAAGTAAGAGGCTAACCTTATGGTGTTCATGCATAGAGTTGGCCTCACTTTGATTTATCATCAGGTGGGGCTTTTCTCTGTCTATCACCGGGCGAACACCTGAGACAGACAGTCTCAAGCACCCATAGTTATTCTACTCTAAATATCACATCATCTTACTTTGATGTATTCCTAAAATATTCCCCGCCATGAATACCTATAAGCATATATATTAATATTGGGATTATTAATAGTTCTGGTAATAACATTCAGGCCATAAAAAAACCTGCTCAAGAGCAGGTTTTTATTTATGAGCAGACTGATTACTGCAGCAGAGAAATATCCGCTACCTGCAGGAACAGATCGCGCAGTTTGGACAGCAGCGTCAGACGGTTCACACGAACGTTCTGGTCTTCAGCGTTAACCATCACGTTCTCGAAGAACTCATCCACCGGCTCACGCAGGGATGCCAGCTCAACCAACGCTTCCTGATAACGACCTTCTGCAAAGTACGGCTGCAGCTTGTCGCGCAACACAACCAGGTTGCCCGCCAGCTTGATTTCCGCCGCTTCTTTCAGCACGGAAGCGTGAACGATATCGTTCAGCGTCTCATCAGATTTCGCCAGGATGTTGGATACACGCTTGTTGGCCGCAGCCAGCGCAGAGGCCTCTTCCAGAGTACGGAAGTGGGACACTGCCTTCATTCGTGCATCGAAGTCTGCCGGACGCGTCGGACGACGTGCCAGCACCGCCTGGATGGTGTCAACGGTGTAGCCTTCGTCCTGATACCAGGCGCGGAAACGACCGAGCATGAAGTCGATAACTTCATCCACCACTTTCGCGTTGGTCAGCTTGTCACCGTACAGACGCACCGCTTCTTCGGTGAGAGTCTGCAGATCCAGCGGCAGGTTCTTCTCAACGATGATACGCAGCACGCCCAGCGCAGCACGACGCAGCGCAAACGGGTCTTTGTCGCCTTTCGGATGCTGACCAATACCGAAGATACCCGCCAGGGTGTCCATTTTGTCAGCAATCGCCAGTGCGCAGGCAACCGGGTTAGACGGCAGATCGTCGCCGGCAAAGCGCGGCTGATACTGTTCGTTCAACGCAACGGCAACGTCTTCCGCTTCGCCATCGTGGCGTGCGTAGTGCATCCCCATCACGCCCTGGGTGTCGGTGAACTCGAAGACCATGTTGGTCATCAGGTCGCACTTGGACAGCAGGCCTGCACGCGTTGCGTGGTTGACGTCAGCGCCAATCTGGCCCGCGATCCAGCCGGCCAGCGCCTGAATACGGTCAGTTTTGTCGCGCAGCGTACCCAGTTGCTGTTGGAACAGCACGGTTTGCAGGCGCGGCAGATGATCTTCCAGACGTTTTTTACGGTCAGAATTGAAGAAGAACTCTGCATCAGCCAGACGTGGACGAACCACTTTCTCGTTACCGGAGATAATCTGCTGCGGGTCTTTCGACTCGATGTTCGCCACGAAGATGAAGTTTGGCAGCAGCTTGCCCGCGTTGTCGTAAACCGGGAAGTACTTCTGGTCACCCTTCATGGTGTAAACCAGTGCTTCAGCTGGTACCGCGAGGAATTTCTCTTCGAACTTCGCGGTCAGCACCACCGGCCATTCCACCAGTGAGGTGACTTCTTCCAGCAAGCTTTCGCTGAGATCCGCGTTGCCGCCAATCTTACGCGCCGCTTCTTCAGCATCAGCTTTAATTTTGGCTTTACGCATTTCGTAGTCAGCCATCACCATGCCGCGTTCCAGCAGAATCTGCGGGTACTGGTCGGCATTGTCGATGGTGAACTCAGGCTCGCCCATAAAGCGGTGACCGCGGATGATGCGATCGGACTGCACGCCGAGGATGGTCGCCGGAACGACTTTATCACCCAACAGCAGGGTCACGGTGTGGACCGGACGCACGAAGTGTACGTCAGACGCGCCCCAGCGCATCAGCTTAGGAATTGGCAGCTTAGCCAGCGAGTTGGCAATCATGTTCGGCAGCAGCGCTTCGGTGCTTTCACCTTTTACGTGCGCGCGATACAGCAGCCATTCGCCTTTATCGGTGGTCAGACGCTCAGCCTGATCGACGGTAATACCGCAGCCGCGCGCCCAGCCTTCAGCCGCTTTGCTTGGTTTACCTTCCGCGTCAAATGCCTGGGCAATCGCCGGGCCGCGTTTTTCAACTTCACGATCCGCTTGCGCAGCCGCCAGATTTGCCACTTTCAGCGCCAGACGGCGAGGGGCGGCAAACCATTCAACGTTACCGTGTGCGAGACCCGCGTTATCTAGCTCTGCCGTGACGTTCGCAGCAAAGGATTCAGCCAGGTTGCGCAGCGCTTTTGGTGGCAGCTCTTCAGTGCCGATTTCCACCAGAAAAGTATTTTCAGACATGGCCGCCTCTTATTTATTCTTGTTGCACATCGGGAAGCCGAGGGCCTCACGGGAAGCATAGTAAGCTTCTGCCACTGCTTTGGTCAGGGTGCGAATGCGCAGGATATAGCGCTGACGCTCGGTGACAGAGATGGCTTTACGCGCATCCAACAGGTTAAAGCTATGGGCGGCCTTCAGAATACGCTCGTAAGCAGGCAGCGGCAGCGGAGTTTCCAGCGCCAGCAGCTGCTGCGCTTCTTTCTCGTACTGCTCGAAGCAGGTGAACAGGAAGTCCACGTCCGCGTATTCAAAGTTGTAGGTGGACTGCTCCACTTCGTTCTGATGGAACACGTCGCCGTAAGTGGTTTTACCCAGCGGGCCATCGCTCCAGACCAGGTCGTAAACGCTGTCTACGCCCTGAATGTACATCGCCAGACGTTCCAGACCATAGGTGATCTCGCCGGTGATAGGCTTACATTCCAGACCGCCAACCTGCTGGAAGTAAGTGAACTGGGTCACTTCCATGCCGTTCAGCCACACTTCCCAACCCAGCCCCCAGGCACCCAGCGTAGGGTTTTCCCAGTTGTCTTCCACGAAACGAATGTCGTGAATGGTCGGGTCCATACCCAGCTCTTTCAGCGATCCGAGGTACAGCTCCTGGATATTGTCCGGAGACGGTTTAATCACTACCTGGAACTGATAGTAGTGCTGTAAACGGTTCGGGTTTTCGCCATAGCGGCCATCGGTTGGACGACGGGAAGGCTGCACGTAGGCAGTTGCCATCGGTTCTGGCCCCAACGCACGCAGGCTAGTCATTGGGTGTGAGGTGCCGGCGCCAACTTCCATGTCCAATGGTTGAACAATGGTGCAGCCCTGGCGAGCCCAGTAATCCTGTAAGGTCAGGATCAGGCCCTGGAAGGTCCTGGTATCAAACTTTTGCATATGATTTCGTGCTGGATACGTGTGGATTTAAAGGAAGGAGTCAGTATACCCGCTGGCTGCGAGATATACAGTATGAAACGAGGTTGTTTAGACTAAATTGGGAAAAACAGGCCGGTTTTTGCCGCGAACCTACCTGTTTTAGCTCATGGAGAGATGTAAAAATCGGCCATCGGCATCGAAAGAGCAGACAAAACTTTCATTTCGCATGGTATAGCCACGCAGTTCGTAGCTGCCCTGAAAACGTTCAAAACCGGTGACGTCGATTTTCTTCGCCGCCGTATTATAACGCTCTGCTGCGTTGTCTTTGCACAACTGCTCCATCGAGAGCGAACGCTCAGAGTTCACCCGCGCGCTTTGCGATTTTTGCACCGTCGGCGGTTCAGCCGACGAGCACCCTGCGAGGACAATAAGTGCCAGCAAAGTAGAGAGAGACTTCATCATCATTATTTATCTTACCGGGCTGTTATTTTAGGCTTTACCCCTTTCTTACCGCCGCATTGTGCGAAGATTGCTACGCCATCACAAGTGCAGGGTGAGAAACTCGGAATTATCCAGTGAGATAGCTAGCACTGGGGCGAGTCTGACCTTATTTATAGCGGAATAATAGGTATCCGATGCAAGCAAAGATTAACTGGATTGAGAACTTACGCGGAATTGCCTGCCTGATGGTAGTGATGATCCATACCACAACCTGGTATATCACCCACCCACATGACGTGAGTCCGCTCAGCTGGGACTTTGCCAACGTCTTAAACTCCGCTTCCCGCGTCAGCGTGCCGCTCTTTTTTATGATTTCCGGCTACCTGTTTTTCGGTCCGCGCAGCGCACAGCCGCGGCATTTTCTCCGCATTGCACTCTGCCTGCTGTTTTATAGCGCCGTTGCGCTGTTATTTATCGCCTCTTTTACCCATATCAGCGTTGCCGCCTCGCTGAAGCATGTGCTGCAAAAACCGGTGTTCTATCACCTGTGGTTTTTCTTCGCCATCATCGTCATTTATCTGGTTTCGCCGCTGATTGAGGTCAAAGCGATTAGCGGCAAGATGCTGCTGGCTTTAATGGTGGTGATTGGCCTGGTGGCAAACCCCAACACCGTTTCGCTGAGTACGCACGGCATTGAATGGTTGCCGATCAATTTGTACATCAATGGCGATACGTTCTATTACGTTATTTACGGGCTACTTGGACGCGCCATTGGCATGATGGAGACCGATAAAAAATCGCTGACGTGGTGCTGCGGGCTGTTATTTGCAGCCGCGGTGTGGATTATTTCGCGCGGGACGCTCCACGAATTGCAATGGCGCGGCAACTTCGCCGACACCTGGTACGTCTACTGCGGCCCTATGGTCTTTATCTGCGCTGCATCGTTGCTGACATTGGTTAAAAACACCCTGAACGCGCGCGTCCTTCCGGGGCTGGGATTTATTTCAAAGCATTCACTGGGTATTTATGGCTTTCACGCGCTGATTATTTACACCTTACGCACCAGCGGTCTGGAATTAAAACGCTGGCCTGCCCTGGATATTCTCTGGATATTCACCGCAACGCTTGCCGGAAGCCTCGTACTTTCTATGATGCTACAGCGTGTCGATACCCGTAGGCTGGTCAGTTAATACCGCTACCCGCATCAGAAGATACTGACCTGATATACAAAGACAGAATGCGGCAAGATATGCGCCTCTTTCGACCAGCGAGAGCGGCGCATTCCATAATCCCACCAGCAGCAACCCGCTAGTAATAAGCGCCACTATCTGGCAGATAGCAGCAAAACGATCGTCAAGCAGCCCGCGTTTCACTTCACGCAGATAGACATAGATGATGAACATGCTGGTTATCAACACACCTAGAAAATAGCCTTTGCCGCTTAATAACGGACAAGCCTGCCATAAACCAATGAGGTAAATCAGGGCTCCGACAAGCATAAATAGCCATGCAATAAGCGCAGAACGTTTCATTGGAATCTCCTTATCCATCAAATGCACATTATGGGAAACGGGAGACCGGCGATACTGAAAAAGGGAGTCAGGGGAGTATTTCAGAATAAAACCATGCGATTTTTTGATTGTTTTCGACGGTTTAATTGCGAGAGTAAATCCCTCCTGTTCGCAGGAGGGATTTATCATCAGGACATCAGCGGGAGAAGCTGCTGATACAACCTGCGGAAAGTCTCACGGCGCTGCTGATAAACCGCATGCTGCTGAGCATCCGGGCAATGCGTTTGTTCCAACTGCAGTTGCGGCAGCAACTCTGAAAGCGGCTTGTCCGAATTAACGGCAATTTGCGCCAGTCGCGCCGCACCCAGCGCCGGGCCAACATCCCCCCCGGTGCGGTAATCCAGTTGCAGGCCGCTAATATCCGCCAGCATCTGTCGCCACCAGGGGCTGCGCGCACCGCCGCCGATAAGCGTGATACTCTTTGGCGTCACGCCGCAGGCATGCACGACATCCATTCCATCCGCCAGCGCGTAGCCCACGCCTTCAAGCACCGCTCGCGCCAGCTCGGCAGGACCATGCTGGTGAGTCAGACCAAAGAAGACGCCTTTGGCCTGCGGGTTATTGTGCGGCGTGCGTTCACCGGAAAGATAAGGCAGGAACCAGATAGGATCAGCCTGATTATCGGCAGATTCCGCCGCGCTAATCAGCGCAGGCACGGTCGTCAGGCCAGTCAGCCTGGCGGCCCAATCCAGACAGGAGGCCGCGCTCAGCATCACCGACATCAGGTGCCAGCGTCCTGGCAGCGCATGGCAGAAGCTATGCACCGCGCTTTCCGGCTTGCTCAGAAAACCTTCGCTCACCGCAAAGTAGACCCCTGATGTCCCCAGCGACAGCATCGCCTGGCCAGCATCCGCCATCCCGACGCCGACGGCGCCTGCAGCATTATCACCGCCACCGGCCACAACTGGCACCGCGGGCATATTCCATGCGCTGGCCACCGATGGCAGAAGGTACCCGGTGATGTCGCAGCCTTCATACAGCGCAGGCATGTTGTCACGGCTCAGATGACAGGCGGCAAGCATCTCATCGCTCCAGTCACGCTTCGCCACATCCATCCACATGGTACCGGCAGCATCTGACATGTCGCTGGCAAAGTCGCCGGTCATCCGTAGACGGAGATAATCTTTTGGTAACAGCACTTTATCAACCTGACGGAAGATTTCGGGCTCATGGCGCTGCACCCACAGCAGCTTCGGCGCGGTAAAGCCCGGCATCATCAGATTGCCGGTTATCTGCCGCGATGTTTTAACCTGTGCTTCCAGCCGTTCACACTCTTGCGCGCAGCGGCCATCGTTCCACAGAATCGCGGGACGCAGCACGCGCTGTTGTTTATCCAGCAGCGTCGCACCATGCATTTGCCCGGCGATCCCCAGCGCTTTCACCCCTTGCAGGCTATGCTGCTGACCAAGCCCCTTCATGGCACGATCCGTCGCCTGCCACCACTGCTCAGGATCCTGTTCGGACCATAGCGGATGCGGACGGGAAACCGTCAGTTTTTCCGTCTGCGACGCCAGGACCGCACCCTGCTCATCAAGCAGAATCGCCTTAACGCCAGACGTGCCTAGATCTATGCCGATATACATCGCGACTGCTCCTTTAGGTGGTACGATGCCCGGCAAGCTTGCGCTCCCGGGCACGGTATACTGCGAAATGCGTGATGAACTTACTTGTCGAACAGGTAGTGGTTTACCAGCCCTTCCAACAGTTCCTGATGGCCGCTCTGGTGCTGCGGAGCCAGTTGGTGCTGTTCAGCATATTTCGCCAGATCCTGCAGTGACATCTGACCTTTGAGGATCTGCTGACCCAGTTCGCCGTTCCAACCCGCATAGCGTTTTGCCACACGTTTATCCAGCTCGCCGCCTTCAATCATACGGGCCGCCACTTTCAGGGACAGTGCCATCGTGTCCATCGCGCCAATATGGCCGTAGAACAGGTCATATTTATCGGTGCTTTGACGACGAACTTTCGCATCGAAGTTCAGGCCACCGGTAGTGAAACCGCCCGCTTTCAGGATTTCGTACATCACCAGCGCATTTTCTTCTACGCTGTTCGGGAACTGGTCGGTGTCCCAACCCAGCTGCGGGTCGCCGCGGTTTGCATCAACGGAACCAAACAGGCCCAGCGCAATGGCAGTCGCAATTTCGTGATGGAAAGAGTGACCCGCCAGCGTAGCGTGGTTCGCTTCAATGTTGAGCTTAATCTCTTTTTCCAGACCGAACTGCTTCAGGAAGCCATAAACCGTTGATGCATCGTAATCATACTGGTGCTTGGTCGGTTCCTGAGGTTTCGGCTCGATAAGCAGCGTCCCCTGGAAACCAATTTTGTGTTTATGCTCAACCACCATCTGCATGAAACGGCCAATCTGCTCACGTTCCTGACGCAGGTCGGTATTCAACAGTGATTCATAGCCTTCACGTCCGCCCCACAGCACATAATTTTCGCCACCCAGTTTATGGGTTGCATTCATGGCGGTGAACACCTGAGTCGCCGCCCAGCTAAAGACTTCTGGGTCTGGGTTAGTCGCTGCACCCGCGCCGTAGCGTGGGTTGGTGAAGCAGTTTGCGGTACCCCATAGCAACTTCACGCCGCTTTGCTGCTGTTTTTCAGCCAGCACGTCCACCATCTGAGCAAAGTTATTCAGGTACTCTTTCAGGTTGGCACCTTCTGGAGAGACATCCACATCGTGGAAGCAGTAGTAAGGCACGTTCAGTTTGTGGAAAAATTCAAACGCCACGTCAGCTTTGCGTTTCGCGCGTTCAATGGCTTCGCCTGGCTGCTGCCACGGGCGATCGAATGAGCCAACACCAAACATATCCGCGCCGTTCCAGCAGAAGGTATGCCAGTAGCAGGCTGCAAAGCGCAGGTGGTCTTCCATACGTTTGCCCAGCACGAGTTCATCTGGGTTGTAGTGGCGGAAAGCCAGCGGGTTTTCGGTTTTTGGGCCTTCGAAACGAACACGATCCAGTTGGTCGAAATAAGCTTGCATAATGAACTCCATAATCTGACACGCGGCGAGGAATACTTCGTGTTGTAATACTGAATTCTGATTTGCGGTAGCTCAATTACGTTATTTCACACTGCTATTAAGAGAATCCACAAATGTGCGCTGGCTCGCAAAATAAATAGGAATCAGCCTCGCTTTATGTGAGTAAATTTTGCATACGGTAATTTTAAAATCAGATCGCGGTCAAAAATTGACAATTAAACGAAATATCGTAATGGGAAGATAAAAATCTGTAATTGCCAGTTGGCGTATACATGTTAAAAATTTGCTGCGTGTTAAGTCATCTCTGTTTCTTTTATCGCCAATCTCATCTCCTATCCCTACAGAAGGCATTACGATTATGAAGATAAAGAACCTTTGCCTCACACTCTGCGCATCGCTACTTCTCACCAGCATGGTGAGCAGTGCTAAAGAAGTCAAAATCGGTATGGCTATTGATGACCTGCGCCTGGAGCGCTGGCAGAAAGACCGCGATATCTTCGTGAACAAAGCCGAACAGCTGGGCGCACAGGTCTTCGTGCAGTCCGCCAACGGCAATGAAGAGACGCAAATGTCGCAGATTGAAAATATGATCAATCGCGGCGTGGATGTCCTTGTTATTATTCCTTATAACGGGCAAGTACTTAGCAAC
This sequence comes from Kluyvera sp. CHPC 1.251, assembly GCF_036759945.1. NCBI lineage: Bacteria > Pseudomonadati > Pseudomonadota > Gammaproteobacteria > Enterobacterales > Enterobacteriaceae > Kluyvera > Kluyvera sp. CHPC 1.251. The sequence continues at coordinate 234,243 of NZ_JAPKIC010000003.1, read as the reverse complement.
GTAATTAAAGAAGCCAAACAAGAAGGCATTAAAGTATTAGCATATGACCGCATGATTAATAACGCGGACATTGATTTTTATATTTCCTTCGACAATGAAAAAGTCGGTGAAATGCAGGCACAAAGTCTGGTCAACCAGGTCCCTCAGGGAAATTATTTCCTGATGGGCGGCTCGCCGGTTGATAATAATGCCAAGTTGTTCCGTGCCGGACAGATGAAAGTATTAAAACCTTATATTGATGACGGCAAGATTAAAGTCGTCGGCGATCAATGGGTTGACGGCTGGTTGCCGGAAAATGCGCTGAAAATTATGGAAAATGCCCTCACCGCCAACAATAACAAAGTGGATGCCGTGGTCGCCTCTAACGATGCCACCGCAGGCGGCGCCATTCAGGCACTTAGCGCCCAGGGTCTGGCTGGCAAAGTGGCCATTTCAGGCCAGGATGCCGATCTGGCAGGCGTGAAGCGCATTATCAACGGCACACAGACCATGACCGTGTATAAGCCGATTACGCTACTGGCCAACAGTGCGGCAGAGATTGCCGTCGAACTCGGTAACGGAAAGCAGCCTAAAGCCGACGCCACGCTGAATAACGGGCTGAAAGATGTGCCATCCCGCCTGCTGACCCCGATTGAAGTCAATAAAACCAATATTGACGAGACCGTAGTGAAAGACGGTTTCCATAAGAAGAGCGAACTCTAAACGGCCCGCCCCGGCCTTGCGCTGGGGCAGCCTGGCTTACTCGGAGCACAAGCACTTATGCCGTATTTACTCGAAATGAAAAACATCACCAAAACCTTCGGGGTGGTGAAGGCGATTGATCATGTCAGCCTGCGATTAAACCCCGGCGAGGTGGTTTCCCTGTGCGGCGAAAATGGCTCAGGGAAATCGACTTTAATGAAGGTGTTATGCGGTATTTACCCGCATGGCAGTTATGAAGGGGAAATCGTTTTTGCCGGTGAGACGCTACGGCCGACGCATATTCGCGACACCGAGCGTAAAGGCATTGCCATTATTCACCAGGAGCTGGCGCTGGTTAAGCATCTGACCGTGCTGGAGAACATTTTCCTCGGTGCGGAAATTAGCCGCCACGGCGTGCTGGATTACGACACCATGACGCTGCGCTGCGAAAAGCTGCTCGCGCAGGTTAACCTGGCCATTTCGCCGGATACGCGAGTGGGAGATTTAGGTCTCGGGCAACAGCAACTGGTTGAAATTGCCAAAGCGCTGAATAAACAGGTGCGACTGCTGATCCTCGACGAACCCACCGCGTCGTTAACCGAACAGGAAACCGGCGTGCTGCTGGGGATTATTCGCGATCTGCAAAACCACGGCATCGCCTGCGTCTACATCTCCCACAAACTCAACGAAGTCAAAGCCATCTCAGACACCATCTGCGTGATCCGCGACGGCCAGCACATTGGCACCCGCGATGCCACCAACATGACCGAAGATGACATCATCACCATGATGGTTGGGCGCGAACTCACCGCGCTTTACCCTAGCGAACCTCACACCGCCGGCAATGAAATTCTGCGTGTGGAACACCTCACCGCCTGGCACCCCGTGAACCGTCACATTAAACGCGTTAACGACATCTCCTTTAGCCTCAAACGCGGAGAGATCCTCGGTATCGCTGGTCTGGTCGGCGCCGGCAGAACCGAGGCAGTACAGTGTCTATTTGGCGTATGGCGCGGGCGCTGGGAGGGAAAAATCTTTATTGATGGCATGCAGGTAGATATCCGCAACTGCCAGCAGGCCATCGCCCACGGCATTGCGATGGTGCCAGAAGACCGCAAAAAAGACGGTATCGTACCGGTGATGGCGGTCGGTAAAAACATTACGCTCGCAGCGCTAGGCGACTTCAGCGGCGCGCTCAGCAGCCTGGATGATGCCAAAGAGCAGCAGTGCATTTTGCAATCCATTCAACGCCTGAAGGTCAAAACCTCTTCACCGGATCTCGCCATTGGTCGCCTTAGCGGCGGCAACCAACAAAAAGCCATTCTGGCGCGCTGTCTGCTGCTCAATCCACGCATCCTCATTCTGGATGAACCCACGCGCGGTATCGATATCGGCGCCAAATACGAAATCTACAAGCTAATCAATCAACTGGTGCAGCAAGGGATTGCCGTCATCGTTATCTCTTCTGAACTGCCGGAGGTGCTGGGTCTGAGCGACCGGGTGCTGGTGATGCATGAAGGGAAGTTAAAAGCCAACCTGGTCAATGACAACCTGACCCAGGAACAAGTGATGGAAGCCGCCTTAAGGAGTGAACGTCATGTCGAAAAACAACCCGTCTGAAATCAAACTGGCGGCCCCTACATCCGCCCCTGCATTGCGGCTAAAATCGCTTAACCTGCAGGTCTTCGTCATGATCGCGGCCATTATTGTGATTATGCTGTTCTTCACCTGGACCACCGAGGGCGCTTACCTCAGTGCGCGAAACGTCTCAAACCTGCTGCGCCAGACTGCCATCACCGGCATTCTCGCCGTCGGCATGGTGTTTGTGATTATCTCCGCCGAAATCGACCTCTCCGTCGGCTCCATGATGGGCTTACTGGGTGGAGCTGCCGCCATCTTTGACGTCTGGCTGGGCTGGCCGCTGCCGCTGACCATTGTCGTTACGCTGGCGATGGGCCTGGTGCTCGGCGCCTGGAACGGGTGGTGGGTGGCCTATCGCAAAGTGCCGTCGTTTATTGTCACCCTGGCCGGGATGCTCGCCTTCCGCGGCATTCTGATTGGCATCACTAACGGTACCACCGTTTCCCCCACCAGTTCGGCGATGTCGCAGATAGGTCAAAGCTACCTGCCAAACGGCATCGGCTTTACCTTTGGCGCCATCGGGCTGATGGCGTTTGTTGCCTGGCAATGGCGCGGGCGGATGCGCCGCCAGTCGATGGGGCTCGGTACACCAGCATCCAGCGGCGTGGTGGGGCGTCAGGCGCTGACAGCGGTGATTGTGCTGGGTGCCATCTGGTTGCTCAACGATTATCGCGGCGTCCCAACTCCGGTACTTCTGCTCACACTGCTGCTATTAGCAGGGATGTTTATGGCAACCCGCACCGCCTTTGGTCGGCGCATTTACGCCATCGGCGGCAATATCGAAGCGGCGCGACTCTCCGGTATTAACGTTGAGCGCAACAAGCTTGCGGTCTTCGCCATTAATGGCCTGATGGTCGCGATTGCCGGGCTGATCCTTAGCTCACGTCTGGGCGCGGGTTCGCCCTCTGCCGGGAACATTGCCGAACTGGATGCCATTGCCGCCTGCGTTATCGGTGGAACCAGCCTGGCGGGTGGTGTCGGCAGCGTTGCCGGCGCGGTGATGGGGGCATTTATTATGGCTTCACTCGACAACGGAATGAGTATGATGGACGTGCCCACTTTCTGGCAATATATCGTCAAAGGTGCAATTTTATTACTTGCCGTCTGGATGGATTCCGCAACCAAACGGCGTGCTTGATTGCCCAGCCGTGGTGTTGCCGTTCCCCATGACGGCAACACCCCTCATGATTCACGAGGAACCCTGAACCATGTTTGGAAAACGTCACCGCGTGACGCTGCTATTCAATGCCAATAAAGCCTTTGACCGTCAGGTGGTTGAAGGCGTGGGTGAATACTTACAGGCGTCGCAATCTGAGTGGGATATCTTCATAGAAGAAGACTTCCGCGCACGTATCGAAAACATCAAAGAGTGGCTGGGCGATGGCGTTATCGCCGACTACGACGACCCGACCATCGAAGCGCTCCTGACCGACGTCAACGTCCCCATCGTCGGCGTAGGCGGATCCTATCACCGTCAGGAGCAGTATCCTCCCGTTCACTATATCGCCACCGATAACTATGCGCTGGTTGAAAGCGCCTTTCTGCATCTGAAGGAAAAAGGGGTGCATCGCTTTGCGTTTTACGGGCTGCCCTCCGCTAGCGGTAAACGCTGGGCCGAGGAGCGTGAATATGCCTTTAGCCAGATTGTCGCCAAAGAGAAATATCGCGGCGTCATCTACCAGGGCCAGCAGACCGCGCCGGAAAACTGGCAGCATGCGCAAAATCGGCTGGCCGATTGGCTGCAAACCCTCCCGCCACAAACCGGCATTATTGCTGTTACCGACTCCCGCGCCCGCCATGTCCTGCAAGCCTGCGAGCATCTGCATATTCCGGTACCGGAGAAGCTGTGCGTGATTGGCATCGATAACGAAGAGTTGACCCGCTACCTCTCGCGCGTGGCCCTCTCCTCCGTGGCGCAAGGGGCCAGGCAAATGGGGTATCAGGCAGCAAAACTGATGCAGCGACTGCTCGATAACGAAGTCCTGCCGCTTCAGCGCGTGCTGGTCCCTCCGATGCGGGTGATGGAGCGACGATCCACCGACTACCGCTCATTGAACGATCCGGCGGTCATTCAGGCAATGCACTACATTCGCAATAACGCCTGTAAGGGCATTAAAGTCGAACAGGTGCTGGACTCGGTGGGGATTTCTCGTTCAAACCTTGAGAAGCGTTTTAAAGAAGAGGTAGGGGAAACGATTCATGCGGTGATCCACAGCGAAAAGCTGGAAAAAGCCCGTAGCCTGCTGGTTTCAACCTCGCTATCCATTAACGAAATCTCGCAGATGTGCGGATATCCCTCGCTGCAGTACTTCTATTCGGTGTTTAAGAAAGAGTACGACACCACGCCAAAAGAGTATCGCGAGCAGCACAGTGAATCCTTGATTCAGACCTAAGCCAAAGACATAAAAAAAGGCCTTCCACTGGAAGGCCTTTTTTCAATACAGCATCGATTACATATGTGCAGCAATCAGACGCTGGTTGTCCTGGTACATCGCGAACAGGTAATCGTTATAGCTAGAACCCTTGGTCGAATACCCTTTCAGCTTATGAATCATCGCCGTGGCGGTGAGTTCCTGATCCGACTTACGCATCTGGGCGCGAGATTTACGGAACGAGGCATAAGCCGGGTGCGTATTCAGGTTAGCTGCGTAGGCCTGAACAGACTCCTTTACGGAATCAAACTTGGTGTAACCATTCACTGAACCTGAGCCATTTTTACAGCCTTTCCCGCATTTCATGCCGAACAGGTTGTTATTGGCACGCGCCAGTTTGGAGGTACCCCAGCCGCTCTCTGCAGCTGCCATCGTTGCGACCATGCTGCCTGGAATAATGTCGACACGCTCAAGCAGCGAGTTCCACGGCACCTTACGGGTATTGCCGTTCCAGCTGACTTTGTAGCGTGCAGCGATATCTTTCAGGCGCGCACGTTCAGATGGCGACCAACGGCCTTCGTACTGCTTAGAAACCAGCCAGTTACGATCGGCAGTAATAGCCGCATTTTGGCTTGTGATATAAGGCATTACCGTCCGGAGAAACGCTCTTTTCCTTGGGGTTCCGGAAGGGTATTTTCGCAAATCAGGAAGTGAACTGCTCTTTACACTATTGCGAGAATACTCTTGTTTACTGCTTGCCTTGCTATAACTTGCCTTTGTTGCTTTTGGTGCCGTCGCCTTCGTATGTTTTGTTACCGAGGCTTTTTGATGCTTCGTTACCGTGTGTGTTGTTGCAAACACCCCACCTGAAAAAGTCCAGATGAGTAACATAAGTATCGCGGCCCCATATCGTCGAATGGGAGTCGATATCATTAGGTCTCCTGGTCGGATTTAATCATTCCAACGCCTTATTATTTCAAAAAATTGAGAGCTGAATCTCAAATTATAGCAAAAATACCCCGCCAACGCACGTTCAGGAAATAGTCCTATTCCGAATCGGCATGTGGACGCGATTCAGCATAAGACAAATTGCGCAGGCAAAATGTCATCCACCTCTCATTTTAGTTCATTTTTTGACCTCTATCACTCAGCCCTGCTTCTCCTCCTTTTGCCAGGATGAGTACAGCGCGATAAGCGACTGGCACACTAAGGAAAAATTCGTTGGCACAAGGATCCCGGAATGAAATTCGCCGCCCTGATACCACTACTGATTCCCACTTTTGCCGGCGCAGCTAGCTGGTCCAGCGAGGGCTTTCCTGCTTTTTCTGCGGAAGGCACCGGCAAGTTCAGCAGCCAAAAAATGCTCGCTAAGGGTACTCGCCCGCTAAGACTGAATTTTGACCAACAGTGCTGGCAGCCCTCTTCACCCATTCGCCTCAACCAAATGTTGTCGCTGGAACCGTGCCAGGGCGAAGCGCCACAGTGGCGTCTCTTTCGTGACGGCAGTTACGTACTGGAGGTTGATACACGTTCAGGAACACCAACGCTCACCATCGCGGTACAAAATGATGCCCAGGACAGTGCAAACCCCGTTGCAGTCCGCCAGTGCCCGCGCTGGGACGGCAAACCGCTAACGCTGGACGTCACCAACACCTTTCCGGAAGGCAGCGCCGTACGCGATTTTTACAGCGGCCAGACGGCAACGGTAAAGCAGGGAAAGATCACGCTGCGCCCGTCCGATAACAGCAATGGACTCCTGTTGCTTGAAAGCGCAGAGGTCTCCAGCACTGCGCCGTTTAGCTGGCACAACGCCACGGTCTATTTCGTACTGACCGATCGTTACGTCAACGGCGACCCAAGCAACGACCATAGCTATGGTCGCCATAACGACGGCATGCAGGAGATTGGCACCTTCCACGGCGGCGATCTGAAAGGCCTGACCAGCAAACTCGACTATCTGCAAAAGCTAGGGGTGAATGCACTGTGGATTAGCTCTCCGCTCGAGCAGATCCACGGCTGGGTTGGCGGCGGCACAAAAGGCGACTTCCCGCACTACGCCTATCACGGCTATTACACCCAGGACTGGACGCGTCTGGACGCCAACATGGGTACCGAAGACGATCTGCGCGCGTTGGTGGATGGCGCACATCAGCGCGGTATACGCATTCTGTTTGACGTGGTGATGAACCACACCGGCTACGCTACCCTTGCCGATATGCAGCAATATCAGTTCGGCGCGCTCTATCTTAAAGGCGATGACATCACCAAAACGCTGGGCCAGCAGTGGACGGACTGGAAGCCAGGCCCCGGCCAGACCTGGCATAGCTTTAACGATTACATCAACTTTAGCGATAAAGCCGCGTGGGAAAAATGGTGGGGCAAAGCGTGGGTCCGCACCGATATTGGCGATTACGATAACCCCGGTTTTGATGATTTAACCATGTCACTGGCATTCCTGCCGGACCTCAAGACCGAGTCCACCACGCCGAGTGGGTTGCCGAATTTCTACCACAACAAGCCGGATACCCACGCCAGCGTTATCGAGGGCTTTACGCCACGCGACTATCTGACTCACTGGCTCAGCCAATGGGTGCGTGACTACGGTATTGACGGTTTCCGCGTGGATACCGCCAAACACGTTGAGATGGCGGCCTGGCAGCAGCTCAAAGCGCAATCTATCGAGGCGCTAGCCGAATGGAAGAAAGCCAACCCGCAAAAAGCACTCGATGCCGCACCGTTCTGGATGACTGGCGAAGCCTGGGGACACGGCGTAATGGAGAGCGAGTACTACCGCCACGGCTTTGACGCGATGATCAACTTCGATTACCAGGATCAGGCGGCGAAAGCCACCGACTGCCTGGCCAATATCGATATGACCTGGCAGCAGATGGCCGACAAGCTGCAAAGCTTTAACGTCTTAAGCTACCTGTCATCACACGATACCCGCCTGTTCCGCGAAAAAGGCAATAACGCTGCTGAACTGCTGCTGCTTGCTCCCGGTGCCGTGCAGATCTTCTACGGCGATGAGTCCAGCCGTCCCTTTGGGCCAACCGGTTCTGACCCGCTACAGGGCACCCGCTCGCAGATGAACTGGCAGGACGTAACCGGTCAATCCGCCGCGACGGTCGCACACTGGCAAACACTAGGCCAGTTCCGCGCCCGTCACCCCGCTATCGGTGCAGGCAAGCAGACTACCCTTACTCTCCCGCAAGGCTATGGTTTTGTTCGTAAAACGGGTGGAGATAAAGTGATGGTCGTCTGGGCAGGCAAGCCATAACGTATCCTTATCACGGCCCGTATTCACCATACGGGCTTCTTTAGAATAAATGACTACATAAACACAAATATCACGCGTTATTCGCTAAAACCCCTTTCACGAGGCCATTTGCACCCTATCGTCAGTGGCGTTATCGTTATCGGCTTCACAGAACAAGCAATAGAAACTCGGCTATGACATTTTCACTTTTTGGCGACAAATTCACCCGCCATTCGGGCATCACCCGCCTGATGGAAGACCTCAACGACGGTTTACGCACTCCAGGTGCCATTATGCTAGGCGGCGGTAACCCGGCGCAGATCCCTGAGATGAACGCGTACTTCAATAATCTACTGGCGGAGATGCTGGAAAGCGGCAAAGTCTCTGAAGCGCTGTGTAATTACGATGGTCCTCAGGGCAAAAATGAACTGCTCGTCGCCCTGGCCGATATGCTGCGTAATGAATTAGGTTGGGAGATCGGCCCACAGAATATTGCACTGACAAATGGCAGCCAAAGCGCATTTTTCTACTTGTTCAATCTGTTCGCCGGTCGACGTGCGGACGGTTCTACTCGCAAGGTGCTGTTCCCGCTGACGCCAGAGTACATTGGCTATGCGGATTCCGGCCTCGAAGACGATCTATTTGTCTCTACCCGTCCGCACATTGAACTGCTCCCGGAAGGGCAGTTTAAGTATCACGTCGATTTCGATAATTTACCGATCGGTGAAGACACCGGGATGATCTGCGTTTCACGTCCGACCAACCCAACGGGTAACGTGATCACCGACGATGAGCTGAAACAGCTCGATGCACTAGCCAACCAGCACGGCGTGCCGCTGGTTATCGATAATGCTTACGGCGTTCCTTTCCCAGGAATCATCTTTAGCGAGGCGCGCCCGCTGTGGAACCCAAACACCGTGCTGTGCATGAGCCTGTCCAAGCTCGGTCTGCCGGGTAGCCGCTGCGGCATCATCATTGCCAACGAATCGATTATCACCGCCATCAGCAATATGAACGGTATCATCAGCCTTGCGCCGGGCGGCATTGGGCCGGCGATTATGTGCGAAATGATTAAGCGCCACGATCTGCTGCGGTTGTCAGAAACGGTCATCAAACCGTTCTACTATCAGCGAGTTCAGGAAACCATTGCCATCCTGCGCCGTTATTTACCGGAAGAACGCTGCCTCATCCATAAGCCTGAAGGGGCCATCTTCCTGTGGCTGTGGTTTAAAGATTTGCCGATTACCACCGAAGTGCTCTATCAGCGTCTGAAAAAACGCGGCGTTCTGATGGTGCCCGGCGATTTCTTCTTCCCAGGGCTGGATAAACCCTGGCCGCACACCCACCAGTGTATGCGCATGAACTATGTGCCGGATCCGGATAAAATTGAAGCCGGTGTCAAAATTCTTGCTGAAGAAATTGAATTAGCCTGGAATGAACAGCATTAAAATATGATATATCAGCCTCCGGAAAATGGAGGCTGATATTTTTCTGTGATCCGCATTGTTATTTTAGAAAAAGAAAATAGAAATACAGTCTTACTACTCTACTCGGATTACTCCCAATTTCAGCCTGCTATTTTATTACCACTAAACACTCACACCCATTATTCATTATTGCTTAATATGTTAAATATGGAGTAACAGCATGTTTCTCAAGAGCATATTTATTTACATAGCAGACTTTGTTTATGCTTAAGTTAAATCAGAGTTTTCCATACTTTCGTATGAAAAGAAACGCCCCATGCAAGGCTTAATTTTCACCATACACTGACTAATACGCACTCGGCGTTTTTAACTGGTGGAGATAAGATCATGGCCTCTAAAAAAATTAGCCAATTAAGCATAATTGCTATGGCGGTGCTTCTTGCTTTCTCACTCTCTGCCTGTAGCGGAAGCGGCGGAGGTTCACATTCAACGGCCAAAAACGGCACCACGACGGGTAGCGGTTCTGGCGGTGGAGACGGCTCTGGCTCCGGCGGCGGCGATGGTAGCGGCGGCGGGAACGGTAATGGCAACGGCAATGGGTCGGGTACCGGTAGCCAAACCGCTGGCAGCAGCATTCTGGGTGAAACCGGAAAAGCGGTATCCGGCGTGGGCGATACGTTGGGCGGTCTGGGTAGTCAGTTGACCAGCACGGCAGGCAACAACCCGGTTACCTCAACCATTTCAACTACCGTCACCGGCGTGGGTAACGCAGTCGATACCTTAGGAACCGGTGTAACCAACGGTGTCGGGAACTCATCAAACCCTAACGGTGTGGGGACGACGCTGCAGGGCACCACCAATACCGTTACGGTGCTGGGGAATACGGTATCCGGAGTGGGTAGCAACCTGTCCACCAGCACCTCTGGCACACCGGTTGCCGGGGTGACCGGGTTGGTCGGCAACGTGGTGAATAGCGCAGGTCAGATTGTCAGCAGCACCGGTACGGGCTTAACCAGCACTCTGCAAAGCCCAGGTGCCGTCGCCGCCACGACCGGCGTAACTTCCGTCGTCAATAACACGCTTTCTGGGGTCCAGGGCGTCACTCAAGGCGTCGGGACAACGACCGGTTTAGGCACTCCGGTTAACGGCCTGCTCACCCAGGTGGGCACCACCGTAAGCGGGCTTGGTAACAACGTCAGCACCTCAACGCCGGCACTGGGCGGCGTCGGGCAGGTGGTCTCTAGCGTCGGGAATATCGTGACGGATGCCGGTGGCTTAGTGAAACCTACCGGCACCCAGACTAGCGGCGGCGGCCTGCTGGCAAGCGCCTCACTGGGAGGCACGGTCAGTTCATTAACTAATACGCTCAACGTCAGCACCTCTGCTAACGCCAGCGCCAGTGCCAGCAGCTCTTCAACCACTACCACGACCACTCCTTTGGGTGGTCTGCTCAGCGGGTTAACGTTAAAAAAATAAGCTATATATTTATTAATGCTTTCCGTGCCCCCGCAATGGGGGCACGTTTTTCAGCAGAATAACAATAATCATCCTTGCACAATAAAATACACAAGGAACGCGTCATGAAAACGACCCTGGCTTATGCGCTATCGGGGGTTGTTCTGCTTAATATAGCCAGAGCAGACACATTACCCGCATTGATTGACCCCAATAACCCGGCAAAAGCGGAACATAACAGCACGCCGCAAGCCCCCCCTACTGCAGCCCCGAGTTTAACCGTAAGCGTTCCTAAAAATAAATTAACGCCAGAAACGCTTATTAAAGTCGATCATATTCAATTTATTGGCGGCACGGTATATCCGTTAAAAGAGCTCTTGCAGCCTTTTGTTCCCTACGCACACAAACAGGTTCCGTTAAAAACGCTGGTCGGGCTTATTAATGATATTACGCTACGCTACCGTGCTGACGGCTACCCGCTCTCCTATGCCTGGCTTCCGGATGACAACTTTCATGACGGCACGATCAAAATCGTTCTGGTGGAAGGCTATGTTGCGCACAGCGACATTCAAAGTAATAACCCCAATCTGGCAGAGCGCTTAAAACGACTTGCCGCCAAAATCATGGCCGAGAAGCCGTTGACGCAGGCAACCTTCGACCGCTACACCCAATTAATGACCCGTACTCCCGGCGTCACCGTTGATGCCAGCGCACAGCTGCCGCAAAACATCTATGGCGCCGCGGCCATGCAGGCTAAAAGTATTCAGCCGCATATCTGGGATATTTCATCGACCATCGATACCCGTCGCAGCCAGAACATGGCGTTCGTCACCGGGTCACTGAGCAACTTAACCAGCTATGGCGATCAGCTCGGGCTGGCGACATTGATTCCGCTCGACAGCTCAACGCGGAAATCCTATTTAGGGCTGAACTATCAACAGTTCCTGACTGACGACGGGCTGATGATGCAGCTCAAAGGTAGCTTCTACCGCGACAACCCACGGGACTATACGCCGTTACAGTACTACTCGGGGGGCTACTTAGATTCCCGGCAAGAAACCACGCAATATAACGGCGGCGCGATGTTCAGCTATCCGATTATCTTAACCGGCAAGCAGCAGCTCAACGTTAATGGAGGCATCGACTACACCGACCGCCGGAACGACAACCACATCCGTCAGATTGAGAACACGCAAACGGTCGATAGCATCGATCTCAAAAGTCACGTTCGCTACCCGGCATTTGAGTTTGGCATCAACGGCCTGCAGGCATTCGACCGCGCCAGCATTAACGGCAAGCTGACGCTGCGTCAGGGCGTAGATATTTCATCTATGGCAGATGCCGCGCCGGCTTTCGGCAACGATCTCTCCTTCACGCTATGGAAAAGCAACATTGATGCGGCCTGGATGATCACCGACAAATGGCGACTCTCTACTTCAATGGAAGGCGACTGGTCAGATAACGACTTGCCGGAACCCGAACGCGTCAGCTTCGGTGCCCAGCGCTTTGGCCGCGGCTACCAGGACGGAGAAGCCAGCGGTGACTACGGTTATGGTGGGCAGGTTGAGCTTCGCTACGTGCATCCGATAAAAGAGAACAGCTGGGTTGCCACCGTGCAGCCGTATGTACTGACCGACACCGCCCAGACCTGGTTCAACGCGCCAGGGCTGCCGCATCAACGGCTCGCTTCTGTCGCTACCGGGGTGATGTTTGCCGATAACAAACACTACAGCGTGACGGTCGAGGCCGCGCGCCCGGTGGGCGATGTGCCAACCGACAGCCACAATCGTGACTGGCGCTACAGCCTGACGTTTAGTTGGAACTTCAACAACCTACATTAATCCCGGCACCGGGCGCTGGCTGACGTCAACACAGGCCAGCGCTCCCGTCGGGCAGGCCGCCACGCAGGCGGGGCCTTCTTCACGGTGACGGCATAAATCGCACTTTATCGCCTGCGGCCGTCGCCCTTGCACGCTGACGTTCATCGCCCCAAAAGGACACGCCAGCATACAGCTCTTACAGCCGATACATAGTGTCTGCTGAACAGCAACCACGCCGTTTTCACGCTGGATTGCACCGGTAGGACACACGTTACTGCACGGCGCATCTTCACACTGGTGACAGGCCACCGCAGTGGAAAACGTCCCGCCCTTCACCACCCGAATGCGGGGAAGAAACGCCTCGCGCGAGACGCTAGCACACGCCTGTTCATCCTGGTGCGCCACTACGCAGGCCACTTCACAGGTTCGACAGCCAATGCACTTTAAGGAATCAGCGACAATAAACGGGTTCATTCCCCACTCCGTTGCGAGAGATAAACCCTAAGAGTGCCAGAGCGGCGAGGCGATACGCTTTGATCCGACGTGGGGAATGCGCGTTTTTTGATAAATGCCAGAGTCAATTCAGTCGTTTGCCTCAGGCCGAATTGATATGTTCCTTACAGTACCGCCGCTTCCACGCGGCGGGCGTCAGCCCGGTGTGCTTACGAAAGATTTGTCGGAAATACCCCACATCAGCGAAACCGCACTGTTCGGCGACCTCCTTCAGTGAGCACGCATGATTGCTCAGCAGCTTTTCCGCCGCCCTCACCCGCTGGCGATGGATGGCTTCGGTGAGGGTGAGATGGAAAACGCGACGATAAACGCGTCCAAGATAGTCCGCGTTGCAGTGCAGTTCTCGCGCCAGCATTGAGGTCGACAGCGGGAGATGGTAGCGCGTGTGGATCATCTGCTGCGCTTTCCATGCCAGCGCCGCGCCGCCTTCATCCTTTGGCTCCGCCTGCTGCGCAGAGAGCGAAATATGCTGCAGAATCAACAGTAAAATGAGCTCCAGCGAGGCGTTGCGCTGAATTTTTTCCTGCTCGTTGAGAAATTGTCGAAACAGCGATGTCAGGTACTGAGGGTCGTGTAGCGTGGTCTGCTGAGGGATAGCTAACTGCGTGACCAGCGGGTGGGGCGGCGTCGAGGCGTTAATTTCGAAATGGAGCCAGTAAAATTTCAGGTCGGCGGGGAAATCCTCGATGCCAACATGTCGGCGACCGGGCCAGAGCAGCAGGCTATCCCCCGCAGAAAGGTGAAAAACTCGCTCCTCTTCCTGAATCGCTAACGTCCCTTTTTCAACAAATAGCACCTCCCATGAGCGTAACCTGCGGGCCGGGTGCCGCCCCACGCCCCGGGAGATAAAAAGCCCGCCGTTTTGAACCTTAATCGGAAGCGCTATGGATAGATTGAGCATAAATATTAATAATCCCGCTTTTTCGTAGAAAAAAAATACGCCTTCCAATTGATTATTAACAATTAAAACCGTTTGTGCTCGATCACCTTCACACTTTTCCGATCAGGTCGGAATTACCCACTTTTTATACTTCTTTGTGACCTTGTTGGTCTTCGTTTTCCAGGCAAAATTAAACAGGTCATGACACAACAACAATATCCCTACTGAAGCAGACATCTCCACATTGCGAGGAGCATCCCATGACCGCTACACCCATTTCCACCAACGAGGTTGTGCCGGGTACCCTGGACGAGAAGTTAACCGTCCGGGAGAAAATCGGCTACGGCCTTGGCGATGCAGGCGGCACCGTCATTACCTGTCTCATCGGCAACTTTCTCACCTTTTTCTACACCGACGTTTTTGGCCTGACGCCAGCGGTCGTGGGTACGCTCTTTATGGTACTTCGCGTTTTTGATGCGATTTCCGACCCAATTATGGGCGTGGTCGCAGACCGCACCCGCAGCCGCTGGGGGCGCTTTCGCCCGTGGCAGCTATGGATCGCGGTGCCGATTGCCATCGTCGGCGTGCTGACCTTTACCGTGCCCGACGCCAGCATGGGCGTAAAAATTGCCTGGGCCTTCGGTACCTATCTGCTGCTCTCCATTAGCTACACCGCCATTAACGTCCCTTATTGCGCGCTGATTAACACCATGACTACGCGCCATAGCGAGGTGATCTCCTGCCAGGCCTGGCGCTTTGTACTGTGCGGCGTGGCGGGCTTTTTAGTCTCCGTCGGCCTGCCGTGGCTGGTGAATGTACTGGGCCAGGGCGACAGCGCTCAGGGCTATCAGTATGGCGTGGGCATCCTTTGCGCGATTGCCGCCGTAATGTTCCTGTGCTGCTTCTTCTGGGTTCGCGAGCGCGTTTCGCTGGACATGATGGGCAAATTCACCCTGCGCCAACACATCGCAGGGCTGCGTAAAAACGACCAACTGCTGCTGATGCTGCTGATGTCTTTCCTGCTGATCAACGTGTTCAATATTCGCGGCGGCGGCTATATGTACTTCATCACCTACGTCCTCGGCGGCTCTACCGGCTACACCTCACTGTTCTTCACCATGGTGACCTTCGCGTCGATTTTCGGTTCGGTGATCATCAACTTCCTGTCGCGCCGCTTTGATACCGTCAAGCTGTACTACCACACCAACCTGGTACTGGCGGCGCTCGCCGTGCTGATGTGGTTCTTACCGACCGGGGCCGCCTACCAGATGCTATGGCTGGCCGTTATCCTCGGCAACGGCATCATTTTGGGCTTTACGCTGCCGCTGCACTTCTCCCTGATGGCCTTCTCTGATGATTACGGCGAGTGGAAAACCGGCGTGCGTTCATCCGGCATGAACTTCGCCTTCAACCTGTTTTGTATCAAGCTCGCCTGGGCATCCAGCGCTGGCATCATCAGCCTGGTGTTTATCTACGTCGCCTATCAGCCGGGCGCGGGAAACCAAACCGCATCGTCACTTGCCGGGATCACCGCCACCGAGACGCTATTACCAGCGCTGTTCCACCTGCTGCTGGCGTTCTCCATCCGCGCCTGCAAGCTCAATAACCCAATGATGTCGCGCATTGCTACCGACCTGCGCGCGAGTCACGTTTCATCCTGAGGAGTTTGTCATGTCCGCTATGGAAGTCGATTTGCATACGTTGAAAGTGAATGACCCGTTTTTCGCCCAGTACCAGCAGTTGGTGCGCGATGTGGTGATCCCGTATCAATGGGATGCGTTAAATGACCGGGTAGACGACGCTGAGCCGAGCCACGCGATAGAAAACTTCCGCATTGCCGCCGGGCAGCAGAAGGGGGAATTTTACGGTATGGTTTTCCAGGACAGCGACGTGGCGAAGTGGCTGGAAGCCGTCGCCTGGTCGCTGTGCCAGAAACCGGATGCCGAGCTTGAACGCACCGCCGATGAAGTCATCGAACTGATTGCTGCCGCCCAGTGCGAAGACGGCTATCTCAACACCTACTTTACGGCAAAAGCGCCCGACGAGCGCTGGACCAACCTGGCTGAATGCCACGAACTCTACTGCGCCGGGCATATGATTGAAGCGGGCGTGGCCTTCTTCCAGGCCACCGGCAAGCGCCGCCTGCTCGAGGTGGTATGCCGTCTGGCTGACCATATCCATCAGGTCTTCGGTACCGGTGAGCAGCAGATCCACGGCTATCCGGGCCACCCAGAGATCGAACTGGCGCTGATGCGCCTGTATGAAGTGACTCAGGAACCGCGCTACATGGCGCTGGTGAACTACTTCGTCGAAGAACGCGGCAAACAGCCGCATTTCTATGACGACGAGTACGAAAAACGCGGTCATACCTCCTACTGGCATACCTACGGCCCGGCCTGGATGGTTAAAGACAAAGCCTACAGCCAGGCGCACCAGCCGCTTGCCGAGCAGCAGACCGCCATCGGCCACGCGGTGCGCTTTGTCTACCTGATGACCGGCGTGGCGCACCTTGCCCG
Source organism: Kluyvera sp. CHPC 1.251 (assembly GCF_036759945.1). Classification (NCBI taxonomy): domain Bacteria; kingdom Pseudomonadati; phylum Pseudomonadota; class Gammaproteobacteria; order Enterobacterales; family Enterobacteriaceae; genus Kluyvera; species Kluyvera sp. CHPC 1.251. Next base: position 217,682 of record NZ_JAPKIC010000003.1, on the reverse strand, counting down.
GCTGAGCAACGACGAACGTAAACGTCAGGACTGCCTGCGCCTGTGGAACAACATGGCGCAGCGGCAGCTGTACATTACCGGCGGCATCGGTTCACAAAGTAGTGGCGAAGCCTTTAGTAGCGATTACGACCTGCCGAACGACACGGTCTACGCCGAAAGCTGCGCCTCAATTGGCCTGATGATGTTCGCTCGCCGCATGCTGGAGATGGAAGGTGACAGCCAGTATGCCGATGTCATGGAGCGCGCCCTGTATAACACGGTACTCGGCGGCATGGCGCTGGACGGGAAACACTTCTTCTACGTTAACCCGCTGGAAGTGCACCCTAAAACGCTGCAGTTTAACCACATCTACGACCACGTGAAGCCCGTGCGCCAGCGCTGGTTCGGCTGCGCCTGCTGCCCACCCAATATTGCCCGCGTACTGACCTCCATCGGCCACTATATCTACACCCCGCGCGAAGATGCGCTGTACGTGAACCTCTACATTGGTAACAGCATGGAAGTGCCAGTAGGCGATAAAACGCTGCGCCTGCGCATTAGCGGTAACTACCCGTGGCAGGATCAGGTCAAGATCGCTATTGATTCACCAGATCCGCTAAACCACACGCTGGCTCTACGTCTGCCGGATTGGTGCAGCGCGCCGCAGGTGGCGCTGAACGGCCGCGATGTCGTGGGGACGGTGAAAAAAGGCTATCTGCATATCAGCCGCGCCTGGGTTGAAGGCGATACGCTCACCCTGACAATGCCGATGCCGGTGCGCCGCGTCTACGGAAACCCGCTGGTGCGCCACGTCGCCGGTAAGGTCGCCTTGCAGCGCGGGCCACTGGTCTACTGCCTGGAGCAGGCCGATAACGGTGAAGAGCTGCATAACTTATGGTTGCCGGATAACGCAGTGTTTACCGAGCTGGAAGGCAAAGGTATTTTCGCCCACAAGGTGCTGCTGCAGGCACAGGGAGTGAAATACACCGCACACCATCCAGAAAAACAGTCACTGTGGCATTACGACACGGCGCCAGCCAGGCGTCAGGCACAGACGCTGACCTTTATTCCGTGGTTTAGCTGGGCGAACCGTGGCGAGGGAGAAATGCGAATTTGGGTCAACGAAGAGAAACAGGCTGAGTGATCGTGCGATATGTTGCCTGATGGCGTTTCGCTTATCAGGCCTACGGCCCGTAGCCCGGACGAGGCGTGAACACGCCGGCTCCGGGTTCGCCTCAGCGGCGCTACGCTTGGCCGGGCTACGATTAATTGTAGGTTCATCCCATAATGATAATCCTGCCCACCACAGCCACCGCCAGATAATTTATAGTGTTCTCATTCAATAAATAACGCGTAAACACAATCACATGGATGAATTCAAAACGGTCGCTTTAAAGAAAATCAGCGCAGGCTCCATTTATAAAATCTACCTTCTTGGGCTGCTCTGTTCACTCGTCCCGATCGGCATATTGAACGGTATTCTCGGCGCTATTGGCATTACGCTGTTTGCCGTTCGCTGGAATGGGGAAGTGATACATGGCGCTAGCACGTTGGTTATCAGCCCCTGCTTGTTTGCACTGATGGCACTCATGTTTACCGGCGTTCTCGGCAGCCTGAGCTGGGCAGGGCTATGGCTCTATAGCCAGTTCCGCCCACTGATAGTACGCCTCTCACTCATCGACCCAGAACAGTAGGCCTGATAAGCGCAGCGCCATCAGGCACAAAAAAAGCAGAACGCGAACGTTCTGCTTTTTTTAACGCCGGGTCCGAATTACATCGCCGCGCGGAAAATCGCCATGATCTCTTCGTGGGTGGCCTGGATAGGGTTGGTGAAACCGCACGCGTCTTTCAGCGCGTTGGTTGCCAGCACCGGGATATCTTCTTCTTTCACGTTCAGGTCACGCAGGCCGGCAGGAATATTGACCTGACGCGCCAGTTTACGAATCGCATCAACGCATGCCGCCGCGCCCTGCTCATCGTTCATCGCGCTCACGTCGATATTCATCGCCTTCGCGCAATCACGCAGACGTGCTGCCGCGACTTTGCTGTTGAACACCTGAACGTGCGGCAGCAGAACCGCGTTGCAGACACCGTGCGGCAGGTCGTAGAAACCGCCCAACTGGTGCGCCATCGCGTGAACGTAGCCCAGGGACGCGTTGTTGAACGCCATGCCCGCCAGGAACTGGGCATAGGCCATCGCTTCACGCGCTTCGCTGTTACTGCCGTGTTCAACGGCGGTCGGCAGGTTTTCGACAATCATGGTGATCGCTTTCAGCGCACATGCGTCGGTGATAGGTGTTGCGGCGATAGAAACGTAGGCTTCAATGGCGTGGGTCAGCGCATCCATACCGGTTGCGGCGGTCAGCCCTTTCGGCATGCCTTCCATCAGGGAGGAGTCGTTAACGGACAGCACTGGCGTCACGTGTTTGTCGACAATCGCCATTTTGATATGACGCGTCACATCGGTGATGATGCAGAAGCGGGTCATTTCCGACGCCGTACCCGCGGTGGTATTAATCGCGATCATTGGCAGCTGCGGCTTCGCGGAGCGGTCAACGCCTTCGTAATCACGGATATCGCCACCGTTGGCTGCCACCAGCGCGATCCCTTTCGCGCAGTCGTGCGGGGAACCGCCGCCCAGGGAGATGACGCAATCACAATCATTGGCGCGCAACATTTCCAGACCTTCTTCAACGTTGACCGTCGTCGGGTTCGGATGGGTGCCATCAAACACCACGCTCAGAATGTCGAATGCCTGCAGACGTTTCTGGATATCGCCCGCGACACCTAGCTTATTCAGCACTGCATCGGTGACAATCAGCGCACGGCGATAGCCGTACTCTTTCATTGTGTTCATTGCGTCATTTAACGCGCCATTACCGATGACATTCACTGATGGAATGAAAAAAGTCGATGCAGCCATGATAGTTCCTTTATTTAATAAGCAGGCTCCCGAGGCTATAGCAATATTTATCGAGAAAACCCGATCAAGTTGGCATTTTTATCTATGGATAAAATAAAAAGCACGCCATGTTATTGTTTATGGCGTGCTTTTTAGAGTTTTATATATCTATGTATTTTATTTGATATCTTTTCGCATTGATTTGTTAATTTTTATTATCCGGGAATAAAAGCGCATCGCGTAATAAATGGTCATTGCCACGGCGACGGGTAAAACCAATGCGGTTAAAATATTCCAGTATCTGAATTGCCAGCTTACGGCCGACGTTGAGCTTGTCGCGGAAATCCGCTGCGCAGGTCGAACCTTTTTCCTGATCGAGCTCGCGGATCATGCTCGCGAAGGTCACAATCCGGTCGTTGCGATAATAGCGGTCTTTGACAATCGCGGTGATCATCCCCTGCTGCGCCGCCAGGCGTAACACGCTGCGCATGGTGTTCTCATCGGTACCCGTTTGCGCCGCCAGGTCACGTACCCACCACGGCTCATCGCCAAACAACGGCGCGGCTTTCTGCCATACCGCCTGCTGTTCATCGGTAAAGCCCGCTTTATGGTCCGGCAGGTGCAGCCAGCCGTGGTGGCTGGCAATCACACCGCTTTCGCGCATTTGCTCGATAAGCGTCAGCACCAGCGCTTCGTCTTCCATCGGCAGCGCAATGCGGCGTAAGCGCTCGCGCCCCGGCCCCGGCTCATCTTTATGCTGCTCATGATAAAGCGCCAGCGCGTCCAGCAGTTTGCGCTGCCAGCGGGCCGCCAGCGGCGCATCCAGCAGGCTGTCGCCCGCGAGAATAAAGCCCGGCTGAGCAATCAGCTTCTCAAGGCCCTGGGTACTCAACTGACGCGCCCAGGCAAAATCACGCAAATTAACGGCATCGCGGGTGAGATGCACCGCCAGCGCCTGCGCATCTTCTTTAGCCAGCGCCAGCGCGGCAATCCACGCCAGATATTCAGGTTTACGCTTACCGCGACGCGGCGAATTAAGCGTCACCACGCGAGCCCCTGCCAGCGTCAGTTTTGCCGAGATATCGCGCAGCACCAGACGGTCGTTATCCGCCAACCACAGCGGTGTATCGAGCACCAATTCGGCCAGATTATCTTCCAGCAGCGACACGCGGCCGGTGATATGGCTCGCCGCGTGGTGGATATGCAGCGGCTGCCACTGGGTCAGCGGCACGTGGCTTTGAAGCTCGACAATCACTCGTTCAGACGGCGCGGGCGGTGCTTCGGTCAGCAGCCAGTCGCCGCGGTTAAGATCTTCTTTTTGCGCGGCACCGGCGATATTCAACGCAATGCGTTGGCCACCGTGGGCCTCTTCAACCGGCTGATTCTGCGCATGCAGGCCGCGCACGCGCATCGGCGTGTCCATACCGGTTAGCCACAGCGTGTCGCCCACGCGCACATCGCCCGACAGCGCCGTGCCGGTCACCACCAGCCCCGCGCCTTTAACGGTAAACGCGCGGTCAATCGCCAGACGAAAACGCTGGTTTTCTGGGTGTTCTCGGGCAGTCAGCTGGCGCAAATGGTCGCGCAGCTCATCAATACCGCGGTTTTCCGTCGCAGCGGTTTCAAAAAGCGTCGCCTGTTCAAAGCCGTATTCACGCAGAACATCGGCGATTTCAAGGCGAACTTCGTCAATACGTGCAGCATCAACACGGTCGACTTTGGTTAAGGCGACGGTCAACGTTGGGTTACCGGTCAACTGAAGAATTGCCAGATGCTCGCGCGTTTGTGCCATCACGCCGTCATCGCATGCCACCACCAGCAGGGCATGGTCAATGCCGCCAACGCCTGCCAGCATATTGGAGAGGAATTTTTCATGCCCGGGGACGTCGATAAAGCCCAGCACGCGTCCATCCGGCTGCGGCCAGTAGGCGTAACCGAGATCAATCGTCATACCGCGGGATTTCTCTTCCGGCAGGCGGTCGGCGTTAATGCCGGTGAGCGCCTGCAGCAGGGTGGTTTTGCCGTGGTCAACGTGACCGGCGGTGGCAATAATCATTTCAGCAACATCTCCAGGAATCGGGGTTCATCTTCAAGGCAGCGTAAATCGAGCCACAGACGCCCATCATAAATACGGCCAATGACCGGAACGGACAGGCTACGCCAGGCGCTGGAAAGTGCCTCCAGCCGGCTGCCTCTGCCATCCAGCGGCGTCAGCGCAATCGCGGTGCTCGGCAGGCTTTCAGACGGCAGCGAACCGCTACCAATTTGCGACGCGCACGGCATGACCTGCACCGCGAATTCATCGCCATAGCGCTGCTGTAGCGGCTCGCGCAGACGTAAAGCCTGCTGGTGAATCTCTTCGGCCGGGCGGCTTAGCAGACGCAGCGTCGGCAGCTCTGCCGCCAGCTTTTCCGGGTGTAAATAGAGTCGCAGCGTGGCTTCCAGCGCGGCGAGCGTCATTTTATCGGCGCGCAGCGCACGTTTAAGCGGGTGCTGCTGTAACTGGGCTATCAGCGCCTTTTTACCCACGATAATCCCGGCCTGCGGGCCGCCGAGCAGTTTGTCGCCGGAGAAGCTGACCAGGCTGACGCCTGCGGCAATCATCTCCTGCGGCATAGGTTCTTTCGGCAGGCCGTAGCGGCTGAGATCAACCAGCGAACCGCTGCCGAGATCTGCGACTACCGGCACACCAAGCTCGCGGCCAATTTCCGCCAGCTCCGCTTCTTCTACCGATTTGGTAAAACCTTCAATGCTGTAGTTGCTGGTATGCACCTTCATCAACAGCCCGGTGTTATCGTTGAAGGCCTGACGGTAATCTTTCGCGTGAGTGCGGTTGGTGGTGCCGACTTCATGCAGTACACAACCCGCCTGGCGCATCACGTCGGGAATGCGAAACGCCCCGCCAATCTCCACCAGCTCACCGCGTGAAACCACGACTTCTTTTCCCGCCGCCGTCGCCGCCAGCATCAGCAGCACCGCCGCGGCGTTGTTATTCACAATGCAGGCATCTTCCGCACCGGTTAAACGGCACAGCAGGTCGGCCAGCGCACGGTCACGGTGTCCTCGCCCTGCGCCGTCGAGATCGTACTCCAGCGTCACCGGGTCGCGCATCGCCTGGGTCACGGCGTCAATTGCCGCCTGCGCCTGCTGCGCGCGCCCGAGGTTGGTGTGCAGCACGGTACCCGTCAGGTTAATCACCGGGCGCAGCGCGCTTTGTGCATCGCGGTGCAAACGGCGCTGCGTCTCCTGCGCCCAATTTTCGCACCAGGCGGGAAGCGTCTGCTGCTCGCGAATGCAAAGGCGCGCCTCGTCCTGCATCAGGCGAAGCTGTTCCACCACCTGCGAGTGGCCGTGGGTATCGAGTAAACGGGCAAAAGCGGGATCGCGAAGCAGGCGATCGGTCGCAGGAAGCTGGCTGTAGAGCGAACGGGTATCGGTAGTCATGAATAGGCCTGACGGTTAAATGTTACCCCTCCCGACGGGAGAGGGAGTCATAAGGGAGGGATTGTACAATGTACAGCGGCTCCGCGTTATAGCGTTCAATCAAGCCTTTGGCGGTTCGGTGCGCGCAAAACTCTCTCGCAGGAAGAGCGTTTCGGCGAGCTTCACCAGATTCGGCCGATCCACGCACCAGCCCGGCGCAATGCGGCGGAAGTTCAGGTAGCCAATCGCACAGGCAATCGCGATGGTGGCCAGGTTGAGGGTGTCGGTTTTCAGCGTACCATCGGCCAGATAGCCTTCCAGCGCATCCAGGCTACGACGAATTTTCTCGCGCTGGCGCAGCACTTCTGCTTCCGACTGCTGTGCCGCCGGGCGCGCCTGTTCACGGACCGATGCCAGCCCCGCATCCATAATACCGTCGGCCAGCGACTCAAGCTGACGCACCCGGAGCGCTGCCTTCGGATCGCGCGGCACCATCTCCGGCGCAATGCCCAACAGCTCAATGTACTCGGCGATAATCGGAGAGTCGAACCAGCACTCGCCGTCATCCGTCACCAGCGCAGGCACTTTACCCAACGGGTTGTACTGCGCCACGCCGTTTTCGGCGTTGTAGGGCTGTTCGTTAACAAACTCAAAGGCGATCCCCTTTTCCAGTAAGAGGATCGATATTTTGCGTACAAATGGGCTGGTGTAGCTGCCGACCAGTTTCATCATCATCTCCTTTACGCCAACAAAGAGTTCAGTATGGCTCAGGCAGCTGCGTTCGCCCTCTGCTTTTTACCTGTCTAGTGATCCAGATAGAGATAATGCATCCAGCTGGTCATGCGCAGCAGGACTTTACGCATCACGGAGACGTGGGCGAAATGGTCAGAGTAAACGGCAACCTGCGCGTAAATACCGTCCGGCAGCGAATCCACCTCTTCATTAGGGTCTAAATCAATCAACGCCATTACACCGTCCGTCCCCGGCACTACCGTCAACGATTGCAGCGCCCCCTGCGCCTGATAAGAGCCGCCGGGCACCACCGGCAGTATGCTGGCAAGCTTGCCGTGGAACACCTGGCCGGGCAGCGCGTTAAACACCACTTCGGCATCATCACCCGCTTCCAGTCGCAGCAGTGAGTTCTGGCGGAACTGCGCCACTATCTGCCGTTTCTGCTCCGGGATAAACACCATCACCGGACGCAGCGGCAGCGCGGCGGCGTAGGTGCCAGGGCGGATCAGCACCTGCGTGGCGTAGCCGTCGCTCGGTGCGCGAACCACCGTCTGGTCAAGGTTATATTTGGCTTCCGCCAGCTGCGCGCGCAGGCTGACAATCTGCGACTGCTCGCCGTTGACCATGCTGTCCAGTTGACTCTTAATCTGTGACTGCTCGGCAACCGAGCCTTTGACCATCGCATCCTGGGCCAGATAGTTCTGCCGGGCATTGTCGATATCACTTTCGGAGAAAGGGTTCACCCGCGCCTGACTACCCTTGAGATAGCGCTGATAGTCTTTGTACAAGCGGTCGCGCTCCGCGGAAACCCGCGTGGTATTGGCCTGCGCTTCGGAAAGCTGGCCCTTCAGGGTATCAACGTTGTGCGTGGCGGTGACGAGGTCGGCCTGGAGGCGGTCGACCCGCGCCTGATAGCGGGTCGGGTCGAGTTTAAATAACACCTCGCCTTTTTTAATCAGCTGGTTATTTTTATCCGTCACTTCGCTGACTACGCCGGTGACCTGTGGCGTAATCGGAATGGAAATCACCGCTTTCTGCGCCGTAAAGGTATAAGGGTGGTTATAGTTCATTAATAAAATAAGTCCGCTAACTAAAAAGACACCGCCTAATGCCGCGGTTGCCAGCGTCCATTGATTCACCGGAATACGGAATATTTTAAATACCGCCCACGCGAGCGCGACGTAGGTCAAAACAATCAGCAGATCCATGTTTATTGCTCCGCAGTCGTGTCAGCCGAGGGGCGAATTTCCGCCAGCTTTTGCTCAAGCTCCGTCACCCTTTGGGTTAACCGGGCAAGCGTATCGTCAGCGGGTGGCTGAGGCTCTGGCGCAGGAATATGCGACTGCATGCCCCACCCCCGGTCGGGCTGGTAGAGCGTCGCCCAGATCCATAAAAACGGCCATATCACGTGCAGAGTAAACAGACTAACCCACCCGGCGGTATGAATCGCATCGGCATGGGGATGGTTGCGTTTTTTCGCGATATTATAGGGAATATCATGAATCATGATGATTCCGTAAAACAGCACCAGAAAGACGAAGATGAGCACACCCAACGCAAAATAGTTTAGAAACATACCTGCCTCAGATTCACGCTATTCGGGTTTTTGAGATGTCTGGCGGCCGAAGACACGACTGACCGATATTTTGAAAATAATGCTCAAACGCTATTTTCGCCATCACCCGGCGGGGTAATTTTTATTTCTGGAGAGAGGCAAGCATATCTCGGGTAATACCCAGTGCATTACCCGTTTGAGAAACCGCCCAAACCGACGCTATTTGTGCTGTGAATCTACCGGACGGTACAGGTTGCGATAGTAGTCCAGGCGCTCAAGGTACATCCCGGCTTTATCTTCCGGAATATCGTCCGGCACGCGATTGTTATGCGGCTTTTTGTGCAGGTACTCGACAAACGCCTGGCTGGAGGCCATAAAATCGACCGCTTTATCGATAATCTGCGGAATGTTTTCACCCATTTTATTGCTCATCGCACATCCTCCTCATCGATTAACCTTACTTTAAGAATGGATAACCAACGCCAACCCGGTTAAGGAAAATGTGCGGATTTTTGTCACTTATTTTCAAAAAAGCGATCGCGCTAACTCATTTCATAAATCATCTTATAATTCATATTGTTATTTAAATAATATGCTTATTATCACGCAAAGAAACTTCTCCATTTTGTATAATTAACTACCAGAAATGAGCGACAACGCGCATACTAGAGGCTATTACGTCTATTTGTTATCAGATACCGGCAACATGAAAGAAATCGAAAAAAACGAAATTAAACGCCTGAGCGACCTGCTTGATGCGATCCGCCACCAGCAGGCTGCGCTGTCCCTGGTGGAAGGCGCTGAGAAGTATGCCGAGCTTGAGGTTGAAAAAACCAAGCTTGAAACGGAAATCGCGCGTCTGCGTGAAGTTCGTACTCAGAAGCTTAGTAAAGAAGCACAGCAGTTGACCAAACTGCCGTTCAGCCGTGCGATTACCAAAAAAGAACAGGCCGACATGGGCAAGCTGAAAAAAAGCGTCCGTGGTCTGGTGGTTGTTCACCCAATGAGCGCGCTTGGCCGCGAAATGGGCCTGCAGGAGATGACCGGGTTCGCGAAAAGCGAGTTCTAAGTCATCTCTCCTGAACCTTCTCCCGCCGGGAGAAGGTTGTCTTTCCTCCCCCCCCAAATATCCCTCGAAATTGGCCCAACCAATTTAACAGCCAAATCGCTATTGGTTCACAATTCCATTATTTCTAATCACAAACACGTTGCTAGAACATAACATTTAGTTAACCATTCATTGGCATTACCCCTACATCACCACATTGGCAGGGCCACTTTTACACAAACCGTGACGCAGAACTGAGCATAGACTCACCGCAACCGGCGCGTGTGGCCCCCTGGAGACCTGCATGAGCCTCTGGCAACAAAACTACGATCCGGCCGGGAATATCTGGCTGTCCAGTCTGATCGCATCACTTCCGATCCTGTTCTTCTTCTTCGCGCTGATTAAGCTCAAGCTGAAAGGCTATGTTGCGGCAAGCTGGACGGTATTTATCGCGCTGGCCGTGGCGCTGTTGTTCTACAAGATGCCGGTTGACCGCGCGCTGGCGTCGGTGGTTTACGGCTTCTTCTACGGCCTGTGGCCGATTGCCTGGATTATTATCGCCGCCGTCTTCGTCTATAAAATCTCGGTGAAGACCGGGCAGTTCGACATTATTCGTTCGTCGATCCTCTCAATTACCCCGGACCAGCGTCTGCAAATGCTGATTGTTGGCTTCTCCTTCGGTGCATTCCTCGAAGGGGCGGCAGGCTTTGGCGCACCGGTGGCGATTACCGCCGCGCTGCTGGTTGGCCTTGGGTTTAACCCGCTGTATGCCGCAGGCCTGTGCCTTATCGTCAACACCGCGCCGGTAGCGTTCGGTGCGATGGGGATCCCGATTCTGGTTGCCGGCCAGGTGACCGGGCTCGATAGCTTCCACATTGGCCAGATGGTTGGTCGCCAGCTGCCGTTCCTGACCATTATCGTGCTGTTCTGGATCATGGCGATTATGGACGGCTGGCGCGGCGTCAAAGAGACCTGGCCTGCCGTGATGGTTGCGGGTGGTTCGTTTGCTATCGCTCAGTACCTCAGCTCCAACTTCCTCGGGCCGGAACTGCCAGACATCATCTCTTCACTGGTTTCTCTGGTCTGTTTAACGCTGTTCCTCAAGCGCTGGCAGCCGGTACGTATTTTCCGCTTCGGCGATATGGGCGCTTCTCAGGTCGATATGAACCTGTCACGCACCCACTACACCGCAGGACAAGTGGTTCGCGCCTGGTCGCCGTTCCTGTTCCTGACCGCTACCGTCACCCTGTGGAGTATTCCACCGTTTAAAGCGCTGTTCGCGCCGGGTGGCGCATTGTATGACCTGGTGATTAACATTTCGGTGCCGTACCTCGACAAGCTGGTTGCTCGTATGCCTCCGGTGGTAAGTCAGGCCACGGCCTATGCGGCGGTCTATAAGTTCGACTGGCTGTCGGCAACCGGCACCGCGATTCTGTTTGCAGCCCTGCTCTCTATCGTCTGGCTGCGCATGAAGCCAAAGGACGCCATCAGCACCTTCGGCTCGACGCTGAAAGAGTTGGCGTTACCGATTTACTCTATCGGCATGGTGCTGGCATTCGCCTTTATCTCGAACTACTCCGGCCTGTCGTCAACGCTGGCACTGGCGCTGGCGCATACCGGCCATGCGTTCACCTTCTTCTCACCGTTCCTGGGTTGGCTCGGCGTGTTCCTGACCGGTTCAGACACCTCCTCCAACGCCCTGTTCGCCGCGCTTCAGGCGACCGCCGCGCAGCAGATTGGCGTGTCGGATGTGCTGCTGGTTGCCGCCAACACCACCGGTGGTGTGACCGGGAAGATGATTTCACCGCAGTCCATCGCCATTGCCTGTGCGGCGGTTGGCCTGGTAGGTAAAGAGTCTGACCTGTTCCGCTTTACCGTGAAACACAGCCTGATCTTCACCTGCATGGTGGGCGTGATAACGACGCTACAGGCTTACGTCTTAACCTGGATGATTCCGTGATAATACTGCCCAAACGTCTGTCAGACGATGTCGCCTGCCGCGTGCGGGCATTGATTGAAGAACAGCAGTTGGAGGCGGGCATGCGATTGCCCGCCGAAAGAAAGCTGGCAGCCCAGCTTGGTGTCTCGCGCAACTCTCTGCGCGAAGCGCTGGCGAAGCTGGTGAGTGAAGGGTTGCTGCTCAGCCGTCGCGGCGGCGGCACCTTCGTGCGCTGGCAGCATGAGGGCTGGTCTGAACAGAATATTGTGCAGCCGCTGAAAACCCTGCTGGCCGATGACCCGGACTACAGCTTCGATATCCTCGAAGCTCGCCATGCCATCGAAGCCAGCACCGCATGGTACGCCGCGATGCGCGCGACCGATGCCGACAAAGAGAAAATCCGCCTCTGCTTTGAAGCCACCCAGAGCGACGATCCGGACCTCGCCTCGCAGGCCGACGTGCGTTTCCATCTGGCCATCGCCGAGGCATCTCACAACGTGGTGCTGCTGCAAACCATGCGCGGCTTTTTTGACCTGCTGCAATCATCGGTGATTCAGAGTCGTGAACGCATGTATCTGGTGCCACCGGTCTTTGCGAAGCTCACCGAGCAGCATCTGGCCGTGCTGAATGCCATTACCGCTGGCGATGCCGAAAGCGCTCGTCAGGCGATGATGGCGCACCTCGGCTTTGTTCACACCACCATTAAACGTTTTGATGAAGACCTGGCCCGCCAGGCGCGGAGCACCCGCCTGCCCGACGACCACACTGAACTTTCCAGGGAGAAAAAAGCATGATTATTTCCGCCGCGAGCGATTATCGCGCTGCCGCCCAGCGCATCCTGCCACCGTTCTTGTTCCACTATATTGACGGTGGCGCGTATGCGGAACACACCCTGCGGCGCAACGTGGAAGATCTGTCAGATGTGGCGCTGCGCCAGCGCATCCTAAGAAATATGTCCGACCTGAGCCTCGAGACCACGCTGTTCAAAGAGCAGCTTTCTATGCCAGTCGCCCTGGCACCGGTTGGTCTGTGCGGTATGTACGCCCGCCGCGGTGAGGTGCAGGCTGCCGCAGCCGCTGATGCCAAAGGTATTCCGTTTACGCTTTCCACCGTTTCGGTCTGCCCGATTGAGGAAGTTGCACCAACCATCAAGCGCCCGATGTGGTTCCAGCTGTACGTGCTGCGCGATCGCGGCTTTATGCGCAACGCGCTGGAGCGCGCCAAAGCGGCGGGCTGCTCAACGCTGGTCTTTACCGTTGATATGCCAACCCCGGGCGCGCGCTACCGCGATGCGCACTCTGGCATGAGTGGCCCGAATGCCGCCATGCGCCGTTACTGGCAGGCCGCCACCCATCCACAGTGGGCGTGGGACGTGGGCCTGAACGGTCGCCCGCACGACCTGGGCAATATCTCCACCTACCTCGGCAAGCCAACCGGGCTGGAGGATTATATCGGCTGGCTGGCGAATAACTTCGATCCGTCTATTTCGTGGAAAGACCTGGAGTGGATCCGCGAATTCTGGGACGGCCCGATGGTGATCAAAGGGATCCTCGATCCGGAAGATGCCCGCGACGCGGTACGCTTCGGCGCCGACGGGATCGTCGTCTCCAACCACGGCGGTCGCCAGCTCGACGGCGTGCTCTCCTCCGCCCGCGCGCTGCCGGCGATTGCCGATGCGGTGAAAGGTGATATTACGATCCTGGCCGACAGCGGTATCCGCAACGGTCTGGACGTAGTGCGCATGATTGCGCTGGGCGCAGACAGCGTACTGTTAGGCCGCGCGTATCTGTATGCACTGGCGACGCACGGCCAGGCGGGTGTGGCTAACCTGCTGAATCTGGTTGAAAAAGAGATGAAGGTCGCGATGACGCTGACCGGGGCGAAATCAATTAAAGAGATTAGTCGTGATTCGCTGGTGCAGAGTGGAGAAGTGGCGCAGGCGTTCGGGGCGATTAAGCAGGGTAGCGCGGCGTAGGTTCGTGCGGTTTTTCCCCCTCGCCCTAACCCTCTCCCCGTAGGGGCGAGGGGACGGTTCAGTATCATTTGCTCGCCCGCAGACCTGCTTTGCTCCCTCTCCCTTTCAGGGAGAGGGCCGGGGTGAGGGTTTCCCCAAATTCTGCTATCCTGCCCCGCAATCCAAGGGGGCAGCATGCTTAACATCGTTTTATTCGAACCTGAAATCCCACCTAATACCGGGAACATCATCCGTCTGTGCGCCAACACGGGCTTTCGTCTGCATATCATCGAACCGATGGGCTTTGCCTGGGATGACAAGCGTCTGCGCCGTGCCGGGTTGGACTACCACGAGTTCACCGCCGTCACGCGCTATGCCAATTACGCCGCCTTTGTTGAGAGCGAAAACCCGCAGCGTCTGTTTGCCCTGACCACCAAAGGTACGCCCGCACACAGTGCGGTGAGCTATCAGGACGGCGACTATCTGATGTTTGGTCCGGAAACGCGCGGGCTACCGGCGACCATCCTGGACGCGCTGCCGCCGGAGCAAAAAATCCGTATACCAATGATGCCGGACAGCCGCAGCATGAACCTGTCGAATGCGGTGTCGGTGGTGGTGTATGAGGCGTGGCGCCAGCTGGGGTATCCGGGCGCGGTATTGCGCAGTTGATATTTGCCGGATGGCGGCTACGCCTTATCCGGCCTACGGTTTGGTAGGCCCGGTAAGCGCAGCGCCACCGGGCAAGGAATCAAATTCCGTCGCCGTACTCAAATCCGTGGTTGATGCCGTTGAAGTGCTGGTCCATATCCATCGCCGGTTTATCCGACTCCGGCTTGCCGACGATACGCGCCGGGACGCCCGCAGCGGTGGTGTGTGGTGGCACCGGCTGAAGCACCACCGAACCTGCGCCAATCTTCGCACCGCGACCTACTTCAATATTGCCGAGGATTTTCGCCCCGGCCCCAATCATCACGCCTTCGCGGATTTTCGGGTGACGGTCGCCGCTGGTTTTACCGGTACCGCCAAGGGTCACGGACTGCAGGATAGAGACGTCGTTTTCAATAACGGCGGTTTCACCCACCACAATACCGGTCGCGTGGTCGAGCATGATGCCGCGGCCAATCTTCGCCGCCGGGTGGATATCCACCTGGAACGACACCGATACCTGGTTTTGCAGGAAAATGGCCAGCGCACGTCGCCCCTGCGCCCACAGCCAATGGCCGATACGGTAAGCCTGTAAGGCGTGGAAGCCTTTCAGATACAGCAGCGGCGTAGAATATTTGTCGACTGCCGGGTCACGGGTGCGCACGGCCTGAATATCACAGGCGGCGGCGGCAATCATTTCCGGGTCTGCGGCGTAGGCTTCTTCCACCACTTCGCGAATAGCGATGGCGGGCATAATTGGCGAAGCCAGCTTGTTGGCGAGCATGTAGCTTAAGGCGCTGCCGAGGTTTTCGTGCTTGAGTAACGTCGCGTGATAGAAACTGGCGAGCATAGGCTCACAGTCCGCCAGAGCCCTGGCTTCCGCTTTAATATTGTTCCAGACAATTTCCAGTTCTTCACACGACATTGCTTACTCCAGACATATTGGAACGATCGGCAAGTCTGCGCTTGCCGGATCGTCGGGATGACAAAGGTTTCCTGCGTTTTTAGCTGCCGCTATGCTCATCCTTGCGTGCACGACCTAGTAAGGTCAATGCTGCCTCGCGCGCGTTTTTTCCGCAATATAATACCTGATAAATTTCCTCGGTTATTGGCATTTCGACACCTACCCGGTGCGCCAACTCGCGGACTTCTTTGGTATTACGGTAACCTTCGACCACCTGGCCAATACTGTCCTGCGCTTCCTGAACCTGCGCGCCTTTCCCCAGCGCCATGCCGAAACGACGGTTGCGCGACTGGTTGTCAGTACAGGTCAGCACTAAATCGCCGAGCCCAGCCATACCCATAAAGGTCACCGGATCAGCGCCCAGCGCCACGCCGAGGCGCGACATTTCGGTCAGCCCACGGGTAATCAGCGCCGTACGTGCATTCGCGCCAAAGCCGATACCGTCGGAGATGCCTGCGCCAATCGCAATCACGTTTTTCACCGCACCGCCCAACTGGACGCCGATGAAATCCGGGTTGCTGTAGACGCGGAAGCTCTTGCCGCAGTGCAGTAACTGCTGCAAATCGTCGGCAAAGACCGGGTCCGTCGCCGCCAGCGAAATCGCCGTTGGCAAACCTGCTGCCAGCTCTTTGGCAAAGGTTGGGCCGGAAATCACCGCCAGTGGAATCTCGTCGCCCAGCGCTTCACGCGCCACGTCCTGCAGCAGGCGGCCGGTTTCAGCCTCCAGACCTTTCGTCGCCCATAGCAGGCGCGCATCGGGACGCAGTAGTGGTTTCATCTGGCGCAATACGTCGCCAAACACGTGGCTTGGCACCACCACCAGAATATCGCGGCTGGCAGCCAGCGCGGTCGCTAAGTCGCTTTCCAGGTGGAGGGTATCAGGGAACGGAACGTCGGGAAGGAATGCCGCATTGCAGCGATCGTGCTGTAAGGTCGCGACATGTTTGGGATCGTGGCCCCAGAGTACAACCTGGTGGCCGTTCCTTGCCACGGTGATGGCAAGAGCGGTGCCGTACGAGCCGGCACCGATCACAGTCATTGAAGCATTAAGTGCGTTCATCAGGCATCCTGATGTTGTTCTGCACCTTCGCCAGCCTGCTGTTGCAGATAGTTCATGAACAGCGCATCAAAGTTAACCGGCGCAAGGTTCAGCTGTGGGAAAGTCCCACGGGAAACCAGGCTGGTGATGCATTCACGCGCATACGGGAACAGGATGTTCGGGCAGTATGCACCCAGGCAATGAGCCATCTGAGTCCCTTCAATACCTTCGATGGAGAAGATACCCGCCTGCTGAGTTTCGCACAGGAACGCAGTTTCTTCGCCAAGGGTCGCCGTTACGGTGACACGCAGCACCACTTCATACACGCCTTCAGCCAGTTGGTTGGAAGCCGTATCAAGATCAAGTTTAACCTCTGGCTGCCAATCTTTCTGGAAAACGTGTGGTGCATTTGGTGCTTCGAAAGAAACATCTTTGGTGTAGATGCGCTGAATCTGGAAAGCCATTTCTGCGTTGTTTTGTTCTGACATGTGTAAAAACCCTTTCGTGTTGTCCTTAAAAAAAGCGGTATGCCTCACGCCCGACCAGGTCAGGCGTGAACGCTTCGCAAAGCGTTAGCGCAGCAGGGGATCGAGTCCACCACGCGCATCAAGCGCGTACAAGTCATCACAGCCGCCAATGTGCTGTGCATCAATAAAAATCTGCGGAACCGTCGTGCGGCCGCTGCGCTGAATCATCTCTTCGCGCTTTTCGGCGTTGCCGTCGATTGGCAGTTCTTCGAAGGTGACGCCTTTTTCAGCCAGCAGCGCTTTTGCACGATGGCAATAAGGACATGTCGCTTTGGTGTAGATCTCAATCTTAGCCATGACAGCTCTCCTGACTTTACCCGATAAATGAGCCGGTATTATTTGCCGCGAACCAGAGGCAGGTTTTCACCGCTCCAGCCAGCGATACCTTCTTTCAGTACGAAGACTTTTTCAAAGCCGGCTTTCAGCAGCGCGCTAGCAGATTCAGTCGCCTGCATACCGGAACCGTCGGTCACGATAACCGGCTTGTCTTTGTGTTTATCCAGCTCGCCAACGTTGTTGGCTTTGATTTCAGCCGGCAGCAGGTTCACAGAACCCGCGATGTGGCCTTTACGGAAATCGTCGCGCTGACGCAGATCAACGACCACCGCGTCTTCTTTGTTAATCAGACGGGTCGCTTCACCACGGTTGATGACCTTAACTTTAGACATCAGCCCTTTAAAGGTGGTGACCAGTACGGCCGCCAGCAGCGCGATCCACGCGATGCTCAGGACAGGGTGACGACCAACAAATTGCATAATCTCTTGCATGGGGGGTAACAGCTCCCGACGTGTAATGTTTAAAAACCAGGGATGGAGTATACCTGCGGCGTGGCGCAAATACAGCCAGGGCGCGCGATGTAATGCGTTTTCTGCGGAGTGCTACGGAAAAAACGGAGGAATTGTGCGTTTTTCAACGCGCATCTCCCCGCTTTCTTTGATCTCTCGTTGTTATTTTATCGATTCAGCTGTAGTAAAATTACGCAAATTTTCTGTCTTTAGAGCATGAGGTTGTCGCAATGTCGGTTACTAAAAAACCTATGGTACTGGTGATTCTGGATGGCTACGGCTACCGCGAAGAGCATCAGGATAACGCTATTTACAGCGCAAAAACGCCGGTTATGGACGCGCTGTGGGCAAAACGTCCGCATACCCTGATCCACGCTTCTGGCCTGGAAGTCGGTCTGCCAGACGGTCAGATGGGTAACTCTGAAGTCGGTCACGTGAACCTGGGCGCAGGCCGCATCGTGTATCAGGACCTGACCCGCCTTGACGTTGAAATCAAAGAGCGCACTTTCTTCGCGAACCCGGTGCTGTCCGGTGCGGTAGACAAAGCGGTTGCTGCGGGTAAAGCGGTACACATCATGGGCCTGCTGTCCGCCGGTGGCGTACACAGCCATGAAGACCACATTATGGCGATGGTAGAACTGGCCGCTGAACGTGGCGCAGAAAAAATCTACCTGCACGCCTTCCTCGACGGTCGCGACACCCCGCCGCGCAGCGCAAACGGCTCCCTGCAGAAGTTTGAAGAGAAATTTGCCGCGCTGGGCAAAGGCCGCGTTGCCTCCATCATCGGCCGTTACTATGCAATGGACCGTGATAACCGTTGGGATCGCGTTGAGCAAGCTTACAACCTGCTGGTTGAAGCCAAAGGCGAATTCCAGGCTGACACCGCGGTTGCCGCGCTGGAAGCAGCCTACGCGCGCGATGAAAACGACGAATTCGTGAAAGCGACCGTTATCCGTGCAGCCGGCCAGGCCGATGCCGCAATGGAAGATGGTGATGCGCTGATCTTCATGAACTTCCGTGCTGACCGTGCGCGCGAAATCACCCGTGCATTCGTTAACGCCGATTTCGACGGCTTCAAGCGCCACAAAGAAGTGAAGCTGGGCGACTTCATCATGCTGACCGAATACGCAGCAGATATCAAAGCGCCATGTGCTTACCCACCTGCCTCCCTGGAAAATACCTTCGGTGAGTGGATGGCGAAGCATGAGAAAACTCAGCTGCGTATCTCCGAAACCGAGAAATACGCTCACGTCACCTTCTTCTTCAACGGCGGCGTAGAAGACCCGTTCAAAGGCGAAGATCGCATCCTGATCAACTCCCCGAAAGTGGCAACCTACGACCTGCAGCCGGAAATGAGCTCCGCTGAGCTGACCGAGAAGCTGGTTGCGGCTATCGAAAGCGGTAAGTACGACACCATCATCTGTAACTACCCGAACGGCGATATGGTTGGCCATACCGGCGTGATGGAAGCTGCGGTGAAAGCGGTTGAAGCGCTGGATCACTGCCTGGATGAAGTCACTCGCGCCGTTGAGAAAGTGGGCGGCCAGCTGCTGGTTACCGCTGACCACGGTAACGCTGAGCAGATGCGTGACCCGGCTACCGGCCAGGCGCACACCGCACACACCAGCCTGCCAGTTCCGCTGATTTACGTGGGTGATAAATCCGTGAAAGCGGTGGAAGGCGGTAAGCTCTCCGATATCGCGCCAACCATGCTGACGCTGATGGGGATGGAAATCCCGCAACAGATGACTGGTAAGCCGCTGTTCATCGTGGAATAATCCTTCCCCATGAGGGGAAAGGCGATTTATTCCATTAAATGGGCCGAGGCGACGCTTCGGTCCACGTTCTACGCCAGCGCACTCAGCGCTGGCGTATTGCTGTGCGCCGCGCCCGCCCATGCGGACGACCGCTCACAGCTCCAGTCTATTCAGGCCGATATCGCCGCTAAAGAGCGCGCGGTTCGCCAACAGCAACAGCAGCGCTCTACGCTTCTCGCCCAACTGCAAGCGCAGGAACAGGCCATTGCCGCCGCCGCGCGTCAGCTACGCGAAACGCAAAACTCGCTGGCTCAGCTCAACACGCAAATCGCCAATATGAATGCCTCCATCGCTAAGCTGGAAAAGCAGCGTGCGGCGCAGGAGCGTAATCTGGCCGCGCAGCTTGATGCCGCGTTCCGCCAGGGCGAGCACACGGGTATTCAGCTTATTCTGAGCGGTGAAGAGAGCCAGCGTGGGCAGCGCCTGCAGGCCTATTTTGGCTACCTGAACCAGGCGCGCCAGGAGACTATCGCTGAGCTTAAGCAGACGCGCGAAGAAGTCGCCGCGCAGAAAACCGAGCTGGAAGAGAAACAGAGCGAACAGCAAACGCTGCTGTACGAGCAGAAGGCCCAGCAGGCCAAACTCGAAGCCGCGCGTAATGAACGCCAGAAAACCCTTTCCGGGCTCGAATCCTCCATCCAGGCAGGTCAACAGCAGCTTGGTGAAATGCGCGCGAACGAATCCCGTCTACGTAGCAGCATTGCCCGCGCGGAAGCCGCCGCCAAAGCCCGCGCCGAACGCGAAGCGCGTGAAGCCGAGGCCGTGCGCGACCGCCAGCAGGAAGCCACCCGTAAAGGCACCACCTACAAGCCTTCCGAAAGTGAACGCTCGCTGATGGCCCGTACCGGTGGCCTGGGTGCGCCACGTGGTCAGGCTTATTGGCCGGTTCGTGGGACCACGCTGCACCGTTATGGCGAACAGCTGCAAGGTGAGCTACGTTGGAAGGGGATGGTTATCAGCGCATCGGAAGGCACCGAAGTGAAAGCCATCGCCGATGGGCGCGTCATTCTTGCCGACTGGCTCCAGGGCTACGGTCTTGTGGTCGTGGTCGAGCACGGTAAGGGTGATATGAGCCTGTACGGTTATAACCAAAGCGCGCTGGTCAGCGTAGGCACCCAGGTGCGCGCCGGTCAGCCTATCGCTCTGGTGGGCAACAGTGGTGGTCAAGGCAGACCGTCACTCTATTTCGAAATTCGCCGTCAGGGTCAGGCGGTCAATCCACTGCCGTGGTTGGGAAGATAAGTTTTGCTTCAATTTCGCAGGGTAGTTCTGCTCAGTGCGCTGGCATTAGCTGCACCGAGTTACGCCGGTAAATTATCAATCGTTATCGATGACTTTGGTTATCGTCCACAGACGGAAAATCAGGTACTGGCGATGCAATCCACCATTTCCGTCGCCGTGTTACCCAACGCTCCCCACGCGCGTGAAATGGCCACCAAAGCCCATAACAGCGGGCACGAGGTGCTGATTCACCTGCCGATGGCGCCGCTCAGCAAGCAGCCGCTGGAGAAAGACACGCTTCGCCCGGATATGAGCAGCGATGAGATCGAACGGATTATTCGTGAAGCCGTGGATAAGGTACCGTATGCCGTTGGGCTGAATAACCATATGGGCAGTGCGATGACCTCCAGCCTGTTCGGGATGCAAAAGGTGATGCAAGCACTTAGCCGCTATAACCTCTATTTCCTTGATAGCATGACCATCGGCAACAGCCAGGCCATGCGCGCCGCCAATGGTACCGGCGTGAGGGTGATTAAACGTCGGGTCTTCCTGGACGATACGCAGAATGAAGCGGATATCCGCGTACAGTTTAATCGGGCCATCGATTTAGCGCGCCGTAACGGTTCGGCTATCGCCATTGGCCACCCGCACCCGACCACCGTCCGCGTACTACAGCAGATGGTCTACAACCTGCCAGCGGATATCACCCTGGTGCGCCCGAGCAGCCTGCTCAACGAGCCGCAGGTGGATACCTCAAGGCCTAACAACAGCCTGCCGCCTCAAAGCCAACCCACCGCACCGCGCAATCCGTTCCGCGGCGTAACGCTCTGCAAGCCGAAAAAACCGCTGGAGCCTGTGTACGCCAGCCGTTTCTTCAACGTGTTGAGCGAGAGCATCACCCACAGCACGCTGGTGCAGTATATGCAGTTGCAGTGGCAGGGGTGGCAGTAGTTAGTCTTTCAGATCCAACGTTAAGTGGGCCAGACGACGCGGCGTGAGTGACTTATCACGCCACTTTCCAAAGCGGATAGCCCACAGCATCACCTGATACGCCAGCTTCACGCTGCAAATGTTGCTCACCATCCGTTTAAACATCCCCGAAGCATCCACTTCGCCAATCATCCGCTCGCGAATTTTCGGGTCCGGCTCTTTGCGGATGCAGTGACACACACGTAGCCCTTCGTAGATAACCTGCTGTTTAAACTCTGGATAAATAGGAATGAGCCCAGCGTAGTCGTGGTTCATCTTGTCGAGCAGGCGGATAATTTTGATGTAATGACGTTGGTAGGCCAGGTTCTTCAGGCCGGTACGCGGCAGACGGCTGACGGATGCGCCGTGCAGGAAATATTTGTATAGCGGCACTTCTGTGTAACGCGCGCGTTTGGCGTTAAACATAAATTCGGTTGTCCAGACGATATCCTGATGATGCAGCCCTGGCACAAACGTTAGGCCAGCATCTTTGATAGTCTGATGGCGGTAGATTCCCATCCACACCACATGGCGCCAGCGACGGCTCGCGAGCCCTTTACGCAGCCAATCCGGCCCGGTCATGACCTCGGTCGAGCGAATGCGGTCGGTGGGAATCGATGCCCAGGTTTTTCCCGTTTCAGCAATACACCAGTCAGCGTTGCACTGCGCCACGTCCAGATTGTCCTTGAGCGCCATATTCATCAGCGTTTCGTACATTTCCGGATAGGCAATGTCATCACCGTCAACGTAGGCAATGTACTCACCCTTTGCGACTTTCATCCCGGTATTTCGCGCCGCAGAAACGCCGCCATTACGCTGATGCAGCAGGTGAACGTGCGGATAGCGATCCGCATAGGATTGGGCAAGTTCTGCCGAGTTATCCGTCGAACCATCGTTAACGATGATGATCTCGATATTCTTCCAGGTTTGCGCGATCAGCGAATCCATACAGGCGATAAACGGCTCGCCGGTATTGTAAAGCGGCATAATGACGCTCAGGAGACCAGGGGTGTAGGTCATATAAAATCCTGCCAGACAGTGTAATTAACGGCAATATTTAACATATTAGGCGGCAAAAGGTCAGAGAAAGTTGTTGCGGCCTATGATGCGTTGGGGAAAAAAATCCCCGGGTATTTAACGCTAATAAATACCCGGGGACAACTTTCGTGAGGGCGATTAATCCCAGCTCAGAATAACTTTGCCTGACTGCCCTGAACGCATGGCGTCAAAGCCTTTCTGGAAATCATCAATGCCGAAACGGTGGGTAATGATCGGAGACAGGTCCAGACCAGACTGGAGCAGCGCCGCCATTTTGTACCAGGTTTCAAACATTTCACGACCGTAGATACCTTTAATAAACAGCCCCTTAAAGATAACTTTAGTCCAGTCGATAGACATATCTGACGGTGGAATACCCAGCATAGCGATACGCCCGCCGTGGTTCATAGTATCAAGCATGGTGCGGAACGCTGGCGGCGCGCCGGACATCTCCAGGCCCACATCGAAGCCTTCGGTCATGCCCAGCTCAGCCATCACGTCGGTGAGGTTTTCTTTCGAGACGTTGACCGCACGGGTAACGCCCATTTTGCGCGCCAGCTCCAGACGGTATTCGTTAACGTCAGTGATAACCACGTTACGCGCGCCAACGTGCTTCGCCACGGCCGCCGCCATCACGCCGATTGGGCCTGCACCGGAAACCAGCACATCTTCGCCTACCAGGTCGAAAGAGAGCGCCGTGTGTACCGCATTACCGAACGGGTCGAAGATAGACGCCAGATCGTCAGAGATATTGTCCGGAATTTTGAAGGCGTTAAACGCCGGGATCACCAGATACTCTGCGAAGCAGCCCGGGCGGTTCACGCCCACGCCGATGGTGTTACGGCACAGGTGCGTACGACCGGCACGGCAGTTGCGGCAGTGACCGCAGGTGATATGGCCTTCACCGGAGACGCGATCGCCGACCTTAAAGCCACGAACTTCCTGACCAATACCCACCACTTCGCCAACGTACTCGTGACCAACAACCATCGGAACCGGGATGGTCTTCTGTGACCATTCGTCCCAGTTGTAGATATGCACATCGGTACCGCAGATAGCGGTTTTGCGAATTTTAATCAGCAGGTCGTTATGACCGAGTTCCGGTTCAGGAACATCGGTCATCCAGATCCCTTCTTCCGCTTTCAGTTTGGATAACGCTTTCATCTCACACCCTTAGGCAATGACGCCCAGTTGTTTACCGATGCGGGTAAAGGCTTCCACCGCACGTTCAATTTGTTCCGTCGTATGCGCCGCCGACATCTGGGTGCGGATACGCGCCTGACCTTTTGGTACGACCGGGAAGAAGAAGCCGGTCACGTAAATCCCTTCTTTTTGCAGCTCACGGGCGAAGTTCTGCGCAATCACGGCATCGCCCAGCATGACAGGGATAATGGCATGATCGGCACCCGCCAGGGTGAAACCTGCGGCCGTCATTTTTTCGCGGAACAGACGCGCGTTAGCCCACAGACGATCGCGCAGTTCAGCGCCAGACTCGACCATCTCTAGTACTTTGATAGAGGCGGCGACAATGGCTGGCGCCAGAGAGTTAGAGAACAGATACGGACGAGAACGCTGACGCAGCCACTCCACCACCTCTTTGCGCGCAGCGGTATAGCCACCGGACGCGCCGCCGAGCGCTTTGCCCAGCGTACCGGTGATGATGTCTACTCGGCCCATCACATCGCAATATTCATGGGAACCACGACCGTTTTCGCCAACAAAACCGACGGCGTGGGAATCATCGACCATCACCAGCGCATCGTATTTGTCCGCCAGGTCGCACACGCCTTTCAGGTTGGCAATTACGCCGTCCATGGAGAACACGCCGTCGGTGGCAATCAGCACGTGACGCGCACCAGCAGAACGCGCCTCTTTCAGACGCTCTTCCAGTTCAGCCATATCGTTATTGGCATAACGGAAGCGTTTCGCTTTGCACAGGCGCACACCGTCGATAATAGAAGCATGGTTCAGCGCATCGGAGATAATGGCGTCTTCAGCGCCCAGCAGCGTCTCAAACAGGCCACCGTTGGCGTCGAAGCAGGAGGAGTACAGAATCGCATCTTCCATACCGAGGAAGCTGGCCAGCTTTTGTTCCAGCACCTTGTGACTGTCCTGGGTGCCGCAGATGAAACGCACGGAGGCCATACCAAACCCGTGGCTGTCCATGCCCGCTTTCGCGGCATTAATCAGCTCGGGATGGTTCGCCAGGCCAAGGTAGTTGTTGGCGCAAAAGTTGATAACGTGGCTGCCGTCGCCCACGGTGATATCCGCCTGCTGAGCGGAGGTGATGATACGTTCTTCTTTAAACAACCCTTCCGCACGAGCAGTGTCCAGGTCGTTCGTTAACTGTTTGTAGAAATCACCACGCATTGCAACTCTCCAGATCCGGTAAAATTTGGCACATATTACCCAAAGCTATACGCTGATACGAGATGATGCATCTCTGAATGAATTATTTGCAGCATAAATCACGTGGCCTGATGTTCACGGCACGGCGAAAGGCTGAAGGCTTAGCAATGTGATGATATGATAAAGGGTATTCGTGCCCGGGATTGTCCAGGGCCTATTCATTTCAAAGGTTACAGTTATGATTATCGTTACCGGCGGCGCTGGCTTCATTGGCAGCAACATCGTGAAAGCGCTCAATGACAAAGGCATCACCGACATTCTGGTGGTGGATAACCTGAAAGATGGCACCAAGTTTGTGAACCTGGTCGATCTGGACATCACCGACTACATGGATAAAGAAGATTTTCTGATCCAGGTAATGGCCGGTGAAGAGTTCGGTGAAATCGAAGCGGTCTTCCACGAAGGCGCCTGCTCCTCCACCACCGAGTGGGACGGTAAGTACGTGATGGATAACAACTATCAGTACTCCAAGGAGCTGCTGCACTACTGCCTGGAGCGTGAAATTCCGTTCCTGTACGCCTCTTCAGCTGCCACCTACGGCGGCCGCACTAGCGATTTCATCGAGTCCCGCGAGTTTGAAAAACCGCTGAACGTCTACGGCTACTCTAAGTTCCTGTTCGACGAATACGTACGTCGCATCATGCCAGAAGTGGACTCCCCTATCGTTGGCTTCCGCTACTTCAACGTCTATGGCCCACGTGAAGGCCACAAAGGCAGCATGGCGAGTGTGGCGTTCCACCTGAACACCCAGTTGAACAATGGCGAAAGCCCGAAACTGTTCGAAGGCAGCGATGGCTTCAAGCGTGACTTCGTCTACGTTGGTGACGTTGCCGCAGTGAACCTTTGGTTCTGGGAAAACGGCAAATCCGGCATCTTTAACCTCGGTACCGGTCGTGCAGAATCCTTCCAGGCTGTGGCTGACGCGACCCTGGCGTACCACAAGAAAGGCAGCATCGAATACATCCCATTCCCGGACAAACTGAAAGGCCGCTACCAGGCGTTCACTCAGGCCGATCTGACCAACCTGCGCGCTGCAGGTTACGATAAGCCATTCAAGACCGTCGCCGAAGGCGTAGCGGAATATATGGCCTGGCTGAACCGCGACGCGTAAGAAGTAAGCATGAAAATACTGGTGGTCGGCCCGTCATGGGTGGGCGACATGATGATGTCGCAAAGTCTCTATCGCACGCTCAAGGCGCGCTATCCCCAGGCGATAATCGACGTGATGGCACCCGCGTGGTGCCGTCCGCTGTTATCGCGGATGCCGGAAGTCAATGACGCGATTGCCATGCCGCTTGGGCACGGCGC
This sequence comes from Kluyvera sp. CHPC 1.251, assembly GCF_036759945.1. NCBI lineage: Bacteria > Pseudomonadati > Pseudomonadota > Gammaproteobacteria > Enterobacterales > Enterobacteriaceae > Kluyvera > Kluyvera sp. CHPC 1.251. Next base: position 191,428 of record NZ_JAPKIC010000003.1, on the reverse strand, counting down.
GCTGGAAATTGGCGAACGGCGCAAGCTCGGTCATAGCCTGCGTGAAAAGCGTTACGACCGCGCGTACGTCCTGCCTAACTCGTTTAAATCAGCGCTGGTGCCGTTCTTTGCGGGTATTCCACTGCGCACCGGCTGGCGCGGAGAAATGCGTTACGGCCTGCTAAACGACGCGCGCGTGCTGGACAAAGGCGCCTGGCCGCTGATGGTCGAGCGCTACGTCGCGCTAGCTTATGACAAAGGCGTGATGCGCTGCGCCAAAGATCTGCCGCAGCCGCTGCTGTGGCCGCAGTTGCAGGTCAACGAGGGTGAGAAATCCCTGGTCTGTAATGCGTTTTCTCTCTCAAACGATCGCCCGATGATCGGCTTTTGCCCTGGCGCTGAGTTTGGCCCGGCAAAACGCTGGCCGCACTATCACTATGCGACGCTGGCAAAACAGCTCATTGATGAAGGCAATCAGATTGTTCTTTTCGGCTCAGCAAAAGATAACGAAGCCGGCAATGAGATCATCGCGTCACTGAGTGACGAACAAAAAGTCTGGTGCCGTAATCTGGCCGGGGAAACCCAGCTGGAGCAGGCCGTCATTCTGATTGCCGCCTGCAAGGCTGTCGTCACCAATGACTCTGGTCTGATGCACGTTGCCGCCGCGCTTAATCGCCCGCTGGTCGCACTCTATGGCCCAAGCAGCCCGGACTTTACGCCGCCGCTCTCTAATAAGGCGCGTGTGATTCGTCTTATCACGGGTTATCACAAGGTGCGTAAAGGCGACGCCGCTCAAGGTTATCACCAGAGCCTTATCGATATTACTCCGGCCAGGGTGCTGGAAGAGCTGAATGCTCTGCTGTCGAGCGAGGAAGCCTGACGCATGCGGGTTCTGATAGTAAAAACATCCTCCATGGGCGACGTGCTGCACACGCTGCCCGCATTAACTGATGCCATGCGCGCTATTCCGGGCATCCGCTTTGATTGGGTCGTCGAAGAGGGCTTCGCGCAGATCCCGTCCTGGCACGAAGCCGTCGATCGCGTGATACCGGTGGCGATTCGCCGCTGGCGTAAAGCATGGTTCTCTGCGCCTATCCAAGCTGAGCGTAAAGCGTTTAAAGAGGCGGTTCAGGCCGTCGACTACGATGCGGTCATCGACGCTCAGGGCCTGGTAAAAAGCGCTGCATTGGTCACCCGACTCGCCCATGGCGTAAAGCATGGTATGGACTGGAGTACCGCACGAGAACCACTGGCCAGCCTGTTCTATAACCGTAAGCATCACATCGCTAAAGCACAGCATGCCGTGGAACGTACACGCGAACTATTCGCAAAAAGCCTGGGTTATGCCAAACCGGAAACGCAAGGCGATTACGCCATTGCCCAGCATTTCCTGCGCGATCTCACGCCAGACTCTGCACCTTACTGCGTGTTCCTGCATGCGACGACCCGCGACGACAAGCACTGGCCCGAAAGCCACTGGCGCGAGCTGATAAGCCTGCTCGGCGAGAGCGGCCTGCGCATTAAGCTGCCATGGGGTGCGCCGCACGAAGAAGCCCGCGCAAAACGGTTAGCGGAAGGGTTTGATTATGTTGAGGTGCTGCCGCGCCTTAGCCTTGAGGCGGTGGCGCACGAGCTGGCGGGGGCTAAATTCGTGGTGTCCGTCGATACCGGACTCAGCCACCTTACCGCTGCGCTGGATCGCCCTAATATCACGCTTTATGGGCCGACGGATCCGGGGTTGATTGGGGGGTATGGGAAGAATCAGGTGGCGTGTTGTTCGCCTTCGCAGGACTTATCAAATCTGAAAGCAGAAAGTGTTATTGCCCTATATAAAACACTATAGGGCAATAATTATTAGTGGGTTTACACCCACTAATAAATTAGCTCTCCACTTTTTCTTTATTTTTCAATAACAAGCTTGAAAGGAGTAAACATATAATCCAGGAGGCAGGGATAGGTTTGTCATGAGTAATAACATCGCTTATACCAAATAGTATGATGGCCGCAGGAAAAACTAATAACACGTACCGACCTTCAGAAATACAATATGCGATTAAAGCGACATAAAATAAAAGAAGAGTGGCTACGCCTAACACTCCTTTTGTGGACAGAGCTTCTATCACGTCATTATGCATATGGACGTTAAGGAAATCCGTTGCACCCACATAGATAGGATTCTCTTTACTTAGAGCAATGATTTTGGTTGCCCTCTGTTCTAAGGATTGCCATTCCATCCCATCAGGTGCACTTTTAAAACCTGCCATAACCATAGAGAAACGAGCGCCAACAGAAGATACACTATTATCCGTATCCTGGTACCCAGCAATATCATTCTGCAAATCTACAATACGGTGATCTACATACTTTTGGAATATCAGGCCACAAATAATTAGTGAGATAAACATCCCACCAATACATTTGGCTAGTAACAATCTATGCTTGTAATATTGAGAAATTAAAATTATCGCGACAATAAATGGGTAGGTAAAAATAGCTGCCCGTGTTCCGGTCATGATTATCACAGAAAAACTAAGTAAAAAGTTTATATAAAAAACAAACCATTTATACTTTGTTGTTATATTCACAAAAACAAGGGATGAATATAATGAGCAAAAAGTAATCATGTAGGCTGCAATCGTTGCGGCTCCCATTTGATCAATTCCACCGCCCATGGCTGAAAGTGGAATTCTATTTGCACCCAATCCATAATGCTGATAGAACGATACGACATAGATTGTCGTTTGCATCAATACACTGGCTATAAGATGAAAATTAAAACTCACCTTTCTTGCATTTTTAGATAAATAGATTAAAGTAAATGCACTTAACACAAACATTTTACCTGCTTCTAAATATCCTCTGTATGCATTTTTATAAATAACATACTCCGTCTTATATGACACATACCACAATAAATCGATTGCTCCTAAGATGAATAGACTCAGAGCAAAGAATAAAGTGCCTTTGCCAATACCACCTTGTCGTTCACACATCAACATGATGAAGGAAATAAACCCTACAACAATAACTATTTTGTTAGCATAGTCTGTATCAATAGGGATTAACATCCCTCCTATAAAACACAGGGATACAACAAGGTAATAAATGTAATTTTTAACAGCATGCAAGTTCAAGATTTAATATCCTAAAGAAACTGAACTATTTAAAAAATGAAAAGAAGCTAACCCGAAGCCAGGAACGGATAAATTTCATTTTCCCTTGAATATTTCCACGTGATTTTTTCTGCCCAGAAATTAAACTACGTTCCAACTCTAAATGGCTGTTAAGTGGAGTAACTATCGGATGAAATATGATTTCGTTCAAATAAAATTCTTTAATTATTTTCTCCTGATACATTAACTCCCAACTATCAGCGCGATACGTACCATAGTTTTCAGTTAAACTAACAAGCTGCTTCGCCATCGTTTTATTCATCAAATAACAGCAAGTTCGACGCAGTTTTTCTCTATTATAATTAACACGGCCAAGCTTGAGATTACCAGCTTTGATTACACTAAAACGACTTACTCCCAAAACGGGATAGCTGTGTAATCCTTTCTGCCCGCCAAGTAAATACAAATTATCTTTAGGCAGTTTTTTCTGCTCATTTTCATTAAAAGATAAACAGAACGTTTTAAACCGCTCATCTACTTCAACATCATCTTCAAGAATAATAACCCAATCATTATTGCTGGATATCATTTTCTGATAAATGAACTGATGGCTTAATGTACAAGCTATTTCTCCATCAGTCATATCATGGCCGACACCACTTAACCGTGCCTGTTCAATCAACGCTTTATTTTTGGGATCTTTTGCATCAACTGCATCGAAGAACTGAAAGTCGATTCCGAGTCTGGAAAAATCACTCTGTATCTTATCTCTTCTTTCAGTATCTCTAAGGAGAGATACAATATAGATTAAAACTTGCATCAAAAGACCTTATATTTATGTAACCAATGCGTTATTTATAATATTATTCTTATTTTTTCAATTTATATTGAATCAGTGCAAATATACCTTGAAGATAAGAACCATGAACAAAGAGATGTTTATATTTTTTTTGCATCTCAGAAATTGTTCTAGTCTCTTTCAGAGGATATATTTTCCATGGCGAATTTTCTCGCGCAGTTTTGAAAAATACGGCTGAAGGATAGTTGGCCCAGCTATGCCATGGTTTAGTGATACCTGTATAATGAATAAGGATAGTATCATCATTAATGACTTTCTTATACTCAACATGCTTACGATCGGACAACTCATTTTTCAATGAATATATAGTATTATAGCTAGCTGGCAGATATATATTATTCATTTCAAATGAAATATTTAATGCATCCTGATCTAAATACTTCAGACGGCCATAAGATGTCTCACCCTTCAATAACTTTAATAAATATGGTTTTAAATTTGATTTTTTCCATTTATCCAGATTAACAAACATCACACCGGCATTGAAATATGACCCATTAATCTCAGGAATATTTAACCTCTTACTACATGCCTCTTGCGTTGCTTTACTATCCGGTATTACCGCTGCGAATTCATCTTTAAAATTTATTTCGGTAAAAAGCTTGAGACTCCCTTTACATACAACATCGGCATCCAGATATAGCAGCGTCGGTACCGTATTACTTAAATAATCAAAAGAATAAATTCTAAAATAGGTTGCATATGACCAGACATCAGATGTAGGCAGGTCAACAAAATAATGAGGGTCAATAAGGTATACTTTTATTGAAGTATCGAATTGCTCAGCAGTATTTCTAAAGGTATTTAGATATTCCTCGTCGATATAATCGGTAAATACATGAAAAGTAAAGTTAATGCTTTTATTATTTAACAATACTGAAGAAATAGATACTCCGGAGCCATATAGAAAATTCTTATCCACTCCATAAGATATATTTAATTCTGGAAAGTTATTATTTTTATTTATAGTTCCAAAACTATATGTATTTTTAATGAACTCGTCCATCCAAGCCTCTTTATCATTAACCAACTAATTTTAAATAATAATAATAGATGTTATTTACTAACCATTTATAATACTTACCTTGTTTAAGGCTATGTTTCGCACAATATCGGGCATAATTCGAGTTAACAGGCTTTAGTAATGCCAGATCTCGCCAGGGTGAAGATCTTTTCGCTTTCAGGAAGGGGGCTGCGCTCGCGTATATTGCCCAATTGTGCCACGGCTTGGTTGGTCCAACGTAGTGAATCAAAACAGTGCTATTGTTGATCGGATTTATAAAAGAATCTTTAAGTTCATAATTAAGACTGAACTGTGTATTATATTTTCCTGGGATAAATGTCACTTTTCCACTAAGAATAATATTCAGGATATCCTGGTCCATATAGCTGAGTTTACCCGTAATGTTCTTATCGGATAGCAGTGACATAGCCTTCCCAGAAACATACTCGCTAGCCCATGCAGGGATATTCAGCAACAGCACTCCTGAGTTAAAGTACCCGTTTTCAATAGCCGGACATTCAAGGCTTTTACTGCGAGATATCCACCACGTCTTATCCCGTTCTGGCACTACGCCTGCAACACTGTCGCCAAGTGGCAATGTCGGCAGGTTGTTTATACTTCCCTGGCACACAATATCTGCATCCAGATAAAGCACTCGAGACTGCTTACCAATAAAGTAATCACCAATTATGAAGCGGAAGTACATCGCTACGGACCAGTTCTTCGTCGTCGGAAATGATTTCAGGCACTCACAGTTGACGATATGAATCTGGATACAGGTCTTGTAGTCTCTCGCCAGCTGTGCAAACAGCTGTTTTTCCGCTTCTGGTACGGTATCGATAAAGAGATGGAAGACGAAATCCATATCCCGATTATGCAATAGCACTGAGGCAATAGAGATACCACAACCAAAGAGGAAATTCTTATCAATCCCGTAGGCGATATGGAACGATGAATCACCCTCTGCCATCTCCCGTTCGTCAAAGACGAGAGCCTCTTTGAGCATCCCTTCTGCATTTAAATACGAATACGCCATATTTTGCCTCAGATTTACAACGATTTTCTGATCGTTCTTTCTTGAATTTTATTGGCCTTCTCTGCGGCTTTTGCCAGCAGCGCCTGTTCTTCGCGCAAGACATCACGGATAGGCTTATCAAAATAGACTCGCATAAAACGCAAAATATCCCGTGATGTCAGACCAATATTCAACGATGAGAAATAAAGTCCAATCAAATCCTTATCACGCCACCGGCGCGGAACCTGATTGCGAATCTGCGCACGATGTAGATCGATAACCGAGATCTTCAGTTCATCTTCGCGACCGTTAAACGGCAAATGCAGCAGGAAGTGGCAAATATAGCAGTCGCGGTGGTTAATCCCGCTCAGGTGCATTTTGCGCACCATCGTCGCGACGCGCTTGATGATCATACGCTTAACCGCCGCGTTTGGTGGGTTCGTTGCCCAATCGGCACAGTAATCTTCAAGGCTAATGGTCGGCGTGAGGTCTTCAGTAATGATAAAAGACGTTTTTGTCAGCGGATTCAATCCTTTTTCACCAAAGCCAACCCCCTGCATGGTATCAACGCCGACATCGCGCAGACGATGAATCGCATTCCATTCCCGGTCAGCACCCAGCACGGGCATACGCAGCGATATCAGGTTCTTTACGATCTCTTTTAGCGACGTGCCGCGATGCCATTTCAGGAAATAGCTCGTGCCCGCCATCTCAAAGCGCAGCGTACGACGAGTCTCCAGTTCACGAAACACCTCACCTTCCAGGTGCTTCACTTCCTCAAAAGCATCTTTACCACGCCACAACGTGGCAAGCGGTTCATTCAGCTCAACCATCTTAATCACCTATAATGATATCTGCCGCTTTATCCGCCAGACTGTACAAATCTTGTGTATCGGCATAATTGCGAGCATTTTCAGCCCAGGCAGCACGCAGCGCTGGCTGGGTTAGGGCCTTCAATAAAATCTCATTCAAGGTTTCTTGCCGGAACGGCTCGGCGATAACTTCGCCACAGTTTGCGTCAGCAATATAGTGCGCATAGCCGCATACGCTCGTCGTTAAGACCGGTAATCCCGCCGTGACCGCTTCCAGCAGCACAATGCCCGCGGCTTCCTGATAAGCAGGGTGTAACAACAGATCGGCTGCCGCCATCAATTCCGCCACATCGTTGCGGCCAGCAAAGAAATGAACGTTACGACGAATCCCCAGTTTCTCGGCCAACGCCGCGAATTTTCCCGGTTTATCCTGGCCGACAATAAACAGTTGGGTGTTCTGCCGCACGCTTTCCGACAGCGCAGCAACTGCATTTAGCGTGCGATCCACACCTTTGCGCGTAAAGTCAGACCCTACCTGCAGCAGCACGTTTTGTGTCGCGGTCAGGCCATTCTTTTCGCGATAGATCTGGCGGGCATCAGGTATCTGCTGGCTGTATTTTCTGTCCGGGTAGATTCCTGGCGGCAGGATATGAAAGCGGCCGGGCTCCGTCTGATAGTGCTTTTGAAAGTCAGCAATTTGCTTATCGGTCAGCATCAGGAGTTGCGTTGGCTTACCCTGCTCGAAGGTCGCCCGTTCAAATGCGGCATAATGGCGATAGCGCGACGTCAGGCGATAAAAGACCCCCTTTTCCTGCGCCACTTTTTCGGCATAGCAAACATCGGCGGCATAGTAGATATCCAGCCCTGGCATCTTATTAAAGCCAACGACTCGTGTCACCGGGTGCTCACGTAAATGATTTTGCACCCACGCATAATATTCGGCATTACGCCCATGGTTAGTGTGAGATTTTACCGGGACCACAATTAACTCAAAGACATCGGGACATTCACCTTCCCAGGATTGCGTATAGATTCGCACCTGATGCCCTCGAGCCGCCACGGTTTGCGCAATACGCATAAAATCTCGCTGGAGTCCGCCGAAGGGAAAATACTTATACAGACAGAATGCAACGATCATAGCGTTTCACCTTTTACAGATTCAGCCTGACCGGCGGGCATTATTTTATCAATGGCAGCAATGACGTCTTCAGCGGGAATTACCGCAAGATACATCTCATTGCGATCGCGCTGCTCACGCGGCGGCATTGGTCGATAATCGCCGGCCCAGAATTGAATCATATTGTCCGACCAAGGACGCCAGAAAATATGGTCGGTGGCGCCAAACAAACAAATTAGCGGCGTGTTGACCGCCGCGGCGATATGACCAGGTGCGGAGTCAACGCCGATGAAAAGCGCGGCATGGTCAATTAGTGCCCCCAGTTCAGGAAACGTCATTTTCCCCGCCAGTACCGTTACTGGCGGGCGTTGACAGCCTTGTGCTATCGCATTCACGCAGGCTAAATCTTCCGCACCAGGGCCAGAAGTCAGTACAACGTCAACGCCCCGCGCATGCAGGGCATCAATCGTCTGAGAGAACTTCTGGTTCTCCCAGCATTTAAAAATCTGTCGCGCCGTTGGCTGAATCACAACGTAGCGAGCGCTAACGCCTGCTTTCTCCAGCTCACCGTGCACACGTTCCCAGCATGCTGGCTGGTAGCTCATCGTCGTTTTAGCAATCGTCGTATCAAAGCCCAGCGGCGCCAGCACCGACAGGTTGCTCTCAACGACGTTTTTCCCCTTCAGCGCCGCCAGATGCGTAAAGCTGTTACGCCAGAAAGACGACTGACGATGGTGATAATCCTGTGAAATGCTCATCGGTACATTCAGTAAACGCACCAGTACGGCAACCATCCATTGATCGGCCATATTGACGACAAGATCATATCGATTAGCTCGCAGCGTTCTGATTAAACTGACGAAATTAGCTATCTTTTCCGAGACCTTGGCTTTCTTATTTTTGATGCCATACAGCGCGTTTATTTCAGGATTCTCGGATAAAATCGGCATCGTCTCTTCGTACAGTAAGACATCAACCTTCGCATCAGGATAGTGGCATTTAAGCGTGCTAATAACGGGAGTTGTTAGCAACATATCCCCGTGATAACGCATTTTAATGACCAGGATTTTTCTAAATGGCTTTTCCACAAGCGACTCTTTGGTTGAGGTTTTTCGGTAAATAGAGGAAAAAAGCACGCTACCGCCCCAGGCTCAACAGTTACCCGATTACTGATATTGCACTCATTTTTGACGCGATAGTGTATCACTTCTTTTGTCGCAATCCGAACGGCAAGCACCTTGGACTACAAATCAATCTTTATCTTCAAAATCATTATGATAAGCAAGAAAAGCGACGAACACATCGAAACTTCGCCACCAAAATCTAAGGGGGATAAATAGCAGCGAATGGCTTAAAAAGAAGGATTAGCAGTAATATCTACAGCCAGATACACCGCTGTGGATAATTTAGACCAAAAAAAGCAAAAGTAATGGTAAAGCCAAGGGTAAATACATAGAATCCACAGCACATTCATAACTCAGCTATTTATTATGCTTGAATTGCTTTACACCGCTCTCCTCTACCTTATCCAGCCTCTCATCTGGGTACGGCTTTGGCTGCGCGGACGTAAGGCTCCAGCCTATCGCAAACGCTGGGGTGAACGTTATGGTTTCTATCGCCAGCCGCTTAAACCCGGTGGCATTATGCTGCACTCCGTTTCCGTTGGTGAAACGCTGGCAGCCATCCCACTGGTTCGCGCGCTGCGCCATCGTTATCCTGATTTGCCGATTACGGTGACCACCATGACCCCAACCGGGTCTGAACGTGTTCAGTCGGCCTTTGGCAAAGACGTTCAGCATGTCTACCTACCTTATGATTTACCAGATGCTCTGAACCGCTTCCTCGATAAGATTGACCCTAAGCTGGTGCTTATCATGGAGACCGAGCTGTGGCCGAACCTGATTGCCGCACTGCATCGCCGTCATATTCCGCTGGTTATCGCCAATGCCCGCCTTTCCGAGCGTTCTGCCGCTGGTTACGCTAAGCTTGGCTCGTTCGTGCGCACGTTGCTGCAGCGCATTACGTTGATTGCGGCGCAGAACGAAGAAGACGGTAAGCGCTTTGTCGCGCTTGGTGCCAAAAATAGCCAGGTGACGATTACCGGCAGCCTGAAGTTTGATATCTCGGTGACGCCTCAACTGGCGGCCAGAGCCATCACGCTGCGCCGCCAATGGGCCCCGCATCGTCCGGTATGGATTGCCACCAGCACTCATGATGGCGAAGAGAGCATCATCATTGCCGCGCATAAAGCGCTGCTTCAGCAATATCCCGATCTTCTGTTAATCCTGGTGCCTCGCCATCCTGAGCGTTTCCCGGATGCCATCAACCTCACTCGTCAGGCAAGCCTGAGCTATACTACTCGCTCTTCAGGTGAAGTCCCTTCTGCCACCACGCAGGTGGTGATTGGTGACACGATGGGTGAACTGATGCTGCTTTATGGCATTGCCGACCTGGCGTTTGTCGGCGGTTCACTGGTTGAACGTGGCGGGCACAACCCGCTGGAAGCTGCTGCCCACGCCATACCGGTGCTGATGGGGCCGCATACTTTCAACTTCAAAGATATCTGTGCTCGTCTGGAGCAGGCCAGCGGCCTTATCACGGTCACCGATGCCGCCAGTCTTGAGAAAGAAGTGGCTTCGCTGTTAGCCGATGAAGACTACCGTAGTTTCTATGGTCGTCATGCCGTTGAAGTGCTTTACCAGAATCAGGGCGCACTGCAGCGTCTGCTACAACTTCTGGAGCCTTACCTACCACCGAAAACGCATTGAGGATGGCTATGCAAAAACGGGCGATTTATCCGGGCACCTTCGATCCTATCACCAACGGTCACCTTGATATCGTGACTCGTGCCGCCTGCATGTTTGACCATGTCATCCTCGCTATCGCCGCCAGCCCCAGTAAGAAACCGATGTTCGATCTGAGCGAGCGCGTGGCGCTGGCCCAGCAGGCAACGGCGCACCTTGATAACGTTGAGGTAATGGGTTTTAGCGACCTGATGGCCAACTTTGCGCGGACGCAGCAGGCCAATATTCTAATTCGCGGCCTGCGCGCCGTGGCTGACTTCGAGTATGAAATGCAGTTGGCACATATGAATCGCCACCTGATGCCGGAGCTGGAAAGCGTCTTCCTGATGCCGTCCAAAGAGTGGTCGTTTATCTCATCTTCGCTGGTGAAAGAGGTGGCGCGCCATAATGGTGATGTGACCCACTTCCTGCCGGTAAACGTGCATCAGGCGTTGATGGAGAAATTGAAGTAGGCTTTGTAGTTGTTCCCGGCGGCGCTTCGCCTGGCCGGGCTACAGGTAACTCAGCCACGGGAAACTACTTCTGACACTGTTTGCAGTAAAACGTCGCCCGCTGCGCATGCTTGCTCGCTACAATCGGCGTCCCACATACCCGACACGCTTCCCCTTTACGTCCATATACCTGCAATTCCTGAGCAAAATAGCCCGGCTTACCGTCACTCTGCAGGAAGTCTTTTAGCGTCGTCCCGCCTTGCTCAATCGATCGCGCCAACACCGCTTTGATCGCGTCTACCAGCCGTTCACCCTCTTCTCTTGAGAGCGATGACGCCAGCCGATCCGGGTGGATCCGCGCGGCAAATAGTGATTCGCTGGCATAGATATTCCCCACGCCCACGACCAGCTTGTTATCCATCAGCCAGGGTTTGATCGCCGTTTTCTTCTTAGCACACTTCGCCAGCAGATAATCGGCGTTAAATTCCGTGCTGAGCGGCTCTGGGCCAAGATGCGCGAGCACACTGTGACCTTCCAGCTCCGTGGTCCATAGCCAGGCGCCAAAGCGACGTGGGTCGGTATAGCGCAGCACTTTGCCGTTACTCATCACCAGGTCGACGTGATCATGTTTTTCTGCAGGGAGTTCTTCAGACAGGATACGCAGGCTGCCAGACATTCCCAGATGAATGATTATCCAACCGTCGGGCAGTTCAAGCAGAAGGTACTTTGCGCGCCTCTGAACGCTCAGGACGGGCTTATCGCTCAGGCGGTAGATTTCATCAGAGACAGGCCAGCGCAGGCGACCGTTGCGAATCACAGCGTACTGGATGGTGGCACCAACCAGGTGTGGTTCAATACCCCGGCGGCTGGTTTCAACTTCAGGTAATTCAGGCATAGCGTCTCCGACTCAAATACAGATCTCTCTATTATGGGGACGCGCAGAAAACAAAAAACCCCGCCGAGGCGAGGTTTTTCGTGACATCGAAACTAAAATTATTTGATTTTAGCTTCTTTGTACAGAACGTGCTGACGGACAACTGGATCGAACTTTTTCAGTTCCAGTTTTTCCGGTTTAGTACGTTTGTTCTTCGTGGTGGTATAGAAGTGACCAGTACCAGCAGAAGAAACCAGCTTGATTTTCTCGCGAATACCTTTAGCCATGATTTATTTCCTCTTTAAGTACTTAGTACTTTTCGCCACGGGCACGCAGTTCGGACAGAACTGTATCGATGCCTTTCTTATCAATAACACGCATACCTTTAGCAGATACACGCAGGGTGACAAAACGCTTCTCGCTCTCAACCCAGAAACGGTGAGAGTGCAGGTTCGGCAGGAAACGGCGTTTAGTCGCGTTCAGTGCGTGGGAACGGTTGTTACCGGTCACCGGACGCTTGCCAGTAACTTGGCAGACTCGGGACATGTCTATTCTCCAAAAATCAAATTAGCTCGAGCTTCGTATGGGGTATCGGCGCCTCGTCAGGCTTTACAGCCCGGTCATCGCGTAGTTCTAAGTGAACTCTCGATTGCCAGGCCCAAATGCCAAACCCGAGATTCTCAAAGGTGGCGTAGTATACGCTGACACGAGGATATGCTCAAGTCCCGAACAGACAAAGATCCCGGTGGATCGCGTAATTATCCGCTAAATCCAGCCTCGTTCGGCAAAAGAAACATACTCACCACGGCCAATAACCAGATGGTCTAGTACACGTACATCCATGAATTGGCAACATTTTACCACCCTTTCGGTGATAAGTCTGTCTGATTTACTCGGTTCGGCATTACCTGATGGATGATTATGCGCGAGGATCACCGCCGCGGCATTCACTTTGATGGCTTCTCGTACAATTTCACGCGGGTGAACCTCCACATGATTCAACGTTCCGGAAAAAAGTCGACTATGTTTCAGGACCTTGTGCCGGTTATCGAGGAAGATGACCACAAAGATTTCCCTTTCTTCGTCGGCCAACTGGCTTTGTAAAAATTCTCGCGCCAGTTCCGGGCTCAACAGGGAATCCTCTTCCAGCACCCGCACGCTGAAGTAACGACGCGCCAGTTCAGCAATACCTTTGAGCTGAGCATATTTGGCAATCCCCATCCCATCAATCTGGGTCATCTCCTCCTCGCTGGCAGAGAGTAGCCGGTAGAGCGACCCAAAATGCCGAAGCAGGTCGTGGGAATAGCGCATCACGCCTTTTTCACGCGTCCCCGTACGCAAAAACAGCGCCAGCAATTCGGTATCTGACAGCGTCTCAATGCCATACCGCTGCATCTTTTCCCGCGGCATCATCGCTTCTGCACTCTCCATAACGGCCTCCTTCCGATAGCTGCCGCCATGCTGTCACAACGCGTATCGCGCCGCACGACTGAGATCTTGCGCTTGCGTAGCGCCTCGCAAAGTGTCGATGTCACAAGCACACGACCCTGGCAGGATTGTGATAAAATACGCGGATTCTGGTGTCCCTCTAACAGGAAAGAATCATGATGAGCCTGGCCGGTAAAAAAATTGTTCTTGGCGTCAGCGGCGGCATTGCTGCCTACAAAACGCCGGAGCTCGTACGTCGCCTGCGCGACCGCGGCGCAGATGTACGCGTTGCCATGACGGAAGCCGCAAAAGCTTTCATCACCCCGCTGAGCCTGCAAGCCGTCTCCGGCTATCCGGTTTCCGACAGCCTGCTTGATACCGCCGCTGAAGCTGCGATGGGCCATATTGAGCTGGGGAAATGGGCTGACCTCGTTATTCTGGCGCCCGCAACAGCAGACCTTATCGCCCGTGTGACCGCGGGGATGGCAAACGACCTGGTCTCGACTATCTGTCTCGCCACGCCGTCTCCCGTTGCCGTAGTGCCTGCCATGAATCAGCAGATGTACCGCGCTGCCGCCACTCAGCACAATCTTGAGGTATTGGCCTCGCGGAATATGCTCATCTGGGGCCCGGACAGCGGTAGCCAGGCCTGCGGTGATGTCGGCCCGGGACGCATGCTCGACCCGCTGACCATCGTTGATATGGCGGCCGCGCACTTTTCGCCCGTCAAAGATTTGCAACATCTGAACATCATGATTACCGCTGGCCCAACTCGTGAGCCACTGGATCCCGTACGCTACATCACCAACCATAGTTCCGGGAAAATGGGCTTTGCGATTGCCGAAGCGGCCGCACAGCGCGGCGCCAACGTCACGCTGATCAGCGGCCCGGTATCGCTGCCAACCCCAGCCTTCGTGCAGCGCGTTGACGTGACAACCGCCGAAGAGATGAATACGGCCGTTCAGGCTGGCGTCACCGGGCAGCATATTTTCATCGGCTGTGCCGCCGTCGCGGACTATCGCGCCGCCGTGATTGCCGACGAAAAAATTAAAAAGCAGGACACCCAGGGTGATGAATTTACAATAAAAATGGTAAAAAACCCTGATATCGTAGCCGGTGTTGCTGCACTAAAAACAGCACGACCTTACGTCGTAGGGTTTGCTGCCGAAACAAATAATGTGGAAGAATATGCGCGGCAAAAGCGTAGCCGCAAGAACCTTGATCTGATTTGTGCTAACGACGTTTCTCAATCAAATCAAGGCTTTAACAGTGACAACAATGCATTGCATCTTTTCTGGCAGGACGGCGAGAAGCGCTTACCACTCGCCAGTAAGTCACTCCTGGGCCAACTATTATTGGACGAGATCGTTACCCGTTATGATGAAAAAAATCGACGTTAAGATTCTGGACTCGCGTATTGGTCAGCAGTTCCCACTGCCGACCTATGCCACTGCTGGCTCAGCAGGCCTTGACCTGCGCGCCTGTCTTGATGACGCCGTAGAGCTGGCGCCGGGCGAAACCACTTTACTGCCAACCGGTCTGGCGATTCACATTGCCGACCCTTCCCTGGCCGCTGTAATGCTGCCGCGCTCTGGCCTGGGTCACAAGCACGGTATCGTGCTGGGCAACCTGGTCGGGCTGATTGACTCCGACTACCAGGGTCAGCTGATGGTTTCCATCTGGAACCGTGGGCAAACGACCTTCACCATTGAACCGGGCGAACGCGTTGCGCAAATGGTGTTTGTTCCTGTCGTACAGGCCGAGTTTAATCTGGTCGAATCGTTTGAAGCCACCGATCGTGGCGAAGGTGGTTTTGGCCACTCCGGGCGCCAATAACTCGCCCTAAGGCGCACCCGCCAGCGCGGTGCGCCCGTTTTTACGTATCTCACGGTGTCATAATGCGAATATATCACTGCAAATTATGATTGCGGTCACCGTGTGGATGCTCGCCTGACAATTGTTTTATTTTCAGGGGTATTTTAGAACATGGCAGAAAAGCAAACTGCGAAAAGGAATCGTCGCGAGGAAATACTTCAATCCCTGGCGTTGATGCTTGAATCCAGCGACGGTAGCCAGCGCATCACGACGGCCAAATTGGCCGCCTCCGTTGGCGTTTCCGAAGCAGCGCTGTACCGGCATTTTCCTAGCAAGACCCGCATGTTCGATAGCCTTATTGAGTTTATCGAAGATAGCCTGATTACCCGTATCAACCTGATCCTCAAAGACGAGAAGGACACCACCGCACGTTTACGCCTGATTGTGCTGCTGATTCTTGGTTTTGGCGAACGTAATCCAGGACTGACCCGTATCCTGACCGGCCATGCGCTCATGTTTGAGCAGGATCGCCTACAGGGACGTATCAACCAACTGTTTGAACGTATTGAAGCTCAGCTGCGCCAGGTGCTGCGTGAGCGGAAAATGCGGGAAGGTGAAGGCTACGAAACGGATGAAACGCTGCTGGCAAGTCAGCTGCTCGCCTTCTGTGAGGGCATGCTGTCGCGCTTTGTACGCAGCGAATTCAAATACCGACCAACGGACGATTTTGACGCCCGTTGGCCGCTGATCGTTGCGCAACTGCAGTAACACGTTCAAATAACCCGGCATCCGCCGGGCTATTTTTTTATACGCCGTATGCCTCGCGGTAAGCGCGTACCGATGCCAGATGCTCCGCCATCTCCGGTTTTTCTTCCAGATAAGCAATCAGATCTTTCAGCGTGATGATCGAGATAACCTCGCAGCCATAGTCACGTTCAACTTCCTGGATTGCGGAAATTTCACCGCGTCCACGCTCCTGACGATCTAAAGAGATCAGCACACCAGCAAGCTTCGCACCGTTGGCCTGGATAATCTCCATCGATTCACGGATCGCAGTACCCGCAGTGATCACATCGTCCACCAGCATCACGCGTCCGGTCAGCGCGCTACCCACCAGATTACCGCCTTCTCCGTGGTCTTTCGCTTCTTTGCGGTTAAAACAGTACGGATAATCACGGTCGTGATGCTCCGCCAGCGCAACTGCCGTGGTTGTGGCAATCGGGATACCTTTGTAGGCAGGACCAAACAACAGATCGAACTCAATACCGGAATCCACCAGCGCTTCGGCATAAAAACGGCCTAACAGTGCCAGATCGCGCCCGGTATTAAACAGCCCGGCGTTGAAGAAATAGGGGCTCTTGCGCCCGGATTTCAGCGTAAATTCGCCAAACTTAAGTACCTGCTTGTTAAGCGCAAACTCAATAAACTGGCGCTGATACGGTTTCATGGATTCGCTCCTCATCTCACTTTATTACGGACAAAAAAAAGGGCGACCACGTCGCCCTTAACATCAATTTTCTAACGCCGCTTTCTGCGTCGTGATAATAGATTCGATTCCCCCTCGGGCTAACGCCAGCAGGGTGAGTAACTCTTCGTGGCTGAACGGCTCGCCCTCGGCGGTCCCCTGAACTTCAATGATGCGTCCGTCTTCGGTCATCACCACGTTCATATCAGTTTCCGCCGCCGAGTCTTCAACGTATTCCAGGTCGCACAGCGCTTCGCCGTTTACGATACCCACGGAAACCGCCGCTACCATCCCTTTCATTGGGTTGGTTTTCAGCTTACCCGCGGCAACCAGTTTGCCCAGTGCATCGGCCAACGCCACACAGGCACCGGTAATGGACGCCGTACGCGTGCCGCCATCGGCCTGGATAACGTCGCAGTCCAGCGTGATGGTGAATTCACCCAGCGCCTTCAGATCTACCGCCGCGCGCAGCGCACGAGCAATCAGACGCTGAATTTCCATGGTACGACCGCCCTGCTTGCCTTTCGCCGCTTCACGCGCATTACGCGTGTGGGTAGCACGTGGCAGCATGCCGTACTCGGCGGTGATCCAACCCTGGCCCTGACCTTTCAGGAAACGTGGTACGCCTTCATCGATAGAAGCAGTACACAGCACTTTGGTATCACCAAATTCGACCAGCACGGAGCCTTCAGCGTGTTTTGTATAATTACGGGTCAGGGTGACGGGACGCACCTGGTTAGCACTACGGCCTGCTGGACGCATGATAGATATCTCCGGCTTGAAACGAATGTGGCGCGCATTATACACAAAATCATTCAAGCTGTATCAAGGCGGCAAGGGCGCTCTCACGCGGAGCGTACTAAACAGAGACAGCTTGAAGGACGAAGCGTATACGGATTAACGGCGCTTATTTCTATCCTCATAAGCCCCCGAAGGCTATAATCCCCTCATCTCTCCTTTAAAAACAGGAACGTCTATGATCCGCAGCATGACCGCCTATGCCCGCCGTGAAATCAAGGGCAGTTGGGGCAGCGCCGCTTGGGAACTGCGCTCTGTTAACCAGCGTTATCTCGAAACCTATTTCCGTCTCCCAGAGCAGTTCCGCAGCCTTGAACCCGTTGTTCGTGAACGTCTGCGTACCCGCTTAACGCGCGGTAAAGTAGAGTGCACCCTGCGTTTTGAGCCGGATGCCAGCGCGCAAGGCGAACTAATCCTCAATGAAAAATTGGCAAAACAACTGGTTAGCGCCGCAAACTGGGTCAAAATGCAGAGCGATGAAGGGGAAGTTAACCCTGTCGACATTCTGCGCTGGCCTGGCGTGATGGCCGCACAAGAGCAGGATCTGGACGCTATCGCCGCCGAGATCCTCAATGCGCTGGACGGTACGCTGGACGACTTCATCGTGGCTCGTGAAACCGAAGGTCAGGCGCTGAAAGCCCTGATTGAGCAGCGTCTGGAAGGCGTCAGCGGCGAAGTGACCAAAGTCCGCGTCCATATGCCGGAAATCCTGCAGTGGCAGCGCGACCGTCTGGTCGCCAAACTGGAAGACGCGGAAGTTCAGCTTGAAAATAACCGTCTGGAGCAGGAACTGGTGCTGATGGCCCAGCGTATCGACGTTGCCGAAGAGCTGGATCGCCTCGAAGCGCACGTGAAAGAGACCTATAACATCCTGAAGAAAAAAGAAGCGGTTGGCCGCCGTCTGGACTTCATGATGCAAGAGTTCAACCGCGAGTCGAACACCCTGGCGTCAAAGTCAATCAATGCGGACGTGACCAATTCTGCTATCGAATTGAAAGTACTGATCGAACAAATGCGCGAGCAGATTCAGAACATCGAATAATTTGAATCAGTTACTTGAAAATTTATGCCCGCCATTGCGCGGGCATTTTTAATTCAGGTAGTTTCTTTTTTCCCAAGTAAATTGCATCATTACTTACCCTTATATAAAGGGCAATTATGGAATGAGGCGATACACAGGACGTTCTTAACCAGATATTTTCCACCTTCATCTATATCCTTTCAGATGCCAGGGCTATCTGCTTATGCGTTCAGATATCGAACTAATTATATCTTAAGCATTGGTGGCTAGACTGGCCGCCTCCATCACAAATAAAGTTAAACCTATGCAATTCACGACTACTCAGAGTACACCAGCCTTTAGCTGGAAAGCCCTTGGCTGGGCCGTATTGTATTTTTGTTTCTTTTCAACGGCATTACAGCTTGCAATCTACGCCACAGGCTACAGCGGCTCTACCGGTGTAAGGGATTCCATCCTCTTTAGCTTATTATGGCTGGTGCCGGTATTCCTGTTCCCGAAGAAGACTCGCATCATTGGCGCCATTATTGGCGTTGTGCTCTGGGCGGCGTCGCTAGCGGCTATCAGCTATTACGTTATTTACGGTCAGGAGTTTTCGCAAAGCGTTTTATTTGTGATGTTTGAGACCAACACCAATGAAGCCGGTGAGTTCTTAAGCCAGTATTTTAGCCTTAAGATTGTCCTGGTGGCGGTGGTCTACTCCATTGTTGCCGTGCTGCTCTGGACACGCCTGCGCCCGGTTTATATCCCAAAACCCTGGCGCTGGCTCGTCTCCTTTGCCCTGCTTTATGGACTGATTCTGAACCCACTGGCGACCGGCGTGCTGATGAAAGACAAACCCGTTGCAGACGTGTTGGACGGTATGTCAGGCCGCCTTGCCCCTGCGGCTCCCTGGCAGTTTATTACTGGCTACTACCAGTATCACCATCAGTTAGACAGCCTGACCCGGTTGCTCAACGACAACCACGCGCTCCCGCCGCTAGCCAACCTGAAAGACAGTTCAGGGAATGCTCCTCGTACGCTGGTGCTGGTCATTGGTGAATCCACGCAGCGTGGGCGTATGAGCCTTTATGGCTATCCGCGCGAAACCACGCCTGAGCTGGATGCACTGCACAAGTCAGATCCTAACTTCACCGTTTTCAATGATGTCGTGACCTCGCGCCCTTACACCATTGAGATCCTGCAGCAAGCGCTGACCTTTGCCAACGAGCAGAACCCAGACCTGTATCTGACTAAACCATCGCTGATGAACCTGATGAAACAGGCAGGCTATAAAACCTTCTGGATCACCAACCAGCAGACGATGACCTCACGTAACACCATGCTGACCGTGTTCTCAAAACAGACCGACCAGCAGTTCTATATGAACCAGCAGCGCACTCAGAGCGCCCGTGAATACGATTCTAACGTTCTGGCACCGTTTAAACAGGTTCTGTCAGACCCGGCACCGAAGAAGTTTATTATCGTGCACCTGTTAGGTACGCATATTAACTACGATTACCGTTACCCGGAAAACTGGAATAAATTCTCGGGCAAAACCGACACGATGCCAGCTGGGTTAAGTAAGGATGAGCAGAGCACCTACAACAGCTACGATAATGCCAACCTTTACAACGACTACGTCGTTTCCACCCTGATTAAGGACTACAAAGCAACGGATCCAAATGGCTTCCTGCTGTACTTCTCTGACCACGGCGAAGAGGTTTATGACACGCCGCCGCACCAAACGCAGGGCCGCAATGAGCTTGCGCCAACGCGCCATATGTACACCATTCCATTCCTGCTGTGGACGTCAGAAAAATGGCATCAGGAGCATCCTCGCGATTTCTCTCAGGATGTTAACCGCAAATACAGCAGCTCCGAGCTTATCCATACCTGGTCCGATCTGGCAGGATTAAGCTATGACGGTTTCGAGCCAACCCGCGCGTTGACCAGCCCGCAGTTTGTTGAATCCACACGCTGGATTGGCAACCCATACGATAAGAAGTCGTTGACCGATTACGACAAACTGCCGTACGGCGAGCAGAAAGGTAATCAGTAACGCCCCATAAGCCGCTCCGTATGGAGCGGCTTTTTTACGCTTTATCCCACACATCATTTTTACGTAATGACTTACATTTTCTAATCATAAAATCCATTAACCAATTCTATAAAACTCACCACCACAGCATTCATACTCAATTTATGAATTAGTTTTTCTTATTCAAATGAGCTCACCTTAGAAAAACTCAATCGTGACATGGCGCACAAATCGCTACCCTCCTATCATTCTTGTTGGGAGCGAACATGTTACTGCACATCCTTTACCTTATCGGCATCACCGCAGAGGCGATGACTGGAGCCCTGGCCGCCGGGCGCCGCCGCATGGATACCTTTGGGGTCATCATCATTGCCACCGCCACCGCACTGGGCGGGGGTTCCGTCCGTGACATGCTGCTTGGCCACTATCCCTTAGGCTGGGTGCAACACCCTGAATACATCATCACCGTCGCCATTGCCGCAGTACTGACCACCATTGTGGCTCCGGTCATGCCGCATTTGCGCCGCCTGTTTTTGGTTCTCGATGCCGTGGGTCTGATTGTCTTTTCAATCATTGGTGCGCAAATCGCGCTGGATATGGGAGAAGGACCCATTATCGCTGTCATCGCCGCCGTCATCACCGGCGTATTTGGCGGGGTACTGCGCGATATGTTCTGTAAACGCATTCCGCTGGTCTTCCAGAAAGAGCTTTATGCCGGTATCTCGTTTGCGGCCGCCGTGCTGTACGTAGCGCTTCAGCAGTACGTCAGCAATCATGATGTGGTGGTGATATCCACGCTGCTCTTCGGTTTTACCGCAAGGATGCTGGCGCTCAGGCTCAAGCTTGGCCTTCCGGTATTCCACTACCGGCACGAAACGCACTAGTTAAACCCCGCCACCCCAAGATTTCTCAGCTTTTCGACAAGCGAGCTCACCGCGGGGTCATGAAGAAACGTTGCCAGGCTACGCGCTTTCTCCCGGCCAATGCCCGGCAACGTTTGCCAGCGTTGCTCATCGCGAGCGAGTAGCTGTTGCCAGGTACTATCGTCAAGCGCCTTTAAGGCCGCGTTCGGCAGCGGTACACCTATTGCTTTAATCCAGCGGCGAAAGGGCTGCCGGCGCGTCATATCAAAGCGGTGCCACACCTGCTGCGCTCGCTCAGTCGTCATGCCAGGCGTGGACTGAAGCTGAGCTAGCGTGAGCCCAAGCCAGGAGAAGATGTGCTCAAACGAATGTGCCGTCGCAAGCCGCTGCCACGCCACCTCTCCAACGCCTTCGATATTGAGCACCGCTGGCGCTCCGAGCCAGACAAGGCGCGCTAAGAACTGCTCCCGACACGCAACCGTACGGTAAAAACAGGTGAGTGAGTTAAAGTCAGCCGCAGGTGGCTCGGGTTTTGTTCGTTCGAGCGCACGCCAGACCACGCTTTCCAGTCGCGGGATACCTTGCCCGGCAAGACTAATCAGCAGCTGATCGCCTGCGGTAATATCCAGGCTCTGCCAGCGCGCCACCGAACCTATATTGACCCGCTGTACCCGCTTATCGTCGAGCATGATGGGTTGCAATTCGGCCACCACTGCAATCTTACCGGTACGGCCTATCGCAAAGTGAATACCGCTGACTTCTGCCACCTGCGACACCGGCTGATACTTCCAGGCGACAACCCAATCGCCCTGCGTTGGCATCCATCGGCTTCCTTCAGGTTCTATTCCCATTCGAACCACCACACCATCCGTTGCAAAGGGTAGCGGCGCGTTAAACCAGCGCGAGCGCCACTCTGCCACCTCCCGGGCACTCGATACTGCGTGGCTATAGCGCGCGGCAAGTTCAAATCCGGACGCGGCAAGAAGGTCCAGCCGCTCACGCATTGAGGTCGGGCCATCGGGCCACGCCCAGATAAACAGAGACAGCGCGGAAAGCGGCTGGCTATCGCTCTGACGCATCAGCATTCCCGCCACCTTTGAGCGCGCGTTCATTCCCCCCATCTTTGTCTGTACATGCCCTTCGGCACGTAAAAATATCTCGCCTTGCAGGACGCTGTTTGCCAGCGTCCCACTGACATTTTGCGGAATATCGGGAATCCGTCGGGCCTTTTCCGTCCAGTCCTCCCCATTTAGCCCATCTCCCCGGCTGATCGCTTGTTTCAGCTGCCCGTCCTGATAGACCAGAGTAACCGCCACGCCATCCACTTTCGGCTGCACCCACATCCCTTCCCGGCCCTTCATCCACTCCCCCATCGACCTGGCATCCGCCAGCTTACGCACGCCCGTATGTGCCACCGGATGCTTCACCGTTTTACCGAGCGGCGACAGGCTGGTTTGCTCCACGGTGGCCATGCCAAAGCAGCGCTGCCACTGGGAAAGACGCGCAGAGAGTTGATCATATACGCCGTCACTAACCTCGCTCTCCCCCTGCTGCCAGTAGACTTTATTCCACCCTCTAATCTGGGCTTCGAGCCGCGCTATCTCCTGCTCCGCTCTGGTGGGCGACCAGGCAGGACAAGCTGCCTCTACCTGCAACGTGAACAGCAAACACACGCCAATCATCCATGCTTTCATGTTCTTCCCCTCGCCAACGAATAGTCCGTTTGTAGCGCGGTCGTTATCGCCATGCGAGAAGGGATTTAGCGTTTATCGAGCCGGATTCAGGGAAAACAAGTTTGTTGCAGCAACACAAGGATAAATCAGGAAAACGGTACGCAAAATGAAAGAAACTGGCGCAAAAAGTGTGACAAAGACTACGTCGCGTGGCAGCGCCGTGTATAATAGGCTCGTATGTAAGTTCTCTTTCGATAATCACATACAAAAGACACTCATGGCTCAAGGCACGCTCTATATTGTTTCCGCCCCTAGCGGCGCGGGTAAATCCAGCCTGATTCAGGCTTTATTGAAAACCCAACCGTTGTACGACTCCCAGGTATCTGTTTCACATACCACGCGCGCGCCGCGTCCGGGTGAAGTGCACGGCGAACACTATTTCTTTGTGAATCACGACGATTTCAGAACGATGATTGGCGAAGGGGCATTCCTGGAACACGCTGAAGTCTTTGGCAACTATTACGGCACCTCGCGTCAGGCGATTGAGCAGGTACTGGCGACCGGCGTTGATGTCTTCCTCGATATCGACTGGCAGGGCGCTCAGCAAATCCGTAAAAGCATGCCGGGTGCGCGCAGCATCTTTATTCTGCCGCCATCCAAAATTGAACTGGATCGTCGCCTGCGCGGCCGCGGCCAGGACAGCGAAGAGGTGATCGCAAAACGTATGGCTCAGGCAGTTGCAGAAATGAGTCATTACGCGGAATATGATTACCTTATCGTCAATGATGATTTTGATACCGCGCTGGGTGATTTTAAAACCATCCTCCGGGCAGAACGTCTGCGTATGAGCCGCCAAAAGCAGCGACATGACGCTTTAATCAGCAAATTATTGGCAGACTGAACCCACTTTCAGTATCATGCCCAGTCCATCACTATCTGTGGAGCATTAAAGTATGGCACGCGTAACTGTTCAGGACGCTGTAGAGAAAATTGGTAACCGTTTTGACCTGGTACTGGTCGCCGCGCGTCGCGCTCGTCAGATGCAGGTAGGCGGAAAGGATCCGCTGGTTCCAGAAGAAAACGATAAAACCACCGTTATCGCACTGCGCGAAATCGAAGAAGGTCTGATCAACAACCAGATCCTCGACGTGCGCGAGCGCCAGGAACAGCAAGAGCAGGAAGCCGCTGAATTACAAGCTGTTACCGCTATTGCTGAAGGTCGTCGTTAATTACATAGCGGGTCGCCCTTGTATCTGTTTGAGAGCCTGAATCAGCTGATTCAAAATTACCTGCCGGAAGACCAGATTAAACGTCTTCGGCAGGCCTATCTCGTTGCACGTGACGCTCACGAGGGGCAAACACGTTCAAGCGGTGAACCCTATATCACGCACCCGGTAGCGGTGGCCTGCATTCTGGCCGAGATGAAACTCGACTATGAAACGCTGATGGCTGCTCTGCTGCATGACGTGATTGAAGATACCCCTGCCACCTACCAGGACATGGAGCAACTCTTTGGTAAAAGCGTTGCTGAACTGGTAGAGGGGGTCTCTAAACTTGATAAGCTCAAGTTCCGCGATAAGAAAGAAGCCCAGGCTGAAAACTTTCGCAAAATGATTATGGCGATGGTGCAGGATATCCGCGTCATCCTCATCAAGCTTGCCGACCGCACTCACAACATGCGCACGCTGGGCTCATTACGCCCGGACAAGCGTCGCCGCATCGCCCGTGAAACCCTCGAAATTTACAGCCCACTGGCCCACCGTTTAGGTATCCACCACATCAAGACCGAGCTCGAAGAGCTAGGCTTTGAAGCGCTGTATCCAAACCGTTATCGCGTGATTAAAGAAGTGGTGAAAGCCGCGCGCGGTAACCGTAAAGAGATGATTCAGAAGATCCTTTCTGAAATCGAAGGGCGTTTGCAGGAAGCGGGAATTCCGTGTCGCGTCAGCGGTCGCGAGAAACATCTGTACTCTATCTACTGCAAAATGGTGCTGAAAGAGCAGCGTTTTCACTCGATCATGGACATCTACGCCTTCCGCGTTATCGTCCACGATCTGGATACCTGCTACCGCGTACTGGGCCAGATGCACAGCCTGTACAAGCCGCGTCCGGGTCGCGTAAAAGACTACATCGCGATTCCAAAGGCCAACGGATATCAGTCCCTGCACACCTCGATGATTGGGCCACACGGTGTCCCGGTCGAAGTCCAGATCCGTACCGAAGACATGGATCAAATGGCAGAGATGGGTGTTGCCGCGCACTGGGCTTACAAAGAACACGGTGGCGAAAGCAGTACTACCGCACAAATCCGCGCCCAGCGCTGGATGCAAAGCCTGCTGGAACTGCAGCAGAGCGCCGGTAGCTCGTTTGAATTTATCGAGAGCGTTAAATCCGATCTCTTCCCGGATGAGATTTACGTTTTCACCCCGGAAGGCCGCATTGTCGAACTGCCCGCTGGCGCTACGCCGGTGGACTTTGCCTACGCCGTGCATACCGACATCGGTCATGCCTGCGTGGGCGCGCGCGTCGACCGTCAGCCTTACCCACTGTCGCAACCGCTCTCCAGCGGCCAGACGGTAGAAATCATCACCGCGCCGGGCGCACGTCCGAACGCCGCATGGCTCAATTTTGTCGTCAGCTCAAAAGCGCGCGCCAAAATCCGTCAGATGCTGAAAAACCTCAAGCGCGACGACTCCGTCAGCCTGGGCCGCCGTCTGCTGAACCACGCGCTGGGCGGTAGCCGCAAGCTTGCGGAAATTCCGCCGGATCATGTTCAGCGCGAGCTCGACCGCATGCGTCTTGCCACCCTTGACGACCTGCTGGCCGAAATTGGCCTGGGCAACGCCATGAGCGTGGTGGTGGCGAAAAACCTCCAGCAGGGTGAAGCGATTCCGTCTGCACCGGGTGCCTCCGGGCACAGCCATCTGCCGATTAAAGGCGCAGACGGCGTGCTGATCACCTTCGCGAAATGCTGTCGTCCGATCCCTGGCGACCCAATCATCGCCCACGTCAGCCCGGGTAAAGGGCTGGTTATTCACCATGAATCTTGCCGCAATATTCGCGGCTATCAGAAAGAACCTGAGAAGTTCATGGCGGTTGAGTGGGACAAAGAGACGGCGCAGGAATTTATCACCGAGATTAAGGTCGATATGTTCAACCATCAGGGGGCGCTGGCCAACCTGACGGCAGCTATCAATACCGCGGCGTCCAATATTCAAAGCCTGAATACGGAAGAGAAAGACGGCCGCGTTTATAGCGCCTTTATCCGTCTGACCGCACGTGACCGTGTGCACCTGGCGAATATCATGCGCAAAATCCGCGTGATGCCGGACGTCATTAAAGTCACCCGTAACAGAAACTAGCTTTATGAATTTACAGCGTTATGCGCGTATCCGTGAGATGCTCGCCAGGCGTCAGCCTGACCTGACGGTCTGCATGGAAGAGGTTCACAAACCTCATAATGTCTCGGCGATCGTTCGTACCGCCGACGCGGTAGGCGTACACGAAGTTCATGCGGTCTGGCCCAGCACTCGAATGCGCCCTATGGCATCCGCGGCGGGCAGTAACAGCTGGGTACAGGTAATAACCCATCCCACCATTGGCGATGCGGTTGGCCATTTAAAGGGCCAGGGCATGCAAATCCTGGCCACCAATCTGTCAGACACATCGGTCGATTTCCGTGAAATCGACTATACCCGCCCAACCTGCATTCTGATGGGGCAGGAAAAAACCGGTATCACCCAGGAAGCGTTAGCCCTCGCAGACCAGGACATCATCATCCCGATGATTGGCATGGTGCAGTCGCTCAACGTTTCCGTCGCCTCTGCGTTGATTCTTTATGAAGCCCAGCGCCAGCGTCAGAACGCTGGCATGTACCGCCGCGAAAACAGCATGCTGCCCGTCGAAGAGCAGCAGCGTCTGCTGTTTGAAGGCGGTTACCCGGTGCTGGCACACGTCGCCAAACGCAAAGGCCTTCCTTATCCCCACGTTAACGAGCAGGGCGAAATTGAAGCCGATGCCACGTGGTGGTCCACTATGCAGGCTACGGAGTAACCGCCATGCAAAGCCGTCTGCTGGATGCCGTTCCGCTCAACACATTGACCGGCGTAGGCGCCGCGCAGAGCAATCGGCTGGCGAAAATTGGTCTGCACACGGTGCAGGATTTGCTCCTGCACCTGCCGTTGCGCTACGAAGACCGCACCCAACTTTATCCTATCGGTGAACTGCTTCCCGGCATCTACGTGACCGTAGAAGGCGAAGTCCTGAACTGCAATATCACTTTCGGCGGCCGCCGGATGATGACCTGCCAGATTAGCGACGGCACTGGCATCCTGACCATGCGTTTTTTCAACTTCAACGCGGCGATGAAAAATAGCCTCGCCACCGGGAGACGCGTGCTGGCCTACGGTGAAGCGAAGCGCGGTAAGTACGGCGCGGAGATGATCCACCCGGAATACCGCGTACAGGGCGACCTCAGCACGCCGGATTTGCAGGAAACCTTAACGCCGGTCTATCCCACTACCGAAGGCATCAAGCAGGCGACGCTGCGCAAACTCACCGATCAGGCGCTGGACTTGCTCGATACCTGCGCCATCAGCGAACTGCTGCCGCCGGAACTGGCACAGGGGATGATGAGCCTGCCGGAAGCGCTGCGCACGCTGCATCGCCCGCCACCGACGCTACAGCTCGCCGATTTAGAAACCGGTAAACACCCCGCACAGCAGCGTTTGATTCTCGAAGAACTGCTGGCACACAATCTCAGTATGCTGGCGCTCCGCGCGGGCGCGCAGCGTTTTCACGCTCAGCCTCTCAGCGAGAATCGTGAGCTGAAAGATAAGTTTCTGGCCAATCTGCCGTTTAAGCCTACCGGTGCACAAGCGCGGGTGACGGCTGAAATCGAACATGATATGGCGCTGGATATACCGATGATGCGCCTGGTGCAGGGCGACGTTGGCTCCGGTAAAACGCTGGTTGCCGCACTGGCAGCGCTGCGCGCCATCGCCCACGGCAAACAGGTGGCGCTGATGGCTCCGACCGAACTGCTCGCCGAACAGCACGCCAACAACTTCCGCAGCTGGTTTGAACCACTCGGCATTGAAGTCGGCTGGTTAGCCGGCAAGCAGAAAGGCAAAGCCCGTCAGGCGCAGCAGGAAGCTATTGCCAGCGGTCAGGTGCAGATGATTGTCGGCACCCACGCCATCTTCCAGGAGCAGGTGCAGTTTAACGGGCTGGCGCTGGTGATCATCGATGAACAGCACCGTTTTGGCGTTCATCAGCGTCTGGCGCTGTGGGAGAAAGGCCAGCAGCAAGGCTTCCATCCGCATCAGTTGATCATGACCGCCACCCCCATTCCACGCACCCTGGCAATGACCGCCTATGCCGATCTGGATACCTCGGTGATTGACGAACTGCCGCCGGGCCGCACCCCGGTGACGACGGTGGCAATCCCCGATACCCGACGCCATGACATTATCGATCGCGTGCGCAACGCCTGCACCACCGAAGGCCGCCAGGCTTATTGGGTCTGTACGCTGATTGAAGAGTCTGACCTGCTTGAGGCTCAGGCGGCGGAAGCCACCTGCGAAGAGCTGAAGCTGGCGCTGCCGGAGTTGAATATCGGCCTCGTCCACGGGCGCATGAAGCCCGCCGAGAAGCAGGCCGTGATGCAGGCGTTCAAACAGGGCGAGCTACATCTGCTGATTGCCACCACGGTCATTGAAGTGGGCGTCGACGTACCGAACGCCAGCCTGATGATTATTGAAAACCCGGAGCGTCTGGGTCTGGCGCAGCTACACCAGCTTAGGGGCCGCGTAGGGCGTGGCGCGGTTGCTTCACACTGCGTACTGCTCTACAAATCACCGCTGTCGAAAACCGCACAAATGCGCCTGCAGGTGCTGCGCGACAGCAATGATGGCTTCGTGATTGCGCAAAAAGACCTCGAGATCCGCGGCCCCGGCGAACTGCTGGGTACTCGCCAGACCGGCAACGCCGAATTTAAAGTCGCCGACTTAATGCGCGATCAGGCAATGATCCCCGACGTTCAGCGCCTGGCGCGCCATATTCACGACCGTTATCCACAGCAGGCTAATGCCCTGATTGAACGCTGGATGCCGGAAACCGAACGTTATTCCAACGCGTAGCGATACCCGCAGCCCCTCTGGGGCTGTGCTAAACTTCGCACAATTTTACTTCCCTGGACGAGTTTGTAATGAGACGAGAACTGGCTATCGAATTTTCGCGCGTCACCGAAGCGGCGGCGCTGGCAGGCTATAAATGGCTGGGTCGCGGCGATAAGAACACCGCCGACGGCGCGGCGGTCAACGCCATGCGTATTATGCTCAACAAGGTCAACATTGACGGCACCATCGTCATTGGCGAAGGCGAAATCGATGAAGCGCCAATGCTCTACATTGGCGAGTCCGTTGGTACCGGGAATGGCGATGCAGTGGATATCGCCGTTGACCCAATCGAAGGCACCCGCATGACGGCGATGGGCCAGGCAAACGCGCTGGCGGTGCTGGCGGTGGGCGATAAAGGTTGCTTCCTCAACGCCCCTGACATGTACATGGAAAAGCTGATTGTCGGCCCAGGCGCAAAAGGCACTATCGATCTCAATAAACCGCTGGAAGAGAACCTGCGTAACGTCGCGCACGCGCTGGACAAGCCGCTTTCCGAATTAACCGTCACCATTCTTGCCAAGCCGCGCCACGACCAGGTTATCGTTGAGCTGCAAAAACTGGGCGTTCGCGTCTTTGCCATCCCTGATGGCGACGTGGCCGCGTCCATCCTGACCTGTATGCCGGATAGCGAAGTCGATGTCATGTACGGCATTGGCGGCGCACCAGAAGGCGTCGTCTCTGCCGCCGTGATTCGTGCGCTGGATGGCGATATGCACGGCCGTCTACTGGCGCGTCACCATGTCAAAGGCGACAGCGAAGAGAACCGCCGCATCGGTGAAAACGAGCTGGAGCGCTGCAAGGCGATGGGCATTGAAGCAGGCGTCGTACTGACGCTCGACGACATGGCTCGCAGCGACAACGTGATTTTCTCCGCCACCGGCATCACCAAAGGCGACCTGCTGGACGGTATTACCCGCAAGGGCAATATCGCCACCACCGAGACGCTGCTGATCCGCGGAAAATCACGCACCATTCGCCGCATTCAGTCGATTCACTACCTCGATCGCAAAGACACTGAAATTCAGCGTCACATTCTCTAAATCATTTGATCAATAGAGCTTTCCGGCCCTTTCGGGCTGGAAATCTGCTCTCGTCGCGGTGATGATAAAACTAACGATATTGAGGGGAGAAAAGCCATGGCTGACTGGGTTACAGGCAAAGTTGTTAACGTGCAGAACTGGACGAATGCACTGTTTAGCCTCACCGTCCACGCACCGGTTAAACCATTTACCGCCGGGCAGTTTGCCAAGCTAGGGCTGGATATCGACGGCGAACGCGTTCAGCGCGCCTACTCGTACGTTAACGCCCCGCACAACCCCAATCTCGAGTTCTATCTGGTTACCGTTCCTGACGGCAAGCTAAGCCCACGTTTAGCGGCGCTGAAGCCCGGCGATGAAGTGCTGGTTGTCAGCGAAGCGGCTGGCTTTTTTGTACTCGACGAAATTCCCGACTGCGAAACCCTGTGGATGCTGGCAACCGGCACCGCTATTGGCCCGTACCTGTCGATTCTGGAAGAAGGTAAGGATCTGGATCGCTTTAAGAATCTGGTGCTGGTTCACGCCGCGCGCTACGCCGCCGACTTAAGCTATCTGCCGCAAATGCGGGCGCTGGAAGAGCGTTACGCTGGTAAGCTGCGTATTCAGACGGTCGTCAGCCGGGAAACCGCGCCGGGCATGCTAACGGGGCGCGTACCCGCGCTTATTGAAAGCGGTGCGCTGGAAGCGGCGGTCGGCCTGCCGATGAACGCCGAAACCAGCCACGTCATGTTATGCGGTAACCCGCAGATGGTGCGCGATACCCAACAGTTGCTGAAAGAGACCCGACAGATGACCAAACACCTGCGTCGTCGGCCGGGCCACATGACCGCTGAACACTACTGGTGATCGGCGCGGTACTTCACGTCCTGAGTCTCTTTGCCGTATTTATTTTCGCCCTGGGTGCCAACAAACGCGCCCAGGTCGATAAGCATCATCACAATGATCAGCGTCGGGATAAAACGCCCTACGCCCCACTGCCACATGCCGGGCAGCATTGACCAGTTGCCAGCCAGCAGCATCCACGCCAGTATCATCAGCAGCGCCCAGATACCGGATTTACCCCGGTCATGTAAGCGTTTAATCGTCACCGCCGCCGTTGGCCAAAGCAGACAGACCAGCATAAATGCCGCCGTTTGCAGGTCAACCAGCCCGCCGCCCGCAAGGCTGAACAGCGCCACCATCGTCACTGCCCAGATAGCGATCCAGATCCAGAAGTCACGGCGGCCAATACGGCCTTTACCGGAAAATAACCATTGCTGTAGAGTCATGTACCCTTTCCTTTGTCGTTGTGCCGCGTAGTTTACCCTGAAGCGGCCACATTTTGACAAGCGAGGCGGTTCCCGTTTTAATCGTCATCTGAAAAGAGGAGGACGATAAGCATGAGAAAGTGGATAACGCTGTGTCTGGTAGGGCTTGTGGCCCTGGGCGCCGGTCAGTCCGTGCTGTCGGCGCAATCGCCTGCGGCCGTTGCGCCGTATCTGCTGTCTGGCGCGCCGGTCTTTGACCTCTCCATCAGCCAGTTCCGGGAAAAATTCAATACCGATAACCCGACGCTGCCGCTCGATGAGTTCCGCGCTATCGCGTCCAGCCGCGATCAGCTCAATATTACCCGAGCCGCCAGCAAGATTAACGAAAACCTCTACGCCTCAACGGCGCTGGAGCGCGGTACGCTGAAAATTAAATCTATCCAGATAACCTGGCTGCCGATCCAGGGGCCAGAACAGAAGGCTGCGAAAAATAAAGCGCAGGAATATATGAGCGCCCTGATGCGCGCCGTGATCCCGACGCTCACCAAACCGCAAAGCCTGCAAAAGCTGCAAAAACTGTTGGCGCTGGGTAAAGGCAAACATTACTTCGCCAGCACCGAAGGCGCCGTGCGCTATGTTGTCGCAGATAACGGTGAAAAAGGGCTGACCTTCGCCGTTGAACCGATTAAGCTGGCGTTATCTGAGAATCTTGAAGGGGAGAATAAATGATAAAAAGCAAAGCCTTCATGACATTCAATCTCTATACTGTTTCACAGACCATGCTGCCCTGACGGGCGGCCATATTCCTTAATTCGCTGATAAGCGTGGAGAATCGAAATGCGACATCCTTTAGTGATGGGTAACTGGAAACTGAACGGCAGCCGCCACATGGTAAACGAGCTGATTGCTAATCTGCGTACCGAACTGGCTGGCGTTGCTGGTTGTGGCGTTGCTATCGCGCCACCAGAAATGTACATCGATCTGGCTAAACACGCCGCTGCGGGCAGCCACATCCACCTGGGCGCGCAGAACGTTGACCTGAACCTGTCCGGCGCATTCACCGGCGAAACTTCCGCTGAAATGCTGAAAGATGTTGGCGCAACCTACATCATCATCGGCCACTCCGAGCGTCGTACCTACCACAAAGAATCTGACGAGCTGATCGCTAAGAAATTCGCGATTCTGAAAGAACAGGGTCTGATCCCAGTACTGTGCATCGGTGAAACCGAAGCAGAAAACGAAGCGGGCAAAACTGAAGAAGTTTGCGCACGTCAGATCGACGCGGTTCTGAAAACTCAGGGCGCAGCAGCCTTCGAAGGCGCGGTTATCGCATACGAACCAGTATGGGCGATCGGTACCGGCAAATCTGCAACCCCAGCGCAGGCTCAGGCTGTTCACAAATTCATCCGTGACCACATTGCTAAAGCTGACGCGAAAATCGCTGAACAGGTTATCATCCAGTACGGCGGTTCCGTAAACGCGGGCAACGCAGCAGAGCTGTTCACTCAGCCTGACATCGACGGCGCGCTGGTTGGCGGTGCATCCCTGAAAGCTGACGCTTTCGCGGTGATCGTTAAAGCAGCAGAAGCGGCGAAAAAAGCGTAAGACATTCACGCGGAACCTCCTCCGGATTCGGCATTTGCCTCGTCCGGGCGACCAGGTTCCCCGTAGCCCGGCCAGGCGTAGCGCTTGCCGGGAAAAACCGGCCATTTGGCCGGTTTTTTTATAATTTCCCCAGCACCTGATACCACGCGTAATCCAGCGGCAACAGCAGCAAATAGCTCACCGCCGCCAGCGCCAGACACAGCAGCATCCCGGCCCGCGCAGGCACCTTCCCTAACGCCATCGCCACCACGATCGGCGATGCCTGATACGGCAGCAGCGGCGTGGAGTAACCCAACACCTGAATCATAATCACGCTGAGCAGCGGGAAACCGGTGGCATCGGAGAAACTCTGGGCAAAAGTCGTATACAGCGCAGGCACACCGTTGGCGGTCATAATAAAATTCAGCGCGCTGGTAATGCCGGTCAGCGCCAGGAAGCTGGTAAACGGTGCATCCTCACTAAGCGGCATAACATGCAGCAACGCATTGCCCACCACCGCGCCAATCCCGGTTTGGGTCACGGTGATCGCCAGCCCCAGAATCCCCGCCACGTAAATACAGGTGCGGATGTTCACTCCGCTAGCAAATTCGTCGCCATTGATAAACCCCACGCGCGGTAGCAACGTGATTACCGCGGCCACCAGCCCGGTCCAGGCCGGCCCTATGCCGTGCCAGCTCTCGCTCACCCATAGCGTTAATACTACCGCTAATAGCCACGCCAGGCGCTTCTCATCCCCGCTCATTGGCGGCAATGGCTCCAGGTCGCGCGGCGGGTGCGGTTTTCCAGGAAACAGCCAGCAGATAAGCCCTACCAGCGCGGCCCCCTTGAGCCAGCCCAGTACTGGCGTGTGCAGCAGCAGATACGGCACGTAGTTAAGGTGAATACCGTAGGCACCCTCCGCCGCGCCGCTCATCACCAGATTAGGCACGTTGGCGGGCAGAATGGTCGCTGAAAGCTGGAAGGTACCAAAGCCAACGGCCAGCGCCAGCCCGTACCAGGCACGGGTGCCGTCTTCAATACCCGCGCGTTTAGCCATGGCCGCCACAATCGGCATCAGCAGCGCAATACGCCCCATATTCGACGGCATCACAAACGCCAGCGCGTAGCTCAACAGCACCACGCTACCAACCATCAGCAGCCAGGAGTCGGTGAGCCTTGAGGAGAGCGCCCGTGCGGCGCGATCGGCCAGCCCGGTTTTACGAATGGCAATGCCGAGCACAAAACCGCTGAACACCAGCCAGAAGGCCGACGAGGCAAAGCCACCGAAGATAACGTCCGGCGGTGCGATTTTCGCGGTCATGGCCGCCGCGAAGAACAGCAGCGCGGTAATAAACTCCGGCAGCAGCGAGGTGGCCCACAGCAGGATAGTCACGCCAACGATGATAGAGGGAAGGAACAGAGGGTGGGACAACCAGAGCGACATACCTGTCTCCTGTCGTTTTTTTCAGCAAGCATACGACGACAGGGTAGACAGGTAAACGCCAGATTAGGTGGGGTTATTGCAGGATTGCGCAGCGATGATCCTGAATTTCCTCGGCGGAGGCACGGTTCAGGGTCAGCAGATTACGCTCGGTCGCCAGCAGCAGCAGCGAGTCATCGCTTTGCTTCACCAGCGCCAGCGCGAAACGCCCCATATGGTCGCGCGCTTCCGGCACTTCTTCCGCCAGCATCAGGAACGGACTGCGCTGCGCCAGCTCGTTTTCGGTGACGCGACGCGCCAGATATTCATGCCCCATCAGCCCGCCCGGCAGCGGTAGCCAGCGGCTGCTAATGGCGGCGATATCGCCGTCCAGTTGCTCGCGAACGTCTTTGCGCAGGCAGGAAATATGGATATGGAAATGGTTTTGCGTCCGCCCGGTACGGGAGTTGATGGTCAGGGAGATGGCGCTATCCGGCACTTCCGAACCCCGTTTATCGCTCATGATCATACGACGCTGCCACGCCTGCCAGAAGAAGTTTGGCGTTTGCGGGTTGAGCAACAGCGGGCTTTCGGTGCCGTTAATCCGGTAGGTTGGCATCAGCAGATACTGCAGCGGGCCGTTGCGGTCTTTAAAGAGCACATAGCCGCCCTTCGGGTTCACATCGGCACAGGGTGCCGGGGTGCGGTGATTCAGCTGATTAGGCACGCACTGCTCTAGCACAATGTGGCGCAGCGCGTCCGGGTTGCCGGAATGCAGCCAGTACCAGCCGCCTGCAGTGGCGGCGATCACCAGTACCAGCAGTGCTGCCAGCGAGTATTTTAAGCGCGTCATATTGTCTCCCCTAATCAAATCAAGGGGGAAGAGTAACGTAGTTTGATGACCAAAAGAAAACGCCCGGTAAAATCACCGGGCGTTAGAGGGAGATTAACGCTTACTAATCTGGTCGAAAGTCCCACCGTTAGAGAAGTGGTCTTTCTGCGCTTTCGTCCAGCCACCGAACTCATCATCAATGGTGAAGAGCTTCAGTTTCGGGAACTCGCTTTCATACTTCTTCGCCACCGCCGGGTCGCGTGGGCGATAGTAGTTCTTCGCCGCGATCTCCTGGCCTTCCGGCGAGTAGAGGTACTTCAGGTAAGCTTCTGCCACCGCCGTGGTGCCTTTTTTCTCCGCCACTTTGTCGACCACGGAAACGGTCGGCTCGGCGAGGATAGATTCGCTTGGGGTCACGATTTCAAACTTGTCTTTACCCAGTTCGTTCGTCGCCAGCAACGCTTCGTTTTCCCAGGCAATCAGCACGTCGCCGATGCCGCGTTCTACGAAGGTGTTAGTCGAACCGCGAGCGCCAGAGTCCAGCACTTCCACGTTCTTATAGAGCGCCTTCACGAAATCCTGCGCTTTGGCCTGATCGTTATTGTTGTGATGCAGGGCGTAGCCCCAGGCTGCCAGATAGTTCCAGCGAGCGCCGCCGGAGCTTTTCGGGTTCGGGGTAATTACGGAAACGCCCGGTTTAATCAGGTCGTTCCAGTCATGAATCTGTTTTGGGTTGCCTTTACGCACCAGGAACACGATGGTGGAGGTGTACGGCGCGGAGTTATCCGGCAGACGCTTGATCCAGTTTTTGTCGATGCGGCCACGTTCAGCAATGGCATCAACGTCATAGGCCAGCGCCAGCGTAACGACGTCGGCATCAATCCCGTTAATGACGGAAGTGGCCTGCTTGCCAGAACCGCCGTGCGACTGGCGAATGACCACGTTATCACCGGTCTCTTTTTTCCAGTGCGCGCTGAACGCCTTGTTATATTGTTCGTACAGTTCACGCGTCGGATCGTACGACACGTTGAGTAATTGGATGTCCTTAGCCAGTACGCTGGTAGTAGCCAGCAAAAGAGTTAACCCTACGCCCCACTTATTCATCGCCCGCTCTCTTATCTGTTGTGTTGTAATGAGGCTAGCCTGCCAGAAATCTAACCGATGATTAAAGAATAAAAAAAGATTGATTATGCAGTTTTGAAATATAAGCGGGCACACGCAATGCGCGTTTGTTCGAAATCACTCAGCGGGGGAAATTCGCGGGGGTGAAGCATCCCCAGGCCGTCATAAACTGCCCGGGGAGGAGTGGAATTAGACTTCTTCCATGCGGCCGAGCAGCGCCTGCAGACGATCCTGCCAGCCGCTCTGCTGTTCTTTCAGCTGGTTGTTTTCACGCTCCAGCTCTTCACGGCTCTGGTGTGCAGACTGTACATCCTGCGCCAGGGTGTTGTTCTTTTCTTTCAGCTCTTCGATTTCCATCTGCAACAGCGTGATGGTATCAATCGCCTGCTGAACTTTCGCTTCCAGTTTCTCAAACACTTCTAATGACATCGTCATAACCTCTCCTGATCTTGCAAGGCGTTGATATCGTCCCGGAACCCCGGCGACGCCTTAACGTAAATAAGCGCACGGCTTGCAGTCGATTGTATGGAGCGCCGTCGCGACTGTCCAGCGCCAGAGCCTGTAGATTGCGGTTGTCCGCAATTTTCGGCCTGGTCCTGGAGCGTTAGCGCACTTTCCCATTAAATTGTTAAATGTTTAGCCACGAGAATGTTTCGCTCCTCACACTTTTCGTTCCGATAATGTTCATTTATTGGCGCGAAAACGCTCATTTCTTGACGCGGTACACACATTTTGATTTCGATATTTCTCGTTTACGCTCGTTAACGATAAATTAACACTATGCCTACAAGGCAACATGAGTGCTATGAGCGCTCATGAACACAATAATCATCAATTAGTCTTTAGGATTCCGATTATGAGCCAGACATCAACCTTAAAAGGCCAGTGCATTGCCGAGTTTCTTGGTACCGGGTTGTTGATTTTCTTCGGCGTGGGATGTGTCGCAGCGTTGAAAGTCGCCGGGGCGACCTTCGGCCAGTGGGAAATCAGTATCATCTGGGGTCTGGGCGTGGCGATGGCCATTTACCTGACCGCGGGGGTTTCCGGTGCGCATCTTAACCCGGCCGTGACCATTGCACTTTGGCTGTTCGCCTGCTTCGACGGGCGTAAAGTCGTTCCGTTCATCGTGGCTCAGTTTGCCGGGGCGTTCTGCGCCGCCGCGCTGGTCTACGGGCTTTATTACAACCTTTTCCTCGACTTCGAACACACGCACAATATGGTGCGCGGCAGCGTCGAAAGTCTTGAACTGGCCGGTATTTTCTCGACTTACCCGAACCCACATATCAATTTTGTGCAGGCTTTCGCGGTAGAAATGGTGATTACCGCTATCCTGATGGGCGTAATCCTGGCACTCACCGACGACGGTAACGGTGTTCCACGTGGGCCGCTGGCACCGCTGCTGATTGGCCTGCTGATTGCGGTTATCGGTGCGTCAATGGGTCCACTGACCGGGTTTGCGATGAACCCTGCGCGTGACCTTGGACCGAAAACCTTCGCCTGGCTGGCAGGCTGGGGCGACGTCGCCTTCACCGGCGGCAAAGATATTCCTTACTTCCTGGTGCCGCTGTGTGCGCCAATAGTAGGTGCTGCGCTGGGTGCGTTCAGCTATCGCAAGCTGATTGGCCGTCACCTGCCGTGCGACACCTGCGAGGTTGAAGAGCCGAAGGCGGCCTCCAGCCAGAACCAACAAAATGCTTCGCTGTAAACTGACTACGGAACGTTCATTATGACTGACAAAAAATATATCGTTGCGCTCGACCAGGGCACCACCAGCTCCCGCGCCGTCGTTATGGATCATGACGCCAACATCGTCAGCGTGTCACAGCGCGAATTCGAACAAATTTACCCTAAGCCAGGCTGGGTTGAGCACGACCCAATGGAAATCTGGGCAACCCAAAGCTCCACGCTGGTTGAAGTACTGGCAAAAGCCGACATTAGCTCTGACCAGATTGCCGCTATCGGTATCACCAACCAGCGTGAAACCACCGTGGTGTGGGAGCGCGAAACCGGTAAGCCAATTTACAACGCCATCGTCTGGCAGTGCCGCCGTACCGCGGATATCTGCGAGCAGTTGAAACGCGACGGTATGGAAGAGTACGTACGCAAAGCCACCGGTCTGGTGGTGGACCCGTATTTCTCCGGTACCAAGGTGAAGTGGATCCTCGACCACGTCGAAGGTTCCCGCGAGCGAGCGAAACGCGGCGAACTGCTGTTTGGTACCGTTGATACCTGGCTTATCTGGAAAATGACCCAGGGCCGCGTTCACGTCACCGACTACACCAACGCCTCACGTACCATGCTGTTCAACATCAACACGCTGGAGTGGGATGACAAGATGCTGGACGCGCTGGATATCCCGCGCGCCATACTGCCGGAAGTGCGCAAGTCTTCCGAAGTGTACGGTCAGACCAACATCGGTGGTAAAGGCGGTACCCGTATTCCTATCGCCGGGATTGCCGGCGACCAGCAGGCGGCGCTGTTCGGTCAGCTGTGCGTGAAAGAAGGGATGGCGAAAAACACCTACGGTACCGGCTGCTTTATGCTGATGAACACCGGTGAGAAAGCGGTGGCCTCCAGCCACGGCCTGCTGACCACCATCGCCTGCGGCCCACGCGGCGAAGTGAACTATGCGCTGGAAGGTGCGGTCTTCATGGCGGGTGCCTCCATTCAGTGGCTGCGCGACGAAATGAAGCTGATTAGCGACGCGTTCGACTCCGAATACTTCGCCACCAAAGTGAAGGACACCAACGGCGTGTACGTGGTGCCAGCCTTTACCGGCCTCGGCGCACCATATTGGGACCCGTATGCGCGCGGTGCTATTTTCGGCCTGACTCGCGGCGTGAACTCGAACCATATTATTCGCGCCACGCTGGAATCCATCGCCTACCAGACCCGCGACGTGCTGGAAGCGATGCAGGCAGACTCCGGCATTCGTCTGCACGCCCTGCGCGTGGACGGCGGTGCGGTAGCCAACAACTTCCTGATGCAGTTCCAGTCCGACATTCTTGGCACCCGCGTGGAACGCCCGGAAGTGCGCGAAGTGACGGCGCTCGGCGCGGCCTACCTGGCTGGTCTGGCGGTCGGCTTCTGGCAGAACCTGGATGAGCTGCAGGAGAAAGCGGTGATTGAGCGCGAGTTCCGTCCGGGGATTGAAACCACCGAGCGTAACTTCCGCTACAGCGGCTGGCAGAAAGCGGTGAAACGCGCGTTAGCGTGGGAAGATCACGAAAGCTAAGCACCGAGCAAGGATGCCGGATGGCGGCGCGAGCGCGCCTTATCCGGCCTACGGTTAGGTGCCGTTTGTAGGCCTGATAAGCGTAGCGCCATCAGGCAAAAAAAGGCCGGAGACAATCTCCGGCCTTTTTATTTCAGCCAAATATCGGCAACATCAAATACAGCTTAATCACCAGCGCGTTGACGATATCAATAAAGAACGCCCCCACCATCGGCACCACCAGAAACGCCATATGTGACGGCCCGAAACGCTCGGTAATGGCCTGCATATTGGCAATCGCCGTTGGCGTGGCGCCAAGGCCAAAACCGCAGTGACCCGCCGCCAGCACCGCCGCGTCGTAGTTTTTGCCCATCAGACGGTAGGTGACAAAAATCGCGTACAGGCCCATTGCCACGGTCTGCACCGCCAGAATCACAATCATCGGCAGCGCCAGATCCGCTAACTCCCACAGCTTGAGGCTCATCAGCGCCATCGCCAGGAACAGTGACAGGCTGACGTTACCCAACACCGACACCGCCCGTTCAAACACGCGATAGAAGCCCATCAGCGCCAGACCGTTGCTGAGGATCACCCCGACAAACAACACGCAGACAAACGTTGGCAGCTCCAGCGCGGTACCGGCGAGCAGTTGCGCAATCACTTTGCCCAGCGTTAAACAGATGGCGATAAGCGCGATGGTCTCAATCAGTACCAGCGAGGTAATGCTGCGCCCCACATCCGGCTTTTCAAACGCCGTCGGCACTTCCAGATCGTCCGGCGTACCGTCCGGTGATGACGAATGTTTCACCAGATAGCGCGCCACCGGGCCACCAATCAGGCCGCCGAGCACCAGTCCAAAGGTGGCACAGGCCATGGCTACTTCTGTTGCATTTTCAAAGCCATAACGTTCGATAAACAGCTTGCTCCACGCCGCCCCGGTACCGTGACCGCCGGAGAGCGTAATCGACCCCGCCAGCAGCCCCATCAGCGGGTCGAGCCCTAAGAGCTTCGCCATACCAATGCCCAACGCGTTTTGCAGCAGCAGTAGCCCCACCACCACAATCAGGAACGTCCCCACCACTTTGCCACCTGCGCGCAGGCTAGCGATATTAGCGTTAAGGCCGATGGTGGCGAAGAACGCCAGCATCAGCGGGTCCTTCAGGCTCATATCGAAGTCGATTTCCCAGCCCATGCTCTTTTTCAGCACCAGCAGTGCCAGCGCCACCAGCAGGCCGCCCGCAACGGGCTCGGGAATAGTGTATTTCTTAAGGAAGGGAACGCTCTGAACCAGTTTTCGTCCTAGCAGCAACACCAGCGTTGCGGCAACGAGCGTCGATAAAGTATCGAGATGAAACATAATTACAGCTCCTGACTAAAACGCATGATTCATTCACACGCGACCAATTTCCCATGTCGTCCACGCCTCCTCATGAGACGTTGGGCAAAAGTGTAAGCAAGAAAAAGGTGATCAGGGTAGAAAAACGTATTATTTGTCATCATTTTCGTTAACTTACCCCGTCAAATCCCTTTGTTTTGCGCGGTTATCTTACGCAATAATTTGTCATCGATGAAAGCAACCGATTGCTTTTACCAACCAGTCCGCTAAAATCGCCACTTTTCCACCACGGGATTACCTCTGAGATGTCTTCTAACACACTCGATCAAGCCAATGCGCAACCGATTGCGCATTCGCAAAACAGCGAATTAATCTATCGTCTGGAAGATCGCCCACCGCTGCCGCAGACGCTGTTCGCGGCGTTCCAGCACCTGCTGGCGATGTTTGTCGCGGTGATCACACCAGCGCTGCTCATCTGTCAGGCGCTTGGCCTGCCAGCGGAAGACACTCAGCACATTATCAGCATGTCGTTATTCGCCTCTGGTGTGGCGTCCATCATCCAGATTAAAGCCTGGGGCCCGGTGGGTTCTGGCCTGCTGTCGATTCAGGGCACCAGCTTTAACTTCGTTGCGCCACTGATTATGGGCGGCACGGCGCTGAAAACCGGTGGTGCCGACGTGCCAACGATGATGGCGGCGCTGTTCGGCACCCTGATGCTGGCGAGCTGCACCGAGATGGTTATCTCTCGCGTGCTGCACCTGGCGCGCCGCGTGATAACGCCGCTGGTTTCCGGCGTGGTGGTGATGATTATCGGCCTGTCGCTGATTCAGGTGGGCCTGACCTCCATCGGCGGCGGCTATGCGGCGATGGCTGACCACACCTTCGGCGCGCCGAAAAACCTGCTGCTGGCAGGGATTGTACTGGCGATCATTATTCTGCTTAACCGTCAGCGCAACCCGTACCTGCGTATCGCCTCTCTGGTGATTGCCATGGCGGCAGGCTACCTGATGGCGTGGTTCCTCGGCATGCTGCCGGAAAACACCGCGCCAACAAACGGCAGCCTGATTATCATTCCAACGCCGCTGTACTACGGCCTGGGCATCGACTGGAGCCTGCTGCTGCCGCTGATGCTGGTGTTTATGATTACCTCGCTCGAGACCATCGGTGATATCACCGCCACCTCGGACGTATCCGAGCAGCCGGTTTCCGGCCCGGTCTATATGAAGCGCCTGAAAGGCGGCGTGCTGGCGAACGGCCTCAACTCTTGCGTATCGGCCATCTTCAACACCTTCCCTAACTCCTGCTTCGGGCAGAACAACGGTGTGATTCAGTTGACCGGCGTGGCCAGCCGTTACGTGGGCTTTGTGGTGGCGCTGATGCTGATCGTGCTCGGCCTGTTCCCGGCGGTAAGCGGCTTTGTACAGCACATTCCTGAGCCCGTGCTCGGCGGCGCAACGCTGGTGATGTTCGGTACCATCGCCGCTTCCGGTGTACGTATCGTCTCCCGCGAGCCGCTGAACCGTCGTGCAATTCTGATTATCGCGCTGTCGCTGGCCGTCGGCCTGGGCGTTTCCCAGCAGCCGCAAATCCTGCAGTTTGCGCCGGACTGGCTGAAAAACCTGCTCTCTTCCGGCATCGCCGCCGGGGGTATCACTGCGATTATCCTCAATCTGGTCTTCCCGCCGGAAAAAGCGTAATCCCTTCGCGGCAGTGGTTTCGCCACTGCCGCTGACATCGAATAATACGATTCCCGCCTTGAGGAATGCGCATAAATCATGCATAACAGGTTTATGTGCCCTTCTCAGGACGGAAGATCATGAAATTTCTTGGAAAGCTCATTATCTGGCTGTTGATCGCCCTGCTGCTGGTGATCCTGGCCTTCTATTTCTTGCTGCAAACGCGCTGGGGCGCCCGTCACGTTAGCCAGTGGGTAAGCGATAACACCGCCTATCACATCACGTTTGACGCGATGGACCATCGCTTCTCTTCGCCTTCTCATATCCTGCTGAAAAATGTCACCTTTGGCCGTGACGGGAAGCCCGCGACGCTGGTTGCCAAAGCGGTAGATATCGGTCTGAGTTCACGCCAGATAACCGACCCGCTGCACGTCGACACTATTCTATTGCAGGACGGCAC
The DNA here is from genome assembly GCF_036759945.1 of Kluyvera sp. CHPC 1.251. Lineage (NCBI taxonomy): Bacteria > Pseudomonadati > Pseudomonadota > Gammaproteobacteria > Enterobacterales > Enterobacteriaceae > Kluyvera > Kluyvera sp. CHPC 1.251. The sequence goes on along the minus strand of NZ_JAPKIC010000003.1, from coordinate 148,234 downwards.
GCTGAATCTGTCCCCTTCTACCGCGCCGCTGCCGTTTGCCGCAGACCGCCTACAGCTAAGCAATATGGCGCTGAACAGCCCGGAAACCGGCTGGGAGCTAAGCGCCCAGCGCGTCTCCGGCGGCGTGATGCCGTGGGCACCAGTGGCAGGCAACGTGCTAGGTACCAAAGCCCAGATTCAGATGAGCGCCGGTTCGCTGTCGCTTAACGGCGTACCGGCCACCAACGCATTGATTGAAGGCTCGCTCAATAACGGAGAAGTTACCTTAACCACCGTCGGTGCGGATATGGCACGCGGCTCGCTCACCGGCAATGCACGGCGCAACAGCGACGGCAGCTGGGTGGTGGATAATTTGCGCCTTAACGATATCCGCATGCAGAGCGACAAGTCGCTGCTCGATTTCCTTGCCCCGCTGACTACCGTGCCATCGCTGCAGATTGGTCGGCTGGACATTACCGACGCCCACCTGCAGGGGCCGGACTGGGCGGTCACCGACCTCGACCTCAACTTGCGCAATCTGACCCTCAGCCAGGGCGGCTGGCAGAGCGACGATGGCAAAATCTCGATGAACGCGAGTGAGTTTATCTATGGCTCGCTGCATCTGCTCGACCCGATCCTCAACGCCGAATTCTCGCCGCAGGGGATTGCGCTGCGCCAGTTCACCTCACGCTGGGAAGGCGGCATGGTGCGCAGCTCCGGCAACTGGTTACGCGCCGGTAACGCGCTGGTGCTGGATGATGCGGTCTTTGCCGGGCTGGAATATACGCTGCCGGAGAACTGGAAAACGCTGTGGATGGAGCAACTACCGCCGTGGCTGCAAAGCGTGACCCTGAAGAAATTCGGTGCCAGCCGTAACCTGGTGATTGATATCACCCCGGACTTCCCGTGGCAGGTCACCGCGCTGGACGGCTACGGGGCCAACCTGCAGCTGGCGAAAAACCGCCAGTGGGGCATCTGGGGCGGCAGCGCGACGCTGAACGGAGCGGCGGCAACCTTTAACCGCGTTGACGTACGTCGCCCATCCATGACGTTGAATGCCGATGCTTCGAACGTGAATATCACCGAACTGAGCGCCTTTACCGAAAAAGGCATTCTGGAAGCCACCGCCACCGTGGCCCAGCAACCACAGCGCCAGACCCGCGTGACGCTGAACGGCCGCGGTGTACCACTGAACGTACTCGAGCAATGGGGATGGCCAGCGCTGCCGATTACCGGCGACGGGAATATTCAACTGACGGCGAGCGGGAATGTGCAGGCGGATACGCCGCTGAAACCGACGGTAAACGGGGAGTTGCATGCGGTGAATATGGATAAGCAGGAAGTGACCCAGCAGATGCAGGGTGGGGTGATGAAGTAGTTCGCGCGGGGTTCCCCTCACCCCGGCCCTCTCCCCAAAGGGGCGAGGGAGAAAACCAACCATGCCAGCCACACCATCGATCCCCTCTCCCCAAAGGGGCGAGGGAGAAAACCAACCATACCAGCCACACCATCGGTCCCCTCTCCCCAAAGGGGTTAGGGAGAAAACCAACCATGCCAGCCACACCATCGGTCCCCTCTCCCCAAAGGGGCGATGGAGAAAACCAACCATGCCAGCCGCACCATCGGTCCCCTCTCCCCTATGGGGAGAGGGTTAGGGTGAGGGGGCACTCTCAGTACTAAAGCGTAATTACCAGCTCATTACCCTGCGCCGTCACCACCACGCCGAGCTCACTACCCGCCTGCGCCCCGCCCTGCACACCAGCCACCTGCTGGATGTTGCGCAGGCACAGCGTCCAGCCGCTCGCCTTGCCGTTGCCCGTTACGGTAATCACGTTACCCTGACGCTTCGCGGTCAGCGTATAGATAACCGAACCGTCCTGCGCTGGCACTTCGCAAACCGCCTGGCGACCATCTTCCAGATGGAACAACTGGAACGCCGTCCCTTCATGCCAGGCGTAGTTCGGTACCTGGCTATTGTTGCCCAGCGCCAGCAACGTGTTGTCGCGCACGTACACCGGCAGGCTCATAAAGTCGTGCTGCTGTTTATGCCAGCGGCTGCCCTGCACCTCGTCGTTGTGCCACAGGTGCGTCCAGAGGCCTTCCGGCAGGTAGAACTGCACGTCGCCCGCTTCGGTGAACACCGGCGCCACCGCCAGAGAGTCGCCGAGCATGTACTGACGGTCGAGGTAGTCGCACGCCGGATCGTCCGGGAATTCCAGCATCATGGCGCGCAGCATTGGCGTGCCCTGTTCGTTCGCCAGCGCCGCCTGACGATACAGGTACGGCATCATGCGGCACTTCATTTCGGTGAAGTAGCGCACCACGTCGCAGGACTCTTCGTCGTACGCCCATGGCACACGGTAGGATTTGCTGCCGTGCAGGCGGCTGTGGCTGGAGAACAGGCCAAAGGCACACCAGCGCTTGTAGACATCCGCCGGGGCAGTGTTTTCGAAGCCGCCAATGTCGTGGCTCCAGAAACCAAAGCCGGACAAGCCGATAGACAGGCCGCCGCGCAGGCTCTCCGCCATCGATTCGTAGTTGGCGTAGCAGTCGCCGCCCCAGTGCACCGGGAACTGTTGCGCGCCCACCGAGGCGGAACGGGCAAACAGCACCGCTTCTTTCTCGCCGAGGTTCTCTTTGAGCACGTTCCACACCAGCTCGTTGTAGATGTAGGCGTAGTGGTTGTGCATTTTCTGCGGGTCGGCATCGTTGAACCAACGGACGTCGGTCGGGATGCGCTCGCCAAAGTCAGTTTTGAAGCAGTCGACGCCCATCTCCACCAGGCCTTTCAGCTTGTCGGCGTACCACTGGCAGGCTTCCGGGTTGGTGAAGTCATAAATCGCCAGGCCCGGCTGCCATTTATCCCACTGCCAGACCGAACCATCCGGGCGTTTGAGCAGGTAGCCCTTCTCTTTCAGCTCCTGGAAGATAGGGGATTTCTGGCCGATGTACGGGTTAATCCACACGCAGACCTTCAGCCCTTTGTCTTTCAGGCGCTGGATCATGCCTTTCGGGTCCGGGAAGGTCACCGGGTCCCATTCGAAGTCGCACCACTGGAAGGCTTTCATCCAGAAGCAGTCGAAGTGGAAGACGTGCAGCGGCAGGTCGCGCTCCGCCATGCCGTCGATAAAGCTGTTCACCGTCGCTTCGTCGTAGTTGGTGGTGAACGAGGTGGTCAGCCACAGGCCGAAGGACCAGGCCGGTGGCAGCGCCGGGCGGCCGGTGAACTGGGTATAGCGGTTCAGCACCTCTTTCGGGGTTGGGCCGTCGATAACGAAGTATTCCAGATGCTCGCCTTCGACGCTGAACTGCACCTTGGAGACTTTCTCTGAACCAATCTCGAAGGAGACGTTTTCCGGGTGATTCACCAGCACGCCGTAGCCGCGGTTGGTCAGGTAGAACGGAATATTCTTGTAGGACTGTTCGGTGCTGGTGCCGCCGTCGCGGTTCCAGGTTTCAACGTTCTGGCCGTTGCGCACCAGCGCGGTAAAGCGCTCGCCCAGGCCGTAAACGGTTTCACCCACGCCGAGGTCCAGACGCTCGAACATGTAGTTGCGGTCGTCGTTGCTGTCCTGCACGTAGCCGTTGTTTTTCAGCTGGCTACCGGTAATGCGAACGCCGTTGCGCAGGAAGTCCAGCGACCAGAATTCACCTTTGGTGACGCGCACGCTCAGGTTGCCGCTTTTCAGCTCGGCAAACTCGGCGGTGTTCTGGATTTGCACCTTCACGTCTTTCAGCACGTTCAGCGGGTAGTGCGGGCCTTTATCCAGCGCCCCCTGGAAGTGCTCAATGCGCACGCCGACCACCCCTTCCTGAGGAGAGAAAAAGCGAATGGTGAACATCGGCGTGTCCAGCTGCCACGTACGTTCCCGCACATCGCGCGGCGCCACATACACCACCAACTCATTCCCATGCTGTTCAACATCAAACACCTGGACAGGATGAATCAAGTTGAGACCCGGTTGGGTCATCCAGTTTCCATCACTGATCTTCATAGTTCGTCCTCTTAATTCCCGAGAGATTGTTTCATAGATACGTTTTCAAAATCCTGCTGAGTGCGGTGCGCACCGCTCGCCAGTTCAGCCATCATCTTGACCAGGAATGGCGTTTTCAGGGTGTAGAAGCGCTTCGCCACAACGGCGCTCAACAGGTAGCAAATAGCCGGTACGATAGTGAACAGAGCAATAATGATGCTGATGGTGGTGGGGTTCTGCGCTTTGGCCGCAGCGTCATAACCGCCGCCAGCCAGCATCCAGCCAATCATCGCACCGCCCAGCGCCAGGCCGAGCTTCAGCACGAACAGCGTGCCCGCAAAGCTAATGCCGGTGAGACGTTTACCGTTACGCCATTCACCGTAGTCAACGGTGTCGGACATCATGACCCACTGAATCGGGGTCACGAGCTGGTGCAGAACGCCAATCACGAAGATAAAGGCAAACATAACGACGCTCGCGTTCATCGGTACAAAGAACATCGCCAGGCTCAGGACCGCCAGAATGGCGTTGGTCCACCAGAAGACGCTCACTTTGCATTTCCAGTCGGTCAACGGTTTGGCCAATGCCGAGCCAATCAGGTTGCCGACGCAATAGGTGGTGAGGAAGGCGGTAAACAGTGCCGGGGAGCCCATAATCCAGGTGACGTAATACATCATCGCGCCGCCGCGTACGCAGACCGCCATGATGTTGAGGATGGTGAGCAGGCCGACGATGCGCCACTGGTCGTTGTGCCAGATGTCGCGCAGGTCCTCACGCATGGAGTTATTGGTTGGCGGCGCTTCCACGCGCTCTTTAGTGGTGAAGAAGCAGAAGGCCAACATCAGGAATGCCACTACGGAGAGCACCGCGATACCGCCCTGGAAGCCCAGCGCTTTATTATCGCCACCAATAAGATTCACCAGCGGCATCATTAAGACGGTAGAGAGCATGCCACCCGCCGTCGCCAGCACGAAGCGCCAGGACTGCAGCGAGATGCGTTGCGTCGGGTCGTTGGTGATAACCCCGCCAAGCGCGCAGTAAGGGATGTTGACCACGGTGTAGAACAGGGTCAGCAGCGTGTAGGTGATGGCCGCATAAATCAGTTTGCCGTTATGGCTGAAGTCCGGGGTGCTGTAGGCCAGCACGCAGACCACGCCGAACGGCAGCGCGCCAAACAGCACCCACGGGCGGAACTTGCCCCAGCGGCTGCGGGTACGGTCGGCCAGCAGCCCCATGCACGGGTCGGAGATGGCATCCAGCGCGCGCGCCAGAAGGAACATGGTGCCAACAAAACCTGCGGGTATACCGAAGATATCGGTATAGAAGAACATCATGTACAACATGACGTTATCGAAAATGATATGGCTGGCGGCGTCGCCCATGCCGTAGCCGATCTTCTCTTTGACAGATAATACTTCACTCTTCATCTTTCAAACCCTTTTCGCACCGAAGCCACGTTGGTACCGGTTACATATTTTTTAAACCATCCGCCGTATAAGGTGAATTGCGATATCTCGTTATCAAATTACGTTTCTTGATTTATGTGATCTGGGTTGGCGGGTAGAGTGTGTCGAAGTGTAACTTACGGATTTTGTAGGAATTTCTATCCATGCCGTGCGGCAGATATAAAAAAGATGCCGAAAAATGTAAGTAAAGATGTGGTAACTGATTGAAAGTGGCTATAATGCGCCCCGCCTCCATGTAGCAATGCAGGCGCGGAAGATCGTCGTCTCCGGTGAGACGATTGGACATCTTTTCCAGTGGTAGCCGCCTGCGGCTCCCGGCAGGTTCGACTCCTGCGATCTCCGCCAAAATTAGCTCACTTTTCCGCCAAAGTATTTACTCGTTTTATCTATACTCTCCCTTAGCGTTGTCCTTTTCCGTACTGATACTGTCCCGGCTCGTTTACGCCGTAAGCCTGCGCGGCCAGCGGTTGATAAACACAACGCGAAATGGCCGTGAAATGGTCAAATATTCGGTTACGGCGCTGGTTTTTACGCCATTCATCGGGCAAGAAGTGCGGTAAATTGTCTGCGGTGTTCTAGCGGGAAAATGTAACCATAGGAAAAGGCAGGGTTTTATCTGGGAAGTCCAAAAGTGACGGGGCTACGGGGCGAAAAATGTGCCCTGGGGGGATGTGGTAAATGATTGAAAGTAGCTATAATGCGCCCCGCCTCCATGTAGCAATGTAGGCGCGGAAGATCGTCGTCTCCGGTGAGGCGGCTGGACTTCAAATCCAGTTGGGGCCGCCAGCGGTCCCGGGCAGGTTCGACTCCTGTGATCTTCCGCCAAAATTCATACCTAAAACCAGCCATTTGGCATATCTACTTCATTCTTTTATTTTTATATGATCCCAGCTTTGCAAGCAGGATAAATGAGTGAACTTAGCACTGACTATTGTGGCAATTGCTGCAACCTTAATTAGCCCATTATTAGCTGTTCAATCTCAAAAATTGATAGAGCGATATACTGAAGTAAAATCTCTTAAAATAGAAATTTTCAGGCAGTTGATGTCAACCAGATCTCAAAATGCAAGACTATCAAGTAACCATGTGAATGCTTTAAATATGATCGACCTTGCTTTTTATGGAAAAATTAAAAAGGGAAAAGCAAAAAGAAGTAAATCTGAGAGCAAAGTAATCGCAGCCTGGAATTTATATTTTTCTCATTTAAATAGTACATATCCTAGCAATGAAGCATTAGTTGCCATATGGAATCAAGAAAGTAACACTATGTTCTTAGATCTATTGTCAGAAATAGCTAAAGACATTGGTTATAATTTTGAGCGAGTGCAACTTCAAACAGCAATTTATTCTCCAGTTGCACATGGGGAAATTGAAAATGATAACCGCAAAATCAGAAAGGGTTTAGCTTCTGTCTTTTCCGGCGAGCATCCATTAAAAATGGAAATCGTAGGTATACCTCGCAGAGAAGATAATTAACAATACGCTTTATATTTCTGGCTCAATTCCCAACCTACTTAGTTCTTTTCTTCCCAAGGTTTTGAGCCAATTCCCCAAACTCATCCCCTCTGCCTTCGCCGCAGCCTCAAACTGCGCCTTCAACTCCGGCGTAATACGAATCTGAAAAGTCGGTGCTTTTCCGGACTTTGATGGGTTAGGGTCGCGTTTCGTCGTTGACATGTACGTACCTACAAGAGCAATCTATCATCAATCAGGTACGTACCTTTAAAATAAGTAACCTGATATTTAAACGCTCTCGCCCAGTATTCTCAGTACTCGACGAGAGCTAACCTCACCAACTATCAAGGAGTTGATTATGGCTGATCCGCATTCTACCCCAGACTTACCCGCAGCAAAAACCGAGCGCACGATAATTGTGGGATATCGCCCGCAGGGTGCAAACAAAAATACACCGAGTCTCACCCTTTCCGGGAAGTGGCTGCGCGAGGCCGGGTTCGAAACCGGACAACAGGTTAGCGTAAAAGTGATGGAAGGCTGCATCGTCCTGATGGCCTATGGCGAACAGGAGCAGAAGCTGCTGGCGGAGTTGAAGGAGACGCAGTTGAAGCTGAAAGGGATTGAAGCGGCGGTGTCGGCAGTGCATTGACGAGACATGAACTTGTAAGTTCGGCTTACAGGTTCATCGCCCGATGGCGCTGCGCTTATCGGGCCTACGGGTACAGTGCAATTGTAGGCCGGGTAAGCATCGCGCCACCCGGCAAAAAAACGACACCCGAGCCCTACTATTTTTAGGGAAAGATCCTAAAACGTAGCGCCGAAATTATGCCATCCATTTAATTAATGCTACATATCACTTTATAGAAATTAAAATAACCACCAGTTTTTCCCCACACACAATAGTCATTATTTTATTTCAAATAATCACTTAGCCTATAAATATATCATATATTTTATATCTCTCGCTTATCACCCAATAAGGTGACGGACGTTCTATTTTTAATAAAAAATACTTAAGGCAAATTGGCAGAATAATGCTATCTGCTCTATTTTTATATAAGGAATTAATGCTTCATACGTCATTGTTTTACTAGGGAAAAAGAATACCTATGTAGAGGTCAATACTATGAACACGTCTTTTAAGTTCATGCTTCTCGTTCCGATGTCCATATTTTTTATGCCATCGGCCTATGCCGTACTGGATACCCCTATCACCAGTACCTTTCAGGTTCAGATTACGATAACCAAAACGTGCACCATGACCTCAGGTTCGCCGGTTTCCTTTGGCTCTGTCGTCGCGAACGTGGTTCCTGCAAAGGCCACCGCTAACCTGAGCGTAACCTGTTCTAAAGGCACGCCCTTTACTATTGGTCTGCAGCCTTCTAATGGCAACCAGTCTGGTGCAGGCAGCATGTCCGGCACCGGCACCAACACGGACAAAGTGGCTTACCAGCTCTATACCGACCTCAACGGCTCAACGGTTTGGGGAAGCAATACGACCACTGGCCCTAACATTTTAGCGGGCTCCGGGCAGGGGGCTCTTCAGGCCGTGCCCGTGTACGCCGGTGTTACCAATACTAACGTTACGCCAGATAACTATTCCGACACCGTGACGGTGACCTTTACCTATTGATTCAAGGAAGGCCTATGCTCCGACACTCGTCAGCGCTTGCCTGCCTGACCGCGCTCGCGCTTTTCAGCGGCGATATCGCCGCTAGCGGTCTGCAGGTCTCGCCTATCAGCTTAACGCTGCAACAAAACCAGCGCGCCGAGGGCCTTTGGTTGAGCAACTCAGGTGACAGCCCGGTTAACGCCCAGGTTCGCGTTTTCCACTGGAGCCAGAGTGGTTACAGCGACCAGCTTTCATCTTCGCAAGGCCTGGTCATCAGCCCGCCCATGCTGAACATCCCACCCGGTGGGAAGCAGTTGATCCGCGTGATTCGCACCGGCCCACCGACGAAGGTGGAAGATGCGTATCGACTATCGATTAACGAACTGCCGCCTTCTACAACGACTACAACGAAAAAAAACAGCCTGCAGTTTGTTATGCACTATTCCGTTCCGGTGTTCATCCAGCCGCCGGGGGCAACAGAAACGTTCGCCAGACTGCAATGGCAGGTGGCACACAGCGACGGTCGAACCTGGTTACAGGTGAATAACCAGGGCGACGGCCATGCCCAGCTCGCAGAGGTCACGTTGATTACGGCATCAGGCAGCCGAAAAAATATTACGCCTGGACTTTTGGGCTATGTACTGCCCGGTTCGACGATGCGCTGGCCTCTTCCTGCCAGCGCCGGTCAGGGAGAAAAGCTTGAAGTAACGGTCAATGGTCAAAAAACGGTACAAACGCTATAGCGGACGAAGCCGTCTATTAATTATTTTACTATTCAACGTGTTATTTATAGCGAGGAGCACCTCTGCGGAAATGAAAAGCATGGATGGGGTCATTGCCGATAGCACACCGCTGGCCGGGACGGAGCTCTATCTCGACGTCACCCTGAATCAGAATCCCATTGGCCTGGCGCGATTTGGCTACGATCACGACAAGCTTTATGCCAGCGCCGATAGCCTGCGTAAAATCGGCCTGCGGATACCCGCAAACACGCCCGATCCGGTCTGTCTGAACGACCTCCCTCAGCTGCGCGTGCAGTACGATGCAAATCAGCAAACGCTGGCGCTAATGGCACCGCTACAACAACTGGATATGGCCACCACTCAGGTGAACCCGGACGACACGCCGAATCCCGATGCCGCCTCCTCGCGCGGGCTGCTACTCAACTACGATCTCTATGCCTCTCAGGGGCAAGAAGGGCAGAGCAACGCCAGCGCCTTTAGTGAGCTTCGCGCCTTCAGTAACATGGGCGTGCTGAGCGCCACGCAGATATCACGCTACACCGGCAATAGCGATAACGTTAGCCAGAACAATGGTATGGTCCGTCTGGACACCAGCTGGCGCACCTCGTTTCCCAGACAGGCCATCGCGCTCAACCTGGGGGATATGCTTACCAGCGCCGTCAACTGGTCGCGCCCCACGCGCATCGCCGGGATACAGATAGGCACCGACTACAGCCTTCAACCCTATACCCCTACCACGCCGCTGCCCTCGTTTTTCGGCTCCGCCACGCTGCCTTCCAGCGTCGAGCTGTATATGAACGGCGTGAAGTACTACAACGGCGAAGTCCCGGCGGGTAATTTCGAACTGAATACGCTGCCCAATATCAACGGCGCAGGCGAGGCGCAGGTCACCATGACCGATGCGCTGGGTAAAACCACGGTGCAGAGCTTCTCGTTTTATAACGACCAGTCGCTGCTGCGTCAGGGGTTATCAGAATGGTCGGCGGAAGTCGGCGTGGTGCGCAATAACTACGGTTATGAATCCTTTGATTACGCCAGCACGCCCGCCTTTAGCGGCACCTGGCGACATGGCCTCAGCAACAACCTCACCGCAGGCGGGCACGCCGAGGCCACCGAGAGTCTGATTAACGCCGGGTTCAGTAGCGACTGGATCCCCGGCAGCAACAGCGGAACCATTTCCACTGCGCTGGCAGCCAGCGCCGACGCGGGTGAAAACGGTTTCCTCTACAGCATCGGCTATCGTTGGAACAACAGTCGCTTTAACTTCAACACCACGACGATTGCCACGACCGGAGACTACCACGACGTCGCCACCCGTTATGGGAGCCCACCGCCATCGCTGAATCAGAGCACCGTGGTCGGCTATAGCACCGAGTCTTTCGGTAGCTTCAGCGTTGGCTATTTACAGTACCGCTCTCCCGGCCAGCCCACCCAGCGCTACACCAACGCCAACTGGTACCAGTCGGTGTCCAACCGCGTGTACCTCACCGCCGGGCTGAATCAGAACGTTGATCGCAGCCGCGACCGCAACATATTCCTGGTGGTCAACGTCTCGTTTGATAACAACATCAATACCAGCGCCACCGTACAGCGCAGCAGCAATAACCAGATGAGCTACTCGTTAAACGCCAGTAAAACCCAGCCGTCTGATGGCGGCCTGGGCTGGAACATGGTGCTCAACCAGCAGGACGCTCAGCAAAGCGGTCAGGGCGAGCTGGGCTATCTCGGGCGCTACGGCAAAGTGTACGGCGGCTACAGCAATATGTCGGGCAATCAGTCCGGTTACGCCGGGGCCAACGGTGCGCTCGTGCTGATGGGCGGCGGCCTGTTTGCGTCGCAGACCATCAATAACGGCTTTGCGGTGGTCTCCACCGGGGGTATGCCTAACGTACCGGTGCTGCTGCAAAACAACCCGATTGGCACCAGCAACGACAGCGGCCTGCTGCTGGTCACGCCGCTCAACAGCTACCAGAAAAACGAGATCAGCATTAACCCGATGGACCTCCCGGCCAATATGCGGATCGATCCGGTTAACACCGTGGCGATCCCTGCCGATCGCTCGGGCACAATGGTCAACTTTACGGTAAAAACCGTACGTTCTGCGCTGATCGTGTTGAAAAATGCACAGGGAGAAGTGATACCGGAAGGGTCATCCGCCACGCTGAACGGCGTGCAGAGTCAGAGGGCCGTGGTCGGCTTTGACGGCATGGTCTATTTCGACACCCTGGACGCGCATAACACCCTCAACGTGGTCACCAGCGCGGGTCGCTGTACGGCACAGTTCGATTACCCAGAAAAAGCACGAGATATTCCACAAATTGGGCCATTAACGTGCCAATAAGGAGCAGCGATCATGTGGTTAAGAGTGATGATTTTACTGGTAGGGCTGTGCTTTTTCCCGCTAAAAAGCTTTGCTGTGAGTTGTACCGTTTCCCCCGTCCCCAATGTCGCCTTCACCAGCGCCGTGTCCCCATTCAACAACACAAGTGATACGGTTATCAGTGTAAACGTCAACTACACCTGCACGGGGGCTGTACTCTCACTGCTGGGCGCCACCATCTGTTTCAACTTTGGCCCATCGACAAACGGAGCCACTCTTCCCCGGCAAATGACCTCAGGCACGGCAAAAATTAACTATCAGCTCTATCAGGACAGCGGGCATACCATCGTATTAGGCAATCAGGACAGCAACGCAAGTTTTAGTCCCATGAGGGTTGCCTGGCGTATGCTTACTACCAATGATTTAACCGGCTCCTTTACCATCTATGCCCTTATACCTAAAGGGCAAAGTACGGCAGTCCCAGGAAACTATTCGGACACCTTTCTCGCCATTAACGCCTCGATTACATCAATAATTAACCCGCTCAACCTGGGCGCAGCGTGTGGCAGCACGGTCGTCGGTAACTTTGCTTTTGGCGTCACCGCCACCGTCAGTAAACAGTGCCAGATCACCGCCACCAACACGCTTTCACTGGGTTCAGTTGCCTACACCCAAACCAATATTACCAGCAACAGCAACTTCACCATGGCATGCACAAACGGTACCGCCTACACCATCGGGCTTACCCCCTCAAACGGTAACACTACCGGGAGTGGCGTTATGAAAAGCACCGCGACGACCTCAACCAACCCAGACCTGGTGCCCTATCAGTTGAAATCAACGGCAGGCGTTTCTGGTCTCACATGGGGTAACGCATCTCCCAACCTGGTCGCCGATACCGGTACAGGATCCTCCGTCAACAAAACGGTCTACGCCCTGGTTCCCAGCGCCAACTATCGCGCAGACAGCTACGCCGATACCGTCACTATCACCGTGACCTACTAAAGAAAATCTTTATCGTTCGCGTATACTGAAGCCATCATCCCCCGAGAGGAATCCGTATGCGCTCACTCAACCGCCTCAAATGGCTACACGCCTTTGAAGCCACCGCCCGTCACGGCAGCTTTACCGGCGCGGCGCAGGAACTGGGCGTGACGCCCGCCGCCGTTGGGCAATTGGTCAGGGCGCTGGAAGATTGGGTCGGGCATCCGCTGCTGCATCGCACGCGCTCCGGTAAAGAGCGGCTGACGCTGGTGAGCGAAGCGCAGGAAGCCTTGCAGGACATCACCCAGGGGCTGGATAAACTCGAGTCCGGGCTCAACAAGCTGCGCGGCCGCCGGGCGCGTTCGGTGGTGGTGGTGACCGCCTCGCAGGTGCTGATGATGAACTGGCTAATGGATCGCCTGAACCGCTTCTCTGAAGCGCATGATGCGATCGACCTGCGCCTGAACGTCACCGAAAAGTTGATGGATGTCTCCCACGGCGAAGCCGACGTCGGCATCCGCTGTGGGCAGGGAGACTGGCCGGGTGTGGATAAAACCTGGCTGATGGACGAAGAAGCGGTGCTGGTCTGTAGCCCGCGCCTGGTGCCGCCGGAGAAAACCGCCTGCGCGGACTGGCTCTCGCAGCAGAAGCTAATCCATGACGATACCCCACATCCCGGCGCTAATTTTCCTGACTGGGATGAGGTGCTCAGCACACTGAACGCGCCAGCGGCAAAAGAGAGTGGCTTGCATATCAACTCCACCTCGGCGGTGATCCTCGCCGCCTTAAGCGGGCGCGGCGTGGCGATCGTGCGCCATGCGCTGGTGAAAGCGTTGATCGGCAGCGGGCAACTCACGCAACTGCATCCGGATCACCGCTGGCCGCTGACCTGGTCTTATTACATTGTGACCCCGCAACACGCGGTGATGCGCCCGGAAGTGAAAATTTTCCATGACTGGTTGATTGCCGACATTGCTGTCGAAAACGGTGCCGCGTAGAAAAACTATCCAGCCTCGCTAGAAGAACTGATTTGTGGCAGCGGCCATGACTTCTGATAATTCAGGCAACCCAACTGCCACTATGAATACAGGAGAACATCATGGCCTGGTTGCAAATCACCCTCGATATTAGCCCCGCAAACCGCCCCGCCGCTGCGGGTGTTTATCAGCAGTACAAAGCGCCGTTCCTCAACACCATCGCCGGGGCAACCGCCAAAGAGCTGCTTATCCGCGACGAAGACGTGCAGGTACTGCACGGTTTTAACACCCGCGAGCAGGCGCAGGCTTACCTCAGCAGCGACCTGTTCACTCAGGACGTGGTCGAAGCGCTGAAACCGTATCTGAACAGTGCACCGGACGTGCGTATTTACGATGTCGCTTAAGGGATTCCCCTCACCCCGGCCCTCTCCCCAAAGGGGCGAGGGAGAAAACCAAACGTGCTAACTGCACGATCGGTCCCCTCTCCCCCCTGGGGAGAGGGTTAGGGTGAGGGGGGCCAGCGCCCATCACTCCGCCGTCGGATAATCCAGATACCCCGCCTTCCCACCACCGAAGAACTGCTCCTTCACCGGCGTATTCAGCGGTAAATCATGCTCCAGACGATACGGCAGATCCGGGTTAGCAATAAACGGACGACCAAAACCAATCAGATCCGCCCAGCCTTTTGCCAGCGCCTCTTCGGCACGGGCTTTGGTGTATTTACCGGAGTAAATCAGCGTGCCGTGGAAGATAATCCGCAGCGCTTCTTTAAACGCGGCGGGCATCACCGGTGCATCATCCCAGTCAGCTTCGGCAATATGAATATAGGCAATGCCCATCTCGCTCAGCACGCTAGCCGCTGCCAGGTAGGTCGCTTCCGGCGTATCATCACGAGAGCCCATCAGCGTGGTCAGCGGCGCGAGACGAATCCCCACGCGCTCTTTGCCAATCGCTTCAGAGACTGCGGCCACCACCTCGTTCATAAAGCGCAGACGGTTTTGCAGCGAGCCGCCGTATTCGTCGTCGCGCAGGTTGGCCTGCGAATCAATAAACTGATTAATCAGGTAGCCATTTGCCCCATGCAGTTCAATGCCGTCAAAACCGGCAGCAATGGCGTTACGCGCCGCCTGGGCATAATCGTTGACGATAGCCGGGATCTCATCGGTACGCAGTGCGCGCGGCATATCATGCTGCATCATCTCGCCGACGCCGCTTTCCGGGCCACGGCCTTCCACATCGACAAACACCTTCACGCCTTCGGCCTGAATCGCGGAAGAGGAGACCGGCTGCGCGCCGTTCGGCTGCAGGACGTTGTGGGAAACGCGGCCGACGTGCCACAGTTGGGCGAAGATTTTGCCGCCCGCCTGATGCACAGCGGTGGTCACTTTTTTCCAGCCTGCAATCTGTGCTTCAGAGTACATACCCGGCGTCCAGGCATAGCCCTGGCCTTGCTGGCTGATTTGCGTGCCTTCGCTGATGATAAGCCCAGCGCTGGCGCGCTGAGCGTAGTAGTCGGCCATCATATCGGTCGCCACATCGCCGGTTCCAGCGCGGGAGCGGGTCATCGGCGGCATCACGATACGGTTAGCCAGCGACAGGTCGTTCAGAGAATATTGATTGAATAACATGCTGTTTTCCTCCGCTTATTTATACAGTTCAGCGCTCATGGTCACGGTGTTGCCCATGCGTGCGCTGGTGATTTTGTAGTCGGAGGCGTTCATCTCTTTGGCTTTCTGCGCGATAGCCGCTTCAGCGGAGTCCAGCGTAGAGGCAGTCGCCGTGACGCTTTGCGCAGAGGCGCTAAAGGCAGCAACACAGAGAAGGGAAGCAGTAAAAATCGTAGTAAGGGTTTTCATGGTCGTATCCTGTTCGGTAAGGGACGCTACGCTCGGTAACGTGATGCGAAGAAGGATACGACCGCGGACTAATTACATAAATGGTATAAATCGCAATAGACTATTATCAATATAGCAATAGTTTAGAGGTTACAGGCCTGCCCACCACAGGCGTATTTTCATGCCCCAGTAGCTCGTCCAGCCGGTCGTCGCGCTAACCGGTTTGCCTTTGTCGATAACCACCAGCGTCGGGGTTACGCTCACCTGCCAGCGCTGGGCCAGCTCACCGCGCGCGTCGTTCACTACCGGCATGGTCAGCTGTTTTTTCTGCATCCACGTCGCCAGCCGCGCATCATCGCCGGAACGCAGGGCAATGCTCACCACGTTGCCGCCCTGCTCCTTCAGCTTCTCAACCGACGGCGAGGTAAAGCGGCAGATGCTGCACCAGGTCGCCCAGACGTAAACCAGCAGCGGGCGGGTTTCGCTCATCGCGGTGAAATCCAACTGCTGGCCATCTATTGTCTGCATGGTCGTGCCGGAGAAGGTGTCGGGCAACGTCGGGCTACGGAAGCGATCAACGCCCCACATCAGCGCCGCGGCCAACAGTAACAGCACTATCATTTCGCGTAGCCAGCGGTATACGCGGCGGCGCTGGAAAAATTTGCTCATCATGACCTCGTCATAGTACGAGGCATATCTTAGCGAGCCCGCCAGTTTAGTGCTGTAAAGAAGTGTCTTGCGAACACGCGGGCATTTGGGGCTCCGCGTAGATTAACTGATATCCGCAACCGATGAGCGAGCCACCAGACGCCCGGTAAATGCACGGCCTTCCGGTACAAACACAGAATGCCCATCAATTAACGCGCGAATACGCTGAACGCAGTGTTCCAGTAGTTGTTCAACCGGATAGGCGATACAGGTCAGAGGGGGATAAACCAGCGAGGCCAGCGGAGAGTCTTCAAGGCTCACCAGCGACACTTCCTGCGGGATAGCAATATTGAATTCACGTAATAAACGCATCGCTTCGGCGGCGTAGCAGTCACGTTTGGCGATAATCGCCGTATATTTAGTAAAGCTATTGATAAGCGTCAGCAGCGCCTGCTCAATATTGTTGTCAGCCATCACCAACAGTTGACGATTGAACGGCAGAGAGTAGTTTTGCAGCACGCTACGATAGCCGTCGAGCATCTGCTTGCTGGCAACGTCGCTTTCATTATCCATCAGCAGCGCAATATTACGATGCCCCTTGCCCAGCACATAGCGGCAGGCGCTTTCGGTGGCAAACGCATAGTTATAGCCCTGGCTGGCGCTGCCTTGCGCGGAAAACGCATCGAAGGCGATCACATTGCTGGCAACATCACCGCTGTTGCGGCTCAGGGTGACGACAGCAACGCATTGATGCTGCAGGTTTTCCACCGCTGCCTGCTGTTCAGTCGCGTCGTTTACATACTGAATGATCAGCGATTTGTTCAGCGATTTCACGGCCTGCGACAGCTGCGGCAGCAGCGCGGCGCTAAACCCGGCTTCGTTCGCGGGCAGCACCATACCGACGTAGCTCGAGGTGTTGCTCGCCAGGTTCTGCGCGGCAAAGCTTGGGCGGTAGTTAAGCTCTTCCACCGCGCGTAATACGGCCTCACGGCTCTCTTCACGAACGCCACGCGTCCCCGTCAGCACGCGCGAAACGGTGGCACGGGAAACGTTGGCTAACTTTGAAACATCATCAATAGTAGGCATGGTGTCGTCTGTATTACGGTTTTCTCCCTATACTAACATAAATACGTTCAGGTATTCGCCAACTCCCCGGCGCGAAACGGCCGGGGAGACAGAGGCTTAATGACGCGTGCGATAGAGCTCAATCAGCTCGCCTACCAGTTCTTTGGCCAGAATCGACGTCATCAGATGGTCCTGCGCGTGCACCATCACCAGCGTCATTTTGGTTTTGCCCTCACCTTCATCAGCCTCAATCAGTTGAGTCTGTACCCGATGCGCTTCGCGGGCAAAATGCTGCGCCTGCCCCATTTTTTCATCTGCATCGGCGAAATCACCGGCTTTAGCGCTGTTCAGCGCTTCGTAGCACAGGCTACGCGACTGGCCAGCATTAATAATAATGCCCATCACTTGTTCTTCTAAATCCATAACGTCCTCTCAATCAACAAAATCAGGCGGCCTCAGACTGCCCAACGCGACCTTCCGTTTCCGCATCACCGCTTTCTTGCGACAGCAGCTGTTTCTCGTAAGCCTTCAGGAACGGGTAGTACATGACGGCAGCCGTTACCATACAAATCAGGCACATAATGATAGGGCTGAACGACCAGTTCGCCGCCCAGGATGCACCGATAGGGGCTGGCGTGGTCCACGGCGTCATCGACACCACGCGGGAGACCAGGCCAAAGTCGAGGGCAAAGTAGGCCAGCGTCGCGTTCACCATCGGCACCAGAACAAACGGAATAAAGAACAGCGGGTTCATGATGATTGGCGCGCCGAACAGAATCGGCTCATTGATGTTAAACAGCCCCGGCACAACGCCCATGCGGCCAATCGTACGCAGGTGAACCGCTTTGCTACGCATCAACAAAATGGCCAGCGGCAGCGTGGAGCCCACGCCACCAATCAGCAGGTAGTGGTCCCAGAATCCTTGCACGTAAATATGTGGAATGGCGGTACCGGCGGCCATGGCAGCCTGGTTAACCGACAGGTTTGCCATCCAGAATGGGTTCATAATGCCGGTAACAATCAGCGCGCCGTGAATCCCGGCGAACCACAAAATCTGACATACCAGCACCGACAACAGAATCGCTGGCAGCGTATCGGAGGCGGCAACCAGTGGTTTCACCAGCGACATAATGGCTTCCGGGATAATCATTCCCAGCTGTGCTTCGATAAACAGGTTCAACGGATGCAGCGTCAGCGCCACCGCCAGCACGGGGATCAGAATCTCAAAGGAACGCGCCACGCCGGTCGGCACTTCTGGTGGCAGGCGAATGGTAATGTTGTGACGACGTAGGAAAGCATACAGCTCGGTGGTGTATATCGCGACCAGCAGCGCCGTGAAGATACCCTGCCCGGAGAAGTAAGCCACGGAGATCTGTCCGTCTTTCAGCGGCGCGGCAACCAGCAAAAAGCCCATCAGCGACAGCATCCCGGACGTCAGCGGGTCCAGTTCGTGATGGCGCGCAAGACTGGCAGCCACCCCAACGGAGATAAAGAGCGTCATGATGCCCATGCTGAAATTAAACGGCAGCATCAGGCTCTCACGGTGGTCCAGCGAAAATTGCAGCCAGGCGCGAGCAAAACCCCAACTGGTATCCGGTGAAAACGGCGGGAAGATAAACACCAGCATAAACGAGCCGACAATCATAAACGGCAGCGCGAGGATAAAACCGTCACGAATGGAGGTCACGTATTTTTGCTGGCCAACCGCTCCGGCCATTGGCGTGATTTTTTGTTCTATCACATTGATTAATTTAGCGTACAGAGAGCTCATCTTTTATCCCTTAGTTATTGTTATCAATTAATGACAGGGCAAAATCTAAAACCGCACCGCCTTTCTGCATGCCGTAATCCATCATGTTGATCGGCTCCACCTTGATGCCGTAGGCGTTGGCTTTTTGCTGCAAATCTTTCTGCATGTACTTCACCTGCGGCCCCAGAAGCACCACCTGATACTGGCCCACCTGCTGTTCAAATTCGGCAACACCAAAGGCTTTGATATCCACTTCCAGGCCGCGCTTTTCCGCCTCTGCCACCATTTTTTTAACCAGCAAACTGGTGGACATCCCCGCGGAACAACAAAGCATAATTTTCTTCATGGAAAACTCCTGACTGAGTAGTAACGATGAGCGGACTATAATCACGAGGAAACAAAACGGAAAGCGCTTTCCGCACATGAATCCGTTAAATGTGAGCGCGATCACCGGTTGCAGGCTTTCACTTTATTGGGATGTAGGCGATGATCCTGGCACCTCCGTTCGATATAAGGTTCGCCATGAACATTCAGTTTATGAATGTTGCTGTGACGCTGATTGAGCAGCGCGTTACGCCTTTCGCCAATCTTCTGACCCGTAGCCAGCACATCACCGCCATGCGCGACAGCTTTGCGCTGGCCATGCCGTTCGTCATTGTTGGCAGCCTGATGGTGCCGTTGATCTTCCCGCCGTTTGCTATCAGCGGCGCATGGTATCTGGCTATTCGGCCCATGCTGTTGCCTACTTTTGAGCTGACGATTGGCCTGATTGCGCTGATCATCGCCTTCGGTGCCAGCGCCAGCTTAGGTAAGCAGTACCAACTACCCGAACGGCTTTCCGGGCTGACGGGGTGCCTGGCATTTCTGGTGTTCATCGGCTTTAAGGAAAATGCGGGTAGCAACCTCTTCCTGGGTGGAATGGGGATATTTAGCGCTTTAATTTCAAGCTTTTACTCTGTTGAAGTGATCCGGCTCTTCTACCGGAAAGGCTGGTGTATTCGCTTGCCTGACGAGGTGCCGATCATGACCCGTAACGGCTTTCAGCTGCTGACGCCGCTGCTGGTGATCATGCTTTCTATTACGGCGATGAACGCTGGGCTGAAGCTCAACACCGGGATGATTTTGCCAGAGCTTATCAGTGAAGCGCTGCGGCCGCTGATCATCGCCTCCGATACGCTAACTGCACTGCTAATTTCCTTACTTATCTGTAATTTACTATGGTTTATTGGTATTCACGGCGCGCTGATCATCACCGGCATCATGAACCCGTTCTGGATGACCTATCTGTTTGAAAACCAACAGGCTCTGGTGAACGGCATCACGCCGTTGCCGCATATTTATCTGCAGGGATTCTGGGATTTCTATCTGCTGATTGGGGGTATCGGTTCCACGCTGCCGCTGGTCTTTATGGCGCTCCGCAGTCGCTCTCGCCAGCTAAAAAGCGTGGGCAAAATTGGCCTTATCCCTTCCCTCTTTAATATCAATGAACCAATACTTTTTGGTTTCCCGATAATACTTAACCCACTATTTTTAATCCCTTTTATTGGCGTACCGATGATTAACGCCTGTATTGCCTGGTACCTGACGCACCTCGGCGTACTCGACCGCGCCGTGGCAATGCTGCCGTGGTCTATGCCTGCACCGCTGGGCGCCGCATGGTCGGCAAATGGTAGTTGGAAAAATATGTTTATGTGCCTGTTCGCCTTCTTCAACGCCTGGATGATCTACCGACCTTTCTTCAAGGTCTACGAGCGGCAACTCACGGATTCTGAAATCCGCTAATCGATCGCCTTCACAGTTTATTTTTCGCCAGCGCCGTTCAGACGCTGGCTTTTTTATTCTCTCAAAACAAAAAGACGATCCATATCACGCTTTTATACGAACAATCTTCGGATCTGTGATTTGATCCGGCAATTATGGAAAGCGCTTTCCGTATGTGGATGTACATTTCCATCTTTGATCCGTAAATTTCCCATCGCATTAACAAAAGCGCTATTGCGTACAAAAAATAAAAGGGAAAAGCGAAAGATGAAACAACTTAACCGATTGATACCTCTGGCACTATTAGTCAGCGCCGCCACAAGCGGCCTGGCCTACGCAGAAAAATATGACTTCCAGCTGCACGGCTACATGCGTTCTGGGATCCTGGCGAACTCCGACGGTAACCGCGCGGACTCCGTGGGGCTGATGCCGGATGGCAAATGGCGTCTGGGCAACGAAGAAGACACCAAAATAGAGCTGATTCCAACGGTAACGCTGAAGTCCGACTCCGGTGCGGTGGCAAAAATTCAGGCCAACATCACCCATCAGAGCAAATGCACTTCAGACTGGAACTGTCAGGACGATGACGGCCACGATGTGCAGTTCCGCGAAGGATATGCCGAACTCAGCAACCTCGACTTCGCACCAGACATCACCTTCTGGGGCGGTAAGCGTTACAGCAGCTCCAACACCTCCAGCCACCAGTTTGACTGGGAGTACATTCAGTACAACGGCACCGGCGGTGGTTTCGACAATATGGATCTGGGCTTCGCCCGCTTCGACGCCGGGGTATACGCCTTCTCGCCAACGGATGAAACCAAAGCCTATCCGGTCGACAAAGGCGATCAGGGCTACCCGGACGACTACTCGCTCAACCTGTGGTTTAAAAAGATTGCCGGTACCGGGTTGGATCTGGAGCTGATCGGCCACCGGATGAACCGCAACGAAAATCACCCGACCTCCGCTGAGAAAGGCTATGGCGTGACCGGTGTCTATAACTTTGATGGGTTCTGGGGCCTGACCGGTGGCTATTCCAAAGTGGTGATGCAGTACGGACGCGGCCTGGCGGCGGGTGATTCGCTGGGTAAAAACGGCTGGGGTTGGGCTAACCTCGAAGACACGCAATCCTGGCGTATTGTGCTCGACAGCCTGGCCTCAATGGGCGACGTGGAAGTCTCAACCTTCGCCTACCTGCAGAAAGACAAAAATTACCGTTGGTGGAGCAACGACGACAGCGGCTGGGGACGCACCAGTTGGGTTGCCGGCATCCGCCCTTATCACCAGATCACCAAAAACTTCGCCATGCAGTATGAACTGGGTTACGAGTACCTTGACGATGACAACTACAAGGGCGTCAACGGCAAAGGGAAAGGTGGGCTGACCAAAGTCACCATCGCGCCAACGCTGACCTTCGATTCCGGCTTCTGGAGCCGTCCACAGCTGCGCTTCTTTGTGACCTACGCCAAGTGGGATAAAGGCGTCTCGGATGCGCTCGACGGCAACTACAACTGGAGCACCAACACCATCGATGCCGGTGGCTACAGCCGCAGCGGTAGCACCGATACCGTTAACTTTGGCGTGCAGGCGGAAGTCTGGTTCTAAGGAGAGACGCAATGAAACAGCCCGTAAAAAAATCCTTACTGATAGCCGTGCTGACCGCCTTGACCAGCGCTGGCGCGATGGCGGCAGAACCGTCGCACTTTGACCACTTCATCACTCGCCAGGGCGCGCAGTTGATGGACGGCAAACAGGAATTCCGCTTCGCGGGGATCCACGCGCCGGAATTGCACCGGATCGAAAACGACGCCCGTGGTGTCTGTAAAGCCGACCCGCGCGGCTGGGGTCAGTACTTTAAGTGGCCAACGCCGGAAGAGCAGGAAAACTGGATTAAAGCCATCGTGCAGGCGGGGGCAAAAGCCCAGCGCGTCTACGTGCTCTCGGTCCAGCAGGAGAACGATGAAGCCTGCGAGCGCGAAACGCATATTCTGGCACCGGCCACCGCGGACGGTATGCCACGTCTGAATGAAAAAGCGATGGTGGTGTACGACAACATGATTGCCGAAGCCGATAAACAAGGCCTGCGCTTGATTCTGCCATTTATCGATCACTGGTGGTGGTGGGGTGGACGCGAGCAGCTGGCGGCCTTCTACCATGAAAAACCGGAAGATTTTTACCGGACCGACAGTAAAACCTATCAGGCGTATCTCGATGTGATTCGCCAGGTGATCACCCGGACCAACACCATAACCGGGCGCGCTTACGCGGACGAAAAGGCGATTATGGCCTGGGAGACCGGTAACGAGCTGGAAGATACCAACGCCGAATTCCTGAAACAGACGGCGGCCTGGATTAAAAAACTCGCGCCGCATCAGCTGGTTGTTGATGGGACCTATAAGAAAATCAACACCTTCTCCGTGAACGATCCGAACGTTGATATCGTCAGTAATCACTACTACACCAACGCAGGAAACAACCATCCGGATCAGGTGAAGAAGGATCTGGAAGCCATCGGCGGGAAGAAAGTGTACCTGGTGGGCGAATTTGGCCTGCTCGATAGCAACGACCTGAACAGCATCATGCAGTCGATTGTCCATACCGAGGTTAACGGCGCGAAGGCTGCGGGCGGGTTTATCTGGGGCTTTCGTGGTCATCGCCACGACGGCGGTTTCTACTGGCATAAAGAGTATACCGGCCACTATAGCTACCATCTTCCGGGCTTCCCGGAAGGCGATGCTAACCAGGAAACCAAGGTCGTCGACCTGGTGCGCACCGCCGCCGCACAAATGGCAGGCCAGGAAAAAATGGCACCGCTGCCCAAACCCGAAGCACCAAAACTACGCGAGACCAATTCTCCCTTCGCCATTAACTGGATGGGTGCCGCCGTTGGTCGAAGTTACGATGTAGAACGCGCGGAGTCGAAAGAGGGTCCATGGCAGGTCGTGGGTAAAAATATCTCCGACGGTGTGCAGGAGTGGGATCCACAATCCATGGCTCTCTTCCGCGATGATTATGCGTCGCTCACGCTGGGCAAAACCTATTATTACCGGGTGATCGCGAAAAATGAATCCGGGCAGTCTGCGCCGTCCAACATTATCAGCGTCACCCATAGCCAGAAAAATCAGGCCCCGGTCATCACGCTTGAGGAGACAGCGAGCGCGGCGCAAAACAGCGGCCTGAGCCTCAACGCGACATGGCAGGACGACAATCTGCCGTCACGTCAGGTGAGCGAAAAGTGGACCAGCACCGGCAACAAGCAGGCCCATTTCTGTGATGCCGACAAGGCTTCCACTCGCGCCTGGTTCCCCACGACGGGAACCTATCAGCTGACATTTACCGCCAACGACGGCCTGCTGAAAAGCAGCAAAACGATGACGGTAAACGTAACCAAAGCGACGGGTAAAGCGCCCGACGATTTCTGCCGCTTTGAAAGTCCGCTAATGGACCTGAAGCAAAGCCGGAAAACGGTGATCAAGAGCGCGGAAAACGAACTGGCAACCGGCGAAGATGGCTTCCTCGGGCCGTTTGCCAATGATGGCGATAAAGTGAGCTGGCAGGTTGCCGCTCCGTGGGACGGCAACTATCTGCTGCATCTCGATTTTAACGCCAAATGGGGCGGAAAGAAGAACTCGGTGCAGGTGAATAGCGATAAGCCGATTCAAATTGAGTTTCCGCAAACCGATGAGCAGGGCCAACGGATGACCATTCCAGTGCATCTCAAGCAGGGTGAAAACACCATCAGCCTGGGGAAATACGCGGGGGACTGGGGCTA
Organism: Kluyvera sp. CHPC 1.251; assembly: GCF_036759945.1. Lineage (NCBI taxonomy): Bacteria > Pseudomonadati > Pseudomonadota > Gammaproteobacteria > Enterobacterales > Enterobacteriaceae > Kluyvera > Kluyvera sp. CHPC 1.251. The sequence goes on along the minus strand of NZ_JAPKIC010000003.1, from coordinate 123,896 downwards.
TATCTTTATCAAATCCATTCAGGTGAATGCTGAGTAGTAAGCAGAGTCGTAATTTGCTGCGCCGCTAACGGCGCAGATTTTTTGTCTATTTTTCAGGAGATTAAATGACCACTTACGCGTTTCCGAACCACTTCTTCTGGGGCGCTGCTGCCTCTGGCCCACAAACCGAAGGCGCCGAGGGTAAGCCCCATCGCTCCATCTGGGACAGCTGGCATGCCGCGCAGCCGGAACGCTTTTTCCAGGGAATAGGACCTGAGACGGTCTGTAACACGCTGCATCGCTACAAAGAAGATGTGGCGCTGATGAAGCACATCGGCTTCAACTCATTCCGCACCTCGATTCAGTGGTCACGACTGATCGACGATCTGGAGACCGGCGAACCGAACGCCGACGCCGTCCGTTTCTACAACGACTATTTCGACGAAATGATCGCCAACGGCATCGAACCGATGGTCAACCTCTACCATTTTGATATGCCGGAAGCACTGCAAAATCGCTACGGCGGCTTCGAGTCAAAGCACGTCACCGACCTGTTCGCCCGCTTTGCCGCCACCGCATTCCGCCTGTTTGGCCATAAAATCAAATACTGGATTACCTTCAACGAACCGATTGTGCCGGTAGAAGGCGGCTACCTGTACGACTTCCACTACCCGTGTAAAAAAGACGGCAAACTGGCCGCGCAGGTGGCGTTTAATATCATGCTGGCCCACGCCAAAGCGGTCGAGTGCTACCGCCAACAGCAGCTGCTGGGCGAGATTGGCGTGGTGCTAAACCTGACGCCGTCCTATACCCGCAACGACTCGCCGGAAGATAAAAAAGCGGCGTGGTATGCCGACCTGTTATTTAACCGCAGCTTCCTCGACCCGCTGGTGAAGCACCAGTTCCCGAAAGAGCTGTGCGAGCTGCTGGCGCTGCATAACTGCCTGCCGGAAACCACCAAGCAGGAAGTGTCGCTGATAACCGACTCGCGGATCGATTTCCTCGGCGTGAACTACTACGTGCCGCGCCGCGTGCAGGCTCGTGAGACCCCATACACCCTCGACTACTTCTCACCGGAGTACTACTTCGAAAACTACGTCGACCCGAACGGTCGCTTTAACCCATACCGCGATAACAACGAAATTCATCCGCAGGCTATCTACGATATTGCCGCCAATATTCGTGACAATTACGGCAATATTAAGTGGTATCTCGCCGAAATTGGCATCGCCATGGATCTGCAATCCGAAGGCCCGATACAGGCAGATGGGGTGATTGAAGATGGTTTCCGCATTGGCCTGATGGAAGAACATCTGGTGCAGCTACACCGCGCCATCGCCGACGGCGCGAACTGCTTCGGCGTGCACCAGTGGACGTTTATCGACAACTGGTCATGGCTCAACTCGTTTAAGCGCCGCTACGGATTTTATCGTCTCGATCTTGAGACCGGTGAGCGGCAGATTAAGCGCAACGGGCTGTGGTTTAAGGCGTTAGCGGAGAGTAATCAGTTTAGCCGGTAGGTCGGATAAGGCGCTTACGCCGCCATCCGGCAATGTGCCGTATCGTGCCCGATGGCGCTACGCTTATCGGGCCTACACTGGGCCAATCCCCTGCTGGATCACCGCCAGTACGTTATGGGTGATGATCTCCGGCGTCAGCATCGCCAGCCGCTCGTCGTTACGCATCCGGGAAAACGGCACCAGCACCAGGCTTAACAGCGTGGTAAACAGCAGCTCGGCGCTCAGGTACGGGTTGATTTTCCCCTCGGCCTGCCAGCGTTTCACCATCGCCAGGGTGGCGTGATATTTGTCGTCGCCAAAGCGGGTGTGCAGATGCTGGCGTAGCACCGGCATTTCGCCAATCACCTCCTGCATCCACAGCGGGGCAAACCATTCGTGCTCGGCGGCAATCGTCGACAGGGTTTTCACCATCGCGGTCAGCGCTTTTACCGGTTCATCGGGATAGTCGCCAAACACGCCGCTTATCTGCGCGCGCAGCGGCAGAAAACGCTCTTCAATCATCACGTCGAGCAGCTGCTCCCGTGAATTGAAATAGTAATGCAACATCGCCGGCGTCACCCCGGCTTCACGGGCGATGGCGTTCAGCGACGTGCGCGCAATCCCCTGTTGGGAAAAGAGCCGCAGCGCGATGTCGATCAGCTGTTCACGCTTGGCCGCATCGGGCTTGCTGCCGCGCGGGCGACCAGGCTTACGCGGTTTGAGATTGTCTTTTTGTGCTGGCATAGAAACGGGATCTCTTGACCTATGAATGATCTTCAATAAATATTAATTATGCATTTAATTAATTTCAAGTGAGAACATGATGGCATCTGAAACGACGACGAACGCCCAGCCGCCCCAACAGGCGGGCGTCACTTCAGTCCGTCTGCTGTTCAGCGCGCTCCTGCTGGTGATGCTGCTCTCCGCGCTCGACCAGACGATAGTCTCCACCGCGCTGCCGACCATTGTCGGCGAGCTGGGCGGCCTCGACAAGCTTTCCTGGGTGGTGACGGCCTATATCCTCACCTCCACCATTGTGGTGCCGCTGTACGGTAAGTTCGGCGATCTGTTTGGCCGCAAGCGGGTGCTGCAAATCTCGATTCTGCTGTTTCTCGCCGGGTCGGCACTGTGCGGGCTGGCACAGAACATGACGCAGCTGGTGCTGATGCGCGCCCTCCAGGGGCTCGGCGGCGGCGGTTTGATGGTCATCAGCATGGCGGCAGTAGCCGACGTGATCCCGCCTGCCGAACGCGGGCGCTATCAGGGGCTGTTCGGCGGCGTGTTTGGCCTGGCGACGGTTATCGGCCCGCTGATCGGCGGCTTTATCGTGCAGCACGCCTCCTGGCGCTGGATCTTCTACATCAACCTGCCGTTGGGGCTGTTCGCACTGTTTGTAATCGGTGCGGTATTCCACTCCAGCAACACACGCCGCCAGCATCAGATTGACTGGCTGGGGGCGATTTACCTGACCATGGCGCTGGTGTGCATCATCCTGTTCACCACCGAAGGCGGTACGGTGCGCGAGTGGAGCGACCCGCAGCTGTGGTGCATTCTGGCTTTTGGCCTGATTGGTATCGCCGGGTTTATCTATGAAGAGCGACTGGCGTTTGAGCCGATTATTCCGCTCTCGCTGTTCCGAAACCGCAGCTTCCTGTTGTGCAGCCTGATTGGTTTTATCATCGGCATGTCGCTGTTTGGCTCGGTGACCTTCCTGCCGCTGTATCTACAGGTAGTGAAAAACGCCACGCCGACGGAGGCCGGGCTGCAGCTGATCCCGCTGATGGGCGGGCTGCTGCTAACCTCGATTATCAGCGGGCGCGCCATTAGCCGCACCGGGAAATACCGCATCTACCCCATCATCGGGACGCTGATGGGCTTTGTTGGGATGTTGCTGCTGACGCGCATTACCATTACCTCGCCAACCTGGCAGCTGTATCTGTTTACCGGCGTGCTGGGGATGGGGCTTGGGATGGTGATGCAGGTGTTGGTGCTGGCAGTGCAAAACACCGTGGCGGCGAACCTTTATGGCGTGGCGACCTCTGGGGTGACGCTGTTCCGCTCCATTGGCGGTTCCATCGGCGTGACGCTGTTTGGCGCGGTGTTTACTTCGGTGCTGCAATCACGGCTGACCAATCTGTTACCGGAAGGGGCGGCTATTCCAAAAGGGATGAACCCGGTGGCGATTCACCAGCTTCCTGAGGCCATTCGCAGCGATTATCTCAGCGCCTTTGGTTCGGCGATTCACGCGGCGTTTATTATGGCGGCCTGCATTATGGTGGTGGCGTTTCTGCTGTCGTGGTGGTTGAAAGAGGCGCCGCTGAAAACCCGGCACGCGTAAAACAGCGCCGGATGGCGGCTCCGCCTTATCCGGCCTACAGATTGGCGTAGGCCGGATAAGCGCAGCGCCATCCGGCAACCTTCACAAGACCTTAGTCAGATAGTGCCGCGCCATCCCCGCCAGCGGGAAATCCTCCAGCGTTTTCACCAGCGTATACCCCTGCTTCTGATAAAACGGCAGCGCCTGAAAACTGATGGTATCCACCAGCGCATGGCGGCAGCCTTTCTCCCGCGCCAGCGCCTCCGCGCGCTTGATAAGTTCGCTGCCGACCCCGTCGCCGCGTACCGTTTCACACACCCACAGATAATCGATACTGAGCCAGTCGCCTTTGCGTTGACCAATCAGGCCGCCGCGCATCACGTCCTGTTCGTCGCGCAGGTAAACGCAGACATCGCACCAGTCCGCGGTATCCACAAACTGGCGGTTATAGGCCCGAAGCCCTGTCAGCAATTCGTCTTTATCTTCCTGCGTAATAATTTCTTTAATAACAAAAGGCATATTTTCTCCATTATTTTTATTGGCCGTCCTCAGTAATTTCACAAAAAATTCTTTCTTTCTCCATTATTTTCTGCACAAAGGAAAAAATAAAAAATCAGTATCAGAAAATGCTTTTCATCACGCTTTCCCTACGTATAATGAACACGAAATGAGAACGATCGTTCTCATCGTTTCAAAACGGTGGAGACTCGCAATGAGCAGCAAACTGGAGGCCCGGCAAAAAGCCCGGCAGGACGACATCATTACCGCCGCGCGGCGCTGTTTCCGCCAGAGCGGTTTTCATGCCGCCAGCATGTCGCAGATTGCCGCCGAGGCGAAGCTCAGCGTCGGGCAAATCTACCGTTATTTCAGCAACAAAGACGCCATTATCGAAGAGATGATCCGCCGGATTATCGACCATCGCATCGCTGAGATGGAGGGCAAAACCCAAACCCATCTGATGCCGCACATGCTGGCGTGGCGCGAAACGCTGAGCGAAGACGACGATGCGCTGATGCTGGAGATGTCCGCCGAAGCCACCCGCAATCCACAGGTCGCCGCCTGGCTGAAAGCTGCCGATGAACGCATGTTTAACAACGCCTGCGATCACCTGCGTCAAACGTATCCTGAGCTGAGTGAAACGCGCATTCGCTGCTGCGTAGAAGTGATGGCCGTGATGGTTGAAGGCACCATTTATCGTCGTCAGGTTCCCCAACAGGTGGCCTCTGACGAGATGGAAAAAATCTATCAGGAAATTATTAATATGCTCGTATCCGCAAAATAATTAATTCCATTTAGATACCAGGGGATATTTTTATCCCCCTTTTGTCGTTTCCAGCCCACCGGAGACGCAGGCTTTTTCGCACCCAAAATCCTCACCCCTATTCGGCGAGGAGGGTGTCGTTCACCCTGAGAAAAATATGAAATACATAACAACCACCATCGCTGCATTATTTCTCCTGAGCGGATGCGATAATGCCCCCACAGCCTCACCGGAGCGTCCCGCTCAGGAAGTCGGTATCGTCACATTAAAAAGCCAACCCGTTTCCGTGGTCAGCGACCTGACCGGGCGCACCACCGCCGCGCTAAGCGCCGAGGTGCGTCCGCAGGTCTCCGGCATCGTTCAGAAACGGCTTTTTAATGAAGGCGATAACGTCAAAGCAGGCCAACCGCTGTACCAGATTGACCCGGCCAGTTTCCGCGCCACCTATAACGAAGCTGCCGCCGCGCTGAAGCAGGCGCAGGCGCTGGTCGTCGCCGACTGTCAGAAAGCGCAGCGTTACGCGCAGTTAGTGAAAGATAACGGCGTATCGCGTCAGGATGCCGACGACGCACAGTCCACCTGTGCGCAGGACAAAGCCAGCGTCGAGTCGAAAAAAGCGGCACTTGAGAGCGCGCGCATTAACCTCGACTGGACCACCGTCACCGCGCCGATTGCCGGGCGCATCGGCATATCTTCCGTCACGCCGGGGGCGCTGGTCACCGCCGAGCAGACTACCGCGCTGGCCACCATTCGCGGCCTCGACACCATCTACGTTGACCTCACCCGCTCCAGCGTCGACCTGCTGCGCCTGCGTAAGCAATCGCTGGCGACCAACAGCGATACCCTCAGCGTGACGCTCACCCTGGAAGATGGCAGCACCTACAGTGAAAAAGGCCGCCTGGCGCTCACTGAAGTCGCTGTGGATGAGTCCACCGGCTCGGTCACGCTTCGCGCCGTGTTCCCTAACCCGCAGCACCAACTGCTACCAGGCATGTTCGTGCGCGCCCGCATTGACGAAGGGGTGATGAGCGATGCGATTCTTGCCCCTCAGCAGGGCATCACCCGCGACGTGAAGGGCAACGCCACCGCGTTAGTGGTGGATGCCAATAACAAGGTTGAGCAGCGCACGCTGGAAACCGACGGCACCTACGGCGACAAATGGCTGGTACAACGCGGCCTGAAAAACGGCGACCAGCTGATTGTGGAAGGCACCGATAAAGTGACGGTTGGGCAGACGGTGAAACCCGTCGCCGTGCAGCGTAACGGAGGCAAAGCCTGATGTTCTCTCGCTTCTTCGTGCGTCGCCCGGTCTTTGCCTGGGTTATCGCTATTCTGATCATGCTCGCCGGGATGCTGGCAATCCAGACGCTGCCGGTGGCGCAGTACCCGGACGTGGCGCCGCCGACCATCCAGATTTCCGCCTCCTACACCGGGGCCTCCGCCGACACGCTGGAAAATAGCGTCACCCAGGTGATTGAGCAGCAGCTTACCGGCCTCGATAACCTGCTCTACTTCTCCTCCACCAGCAGCTCCGACGGCACGGTGAGTATCAACGTTACCTTCGAGCAGGGTACCGACCCGGATACCGCACAGGTTCAGGTGCAGAACAAAGTGCAGCAGGCGGAATCCCGACTGCCGAGCGAGGTTCAGCAGGCGGGCGTGACGGTGGTGAAATCCCAGAGCAGCTTCCTGCTGATCATGGCGGTTTACGACACCACCGACAAAGCCACCAGCTCGGACATCGCCGACTGGCTGGTCAGCAATATGCAGGATCCGATGGCGCGTATTGAAGGCGTCGGCAGCCTGCAGGTATTCGGCGCGGAATACGCCATGCGCATCTGGATGGACCCGGCAAAACTGGCCTCCTATTCGCTGATGCCGTCAGACGTGGAAACGGCGATTGAAGCGCAGAACGTGCAGGTCTCTGCCGGTAAAATCGGCGCGCTGCCGTCACCCACCACCCAGCAGCTTACCGCCACCGTGCGCGCGCAGTCGCGTCTGCAAACGGTCGAGCAGTTCAAAGATATTATTGTTAAAAGCCAATCCAACGGTTCGGTGGTACGTATTGGCGACGTGGCGCGCGTAGAAATGGGCAGCGAAGACTACACCGCTACCGCCAAGCTGAACGGCCACCCAGCCGCCGGGGTGGCCGTGATGCTGGCACCGGGCGCCAACGCGCTCGATACCGCCACCCGCGTGAAGGACAAAATTGCCGAGTTCCAGCGCAATATGCCGCAGGGCTACGACGTTGCCTTCCCGAAAGACAGCACCGAATTCATCAAGATCTCCGTCGAAGACGTGGTGAAAACGCTGTTTGAGGCCATCGCTCTGGTGGTCTGCGTGATGTACCTGTTCCTGCAAAACATCCGCGCGACGCTTATCCCGGCGCTAGCGGTGCCGGTGGTGCTGCTGGGTACCTTCGGTGTGCTGGCACTGTTTGGCTACTCCATCAACACCCTGACGCTGTTTGCGATGGTGCTGGCGATAGGCTTGCTGGTCGATGATGCCATCGTGGTGGTGGAAAACGTCGAGCGTATTATGCGCGACGAAGGGCTGCCCGCCCGGGAAGCCACCGAAAAATCGATGGGCGAAATCTCCGGCGCGCTGATTGCCATCGCGCTGGTGCTGTCGGCGGTGTTCCTGCCGATGGCCTTCTTCGGCGGCTCCACCGGGGTTATCTACCGTCAGTTCTCGGTCACCATTATCTCCGCCATGATGCTGTCGGTGGTGGTGGCCCTGACCCTGACGCCGGCGCTGTGTGGTTCCATCCTTCGCCACACGCCGCCGCATAAAAAGGGTTTCTTCGGCAAATTTAACCACTTCTACAGCGCCACCGAACACGGCTATAAACATCGCGTCATGAACGTCCTGCGTCGCTCTGGCACGGTGATGGTGGTTTATCTCGCCATCTGCGGCGGCATGGCGCTGGCGATGTGGAAACTGCCGGGCAGCTTCCTACCGGTAGAAGATCAGGGCGATGTGATGGTGCAGTACACCCTGCCCGCAGGCGCCACGGCTTCCCGCACCGCCGAGGTGCGCCAGCAGGTGATCGACTGGTTCCTGACCAAAGAGAAAGCCAACACCAACGTCATTTTCACCGTCGATGGTTTCAGCTTTAGCGGCAGCGGGCAGAACGCCGGTATGGCCTTCGTAGCGCTGAAAAACTGGTCGCTGCGTCCGGGTGAAGAAAATAGCGCGCAGGCCATTGCGCTGCGCGCCACCAAAGAGCTCAGCAGCATTCGCGACGCCACGCTATTCGCCATGACCCCGCCCGCCGTTGACGGCCTGGGGCAGAGCAACGGCTTCACCTTTGAACTGATGGCCAACGGCGCGACCGACCGCGATACGCTGCTGAAAATGCGCAATCAGCTGATTCAGGCCGCCAACCAGGACCCATCGCTGCACGCCGTACGCGCCAACGATTTGCCGCAGATGCCTCAGCTTCAGGTGGATATCGACAACAACAAAGCCGTCTCGCTGGGCCTGTCGCTCAGCGACGTAACCTCGACGCTTTCCAGCGCCTGGGGTGGCACCTACGTAAACGACTTTATCGACCGTGGGCGTGTGAAAAAAGTCTACATTCAGGGCGATAGCGACGCGCGCGGCGTGCCGTCCGACCTCGGAAAATGGTTCGTGCGCGGCAGTGATGACAGCATGGCCCCGTTCTCCGCGTTCGCCACCACCCGCTGGGAGTACGGCCCGGAAAGCCTGGTGCGCTACAACGGCTCCGCGGCCTATGAAATTCAGGGCGAGAACGCCGATGGCTTTAGCTCCGGCGTTGCCATGGCGAAGATGGAAGCGCTGGCCAACAGTCTGCCTGCCGGCACCACCTGGGCGTGGAGTGGCCTGTCGCTACAGGAAAAACTGGCGAGCGGTCAGGCGATGAGCCTTTACGCCATCTCGATTCTGGTGGTGTTCCTCTGTCTGGCGGCACTCTATGAGAGCTGGTCGGTGCCGTTCTCGGTCATCATGGTTATCCCGTTGGGCCTGCTCGGCGCGGCGCTGGCCGCGTGGATGCGCGGGCTCAGCAACGACGTTTATTTCCAGGTGGCGCTGCTGACCACCATCGGGCTGTCGTCGAAAAACGCCATTCTGATCGTCGAATTCGCAGAAGCCTCTGTGGCCCAGGGCTACTCGCTGACCCGCGCGGCCATGCGAGCAGCACAAACCCGTCTGCGCCCAATCATCATGACGTCTCTGGCATTTATCGCCGGGGTGATGCCGCTGGCGGTCGCCACCGGGGCGGGCGCTAACAGCCGCGTCGCCATCGGTACCGGGATTATCGGCGGTACGCTGACGGCCACCCTGCTGGCGATTTTCTTTGTTCCTCTGTTCTTTGTGCTGGTGAAACGTCTGTTCTCCGGCAAACGCGGTCGTCAGGAGTAAGTTATGTTTCGTTTGTCTTTGTTATTTATTGCGTTCCTGAGCGTCGGCTGCGTGTCGATGGACCCCAACTATCAGCGCCCGGACGCGCCCATTCCGGCGAGCCTGCCGGGTAGCCACGGTGAAGCCACCGCGGTTGTCGGTAACTGGCAGCAGGTGGTGAACGATGTGCGTCTGCAAAAGCTGGTGAATCAGGCACTCAGCAGCAACCGCGATGTGCAAAAAGCCATTGCCGACATTGATGCCGCCCGCGCGCAGTACGGCGAAACCCGCGCGTCGCTGATGCCGACCGTCAACGCCGAACTCAGCAACACCCGCAGCCGCACGCTGGCCAGCGGGGTGAGCACCACCGCGCAGGCCGACGGCGCGGTCTCCAGCTTCGAGCTGGATCTGTTTGGCCGTAACCAGAGCCTGTCCCGCGCGGCGCGAGAAACCTGGCTTGCCAGCGAGTACACCGCGCAGAACACCCGCTTGACGATGATTGCCGAGCTGACCAGCGCATGGGTAACGCTGGCGGCGGACAACAGCAATCTGGCGCTGGCGCAGCAAACCATGGCGAGCGCGGCGGATTCGCTGAAGATCGTCCAGCGCCAGCAACAGGTTGGCACCGCGGCGGCCACCGACGTCAGCGAAGCAATGAGCATCTATCAGCAGGCTCGCGCCAGCGTCGCCAGCTATCAGACGCTGGTGATGCAGGATAAAAACGCCATTAACCTGCTGGCAGGCACCACCGTGCCGGACTCCCTGCTCCCCGGCACGCTAGAGAGCCTGGCCGCCAACACCATCTCGCTGGTCCCGGCGGGCGTCTCTTCCTCCGTGCTGCTAACGCGCCCGGATATTCAGGAAGCGGAGCACAATCTGAAGAGCGCCAACGCCAATATCGGCGCGGCGCGAGCCAACTTCTTCCCGACCATTTCACTCACCGCCAGCGCCGGGGTGGGCAGCGATGCGCTATCTTCACTGTTTAGTCACGGCATGAGCGTCTGGTCATTTGCACCGTCCATTTCACTGCCGCTGTTTACCGGCGGCAGCAATCTGGCGCAGCTGCGCTATGCCGAGGCGGAGAAGAAGGGGCTGATTGCCACCTACGAAAAGACGATTCAGAGCGCGTTTAAAGACGTGGCGGATGCGCTGGCGCGGCGCCAGACGCTGAGCGAGCAGTTGGACGCTCAGCGCCAGTACGTGGCGGCGGAACAGCAGACACTCGACGTGGCAATGAAGCGCTATCAGGCGGGGGTTGGCGATTACCTGACCGCGCTGACGGCGCAGCGTACGCTATGGTCGGCACAGCAGACGCTGATTGCGCTGCAGGAGACGGATCTGGCGAACCGGATCACGCTGTGGCAGTCGCTGGGGGGCGGAGCGAGTTGATGTGTCGGTGCGGGGTTTCCCCTCACCCTAACCCTCTCCCCTAAGGGGCGAGGGGATCTTTTTCTCCCTCTCCCTTCCAGGGAGAGGGCCGGGGTGAGGGTGCAACGAGCACCATCCCCCCCATTGATTATGAAAAATAAAAAAGGAGCTTTCATGCCGCGTATTTCCCTTTCCTGGGTCGTGGTGCTGGGCCTGCTTTGCGCAATCGGCCCACTGTGTACCGACTTTTACCTACCGGCGCTGCCGGAAATCACCGATCAACTGAGCGCCACCGGCACCCAGACCCAATTGTCGCTCACCGCAGCGCTCATCGGCCTCGGTCTCGGCCAGCTGTTTTTTGGCCCGCTCAGCGACCGCATCGGCCGCCGCAAACCGCTGGCTATTTCCCTGCTGCTGTTTATCTTTTCGTCGGCGATGTGCGCCATCACCCACGATATCCATATGTTAATCGTCTGGCGTTTCGTGCAAGGCTTCGCGGGCGCGGGCGGTTCCGTGCTGTCGCGCTCTATCGCCCGTGACCGTTACCAGGGCACGCAACTGACGCAGTTTTTCGCCCTGCTGATGACCGTTAACGGCATCGCCCCAGTACTTTCACCGGTGCTGGGCGGCTATATCATCACCGCCTTCGACTGGCGCATTCTGTTCTGGACGATGGCGGGGATTGGCGCGGTACTGCTGCTTTTGAGCCTCGTCGTGCTGCATGAAACGCTGCCAGCCAAAAGCGCCAGCACCGCGCAGCAGACGAAAGGCACGCCGGTGCTGAAGAACCGCCGCTTTATGCGCTACTGCCTGATTCAGGCCTTTATGATGGCCGGGCTGTTCTCCTACATCGGTTCATCATCGTTTGTCATTCAAAGCGAATATGGCATGAGCGCCATGCAGTTCAGCCTGCTGTTTGGCCTGAACGGTATTGGGCTGATTATCGCCGCGCTGATATTCTCCCGCCTGGCCCGCCGCATCCCCGCAGAAACCCTGTTGCGCCGCGGCCTGTTGCTGGCGGTATTCTGCGCGCTGGTGACGCTACTGCTCGCCTGGCAACAGCACGCCGTGCTGGCGCTGGTCGGCCTGTTCTTCACCGTGTCGTTTATGAGTGGTATCAGCACCGTCTCCGGCGCCGAAGCGATGAATGCGGTGGATAGCGCGCAGTCGGGTACCGCCTCCGCGCTGATGGGGACGCTGATGTTCGTCTGCGGCGGCATCGCTGCACCGCTCGCGGGTCTTGGCGGCGAAACGATGCTTAAGATGAGCCTCGCCATGGCCATTTCCTACGGGTTAGCGCTGTTCTTCGGCCTGCTGAAGCCTCGCGTAGCGCAATAATCATTTTCGCGGTAATAAAATATTCCAATATTATTACCGCGCCTTCTCTGACCTCGCCGAAATCACCGCGTATCTCCGACGCTCTAATCGTGATACCCTTCACATGATTGGAATAATTAATTCCTTATACTGCCTGCCACTGAGAATGATGAGGTTTCCTGATGAGTATCGACCTGAGCAAACTGCTGACCGAACGCCGCAACGCCAACAGCGCTAACATTGACACCCTCTCCACCGAAGCGATGCTGACGGTTATTAACAACGAAGATCAGCTGGTTGCCCATGCGATCACCCCCTACATTCCGCAAATTGCCCAGCTCGTTGATAGCGTAGCCGACGCGTTCCGCCGCGGCGGCCGCCTGATTTATATCGGCGCGGGCACCTCCGGGCGTTTGGGCATTCTCGACGCCAGTGAATGCCCGCCCACCTTCGGCACTCGCCCAGAGCAGGTCGTCGGCCTGATTGCCGGTGGCCATACCGCTATCCTGAAAGCAGTCGAAAACGTTGAAGATAACGCGGCGCGCGGTGCAGAAGATTTACAGGCGCTGGGTTTTAACGAACGCGATGTGCTGGTCGGCATTGCCGCCAGCGGCCGCACCCCGTATGTACTCGGCGCAATGGAATATGCTCATCAGCAGAACGCGCTGGTCGCCATTGTGAGCTGCAACCCGCACGGCGAAATGGCGCAGCGCGCTGACATCGCCATCACCCCGGTCGTCGGCCCGGAAGTGGTCACCGGCTCTACCCGCCTGAAGGCAGGCACCGCACAGAAGCTGGTGCTGAACATGATTACCACCGGCGCGATGATCCGCAGCGGCAAGGTCTACAGCAACCTGATGGTGGATGTGGAAGCCACCAACGCCAAGCTGATTGAGCGCCAGATTTCCATCGTGATGGAGGCGACCGAATGCGACCGCACCACCGCGCAGGCAGCGCTGGATGCCTGCGGACGCCACTGTAAAACCGCCATCGTCATGGTGCTGGCAAACCTGAGCGCCGACGAGGCAAAACAGCTGCTGGCGGACAATAACGGCTTTATCCGTAAAGCGTTAAAAAACTAATTCGACTGACTGGGATACCGTGGAATGGCCAAAATAAATAAAGCGATGATAGCCCGCCTCCTCGACCTGGTTGGCGGCGCGCCAAACGTCGTGCAGGCCGGGAACTGCATGACCCGCCTGCGTTTAACCCTGCGCAGCGATGTACACGCTGACGTAGCGGCCATCCGCCAGGTGGAAGGCGTGCTGGGCGTGGTAGTCAGCGAGGAGCAATTCCAGATAATCCTCGGGCCGGGCAAAGCGCAGACTGCCGCAGAGCTGATGAACGAACTGCTGGAAAATGAACCCGTCACCCACGGTGAGCCTGCCAGCGGTGGCTCGCTGGCCGATATCGCCAGCGCCAAAAAGCAGGAGCTGAAGGGCAAACAGACCGGCGGCGTGCAAAAGTTTCTGGCGAAGTTTGCCACCATCTTTACCCCGCTTATTCCGGGCTTTATCGCCGTCGGGCTGCTGCTGGGCTTTGCTACGCTCGCCGAGCAGCTCTTCGTACTGGAGAACGCGCACCCTAACGCTACGCTGGTTGGCATCATCAGCTACATGAAAATCTTCAGCAAAGGGATGTTTACCTTCCTGAGTATTTTGATTGGCTATAACGCGCAGAAAGCCTTTGGCGGCTCCGGCGTCAACGGTGCCATCATCGCCGCGCTGTTTATCCTCGGCTATGACCCAAAAGCCACCGTCGGCTTCTACTCCGGCATCACCGACTTCTTCGGCCACGGTATCGACCCGCGCGGCAATATTATCGGCGTGCTGATCGCCTCGATTATTGGCGCCTGGGTGGAAAAACAGGTGCGCCGCATCATGCCGGCTAACCTGGATATGATCCTCACCTCGGCGGTGACGCTGCTGATTATGGGCGCGGTTACCTTCGTGGTGATTATGCCTATCGGCGGCTACCTGTTTACCGGGATGTCCTGGCTGTTCCTGCACCTCAACGGTAACCCGTTCGGCTCTGCGGTGCTGGCTGGTCTGTTCCTGCTGGCGGTCATGTTCGGCGTGCATCAGGGCTTTGTGCCGGTCTATTTTGCGCTAATGGAAGCTCAGGGCTTTAACTCGCTGTTCACCATTCTGGCGATGGCCGGTGCGGGCCAGGTTGGCGCGGCGCTGGCGCTCTACGTCCGCGCGAAGCAGGATTCACTGCTGCGTACGCAGATTAAAGGGGCAATCATTCCCGGCCTGCTCGGCGTGGGTGAACCGCTGATTTACGGCGTTACGCTGCCGCGCATGAAGCCGTTTGTCACCGCCTGCCTCGGCGGCGCCTGCGGGGGCTTCTTTATCGGCCTCGTCGCCTGGCTGGGGCTACCAGTCGGCCTCAACACCGTCTTTGGCCCGTCCGGCCTGGTGGCGCTGCCGCTGATGACCTCCCATAGCGGCATCTACGCCGGGATGGCGGTCTACGCCGCGGGCCTGCTCGTAGCCTACTTCTTCGGCTTCCTGCTCACCTGGCTGTTTGGCAGTAAAAACGTCGATCTCAGCTAACCCTTTTGCCCCCGGCACACCGCTGGGGGCAAGCCTCTGCCCATGCTATGATGCCCGCCAGAATAAAATCATATGACAGGGTTGAGGAAAAATGGGTGCCACCAGAAAAGGGATGCTGAACGTCTTAGTTGCAGCGATATTGTGGGGAAGTTCAGGCGTTTGTGCGCAGTACATCATGGAACATAGCCAGATGCCGTCGCCGTTTCTGACGATGATTCGCCTGCTCTCCGGTGGCTTTATCCTGCTGACGTTCTCTTTCCTGCACGGCGATGGCATTTTCCGCATCCTGAAAGAGCGCAAAGACATTCTCAGCCTGCTGCTTTTCTCCCTTGTCGGCGCGATGACCGTGCAGCTCACCTTCCTGCTGGCGATTGAAAAATCCAACGCCGCTACCGCAACGATTCTCCAGTTCCTGTCACCGACCATTATCGTCGCCTGGTTCGCCATCGTGCGTAAAGCGCGGCCAGGGCGCTTCGTCTTTGCCGCTATTGCGACCTCGCTTATTGGCACCTTTTTGCTGGTCACCCACGGCGACCCAACGTCGCTGTCGATTTCCGGCGCAGCGCTGTTCTGGGGGATCGCCTCGGCCTTCGCCGCCGCGTTCTACACCACCTATCCGTCCACGCTGATTGCCCGCTACGGCACGCTGCCGATCGTCGGCTGGAGCATGCTGCTCGGCGGCGCGATGCTGCTGCCGTTCTACGCGGGAGATGGCGCAAACGTAGTGATTACCGGCAACCTGCTGCTGGCTTTCTTCTACCTGGTGGTGATTGGCACCTCCCTCACCTTCAGCCTGTACCTTAAAGGCGCGCAGATGATCGGCGGCCCTAAAGCCAGCATCCTCAGCTGCGCCGAGCCGCTGAGCAGCGCGTTACTGTCGCTGCTACTGTTAGGCATCAGCTTCACCCTGCCAGACTGGCTGGGTACGCTGCTGATCCTCTCTTCCGTGGTACTGATTTCTCTGGACTCACGCCGCAGAACGAAGACGGCGTAGCAGTGTGCTGCCCGATAGCACCAGGCTATCGGGCCTGATTTTAATGACACAGTGATGATAGTTCATCAGTCGAAAGCCCGGTGATTAGCTGAACCAAGGCGCTATCGATACCGTTTTCCAGCATGGTACGGGCAATGCGCTGGGCCTCTTCTCGCTTTCCCTCTTCCCGCAGTCTCTCCGCAATCGTCATCATCTTCTCCTTCTGTTCGGGTAAACGCGCTACCGCCGCCTGAAGAAACTCATGAAAGCGCACCGCATCTCCTGACCGCAGCAAATAATTAAACAGCGCTTCCATCTGGCTGTCATTAGCACATCCAGTAACGAGCAACAGGGCTAGTCTATCCACCAGCCCCAGCAGATCGCGCTGACGAATGTGCTTTTGCACCAACTCCAGCAGCGCGATTCGCCGGTGATGCATAATCTCGTCGTCTGGCACGACCGTGATATCCACCAACGGAAACGCGTCTGCATACAGCGCCCTCGCCGCCGCCGGATTCGCGAACTCGTCCAGCCAGCACAACGAAAATGGGTAGGGACTTTGCATCCCGTGATAAAAAAGCATGGGGATCACCAACGGTAGCGTCGGGTGACCTGCATCCAGATGACGCTGCATCGCCGACAGCGCATAGCGCAACAGCCGGAATGCCATATGTGAGTCTGGCGAGCTTTGGTGTTCAATCACCACGTAGATATAGCCTTCACCTTCCGTGGTCTGTAACGACCACAACACATCGGAATAATAGGCACGGAGACTCGGCTCAATAAAGCTGCCGGATGCCAGCGTTAGCGTTTGCAGGTCGCACAGCGCCCTTAGTGCCTCCGGTAGATGAATAGCCAAAAAATCCCGCGCCGTTTCCGGGTGGCATAAAAACTGTTTGAAGACCGCATCGTGCGGAGTGGAGGTGGTCATGGTGTTCCGTCACCCAGAGAGCTAATGGTAGGACTCTACGCACAAGATGCCGAGAAAGCAGGCGTGAATTACCGCTTCTACGCGCCGCTACGGAAGGTTTTAGCGTACCAGTGCAACACCTTCATTTTACGGGAACGCGCCACGCAAAATGACGTGCCGGGGAATGCGTCTATAGTTAACTAAGCGCATGAACATAAGGATATCCGCAATGAAGAAAGTCAATATTGTTGTTTCACTCGCTGCCTCCCTGCTGCTGCCCGCCGTGGCGCTGGCCTCACCGCTGGAAGGACTGAAGTTTGAGCAGCAAAAACAGCAGGTGGTAAAGGATGTGAAGCAGAACTGCCCGGCCAGCAGTGGGCTAAGCGATACGCAATTTGCCAACCGCGTGCTGGAGTCGAAAGGCAACAAAACCGCGGTGCAGAGCGCCACACGGGCGCTGGATAAGAACGATCGCCCAGCCTATGAGAAGGCGATTAAAAGCATTCAGTGCCCAACCAAATAGCATTGAGCCACCCGGCAACGTGCCGTACCACGCCTGATAGCGCTACGCTTATCAGGCCTACTTCCCGCCCCCCTGCCAGACATAACTTGTCCAATTGATGCGCATTTCTCTCACCCCTACACGACAATTTTCTGTGAGCCAGGACGAAATAATTAGTCTCATAAGCATGAGAAATTGATGGGTGTCACACTTCTTGACTTTATGAATAGAAACCGGTTTCAGTTTCATATCAAATCACAATCGCAATAACTTTTTACATTTAGAGGATGGGCATCAATGACCAAAATTATGCTCTGCCGCTGATTTATTCAGCGCGCGAAAAAGATGTTTAAATGAACTCTCGTTATCACTCGTGGTTTCGCGAACCATTATTTATGGACGCTAAACACGATGGTCATGTGCGTTATTTATATGCTGACCTCTGCGGCCATGTATTTGACTATTGCTGCACCCCGAAAGTCGTTCATTAATGAAAAACAAAGTGCAGGCGTTAAAATCAGCCGCCCCATAACCTGGAACCGTTAGTTAAGTCAGATAAATTTAAAAGTAAGCATTGATATATTATTTCCGACCTCTTTTTATCATAACTTTAAATAGTTAGAGGATATTATTATGGTTAGGTTAGAGGACGCGGTAATGGAAATAATCATTAACGCGGGCCAGTCCAGATCGCTGTGCTTTGAGGCGCTACACGCCGCACGTCAGGGTGAAATGGAGGAAGCCAGAAATCTCCTGCGGGAAGCCGATGGCTATGCCCGCCAGGCGCACCATATGCAAACCCGGCTTATTGAGCAGGATGCAGGTGACGCGCGTCAGCCCATAACCCTAATTATGGTACACGCGCAGGATCATTTGATGAATTCGTTACTTGCTCGTGAACTTTCGGAAGAGATTATTCATCTTTATCAACGTTAATATTAAATTTCATTTAACTTCGGAGACATTAATTACGCTAACGATTTAACGGTACCCTACGAGAAAATAAATAAAATCAGCTTGTTTTGGTGGCGATGATAGTTATCCACCCGAACGGGATGGTTATTGTCTGAAAATATAATTAATTAATTTGAGATAACCATGAAAACTGTAAAAAAACTTCCATTAGCTATGGCGGTTATTGCCGCCCTTTGCCCGCTTTCCTCTGCAATGGCACAAGAGTTTACTCAGGAACAAATTGACGCCATTGTGGCCAAGGCCGTCGATAAAGCTCTGGCAGACCGCCAGGCTAAAATGGATGCTGCCCAGGCCAAAAAAGTGGATCTGGAAACCAACCCGCAAAGCGCCGCACAAACGCCAGATATGGCCGTACCGTTCGGCCTGAAGTTCAGCGGCTATGCGCGCTACGGCGCGCACTTCCAGGCCGGCGACCAGAAATACGTTGGCGTGGACGGTTCCTATAACGGTGCCTCAGCAATTGGCCGTCTGGGTAACGAAGGGAACGGCGGTGAATTCCAGTTAACTAAAGCCTTTAAGAGCAGCAAAGGCGCTATCTGGGATATCAACGTCATGTTCGACCACTGGAGTGACGAAGTTAACCTGAAAAAAGCCTACGTTGGCGTCACCAACGTACTGGAATCTAACCCTAACGCCTATATCTGGGCGGGCCGCGACTTCCACCAGCGTCCACAACAGGGTATCAACGACTACTTCTGGATGAACCACGACGGCCAGGGCGCAGGGGTGAAAAACTTTGACGTTGGCGGCGTGCAGTTCGACGTAGCCACCGTATCGCAGGTGAAATCCTGTAGCCCGGAAGTGATGGCCGATGAGTCTAACCCATCGCGCATTACCTGTACCGGTAACTCTGACACTGGTGACAACGGCCACTACGCGCTGACCACCAAAACCCACAACATCAAAGCAGGCCCGATTGACGTTGAGGTGTACGCTAACTACGGCTTCGACTCTAAAGCGGTGGATAACGACAAGCAGCTTGATGCCTGGCAGGGTGGCCTGCTGTTAAGCCACACCAACAGCGACGACAGCGGCGTGAACAAGGTTATCCTGCGCTACTCCGATAACTCGGATAACAGCGTATTCAACAAAACTGACGGTCTGACCGCTATCTACGCCAGCTTCGAAGGTAACTATAAGTTCACTCAGCAGGCGCAGGTGGAATACCTGTTGGCCTTCCACGACTACGACAACAGCAAAGACAACACCGACAACCGTAAAAACTACGGCGCGATCGTTCGTCCAATGTACTTCTGGAACGACGTGCACTCCACCTGGCTGGAAGCGGGCTACCAGCGCGTAGATTACGACCAGGGCGGTGATAACCACGGCTGGAAGCTGACCCTGTCGCAGAACATCGCGATTGGTATGGGCCCGGAATTCCGCCCAATGCTGCGCTTCTACGTGACCGGCGGTCAGGTGGATAACAAGCGTACGGCGAAAGTTAACGGAACGCAGGACGAGCAGTTGGATTCGCTGAACTTCGGCGGGATGTTTGAAGCCTGGTTCTAAGTTCGTGTGATAAACCCTCTCTCCCCTTTTACGGGGAGGGTTGGGGTGAGGGTTTGACTTTCGAGCCAACATACACCCCTCACCCCCACCTTCTCACTAAAGGGGGAGCGGGGATCTTTCTGTGCAATGTGCCCTCTTTTCCCCTCACCCTAACCCTCTCCCCAAAGGGTCGAGGGGACCGTTGAGCGCGGTGCTTTACTTCACAATACTTCAGCGGCACCGATGTGCTCCCTCTCCCTTTTTAAGGGAGAGGTTTTTTATTTCTGCCCTAACCGTTTCGCTATACGTTCCAGATTCATCATGAGCAGCAGCGTCATCGCCACCAGCACAATAGTCAGCGCTGCGCCGTCGGCAATATTCCCGCGATCGGTCAGGCTAAAGATGGCCACCGGCAGCGTCGTCCAGCCCGGCGGGTAGATCATCATCGTCGCGCCTAACTCGCCCATCGATAGCGAAAGGCTCAATGCCAGCGCCGATACCATCCACGGCATCAGCAGCGGCAGCGTGACGTGGCGCAAGCGATACCACGGCGAGGCGCCGAGGCTTGAAGCGACGTTTTCAATATCGGCAGACACCCGCGCCAGCCCGGTGGAAACGTTGCTGAAGGTGAACGCGGAGATCAGCACAAAGTGCGCCACCAGCACAATCCACAGCGTGCCGTTCATCTGCAGCGGCCCCTGGCTAAAGGCCACCAGAATGCCAAGCCCGACGGAGACCGAAGGGATCGCGCTGGGTAAATAGAACAACATGCTCAGCCCTTTCTGCACCTTGCTGCTGTACTGGCGCAGCGCCAGCGCCGCCCAGACGCCACACAGCAGCGCAAACAGGCTGGCACAAAAACCAATCATCAGGCTGGCGAGCAGCGCATCCCATGCGGCGCCGCGAAAGGCATTCACAAAGTGGTTCAGCGTGAAACCGCTCGGCAGAATGCCGTTCCACTGTTGGCTCAGGCTGGACATTAAAATCACCGCCAGCGGCAGGAAAAAGAAGACGCTGGCAAGCGCGGTGGCAACCACGCCCGCCGCGACACGCCCTTTGCGCGACCAAATCAACATGGTTAGCCCCTTACGCCAGTGCGCGCGGCCGCCAGGCGGTAGAGCGAGAACAGCCCCAGCGACAGCACAATGTTAATCAACGCAATCATGCAGGCGACGCTGTAGTCGGACTCCAGAATCGCCTTGCTGTAGACCATCATCGGCAGCGTATTCACCCCTTTCGCACCAATAAACAGCACGATGCCGAATTCGTTGGTGGTCAGCAGCAGACACAGGCTGCCGCCCGCCATCAGCGCAGGGAGTGCCGCCGGGAAGATCACCTGCGCAATCACCCGCAGCGGATGCGCACCAAGAATACTGGCTGCCTCAAGCTGGCTTTTATCAATTTGCCGCAGCGCCGCCATCAGCGGGCGCATCACCAGCGGGGTGAAGACGGTGATCTCCGCCAGAATCACCCCCTGCATCGAATAGAGAAAATCCACCGGCGGCAGCTCGAAGGCGAACAGATGCATCAGCGTGCCGTTGAGCAGCCCCGCTGAGCCATAAATAAAGGTGAAGGCCAGGGTTATCAGGAAAGTGGGCAGCGCGATAAAGGTATCCACCACCCGACCGATCAGTTCGCTGCCGGGAAACGGAATAAATACCAGAATCAGCGACAGCACGCTGCCCAGCAGCAGGCAGCCTGCGGTGGCGGTCAGCGCAATTTGCAGAGTGTTCATCAGTGCGCTGACAAAGCGCCGGGATTCAATCACCTGCCAGAAGGTATCGAGCCCGACGTTACCGTTGGCGTCACGCAGCGCCTGCTCGACAATTAGCGACAGAGGCCAGAAAAACAGCGTGGTCAATACCAGCAGCGGTAACAGCAGCCACAGCAACGGGCGCAGGTTGGGCAGCGGTTTGGTCTGGGTCAGAGAGAGCGACATCGTTATACCTCAATCAAAACCGCATCATCGGGTTCGAACCATAACGCCAGCTTGTCGCCGGGTTGCGGCAGCGGGTCGACGTGTGTCAGGACAATACGCATCGCTTCACCGGCCACATCGCACAGCAGATGGGTGAGATCCCCCTGCCAGTGCACCGATTGCAGCGTGGCGTTAAAGCGGTTGCTGGCGGCAGAACGCGGCGCCAGGCTCAGGTGCTGTGGGCGAATGCACAGCAGCTTGTTGTAACCGTGATGGCTGCCCTGGCTGAAGGCGCGGATGACCGTGCCGCCGCAGCTCACGTCCACCAGCCCCGGGGCGTGATTAATGCCCAGCGCGGTGGCAGAGAGAATATTGGCGCGCCCTAAAAACTCGGCGGCAAAGCGGTTTGGCGGATGACGATACAGCGTACGGGTTTCGCCGTGGGCGATCATCGAGCCGTCCTTCATAATGCCGATTTTGTCCGCCAGGGTGAGCGCTTCAGTCTGGTCGTGGGTAACGTAGAGAATGGTGAGTTCCGGCAGTTCGCGGTGCAGACGGGCGATTTCCTCTACCATGTTGTGGCGAATCTGCGCATCCAGCGCCGAGAGCGGCTCATCCAGCAACAGTACCCGTGGGCGCACGGCAATGGCGCGAGCAATGGCCACGCGCTGTTGCTGGCCGCCGGACAGCTGGTGCGGATAACGGGTGGCATAGTCGCTCATGCCGACCGTTTTCAGCGCCTGGGTCACGCGTTCATTAATCAGCGCCTTTGGCTGCTTTTGCGCGCGCAGGCCAAAGGCAACGTTATCTTCCACCTTCATATGCGGGAACAGCGCGTAGTTCTGCACCACCATCGCCAGCCCGCGTTTGTAAGGCGGAAGCTGAGTTACGTCCGTATCGCCGATGAGAATGCGACCGCCCGCTGGCTGGACAAAACCCGCCACCGCGCGCAGCACCGTGGTTTTTCCAGAGCCGGAAGGGCCAATCAGCGCCAGCACTTCGCCGGGTTCAATCGTCAAAGAGAGCGGTTTAAGCACCACGTTGCCGTGGTACGCCACGCGCAGCGAGTCGAGGACAATCCCCGAGGTCCCCTGCATTGCAGGGGCAGAAACGGCGGTCGTTTTCATCAGCATCAGGCTTACTCGCTATCGGTCACTTTATGCCAGCGGGAGATGTCTGCTGACAGCGAGACGGCGACGTCATCCCAGTTTGGCTGCCAGCTCTGCACGCCCGCCATCGCGGCGGTTGCCGCTTTATAGTGATCGTCACTCGGCGTCACGTCGCTACGCACCGGCATCCCCCAGGAGAGCGCGCTGACGCTGGTTTGCGCCTCTTTGCTCAGCAGGAAATTAATCAGCTTTTTGCCGTTTTCACTCTCCGGCGCGCCCTGGACTAAGCCAATCACGTACGGAATCGCCAGCGCACTGCGCTCGCCTTTGTCGTTAGCCGGCCAGAAGATTTTCACGTTCGGGTTACGTTCCATCTGCGCGAGGTTCATCTGCAGGTCGCCGTTCGCCACATACAGTTCGCCCTTATTGACCAGCGCGGTTAGCTTGCCGGTGGAGGCAGATGGCCCGACGTTGTTGGCCTGCAGCTTGCCGAGGTAGTCAAAACCGGCCTCTTTGCTGCCGAAGCTATGGAAGGCTTGCAGCATTACCGCCGTGCCGTCAGCAGCCTGGCCTGGGGTGGAGTACTGCAGCTTGTTCTTGAACTGACCATCGAGCAGGCTCTGCCAGGTGGCCGGGGCGGTTTTCAGCACCTTGCCGTTGTAGATAAAGCTCAGGTAGTTCTTCACCAGCGGTGAGTACAAGTCGTTGGCGTCCGGAATGGCGGTGGCGGCATCGGTTTTAAAGCTCGCCAGCAGTTTTTCAGACGCGGCACGCTGAATGAACGGCGGTGCAGTCACCAGCACGTCGGCCTGCGGGTTAGTGCGCTCTTTCGCCAGGCGCTCTACCACCACGCCACCGCCGCCTTCAACGTAGCGTACGGTAATGCCGGTCGCTTTGGTGAACGCGTCAAACTGTGACTGATACCAGCTGTTGTCACCGTCGTGCAGCCCGTCGATGGAGTAAACCGTGACCACCGATTCCGCCCATGACGGGGCGCTGGCGAGGGCAAAAACAGACAGCAGAGCAAGTCGGGAAAGTTTCATCGTAATAGCCTCATAGCGTGCGTTTTGTTTTTCTGGCCTATACCAGATTTGCTTTTTACGCTAAACGGCTTTTGTGACAATACGATGAAGGATTTGTGGATGAGCGAATCGACAGGATCGTTTGTAGGCCGGATAAGGCGCGCAGCGACGCCATCCGGCAACCGGTAACTAGTGGGTATCCACCTCAATCCGCAGGCTATCGTGACGCCAGTATTCGATATCCAGATCGAGCACGCGCCCGTGCTGATCGTAGTTTAAACGGCGTAGCAGCAGCGCCGGGCGCCCTTCCATCACCCCCAGCGCCTGCGCGGCCTGCGCCGGCATGGCGGTCGGGTAGAACGACAGGTGCATGCTGGTATAGACAAGGTTGTAGTGCGCCTCATACACCTCGGTCAGGCTGCCGTTGAGATCGTGCTGCAACAGCTCAGGCACGCGGGCGGGCAGACAGTGGTTTTCGCTGTAGCAGACGGCTCGACCATCGGCGTAGCGCAGGCGGGTCAGCAGGTAGATCTGGTCAAACGGCTGGAGCTGTAACGGCTCCATAGCCTCCACCGGAACGGTGGTCAGCACGCCGCTCAGCAGCGCGGTTTTTGGCTCCCGGCCCTGCTCGCGGCAAAGCTTATGGAAGTTGGTGTTCTGGGTCGGGTCCAGCCACAGGCGTTCCGGCGTGACAAACCAGCCGCGGCGATCGGCGCGCCAGATAAGCCCGCTGGCCTCCAGCTGCGCCAGGCTTTCGCGAATGGTGATACGCGTGGTGTTGAAGATCGCGCACAGTTCGCGTTCAGACGGCAGCTTATCGCCACTTTTCAGCGCACCGCTCTGGATGCGCGCCTGCAGCTGCGCCTTGATCAACAGGTACTGTGGGACATCGCCCGGAATCGCTTTCATAGTCACTCGCTGTCACTTTTCTCTGCCGCCATTATACAGACGCAGATGAATTTTTTGTTGCAGAGCCATTTTCCCTTTGACCCTTTGCCGAAAAGATCGTCATGATAAATGCAAATCTGGTATAGACCAAAGGTAAATAACATGACTTCGCGTAACTATCTGCTGCTGACCCCCGGCCCACTGACCACCTCACGCACCGTGAAAGAAGCGATGCTGTTCGATAGCTGCACCTGGGACGATGATTACAATATCGGCGTGGTGGAATCTATCCGCCAGCAGCTGACCGCGCTGGCAACCGCCGCTGACGGCTACACCTCCGTGCTCCTGCAGGGCAGCGGCAGCTACGCCGTGGAAGCGGTACTCGGCAGTGCGCTCGGCAAGCAGGATAAGGTGCTGATTGTCAGCAACGGCGCCTACGGTGCCCGTATGGTGGAGATGGCGGGGATGATGGATATCGCCCATCACGCCTATGACTGCGGCGAAGTGTCCCGCCCGGACGTGCAGGCGATCGCTGAGATCCTCAAAACCGACCCGGCGATCACCCATATCGCCATGGTGCACAGCGAAACCACTACCGGGATGCTCAACCCGATTGATGAGGTCGGCGCGCTGGCCCGCCAGTATGGCAAAACCTATATCGTGGACGCGATGAGCAGCTTCGGCGGTATTCCGATGGATATTGCCGAGCTGAATATCGATTTTCTGATTAGCTCCGCAAACAAATGTATTCAGGGCGTGCCGGGCTTTGCCTTTGTGATTGCCCGCGCGGACAAACTCGCCGCGTGCAAAGGCCGCTCCCGTTCGCTGTCGCTGGATCTCTACGCCCAATGGCGCTGTATGGAAGATAACCACGGCAAATGGCGCTTCACCTCGCCAACTCATACCGTGCTGGCGTTTGCTCAGGCACTGAAAGAGCTGGCGGAAGAAGGTGGCGTGGCGGCGCGCTATCAGCGCTATCAACAGAACCAGCGCGGCCTGGTCGCCGGTATGCGGGAACTGGGCTTTACCACCCTGCTGGATGACGCACTGCATTCACCGATTATCACCGCATTCTACTCACCTGAAGATCCACAGTACCGCTTTAAAGAATTTTATAGCCGCCTGAAAGATCAGGGGTTTGTTATCTATCCGGGCAAGGTGTCGCAAAGCGACTGCTTCCGTATCGGCAACATCGGCGAGGTGTATGACACCGATATTGCCGCCCTGCTGACCGCCGTTCGCCATGCGATGTACTGGACAAAATAAGGGGCCATCATGAACCGTATTAACGCTGTTATTCTCGATTGGGCGGGTACCACCGTCGATTTTGGCTCCTTTGCACCGACGCAGATTTTTGTCGAAGCCTTCCGCCGGGCGTTTGGCGTCGAGATAACCCTCGCCGAAGCGCGTGTGCCGATGGGGCTTGGCAAGTGGCAGCATATTGAAGCGCTGGGCAAACTACCGTCCGTGGATGCCCGCTGGCAGGCGAAGTTTGGCCGCGCCATGAACGCGGCGGATATCGATGAGATTTACGCCACCTTTATGCCGCTGCAGATTGCTAAAGTTGTCGATTTTTCCGCACCGATCGCCGGGGTTATCGACACGATTGCGGCACTGCGCAACGCCGGCATCAAGATTGGTTCCTGCTCCGGCTACCCGCGAGCGGTGATGGAACGCCTGGTGCCTGCCGCCGCCGAGCACGGTTACGCGCCGGATTGTTGGGTCGCCACCGACGATCTCGCGGCGGGTGGCCGTCCGGGTCCGTGGATGGCGCTGCAAAACGTCATTACGCTGGGTATCGATGCGGTCGGCCACTGCGTGAAGGTGGACGATGCCGCGCCGGGCATTACCGAGGGGCTGAATGCCGGGATGTGGACCGTAGGGCTTGCGGTGTCGGGCAATGAGTTCGGGGCGACGTGGGAGGAGTATCAGGCGATGAGCGTTGCAGAAATTGCTACCCGCCGCGAGCACGCCGCCAGCAAACTGTATGCCGCCGGGGCGCATTACGTGGTGGATTCGCTGGCAGATTTACCGGGCGTGATTGCCGAGATTAATGCGCGTCTCGTGAAGGGCGAACGCCCGTAAAGAGGTGGCATTGGCGCCGTTCCCGGCGGCGCTTCGCTTGGCCGGGCGACAAGATTATTCAACAGACATGTAGGCCGGATAAGGCGTTTACGCCGCCATCCGGCAACAGCGTTACCGAATCCGTACCTTCGCCGTCACCAGCAGCGCGGTCAGCAGCATCAACGCTCCAGAGAGCATCAGCGGTGACGTCAGCCCCAGACGGTCCAGCGCTAAACCGCCAATCGCCGCCCCACAGGTATTCGCCAACTGGATAACCGCCACCTGAATCGAACCGGCTTTCTCCGCCTGGTCGGCCAGCGAGCGGGTGATCCACGTTGACCAGCCCACCGGCACCAGCGCGAACGCCAGCCCCCAGATAATGGCAATACTTGCCGCTACGGTCTTTTCGCTTCCCCACAGCGTCAGCACCAGCGCGCTTATCGCCAGAATCAGCGGCGCACCGGCCAGCGCCAGTTTGACCGAGCGCTTCAGAATAGCCGCCGAGAACGACGTGCCGATAAAGCTGGCAATACCGAAGCTCAACAGCACTAAGGTCAGGCCGTCGACGTCAAATCCCGCCAGGTTCATATAGATTGGGCGAATATAGGTGAAGAAGGCGAACTGCCCGGCAAAGGACATAAAGATGGCAATCATCCCCGCCATCACGCCGGGACGCTGCAGCAGGCTAAACATATTCTGCTTGTGGTGCGCCGGTTCCCCCGGCAGCGACGGCAGCGCTTTCACCACCCAAAAGATGCACACCACGCCCATCACCGCTGCCGCGTTAAACACGTTGCGCCAGCCAATAATGCCGCCCAGGAAACTGCCGAGCGGCGCAGCAATCACCAGCGCGATAGAGACCGCACCAAAGATAACCGACAGCGCTTTCGGCACCGTCCGCGCCGGTACCAGGCGCATCGTCAGTGAAGCCGACATTGCCCAGAAGCCGCCCAGCGCCAGACCCAGACAGGCGCGGCCCATCAGCAGCAGCGTAAACGAGTTGGCGAACGACACCAGCAGACAGGAGAGCGTTAGCAGAATAGAGAACAAAATCACCACGTAGCGGCGATCGAGGCTACCGATAGCCTGGGTGACAAACAGGCTGGAGAACATGGCGACAAACGCCGTTACGGTGACCGACTGACCGGCCACGCCTTCAGAAATCCCCAGATCTTCTGCCATCGGCGTCAGCAGGCTGACGGGTAAAAATTCCACGGTAATCAGGCAGGCCACACAAAACGCCACGGCAAAAACCGCCGACCAGTTCGGCCGCAGAACGCCCTCTGTGCGGGGCTTTGCTTCACTATGCTCACTCATTTTTTTGTTACCTGCGCGGTGTTTTTGCGGAAAGGATGCGCAGTGTAACATCTTAAGTGTGATGGATTTAACGTTTTGGCAACGGTTAAAGATGAAACGCTATCTTCTTTCCCGTTGGCAGCGTGACATCAATGCTGATCTCTCCGCCGAGCGCCGCGACGTAACGCCTCAGCGTCGACAAGCGTGGATCGTTCTCTGCCTGCTCCATCTTCGCGACGGTGGGTTGTTTTACGCCCATTGCGGCAGCCAATTCCGCCTGAGACAGGTTGAGTTCTTCGCGCAGCATGCTTAACGTGACGGTCTGGCGTAACGCTTCGACTTTCTCAGCGATTCGCGCCTGACTTTCCGGGCTCTGTTTATCCATTAGCTCTTTAAGGGTCGCCATCATCATTCCTTACTTGTTCAGGTGCTTACGGTACTCAGCATCAGCAAGCTTGATCATCTCTTTATAAAACCGTCTTTCGTTTAATCCTGTTTTATCTCCTGCACATAGCACGATGGCGCAGCGGGAAGGATCAAACGCAAAAAAGGCCCGAATGGGATTTCCCTGATGTTGTACACGAAGCTCTTTCATATTCGTAAAAGCAGAGCCATTAACCGTATCCGCAAAGGGGCGCGACAGCTGCGGCCCGAACTCGGATAAAATCACCATCGCGGCAAGCATATCTTCCCTTAAGGCTTCGGTCTGTCCCTCAAACCAGCTGTCGAAAACATCCGTTGTTTCCACCGACCACATCTGCGATCCCTCATAGCCAATAAGCTATAAACAAATTATAGCTTATTGGCTATATAAGCAAGATTAGTTTCTTTTCCGGTAATGCTTGCCGGATAAGCGTAGCGCCTATCCGGCTTTGGCAAACTCACTCCCCGCGCGCCGATTTCACCAGCCCGGTAATCCACTCCTGATGACCGTTAATCATCGGGTTTGGTACGGTACGCGCCAGCTCCTGCGCCGGGACGCCAATCTGCGATTCCTGGGTCAGGATGCGTACGCGGTTACCGGGCAGGTCTTCGAACAGCCAGGCGTGGATCACATCCAGACGGGTGGTTGCATCGCCTTCCGCCCAGCCGTGCCAGGCCACACGCGCGGCTTCACCATCGACCGGTGGGACATATTCAGTGATTTGCGCTTCAATCGGGAAGCCGAAGGTAGAGAAACGGAAGCGAGCGTTGGCGCTCAGCATCGGGCCGCTGCCGTCATGGAAATGAATATCCGCTACGTTGCTGTAGTAGGTTGGCCACAGCGTGGTGTCATCAAGCTGTGCCCAAATCTGTTTGGCGGTCAGGCCGCTGACGATGATTTCGTTAGAGGCGAAGTTGTCGGTAGTGCCAGGCAGGTAGCCTTCCGGCCAGACGATAGCGCTTTGTTGCATTGACTGTTTCATGATGAACCTCGTGAGTAATGATGTTGACGAGGTCAATCATGCGCTCAGGAGTGATATAAATATAATCATCAATATTGATAAACAACATCACACAACGTGATATCAATGCAACCAGTGCACACCATTTTCATCATGGAACAGCGCGTTGTAGCGGTGTTGGAAAGCGTTCAGCTCACTGATTTCCGGCTCCATCTCGCGCAGGAAGCTCAACGCCAGACGAATCTGGGCGTCGGTAATCGGCGCTGCCAGACGCGCTTTTTGCAGCCGTCGGTGCCAGCTCAGCATGTTCACTTCACTGCCGTCGACAATGCACACCTGCCAGATCAGCAGCATCTGCGCCGCATTCTGCAAATGCGCTTCGTTCGGCCGCTCCAGATAGCGTAAATACTCTTCGCCCTGCGCTTTCCCTAGCTGGTCTACCATCGACTCTACCGGCTCCGGGGTAATACCGAGCCGTTCACTAAGACGGCGAATCGCCCGTCGGGAACTTGAGGTCAGGATCCGAAATCCTACAACAAACACCACCACCAGAGTGGCCAGAATCAACCAGATCATGCACGCTCTCACCTTAGCTAAACCCCGACATGATAATGGGATTTTGCGCCCTGTCGATAATCGAACATGCCATAATGTGCGTTACCTCCCTGAAGGAAGCCGCCGATGAAACCGGATCTCAGAACCCTCGACCTCAACCTGCTGAAAACGTTGGATGCGCTGCTCGATGAACGCAGCGTGACGCGAGCGGCCGCGCGGCTGTCGCTGACCCAGCCCGCCGTCAGCGGAATGTTGACCCGGCTACGGGATAATTTTGGCGATCCGCTGTTTATCCGCGCTCCGCACGGCATGGTGCCGACACTGCGCGCCCAGCAGTTGGCGCCGGTAGTCAAACAGATCCTGAACGATATCAACACGCTGCTACAGCCCGCACAGTTCGACCCGCTCACCGCCGACTTCACCTTCACCCTCGCCGCCACCGACTATGCGCTCAAAGCCGTGGTGGTACCGTTTATCGCCGCGTTGAAGGTGCGAGCGCCAAATATTCGCGTCCGGGTGATTCCCGTCGAACCGGAGCAGCTCACCGCGCAGTTTGAGCAGGGAAAAATCGACCTCGCGCTGCTAACCCCTAGCACCACGCCGGGCGACCTGCACAGCCGCACGCTGTACGAGGAGCGCTACGTCTGCATGCTGCGCGCCGACCACCCCGATGCCCGCACGCCGCTCAGCCTCGACCGCTTCTGCGCGCTGGAGCATATTCTGGTCTCTTACGAGGGCGAGAGCTTCTGGGGAGTAACCGATGACGCGCTGGCAAAAGTGGGCCGCAAGCGCCGGGTCGGGCTGTCGGTGAGCAGCTTCCTGGTGCTGCCGGAAGTGCTGGCGATTAGCGAAATGATAGCCGTAGTGCCAAGCCGCCTGGCCAACGCACGCGCGTCAATCTGCGTGCAGGAGCCGCCGGTGGCGATTCACGGTTTTACCAAAAGTATGGCCTGGCACGAGCGTAATCATCGCGATCCGGCGCAGCAGTGGCTGCGCGAACTGCTGCATGAGACCAGCCAGCAGGCATAAAAAAGCCCGGTGCAGAACCGGGCAAAGAAGTTACCAAACACACTTACGCCATTTTTAACTGCTGAATCTTTTTCTCACGGCGAATTTTACGTTCTTCAAACACGGCGACGATAGCCATCAGGCAGATACAGCCGATAGCGGCGGTATCCAGCGCGGCGAAGGTGCCCGCCCAGCCGGTGAGGCCAAAGACCGGCGTGCCGTCAGCAATCATCCCCAGGCCCAGCTTGGCGAAGCTATCGCCAATCAGGTAGGCGAAGGTGCCTTTGATACCATCGGCGGCGCCGATCGCTTTTTTCGGTACGAAGCCAACCGCGGCCACGCCAATCAACAGCTGCGGGCCAAAGACCAGGAAGCCGAGGGCGAACAGTGAGGCCAGGTAGACGTACTGGTTGCTGGCATGCTGATAAACGCCCAGCGTCGCGATGATTAAGGCCAGCGCCACACACGCCACCAGCGCACGGCGGCCGTTGGCGAGGTCGGAGAGCCAGCCCCACAGCAGGGTGCCCACCAGCGCGCCGACTTCAAACAGGGTAAAGCCCTGAATCGCCACCTCTTTAGAGAGCTTCAGCTCCTGGAAGGCGTAGACCGTAGACCACTGATCGATACCGATACGCACCACGTACAGGAAGATGTTGGAGAAGCACAGCAGCCAGATCACTTTGTTTTTCAGCACGTACTCAACAAAGATCTGCCACTTGGTCATGTCATTGTCTTCGGTCTCTTTATCCTCTTCGCTGATCTCTTCGCCGAACAGCTCTTCCGCTTTGCCGAGGCCATAAGATTCCGGGGAGTCGCTACCAAAACGCAGGCCGATAAAGCCAACAATCAGCGCAATGATCGACGGGAAGATAAACATGCCGATGACGTGACCGTCGAACAGGACGTTAGCCCCGAACAGCGCCACGCCTGCCGCCCCCGCACCGCCGAGGTTGTGGGAGATATTCCACATGCCGAGGTAGGAACCGCGCTTGCGGCGAGGTGTCCATTTGGTGATGGTCGAATAGCTACACGAACCGCCGGTACTCTGGAAGAAGCCGCTCAGGCCGTAGAACGCAATCATCAGGAACAGGCTGGTTGAGCCCGGACCCATGCTGGCGCTGAAGCCGAGCATACAGATGGCAGAGAGGATCAGCATCAGCGGCAGGAACTGCTTGGTGTTCTTGCCGTCGGCGTAGTAGGAGACCAGCGTTTTACCCACACCGTAGGTGATGGAGAAGCCGAGGCCAATCATCCCGAGCTGGGTCATGCTCAGCCCGTAGGTGGAGATCATGTCGTTCTGGGCGATGTTAAAGTTCTTACGAATCAGATACATCGTCAGGTAGCCAATAAAGACCACCAGATAGGACTGCATGAACGGTTTGAACCACATTTTGCGCCGCACGTCGAGCGGCAGATCCAGGGTCGGCTTGCGCACCTGGTTTAGAAAGGCCAGCATAGGACACTCCCGAGCTAATTTTTTGTACCTGCGAATGGCAGACATTGTAAAAATCAGCCGGAAAGCACGCCTGAGACAGCGTCCAGGTGAAACCGGGAAAATTTCCTAGTTTTAGGTCATTCGTCTTAGAAAGGTGAAGCGGGTCACGCTTCTCGCGGCGCCTGGGCGTTTAGGAACGGCAGTAACAACAATGCGGAAATACCCGCGGCAATGGCAATCACCACAAAGAACCCCGTCCAGTGCCACACTTCCATCACCTTCGCCAGCGGCCAGCCGGAGAGCGACGCGCCGAGGTAGGCAAACAGACCAACGAAACCGGTGGCAGCACCCGCCGCTTCTTTGTGCGAGCACTCCGCCGCCGCCATGCCGATGAGCATCTGCGGGCCGAAAACGAAGAATCCGGTGGTGAAGAAGCACGCCGCCTGCATCACGTAGCTGGCGAACGGCATCAGCCACAGCGAGCCCACCGAGAGTAAAATCCCGGCGGCGAAAATCAGGTTCATCGGCCCACGGTTGCCGTTAAACAGTTTGTCTGAGCCCCAGCCCGCCACCAGCGCGCCGATAAACCCGCCTAGCTCAAACATCGTGACCGCCGTATTCGCCGTCACCAGATCAACGCCCAGCGTTTCGGACATGTACAGATTGCCCCAGTCGTTGATTGCCGCGCGCACCACGTACACCAGCACGTAGCACAGCGACAGTAGCCAGATGTAGGGGTTGAGCAGCACGTAACGGGTGAAGATCTCTTTGCGCGTCAGCCCCGCCCCTTCCTGCTGCTGAGCAATCTCCAGCTCGTCGTGCCGCCAGTCGCCAATCGGCGGCAGGCCAATCGCCTGCGGTCTATCACGCAGCCGCCAGCAGAGAAACAGGCCGACCACAATCGCCATGGTTCCCGCGATGGTCATCCCCGCACGCCAGCCGTAGTGCAGCGCTGCCGCCCCCATGACGATAGGGATCAGCGCCCCGCCAACGTTATGCGCGGTATTCCAGATAGCCCACCAGCCGCCGCGCTCGTTGCGCGAGTACCAGGCGGTGAGCAAGCGGGCGCAGACCGGCGCGCCCCAGCCCTGGAAGAAGGCGTTCAGCGCCCACAGCAGGGCAAAGGCCCACAGCGAGGTCGAGAAGCCAAACAGAATGTTGACCACCCCGGTGGCAATCAGCCCGATGCCCATAAAATAGCGCGCGTTGGAGCGGTCGCTGACGATGCCGGAGATAAACTTCGACAGCCCGTAGGTAATGTAAAACAGCGTCGCCAGCAGGCCGATATCGCTACGGGTCAGTACGCCGGTGGTGAGAATCTCCGGCACCGCGGCGTTGAAGCTTTTGCGGGTGAAGTAAAACAGCGCATAGCCAAGCCAGATGGTCAGCAGGATATGCCGCCGCCAGTAGCGATATTGCGCATCCACTTCCTGCTTATCGGTGATGCGCGGTGCGTTAGCCGGAGCCTTGAGAAATTGAAACATCGCCGTTCCTTACACGTAGCGCAGAGGCAAAGAGACGCTGACCCGCGTGCCGTGCATGCAGGAGATAGTGAGCGAGCCGCCGAGCGCGGTCACACGCTCGCGCATGCCGGTGAGGCCAAAACCCTGTTGATTCGAGCCCGGCGGCAGGCCACTGCCGTCGTCTTCCATCACCAGCATCAGCCGTTCATCCTGTTGCCAGCCCTGTAGTGTCACTGCGCTGGCGTTGGCGTGCTTCACAATGTTGTTGAGCCCTTCCTGGCAGACGCGGAACAGCGTCACCCGCTGGCTTTCGCTCAGCGTTGATTCATCAATTCGCCAGTCGAGATGGCTGACGATGCCACGGCTTTCCAGCTCCATTTCACGCATCAGCGAGCGAATGGCCTGCTCCAGCGTGAGGTCGTCGAGCTGACGTGGACGCAGCCGGCCCAGCAGGCGGCGCACGGCATCGTAAACGCCCAGCGAAAGCTGCTCGATATGCGCCCCGCTCTGCTTCACGCCCGCGTTCTCTGGGGCCAGACGCTGCACAATGCCCGCCTGAGTACGAATGGCGGTGATGGTCTGGCCAATATCATCATGCAGTTCGCGCGCTACGTCGCGGCGCACGCTCTCTTCGGTTTCCAGTAATCTCTCCGCCAGCCGGTGGTTGCGCGCCAGTTCGTTTTGCAGCGACTGATTCAGCTCACGCAGCCGCTGAATGCCCGCGCCGAGCAGCAGCCCGGTCAGGCTTTGCGCCAGCAGCGAGAGCAGTAAATCAACAGGGTGATCGTGCCAGGTCTGGCTGGCAATCAGCGCGATGGCATTCATCAGAGTCGCAATCAATGCACCCTGCCAGCCGTAGTGCCAGGCCAGCGCGATGATCGGTAACGCGAGGCAGAATGGGGTAAAGCGCGATAGCTCTGCGGGTAAACCGAGCTGCAGCCAGAGGCTGACGGTAAACAGCAGCAGATACCAGACCAGATGCCGCCCGCGCCAGTTCACCGGCTGCGATACCAGCGCGGGGCCAAGCGGCAGCCAGGTGGTACTGGTAAGGTAGTGCCAGAATACGAGGCAGATAGGCGCCAGCGTTAGCCCGCCGGTTAACGTCAGCAGTATGGCGTTAAGCGCCGCTTCCCCTTGCCACAGCCAGGGCAAAGATTGCAGCAGCGCCGCCGCGGTGAGCGCCGCGCCCTGAAGCAGCAGCGTGCGCCAGTCGCGCTGATGGCGATAGCGGGAGATCAGCGCCACCGGCAGCAGCGTCAGCGCGCTTCCGGTCATCAATAATAACGCGTGATCCAGCGCCACTTCCTGCGCCAGCCAGTAAATCAGCAGCCACTCTGCGCCCACCAGCACCGGCCAGTAGCCGCGCGGGCATTGCAGCATCAGCCCCAGACGCAGGCCGAATGGGAACAGCAGCACCGCCAGCTCCGGGCGCTCTACAAGGTGCAGGCTGATGCTCCACAGGCAGAACCACGCGGCGGAGAAGATAAAGAAACAGGCGACAACGGTAATGCACCGCGAAAAGAGGGTATTCATCACCAGCCGTCAAACATGCGGCGCGCCAGCTCGACGTCGTTGCTGACGCCCAGCTTTTCCATCAGGTTAGCGCGATGAACGTGTACCGTTTTCGGCGACAGCCCCAGTTCGGCGGCAATCTCTTTTACCGCCATCCCCTGCGCCAGCTTTTCCGCCACCTGGCGTTCACGCTTGGTCAGCGGGTCCTGACGGCCTGCCGCCAGTTTGACGGCGATATCCGGCGTTAAGTAGCAGCCGCCGGTCGCCACGGTGTGCACCGCGGCAATCAGTTCGTCTGGGCTACAGCGTTTGGAGAGAAACCCGCGCGCGCCTGCGTTCAGCGCCTGTTCGACCAGCGCGGGGCTGTCGTGTACGGAGAGCATAATAATGGCCATGCCTTTCGGCAGCTGGCTGAGCAGCTCGAGGCCGGAGATGTCCGGCATCGAGATATCGCAGATACAGACCTGCACACCGCGGCCCGGTAACCCCGCCAGCGCCTCGCGCCCGGAGCCAAACTCGCCAACCACCTGCAAATCAGGCTCAAGACCGAGCAGTTGGGCAAAGCCGGAGCGGACGATAGTGTGGTCGTCGATAAGGGCAACGGTGATCATAGATTCCATCCTGGCGGGTAAAAAAAACGCGCCTACCTTAACGATAAGCGCGCGGCTGTTCAAGTCTTGAGCGGATTACTCGAAGAAGACGGTGATCTTATTGAACATCGACGGGTCGGACTGGTTGCGGGTGACCTTCACCACGTCTTCCAGTTTGTCTATCTGGCTAATCATCTGCTCTAGTCGCTGATCGTCGTTGACCAATAGCCAGATGCGACTCTTATCGCTGTCATGGATAGGTAGACAGAGAATACCTTCCACGTTGAATGCGCGACGGGCAAAAAGCCCGCAGACGTGGGTCATTACGCCCGGGTGGTTGCGCACGGTGAGTTCCAGAATAACATTGTCATGTGTTTGTTGTTGCATGGCTTATTCCCCCACCATTTCGGTATTTGCCGCACCCGGCGGCACCATCGGATACACTTTTTCTTCGGCGTCGATACGTACATGAATCAACGCTGGGCCCGGACGATTGATAATCGCCTGCAGCGCCGCCTGCGGGTCTGCTTCACTGTTTAAATCGCAGGTGTCGAGGCCGAAGCCGGCGGCAATCTGCATAAAGTTAATCATGCCAGGATAGGTGGCAGCAAATACGCCCTGTTTGTAGAACAGGCTCTGCTGCTGATGCACCAGCCCCAGCGCTTCGTTGTTCATCAGGATGATTTTCACATCCAGCTGGTTTTCTGCCACCGTTGCCATCTCCTGAATATTCATCATCAGGCTGCCGTCGCCGGAGAAGCACAGCACTTTTTTGTCCGGGTTCGCCAGCGCCGCACCGATAGCGGCAGGCAGGCCAAAGCCCATGGTGCCGAGGCCGCCGGAGGTCAGCCACTGGCGAGGACGGTTCAGCGGGTAAGCCTGCGCCGTCCACATCTGGTGCTGACCGACATCGGTGGTGATAATCGCGCTGTCGTCCACGCAGGCGGCAACGGCGTTGATCAGGCCATAATGGCTGAGCGGGTCGCCCGCTTCAGGAATGGCGCCCGGGAACTCTTGTTGCAGTTCGGCCACTTTACCGCGCCACGCATCGCGAGGCTGCGCGTCAATCTGCGGCAGAAGCTGGGCCAGCACGTCGTCCACATCCGCTTGAATCGCCACGTGTGCCTGTTTGATTTTACCCAGCTCGGCGCGGTCGATATCCACGTGGATAATCTTCGCGTTCGGGCAGAACTCGGCCACTTTACCGGTCGCCCGGTCATCAAAACGTGCTCCTAAAACCACCAGTAAATCAGACTGTTGCAAAATGAAGTTGGTGCTGCGCGCGCCGTGCATCCCCAGCATGCCTAATGACAGCGGGTGCGCTTTTGGCAGCATGCCCAGCGCCATCAGGGTCATGGTGGTCGGCAGATTGGCTTTTTCCGCCAGCTCACGTACGCGCTCCGGGGCATTGATCACGCCGCCGCCCAGATAGAGCACCGGGCGCTGCGCCGCGTTGATCATCGCCGCCGCTTCGCTCACGCTCTCAGCGCTGAATTCCGGCGTTGCCGCACGGCCGCCAGGTTCCGGCAGCTCACTGATGTCGATTTCCGCCGTCTGAACGTCCTTAGGAATGTCTATCCACACCGGGCCTGGGCGGCCAGACTGGGCAATCCGGAAAGCATCAGCAATAACC
The DNA here is from genome assembly GCF_036759945.1 of Kluyvera sp. CHPC 1.251. Classification (NCBI taxonomy): domain Bacteria; kingdom Pseudomonadati; phylum Pseudomonadota; class Gammaproteobacteria; order Enterobacterales; family Enterobacteriaceae; genus Kluyvera; species Kluyvera sp. CHPC 1.251. Next base: position 86,503 of record NZ_JAPKIC010000003.1, on the reverse strand, counting down.
TGTGGTAATTCATTGATGTTACGGACTAAATAGTTGTGCTTAGTGATGGGGATAGAGATACCGTAGGTGTCGACTTCCTGGAACGCGTCGGTGCCGATTAACGAGGAGGCCACCTGGCCGGTGATACACACCAGCGGAATAGAGTCGAGGCGCGCGTCGGCAATGGCGGTCACCAGGTTGGTCGCGCCCGGCCCGCTACAAGCCATGCACACCGCCGGTTTGCCGTGGGTACGCGCCATGCCCTGGGCGATAAAGCCCGCGCCCTGCTCGTGTCGCGCCAGAATATGGCGGATCTGCGTGCTCTGGCTTAAGGCGTCGTACAGCGGGAGCACCGTGCCGCCGGGGATGCCGGTGACCATGGTGATACCCTGACGTTCCAGTAAATGAACGATTAATTGCGCGCCGGTAAAACGCGTAGTCTGTGATGTTGTGCCCGAACTTGCCATGCTCCAGTCCTTCTTATTCTGGGCCGACTATCCGGAGGGGGCTAGAAACTAAAAACCCCGCCCGGTTTGCGCCGGCGGGGTTTGGAATCGTGTGTGTTCCTGACCCTACGGCGCATTGCCGACGACCACCACCACACGCACGACGACCACCGCGGCTGGTAGCGCGGTTTTTAGTAGGGTCGAAGTCAGCATTGATGGGGTCATTAAGGGTCTTCTCTCAATTCGTTTAGTGAATTTATACAAACACAGCTTTTTTCGCCTGACAATGGAAATATTTTCATCCGCACAAAAATGCAGCAAAGATCACATTATTGTGGTCAGGGAAATTATCCAGGCTGTCCCATTTTTCCCCTATTTCTGGCCTTGGTCACCGCACGTCGGCTGTGTTAAATTTTGGTGAAATCTCCCAGAGCAACGCATTATCATGACGCTTTCTGTTTTCTGTATTTTGCTGTTTGCCGCACTTTTACACGCCAGCTGGAACGCCATCGTTAAGGCGGGAAACGACAAACTCTATTCGGCTATCGGCGTCACCGGCTCCGCCGCGCTTATCGCACTGCTGCTTTTGCCCGTTGCCCCTGCCCCCTCGGCAGCCAGCGTGCCGTTTATGGTAGCCTCCACCGTATTGCAGGTGATTTACACCGTACTGGTGGCGAAGACCTATCAGATTTCCGATATGAGCCAGACCTACCCGCTGATGCGCGGTACCGCGCCATTGCTGGTCGCCATCATCAGCGTGCTGTTTCTGGGCGATCATCTTTCAACGCTGGCCTGGGGTGGCATTGCGGTCATTTGTACGGCGATCCTGGCGATGGCATTGAACAGCCGCTCCAGCTCGCAGCGTGGCGTGGTGCTGGCGCTGATGAACGCCGTGGTGATTGCCGGTTATACCCTGATCGACGGCACCGGCGTGCGCCTGTCGGAAACGGCGCTGGGCTATACGCTGTGGTCGTTTTTCCTTAACGGCTCCAGCCTGCTGTGCTGGGCGATGGTCGCCCGTCGCCGTGAAGCGTCGCGCTATCTGGTGCAGAACTGGAAGAAAGGCGTACTTGGCGGCATGGGGACGATGGGTTCCTACGGTCTGGCGCTATGGGCGATGACCCAGGCGCCGCTGGCGGTGGTGGCCGCACTGCGTGAAAGCTCGATTCTGTTCGGCGCGCTGATCGCCTGGCTGCTGCTCAAAGAACGGGTGGCCGGGCTGCGCCTGGTGGCCGCTGGCGGCATCGCCGCGGGTGCCATACTGCTACGCCTCTCCTGACTAAACTGGCAACTATTGTTGCCGTTTACGTGTATAAATCCTGCCTGCATCACACATTTCATTTACATGGCATGTGATTAAATCGTCACCTCATTGTGGTAGATTCCTCTCGCTTTTAGCGCAATTCCTGGACATTTATTCTTATAAACACAATTTTTATAAAGTTATCAGCGAAATGAAAAGAGATAGAAACGTCAATATCCTGGTGATGCTGGTGTTGCTCGTCGCCGTCGGTCAGATGGCACAAACCATTTATATTCCCGCGATTGCGCAGATGGCGAACGACCTCAACGTCCGCGAAGGGGCGGTGCAGAGCGTGATGGCGGCCTATCTGCTGACCTATGGCGTTTCGCAGCTGTTCTACGGCCCGCTCTCAGACCGCGTAGGTCGCCGTCCGGTGATCCTGGTCGGGATGTCGATTTTTATGCTGGCGACGCTGGTTGCCATCACCACTCACAGCCTGACGGTATTGATTGTCGCGAGCGCCATGCAGGGGATGGGCACCGGCGTGGGCGGCGTGATGGCGCGTACGCTGCCGCGTGACCTCTATGAGGGCAGCCAGCTTCGTCATGCCAACAGTCTGTTAAACATGGGGATTCTGGTCAGCCCACTGCTGGCACCGCTGATTGGCGGCGTGCTGGAGACGCTCATCAACTGGCGGGCCTGCTACGGCTTCCTGCTGGTGCTCTGCGCCGGTGTTACCTTCAGCATGGCGCGCTGGATGCCGGAAACGCGCCCGACCGGCGCACCCAAAACCCGGCTTATCAGCAACTACAAAACGTTGTTCGGCAACAGCGGCTTTAACTGCTATCTGCTGATGCTGATTGGCGGCCTGGCGGGAATTGCGGTATTTGAAGCCAGCTCCGGCGTGCTGATGGGTGGCGTGCTGGGCTTAAGCAGCATGACGGTCAGTATCCTGTTTATTCTGCCGATTCCGGCGGCGTTCTTTGGCGCCTGGTTTGCCGGGCGGCCGAAAAAACGCTTCCCGACGCTGATGTGGCAGTCGGTAGTGTGCTGTCTGGCAGCGGGCGTGATGATGTGGATCCCTGGCCTGCTTGGGGTGATGAATATCTGGACGCTACTGGTACCAGCGGCGCTGTTCTTCTTTGGCGCGGGTATGCTGTTCCCGCTGGCGACCAGCGGCGCGATGGAGCCTTTCCCGTTCCTCGCCGGTACCGCCGGGGCGCTGGTTGGCGGCTTACAGAACATCGGTTCCGGCGTGCTGGCCTGGCTGTCAGCCATGATGCCGCAAACCGGGCAGGGCAGCATCGGGCTGCTGATGACACTGATGGGGCTGCTGATTTTCCTCTGCTGGCTGCCGCTGGCGTCGCGCTTTGCGCACCAGGGCCAGGCGGTGTAATTCCGTCACACTGCCTGATGGCGCTTCGCTTATCAGGCCTACAAAGACCGTGAGTAGGCCGGGTAAGGCGGAGCCGCCACCCGGCATAAACGCGAATCTCTATCCGCTTATTTAACCTGCTCCTGAAGCCAACCAATAAACGCCTCAATTTTCGGCCACTGCCTGCCGGGCAGTGTGGTGATGTAGTAATGCTGATGACATTTCAGCGCCTTATCACCAAATGGTGCCACCAACTCCCCGCTGTCGAGACGTTTTTGCACCAGCCGCTTTCGGCCCATCGCCACACCGATATGGTTCATCGCCGCAATCACCGCTAAATCAGAACGATCGAAACCAATGCCAGACGATGTCGGCAAATTCACCGCATATTGCTGCGCCCAGCTGTGCCATTCATCGGTCCCTGAATCGTTACTCCACGCCTGCCTGTCGTGCAGTAACGTACAGTGCGGCAGGTTTACCAGTGAGCCGGTCAGATCGTAGCGGCGGGCGTATTCCGGGCTGCATACCGGCAAAATTTCTTCATCCATCAGGAAATGGTGGGTGAGTTGCGTAGACGGCGCGTCGTCGAAATAGAGCGCCAGATCGACCCCGGCACGCTGCAGGTTGACGTTATCGTTGCCGGTCAGGATGGTCAGTGAAATGGACGGGTAGCGGCGGGTAAAGTCACCGAGTGCCGGAACCAGCCAGCACTGAGCGATAGAAGGCCGTGAGTAAACGGTGAGCGTCCCCGAAAGCTCCTGATTTTTGATATCAAGAATCTCCTGATTGAGCGTATCCAGCGACGATTTCAGCGCCCAGAACACCCGTTTTCCTTCGTGGGTAAGCTCCACTTTGCGGTGTGAACGGACGAACAGCTGAATGCCCAGCTCCTCTTCCAGCTGGTTAATGCGGTGGCTGACGGCGCTGGGGCTTAATGACAGCTCGTCCGCCGCCAGCGCAAACGACTGATGCCGGGCCGCCACTTCAAAGGTATACAGTTTTGACAGCTGCCAGCCGTTGAGCAGTCGATTTCTGATCTCGCGTAGGGGATCCATTCTCACCTCCTTCACCCTGATTTTTGTTCGCCGGAGTGTAGAAAAACCTGTGCTAAAAATCAGCACAAAGATGACGTAGAGTGAATCATGTCGCATAAAGGCAGCGTAATTAGACGTAAATCACCCATTTGATGCAATCTGGCTCATGTGAAGGGGGATTTATATCGTTTGTCAGACCGTGCCCTATTTTTGTCCAATAACCCCAGGTTAATCACAGGGCAAGGTGAGTTATGCACTCTCAAATCTGGGTTGTGAGCACGCTGCTGATAAGCATCGTGTTAATCGTTTTGACCATCGTGAAGTTTAAATTTCACCCGTTTCTGGCGCTGCTGTTAGCCAGCTTCTTTGTGGGAACGATGATGGGCATGGGGCCGCTGGATATGGTCAATGCCATTGAGAACGGCATCGGCGGTACGCTCGGCTTCCTTGCCGCGGTTATCGGCCTCGGGACCATTTTGGGCAAAATGATGGAAGTGTCCGGCGCGGCTGAACGTATCGGCCTGACCCTACAGCGCTGCCGTTGGCTTTCCGCCGACGTCATTATGGTGCTGGTCGGGCTGATTTGCGGGATCACGCTGTTTGTGGAAGTGGGCGTGGTGCTGCTGATTCCGCTGGCATTCTCTATTACCAAAAAGACCAATACTTCGCTACTGAAGCTGGCGATCCCGCTGTGTACGGCGCTGATGGCGGTGCACTGCGTGGTACCACCGCATCCGGCGGCGCTGTTCGTGGCTAACAAGCTGGGGGCGGATATCGGCACCGTGATTGTCTACGGTTTACTGGTGGGCTTAATGGCATCGCTAATCGGCGGGCCGCTGTACCTGAAATTCCTCGGTAATCGTCTGCCGTTTAAGCCGGTACCGGCTGAGTTTTCTGACCTGAAGGTGCGTGATGAAAGCACGCTGCCGTCGCTGGGGGCCACGCTGTTTACCGTACTGCTGCCCATTGGCCTGATGCTGGTGAAAACCGTCGCGGAGCTGAACATGGCGAAAGGCGGCACGGTCTATACGCTGCTGGAGTTTATTGGTAACCCAATCACCGCGATGTTTATTGCCGTTTTCGTGGCCTATTACATTCTCGGCCTGCGTCAGCACATCGGCATGGGTGCCCTGCTGACCCACACCGAGAACGGTTTTGGCTCCATTGCTAACATTCTGCTGATTATCGGCGCAGGCGGCGCGTTCAACGCTATCCTCAAGAGCAGCGGTCTGGCGGATACGCTCGCGCTTATCCTCTCCAACATGCATATGCACCCGATTCTGCTGGCCTGGCTGGTGGCGTTAATCCTGCATGCCGCAGTGGGCTCCGCGACGGTAGCAATGATGGGCGCGACGGCAATCGTGGCACCGATGCTGCCGCTCTACCCGAACGTTAGCCCGGAGATCATCGCTATTGCCATCGGTTCCGGCGCCATTGGCTGCACGATCGTGACAGATTCCCTCTTCTGGCTGGTGAAGCAGTACTGCGGCGCCACCCTGAATGAGACGTTCAAATACTATACGACCGCGACATTTATCGCGTCCGTTATTGCACTGGCGTGCACATTCCTGCTTTCCTTTATTATCTAAGCGCAAAGAGACTGACTATGGAAAATATTCAAACACTTATCGCCCAGTATCCTGTAGTGGAAGACTTGGTCGCTCTCAAGGAAACGGCCTGGTTTAACCCCGGCACCACCTCTCTTGCTGAAGGTTTACCGTATGTTGGCCTGACCGAGCACGATGTTCAGGACGCCCACTCCCGCCTGACGCGCTTCGCACCGTATCTGGCACAGGCCTTCCCGGAAACCGCCGCCACCGGCGGCATTATTGAATCCGAGCTGGCCGCCATTCCATTGATGCAAAAGCGGCTGGAAAAAGAGTACGGGCAGCCCATCCGCGGCGAACTGCTGCTGAAAAAAGACAGCCATCTGCCGATTTCCGGTTCAATTAAAGCGCGCGGCGGCATTTATGAAGTCCTGACCCATGCGGAAAAACTGGCGCTGGAAGCCGGTCTGCTGACCACCAAAGACGATTACCGCATACTGCTTTCGCCCGAGTTCAAACAGTTCTTCAGCCAGTACAGCATCGCCGTCGGCTCCACCGGCAACCTGGGAATGTCGATTGGCATCATGAGCGCCCGTATCGGCTTTAACGTTACGGTGCATATGTCCGCTGACGCCCGAGCTTGGAAAAAAGCCAAACTGCGCAGCCACGGCGTGACGGTGGTCGAATACGAGGAAGATTACGGCGTGGCAGTTGAACAGGGCCGCAAGGCAGCGAAGTCCGATCCGAACTGTTTCTTTATCGATGATGAAAACTCCCGCACGCTGTTTTTAGGCTATGCGGTGGCCGGGCAGCGCCTGAAGGCACAGTTTGCCCAGCAGGGGCGCGTAGTGGATGCCGATCATCCGCTGTTTGTTTACCTGCCGTGCGGCGTCGGCGGCGGCCCTGGCGGCGTGGCATTTGGCCTGAAGCTGGCGTTTGGTGATAACGTACACTGCTTCTTCGCCGAGCCAACCCATTCACCGTGCATGCTGCTGGGGATTTATACCGGGCTGCACGATACCCTTTCCGTGCAGGATATCGGCATCGATAACCTGACGGCGGCGGATGGGCTGGCGGTCGGTCGCGCTTCGGGCTTTGTTGGCCGGGCGATGGAACGTCTGCTCGACGGTCTGTACACCCTCGAGGACCAGACCATGTACGACATGCTGGGCTGGCTGGCACAGGAAGAAGGCATTCGTCTTGAGCCATCAGCGCTGGCAGGTATGGCTGGCCCTCAGCACGTTTGTGCCTCCACGGGTTACCAGCAGATGCACGGCTTCAGCGCAGAACAGCTCAATCACGCCACCCATCTGGTGTGGGCGACCGGCGGCGGTATGGTGCCGGAAGCCGAAATGGCGCAGTACCTGGCAAAAGGCCGCTAAGCCGCGCTGAACTCAAGCAGCATCGCCGCCGTTGCGGGATGCTGCTGCATCACAATCGTGCCACTTCTCCCGCCAATGTGGCATCTCAGGTCAAAGCGTATTGCCGCACGTCACACTCCTCTCCCCTGCCGCCAACGTTAAGAAGCGGCGTCGATATACTCCAGGCTATCTCGTATCCCTACGATAAACCGGAGAACACAATGCAACAGGCTGAAAAATCGGTCGGCCGCGGCGGTTTTACCCTGCTCATCTGGGTACTGCTTCTGCTTCTCGGCTGCGTGCTGTTTTTCTTTTCGCTCGACCGGCAAATTGTTTCTATCCTCAAAACCACGCTGATGCAGGAACTGGGGCTGGATAACAGCGATTACTCGGTGCTGATCAGCGCCTTTATGATCCCCTACACCTTCATGTATTTCTTCGTCGGCGGCATCGTCGACCGCTTCGGCAGCCGCTATGTGCTGTGCGCGCTGATGGTATTGATGTCGATTGCCACGCTGATCACCGGCCTGTCGCATTCGATGACCGGGCTTATCGTCGGGCGCGTCATGCTGGGGCTGGCGGAGTCCGGGATTGTGCCGGCGCTAACGCTGGCGGTCTTTACCTGGTTTCGCGCCGAACAGCGCGCCTTTGCCTTCCAGCTCACCAATATTATTCAGTCGCTGGGGCTGATCCTCGCGCCACCGTTTGTGGCCTGGGTGACCCTTTCTACCGGCTGGCGCTGGGCGTTCTTTATCCCAGCAATGGCAGGGGTTGTGGTCGGGGTGATGTGGTATCTCTCCAGCCGTAAAACGCCGCCTGCCGCCGACGACACGGTGCAGGTTAGCGCCGTCAGCGTGCCGCTGGTTGAACGCTACAAGATGGTGCTGACTTCCAAACCTATCTGGGCGCTGCTGATTGCTCGCCTGCTCACCGACCCGTTCTGGTTCTTCTATCAGTACTGGCAGGTTGGCTTTATGCAGGAAAAAATCGGCCTGACGCTGGCAGAAGTTGGCAAGCTGATGTGGCTGCCGCCGCTGGTTGCCGTCTTTGGCGTATTGGCGGTCTGCTGGGCTTCAGACCGCCTGGTGGCACGCGGCATGGACGCCACCCGCGCTCGCTTAACCATTATCTGGTCAGTCACCTGCCTGGCACCGCTGGTGTTTCTGCTGCCGTCCATCAGCAACGCTTACGCGGCGGTGGCTATCATGACAGTGATTAACTTTATGTGCACCGCCTGGCTCAGTATGGCCACCATCATGATGGGCGGGCTGGCTCCACGTGTGGCCATCGCTACCGCTATCGGCGTGATGAGCGCGCTGGGCGGCGTGACCTCCATTATCTTTAACGGCTTTGTCGGCACCATCATCGACCACTTTGGCTACTCGATGCCGATATACGCTGGCGCAACGCTGCATCCGATCGGCGCGCTGGTGCTGGCCGCCTTCTTCCTGCGTCGTAAAAAATCTTTTGTTGCTCGTCCGGAGACCGTCTGATGACCGATATCGTTGTTGCGCCCGTGGCCCACGCCTGCGCAGATTTCACCGTGCTTTACTGCCTGATTAATCACGACAACCACCAGTTCGCCGCCTGGTATGATGCAGAACACCGCATCACCGTGGGCCAGCGCGAGCTGCCCGACGGCCCGTGGCAGACCTTTCAGCCACAGGGGCTCTGGCTGCCAGAGCGCGAACGCGACTCGCATATCACCGAGTTTGATTCGCACAATTATCTGACGATGGCGGTAGATAGCGCCGGATACCTGCATCTTTCCGGCAATATGCACGTTGATCCACTCATTTACTTCCGCAGCCGCACACCGCTCGACGTCACCACTCTGGAGTGCGTTCCCGCGATGACCGGCGAACGTGAAGCGCGGGCCACCTACCCGGTGTTCTTTAAAGACGTGCAGGGCCGCCTGCTTTTCCGCTATCGCGACGGCTGCAGTGGCAACGGCGATGACCTGTACAACATTTTCGACGCCAAGCGTCAGCAGTGGTCGCGCCTGCTGGAGACGCCGCTGCTCAACGGCGAAGGGGCGCGCAACGGCTACGCCCGCCAGCCGCTGCTGGGGCCGGACGGCTATTGGCACATGGTATGGATGTGGCGCGAAACGCCGCACTGCGAGACCAATAACAACCTCTCTTACGTGCGCAGCCGTGACCTGCAGCGCTGGGAAAAATCAGACGGCACGCCGCTCACGCTGCCCATTGCCCGCCATCAGGGCGAGATTGTCGACGACGCGGACATCGGCGGAGGGCTGATTAATATGGTGCAGGAAGTGGGCTTTGATAATCAGGCGCGCCCGGTGCTGATTTATCATCGTTATGATGATCGGGGGCTATCGCAGGCGTATCTGGCACGCCCGGACGGCAAGGGCGGCTGGCAAAAAACGCAGATCAGCCAGTGGGATTTTCGCTGGGACTTCAGCGGCGGCGGCTCAATTCCGCCGGATGTTTCCCTCAGCGCACCGCGCGCTATCGGCCACGGACAAATGGCCGTGGAATGGACCTCAACCTGGGCCGGTAGCGGGGTGTGGATTATTGATGACCGGATGCTTGCCGTCGTCGCCACGCGCCCGCTAACGCCGCCGCTGCCAGCCGAGCAGTGGCAACCCCGGCAAAACGTTGCGCCGCTGGCGGAAGTGCAGCTGGTGGCTGCGCAGAACAGTGATTACAGCCCGCAAAGCCGCTACTGGCTGCGCTGGGAAGCGCTGCCCATTTTCCGCGACGTACCACACGGGGCCAAAACCGGATCCACGCTGCTGGAAGTGATAGAAGTGGAGGGCTAAAAAAACGCGCCAGCCGGGACAGAGGCTGGCGCGCTTACTTTCTGTATCAGACGTTTGCCAACTGCTTCGCTTTTTCCTCTTCTTCCTGCTGGGCCTGCTGCGTTTCCAGCATCTTCTTCTCGTACACCTTAAAGAAAGGGTAGTAGATAGCCAGCGAGATAAAGAAGCAGATAAACACTAGCCCACAGGCAATCAGGTTCCAGTTGGTGGTGATAAGCGCCCCGAGCGGAGCCGGGATGGTAAACGGCGGTTTCACCATCATGCGTGGAATCAGCCCGCTGATGGTAAAGAGATACACCACCACCGTGTTGACCATCGGCGCCAGAATAAACGGCACCGCCAGAATCGGATTCATCACGATCGGCGCGCCGAAAATCATGGGCTCATTGATGTTGAACAGGCCGGGGATAAACGACAGCTTACCCAGCGATTTCAGATAGATAACTTTTGAGCGAATAAACAACACCACCAGCGCCAGCGTGGAGCCCGTACCGCCCATCTGCGCGTACCACTGGAAGAACTGCTCGGTGAAGATATTCGGCAGATCATAGGCGCTGGTCCCGGCCTGGAACAGCTCCATATTCTGCACAATGGCCTGGTCCCACAGCGGGCGAATCAACGGCCCCATGACGGCGTGACCGTGAATACCAAACACCCAGAACAGGTCGATAAAGAACTGCGTGACGATACCGCCGAACAGGTTGGTACCGGTCATAAAGCCCTTCAGCGGCATGATGATATAGCTGATGATGGCGTTGATATCGATATTTAAAAAGTGTCTAGGAATCCAGAAAATCAGCACTACCGCCAGCGTCGGGAACAGCGCCGAGAAGGAGCTGGCAACCACCGGCGGCACGCCTGCGGGCATCTTAATTTCAATATTGCGGACTTTAATAAAGCGATAGATTTCAATGGCAATCAGCGAGGAGATGATCGCGCCAAACAGCCCCTGCGAACTCAGTGATGCCACCGGAATATAGCGCCCGGAAATCGCATCACCGGCGACGGTCACGCCCTCTTTAATATTCACCGGTACAATCATCAGCAGCGTGGCGAGCATCGCCAGCAGGCCGCTGGTTATATCGTTGAGCTTGTAGCTTTTCCCCAAAAATGAGCCGATGGTGAACGCGGCGTACAGCGACATTAGCCCGACGGTAAAGCGGAAAGGCACATCCAGAATATCGCGCCACGGCGCGATAAAATCCATGTACCCTTTAATCGGGATATTCAGCAGAATAACGAAAAACGATCCGACAATGGTCAGCGGTAAAATAGAGATTAAGCCGTTACGAATGGCCTGCATATGGCGCTGATTGCCAATGGCATTCGCTACCGGCAGCATTTTTTCCGCCAGCCGTTCAAAGTAAGACATGTTACTCCCCCTCGAATCCGTTATTGGCAATCACCGTTGAGAACCATTGCCCGGATTTTTTCAGCGACCGCTGCTGGGTCGCTAAATCAAGGCGATAGAATCCGTAGCGATTTTTATAGGCGTTTTGCCACGACCAGCAGTCAATAAACGTCCACATGTGGTAGCCCAGACAATTGCTGCCGTCGGCCATGGCCTGATGGAGATATCCCAGATGTTCTTTCAGGAATTCAATGCGGTAATCGTCCTGCACCTGGCCGTTCACCATAAATTGTTCTTCATCCTGAATACCGATGCCGTTTTCAGAAACGAACCACGGTAAATTGCCGTAGCGTTCTTTCACCACCATCGCGATGTCGTAAAGCGCCGCAGGATAAATCTCAATGCCGCGTGAGGTATTCATTCTGCGCCCCGGCATAATGTATTCCTCAAAGAAGCGTTCCGGCACAAAACCGTGCGGCTCAGCCAATGGCGTTTCACGCGCTTTGACCCGGCGCGGACGGTAATAGTTAATCCCCAGCAGGTCGATACGCGTATTGGCGATAAGCGCACAGTCTTGCGCTAAATATTCTGGCAACTGGTCATGCTCGCGCAGAATAGCCACCAACTCGTCCGGGTATTTCCCCAGTAAAATAGGTTCATTAATACTGCGGGTATAAAACAGGTCAGCCATGGCGGCGGCCTGTAAATCTTCCGGGGAGTCGCTACGTGGATAGACCGGAATAACGTCCATAATAATGCCAATCTGCCCGGCGAGACCCAGTTCACGCCACGCAGCGACCGCCTTACAGTGCGCCAGCACGATGTGGTGTAACACCTGCGCAGCACGGCGGAAATCGGTGACATAGGGATAATGACGAGGGTGTAAATACCCCGCCTCCGCCGGAATTAACGGTTCGTTAAAGGTGAACCAATAGCGGACACGATCGCCAAACAGCTGATAGCAAATACGCGCATAGCGGGCAAAAGCGTCAATCACGTCGCGATTTTCAAAGCCGCCCTTTTCCTGTAGCGCCATTGGCATATCGAAGTGATAGAGATTAATAAAGGGCTCAATACCCTGCGCGAGCAATTCATCAATCACGGCGTTATAAAACGCCACTGCCTGTTGATTGACTTCACCGTCGCCGTCAGGGATCAGACGCGACCAGGAGAGCGAAGTGCGATACGAGTTCAGGCCAATATCTTTGGCGCGCTGAATATCTTCCCGATAATGCTGATAAAACGTCGAGGTATCATCCGCCGTGACGCCCTGGAAAAAGCGCTCGTTAAAGTGGTGCGAGGCATAATCCCAGATATTGTCGCCTTTGCCATCGCCGGGAATTCGGCCTTCAGATTGCGTGGCGCTGGTTGCGGTACCCCACCAGAAATTATCAGGAAAATGGTATTTCATGGCCTGTCCTTATTGTGCTTTGGCTAATAAAGACAGCGCGTGATCCAGGACTTTATCGCCCTGCATCGAGCCATATTGCATCATATCAATGGCAGCCACCGGCACACCCTGTGGCTCAGCAACGGCCGCTAAACGTTGTAGTTGGAATTTCACCTGCGGGCCTAACAAAATAACGTCGGCATCTTCGATAATCTGATCGAATTCAGAAACCGGGACGGCGGTAATATCCACATCAATATCGCGGCTAGCGGCAGACTGTTTCATTCTTTCAACTAACATACTGGTCGACATGCCTGCTGCGCAGCATAAAAAGATCTTCTTCATCATTTTCCCCTGGCGTTATAAGCGTGGTATTCCGCGGAAATACGGCAAAATATATTCTGCGTAGTAGGGTAGAAAGCGGCAAGTGAAGGGCGGCACAAAACAGACTTATATCGCTGGTACTTTTTATATACTCAATGAAATAAGTTAATTCTTATCCAATAAAAACAATTAATTATAAATGTTACTTTAAATTATCACAGTGTTATTTTTATTCGTTTTTATGCATTACCTCCCACTCTGACCGCTTAGCGGCACTGATTTGGCGACACGCCAAATTGGCGACGAAAAGCGCGAGAAAAGTAGCTAACGTCGCCAAATCCGCAGCGAATCGCAATCTCGTTCACCGAATCATCAGTAAAACGCAGCTGATAGTGGGATTGAAGTAACCGCACGCGAGCAAGATACTGCTGGGGAGACACGCCGGTATAGTCGCTGAAACCACGCTGGAGCGTGCGCCGGGAGAGGCCAAACTCGTGGCACAGCGCGTCGAGATCAAGCGGCTGCTGCCACTGGCCGTTGAGGCGAATCAGCACCTGGCTGATGCGATCTTCGCTGGAGTGGAAATCCTGGGTTTTGTAGCGCCACAGATTCAAAGTGTGCAACACTTCGAGAAAAATCATCTCTTTATGGCTTTCCGCCAGCAGCTTATCGCTGAACTCCGCTTCGTTGTGGCTGGCGAGGCGGTCAAACACCCGCTGCATAATGCCCACGTCGACCTGCCAGACATTGCTCTCTCCTTCCTGCGGCAGGAGATAGTCGATCTGTTTGATAAAGTTGAAGTTATCTCGCCCCAGATAGAGCAGGTTCACCTGCTGTAAATCCTTCATCTCTTCAAACAGGTGATAGTCCTGCCGATTCAGGTAGCAGAGCGTTCCGCTGCTCAGCAACCAGGGCTTTTCATTAATGACGTGGATGCCGCTGCCGTGCCCGACCAGAAACAGCTCGCAGTATTCATGGGTATGTTCATGGCTGATATTTTTTTCCGGGTGCCAGAAATGAAACACCACGCTTTCCAGCGGATGGTGAAAATGGGTTTCCCGGGGCAGCACGAGCGGCATAGACACTCCAGATGCGTCATCACAGTGAAGAAATAGTGATACCAGAATCCGCAGCGGAGACCTTGATCTGTTTGCCATCCGGCAGACCCGTCTGGCAAACAGAGAAAGCTTATTCAGCCTGGCTTAACATCACCATCAATTCCATCGGTGAGCGCCGCTGTTTAAGGAGATCGCGCATCGCTTTCATGTGCGGTTCGCTGTAGGTGAAGAAGCGACGATAGCCGTCGCAGAGCGCACTTTTTCCGTCAGAAAGTCGGTGTTTTGGGCAGTCACCGTGGCAGAAGCGCAGCACCGAGCACTGGCGGCACTCTGGCGTGAGCGCTGACGCCTTTTGCTGGCCAAACGCATCCGCTTCCGGCATGGCATTCAGCACTTTCAGAGGCTGCTCGTGGATATTCCCCAGCCGGTATTGCGGGTAGACAAAGTGGTCACACTGAAACAGGTCACCGTTGGCCTCGAGCGCATAAGCATGCCCGCAGGTTTTCCCCAATGCGCACATCTGCGACGGATAACCACTCCAGACGCCGAGCGTGGAGTCAAACAGCTGGACGTAAACCCGCCCGATATCTTCACGAACCCACACTTCAAAGATCGCATTGAGAAACGCACCCCACACTTCTCCCTTCACCGATTCAGCGCTAAGCCTGCCGTGCTCGTCCTGCTCAACCAGCGGGATAAACTGCAAAAAGGGGGTACCAAGCCCACGAAGATATCGGTACAACCGCTGTGGCTGCTGGCTGTTAAGATTGTTGACCACCGCCAGCAGATTGAACTCCACCTGATGCTTCACCAGCATATTGATGGCTTTCACCACCTTATGATGCGTTGGTTTTCCGCTGCGGTTAGTACGGTAGACGTCATGGAGATCGGCGGGACCATCGATCGAAATACCTACCAACCAGCCGTTTTCGCGGAAGAAGTGACACCAGTCATCATCCAGCAACAGGCCGTTGGTCTGAAAAGCGTTGTGGATCTGCTTGCCGTTGGCGTACTGCTTTTGCAGCGCCAGCGCGCGCTGGTAAAACGCCAGCCCGCACAGCGTAGGCTCCCCCCCTTGCCAGGCAAAGATCACCTCGGCACCAGGCTGCGCCTCAATGTGCTGACGAATAAAAAGCGTCAGCGTGGCATCGTCCATGACGGTTTGCTGGGGCTTTTCAATGTAGAAACAATATCGGCAGTTGAGGTTACAGCGCGAGCTAGCCGGTTTGGCCATCACCTGGCATCCAGTCATGTCAAATCCCTGATAAAAATAATGAGTTGGCGAACGTGGGTGATAGCAAACAATATTGCGAGGGATAACACCGCGAGGGCGATCAAAAATTTATCACGTACCGCGCGTGACTGCGCGAAATCACTTTGGGTGATATCCATCACGTTACGGCTATAGGTGTACCGCCATAGAATCGCCGCGACGATGGCAAGCACGGCAATCGATACCCAGAACAGCCCTCCCGCCTGATGCCAGTTGTGCTTCAGCGCTAGCGCCATCAGAGCGCCATATCCCAGCAGCGTGCGAAACCAGGCCAGCGACGTACGCTCTGGCTGCAGCCCTGGGTCAGCCTGCCGCCGCGCTTTGCGGCTATCCGGCATAGAACACCAGCGCCATCACGACTGCCGCCACCAGCGTCAGGATGACGCTAATCACCAGCAGACTACGGGTGTAGGGAAGATCCTCTTTCAGGCGCATCGCTTTTTCATTACGCAACCAGCGCAAATAGCCATAAATCGCCAGCCCTCCCGCGAACAGGCACAGCATCAGCGCCAGCGCTTCGCGGATCACCGGGGTCGCAAAATCCGGGGCCAACTGATCGAGCCCAACGCCTGCCGCCAGGAAGCCCAGCGAGGTACGGATCCATGCCAGAAACGTACGTTCGTTGGCCAGAGAGAAGCGATAGTCTGGCGCTTCTCCCACGCGGGAAATTTTCATGACGGCTCCTTGTGCCCAGCTAATGTGAATAAGTTACCTCAATAGCTTACGTGCTCTCGCTGCTTTTTACATCAGTGTGCGCGGTCTCACATCCCAACACCTGAAAACAAAAATGCCCACAGAACAACGTTCTGTGGGCATGACGCGCTAAATCAATACTTAGTTTAACGGTGGCCAGTAGTCTTTATTGGCCTCAATCAAATCATCCAGAATCGCTTTTGCCACGGAGGCGCTCGGTACCGTTTTCGACAGCGTAATCGCCTGCCACAGTTTGTGGTATGAACGATGTTCCCAGGCATCGACGACCAGTTTTTCAACCGCAACCTGCTGGCTCATCATCCCTTTCTGGAAGTTTGGAATATCGCCCACCGTGAGCGGTTCCGGGCCATTATGGCCGACGAGGCAAGGAATTTCGACCATCGCGTCGGCATCAAAGTTATGGATTGCACCATTGTTCGGCACAATGAGCAGCATTCTTTCCTGAGTGTTAAAGGCAATGGCGGTGGCAAGATCGACGATGTAAGAAGCATGTTCGTCAATTTCCAGGTCGCCCGCCGAGGATTTACCCGCGGCTACAATCGCCCGGCATGCGCTGAACACGTTCTTTTCACGATGATCCATCACTTCGTTGGCGCGGGTACGTTCCGGATTTGAGTGCGCCACCACATAGTCAGGGAACAGATAATATTTCAGATAGGTGTTTGGCATGGTGTCCGGATCCAGCGCCTGTACATCTTTCGCTTTGGCGAAAGTGTCGTTCCAGCTGGCTTCCGTATGTGGGTCGTTTGATGGTGGAACATAGCCATATTTCGCGACATATTCGCGTAATTTAGGCATCAAATCGTTCCCCTGAAGGTCTTCGATGGATGTCCACCAGCCAAAGTGGTTCAGACCATAGTAACGAACGCGCATCTGCTTGCGGTCTTTCAGACCGACAATCTGCGCCATCCGTCCTTCAATACCGATAGGCATGTCGCAGATATTGAGGATTTTGGCCTCCGGACGCAGGCGACGAGTCGCTTCCGCCACAATCGCCGCCGGGTTGGAGTAGTTAAGCATCCAGGCATTCGGCGAGTATTTTTGCATGTAATCCACCAGCTCCAGCACGCCACCAATGGAACGCATGCCGTATGCAATGCCGCCTGGCCCGCAGGTTTCCTGACCCAGTACACCGTGGCGCAGTGGGATCTTTTCATCCTTTTCACGCATCGGGTATTTCCCTACGCGAATATGCGCCATCACGAAATCGACATCGGTAAACGCGGCCTGTGGATCGGTGGTGTAGCTAAATTCAATCTCCGGCGCCTGTTCTTTAAGAATAACCTTACAGGCTTCTGCAATCGTCTCCTGACGCGCACCGTCGTTGTCGTAAAATTTCAGCGCTCGCAGTGGAAAACGATCCTGGTTTGCCAACAGCATCAAGACGATACCTGGGGTAAAAGTACTGCCGCCGCCTGCGATAACAACTGAGAATTTTTTCATGATACTGCCTCCGTCATGGTGGTTTGTTCGGTCTGTAGAGAATCTTTCATCAGGGTTTCAAGTTGGTCGCGAACCTGTGGGACATGCAGACCAACGATGACCTGAATGCCGTTTCCGCGGCGCACCACACCGTGTGCACCCAGCGCTTTGAATACGTCATCACTTTGCGTTTTAGCCATATCGGTTAGCGCAATACGTAATCGGGTCGCACAGTTATTGATGCTCTCAATATTGGCGGCCCCGCCCAGCGCCTGGAGGATGCCTGCCGCCTGGCCTGATTTCGTGTCACTCGTGCCAGCCGCTGAGGTTTTACCGCGTGCGGCCTGATAGTCGGCTTTGCTGTAGAGCTTGATTTCACTGTCTTCACGGCCCGGCGTTTTCAGATTGAAGCGCAGAATTAAGGCCCGGAAGACGACGAAGTAGAGGGCGGTAAAGCACACGCCGATGCCTATCTGGGTAAACATCACCGACGCATGGTTATGGAACATCGGGATCCAGTTTTGTGGGATAAACTGGTCAAGAAGGCCACCACCAAAGTTCCCCACCACGCCGCACATGTACATCACCGTCGACATGGTGGCTGCCAGCACGGCGTGAATGGCGAACAGTAGCGGAGAGATAAACAGGAAGGTGAATTCCAGCGGTTCCGTGATCCCGACCAGCATGGCGGTCAGCGTGGCAGGAATGAGCAGCCCCGCGACTTTTATGCGGTTTTCAGGCGCTGCGGTGTAGTAAAGCGCCAGTGCAATCCCGACAGAACCAAACACCTTTGAGTTACCGTGCAGCGCGAAGCCGCCTTCCGGGAACAGCGCTTTAAGCGACTCGGTGCTTTGGCTGAACTCCTGGAGATGCTGAGCCCAATAAACCTGAATTCCACCTTCAACCGCCGCCGGGCCAAAAATAAAGGGACCATAGACGAAGTGATGAAGGCCCGTAGGAATAAGAATGCGCTCAAGGAAGGTATATACCCAGACACCCAAGGCCCCGGCACTGCGTAAAAATGCCTGCAGCGATTCAATGCCCATCTGGACTTTTGGCCAGCCTAAAAGCGTTAACCACGCGCAGGGGATCATGGCAAGGAAAGCCACAATCACGACAAACGAAGAGCCCTGGAAAATACCGAGGAACACCGGCAAGGGTTTATCAAAATAGCGGTTATGCAGGGCGGTCACGACGCCCGAAATGACAATAGCGCCGATGATGCTGGTATCCAGCGTCTTAATCCCGGCAATCATCGTCAGGCCACTTCCCGCTACGGGGTCAGCGGAGAAGTCGACGCCAAAAAAGTGGCCCCAGGTCATTCCCATGGCATTAATGAAGTAGTTCCAGGTCAGGAAGCTCACCAGCACGGCCAGGCAGGCTCGCCCTTGCGCCTGTTTAGCGAGGCCAATCGGTAAACCAACGGCAAAAATGAGCGGCATGTTTCTGAATACCGTCCAACCGCCTTCTTCAATAATGTGAACAATCTGAGCAAATAAACTATCGGGTGCGGTGAGAGCCTCACCCACAAACAGCGGATTACGCAACATAATGGCGATACCCACCACAATCCCCGCGAACGGAAATAATAAAACCGGGGTAAACATGGCGCCGCCAAAGCGTTGTATTTGACTGAGCATTTAGCAATCCTCATTTAACAACTCGTAGGGTAAGTGGCCTTATTAATGTTGATTTCCGGCCTGCTACGAGAATAGGAATTACCCCGTCAGACAACATGCGGTGAGCGTGTGATTCGTGATCGCTTTCATGGTTTTAATTCACGCTATGTTGTCTAATTTTTAAGATAAAAATAGACATGTCATATAACTGAATTCCGTGCCGTGATGAGGGTTCTCATTATTCACCTGTAATTGATTACTTTTTAATAAGAAACGGCAGTTCAATAATCCTGCTGGGATAGGGAATAGAGGTCTATAAATGATCTATAAATCTATTGCTGAAAGGCTGCGATTGCGGCTGAATTCATCCGATTTCAACATTGGCAGCCCGATTCCTGGCGAGAAAGCGTTAGCGCAGGAGTTTGGCGTTGCGCGGATGACCATTCGAAAAGCGGTCGACCTGCTGGTCGAGTGGGGCCTTGTGGTTCGCCGGCAGGGCAGCGGTACCTATGTTGCTCATAAAGACATCCACCACGAAACCTCTAACCTGACCGGGCTGGCCGAGATATTGCGCAAGCAGGGTAAAGAGGTGATAAGCCATGTCCTGGTTTTCGAGGTGATGCCCGCTCCGCCCGCCATTGCCAGCCAGCTTCGCATTCAAATCAATGAGCGGATCTACTTTTCCCGAAGGGTACGCTACGTTGATGGAAAGCCCCTGATGCTTGAAGACAGCTATATGCCGGTTAAGCTTTTTCGTAACTTGTCGCTGGTGCACCTGGAGGGGTCAAAGTTTGATTACATCGAGAAAGAGTGCGGCATAACGATAAGCGGTAACTATGAAAGCCTGGCACCGGTGCTGGCTGATAAGCAGTTGGCCCAGTCGATGAACGTACCCGAGCAAACACCGCTGCTGCGTATTACCTCCCTTTCCTACAGCGACAGCGGTGAGTTTCTTAATTATTCAGTGATGTTTCGTAACGCCAGCGAATACCAGGTGGATTACCACCTTAGACGCATTCAAAACCCTAGCTCATCCCCCAGAACAGCACCGCCAGAAGCTGAGGCGTGATGATGCGCAGGAACATCACCAGCGGGTAGACGGTCGCGTAGGAGAGCGCCGCCGCGCCGCTGGTCGCATGCAGGTTATTGGCAAACGCCAGCGCCGGAGGGTCGGTCATTGACCCCGCCAGCATGCCGCACAGGGTCAGATAGTTCATCTTCGCCAGCACACGAGCCAGTATCCCCACCGTCAGCAGCGGAATGCCGGTAATCAGGATGCCGTAGCCAATCCAGCTGAGCCCTTCACCGTGTACCAGCGTTTCCACAAAACCCCCGCCGGATTTAAGCCCCACCACGGAAAGGAACAGCACAATCCCCAGCTCACGCAGCGCCAGGTTCGCGCTCGGTGGCATAAACCAGTAGAGCTTACCGATGCTGCCGATACGACCAAGGATCAGCGCCATAATCAGCGGCCCGCCCGCCAGACCGAGCTTTAACGCTACCGGGAAGCCGGGAATAAACAGCGGGATAGAGCCGAGCAGCACGCCAAGGCCAATGCCAATAAACACCGGCAGCATCTGCACCTGCTGCAATTTTTGCTGCGCGTTGCCAAGATCGGAGGCCACGGCATCAATGGCCGCCGGACGCCCCACAAGGTTGAGGATATCGCCAAACTGCAGGCTGGCATTGCTGCTGGCAACCAGTTCAACCCCCGCACGGTTTAAGCGGGATATCACCACGTCATAGCGCTGTTTATAGTGCAGATCGCGGATTTTCTTACCGAGTACCTTCTCGTTGGTGACTACCACCCTTTCCACTTTCAGGTCCGTTCCTCGAGTAGAAAGCGATGTTTCAACCTCTTTACCAATCACCAGCTGCGCGCTGCGCAGATCTGCTGGTTCACCGACCAGATGCAGCAGATCGCCACTCTCAATAATGGTCGTCGGTGACGGCACCA
Source organism: Kluyvera sp. CHPC 1.251 (assembly GCF_036759945.1). Lineage (NCBI taxonomy): Bacteria > Pseudomonadati > Pseudomonadota > Gammaproteobacteria > Enterobacterales > Enterobacteriaceae > Kluyvera > Kluyvera sp. CHPC 1.251. The sequence goes on along the minus strand of NZ_JAPKIC010000003.1, from coordinate 65,622 downwards.
TCAGCGTTTCACCCCGTTTGAGGCGCGAGCAGATAATTTTATCGCTGTTGATCACCGGCACATCCTGAATCGCCATGTGGTTCAGGTTAGGGTTTTCAACGCGGATGTTGATGGTCTGAAGATGGGAGTGGCTGGAACCCGTCTGCTCATCGAAGCGCTGCGCCTCTTTGTCGACGTTAATGCGGAAGAACAGGCGTACCAGCCACATGGTAAGCAGAATGCCGCAGATGCCGAATGGGTAGGCCATCGCGTAGCTCATACCCATCTGATCCACGACGCTAAACGGCTCACCAAGATCGCGCAGTATCTGCTGCCCAGCGCCTAGCGCGGGGGTATTGGTCACCGCCCCGGAAAAAATGCCCAGCACGACGGGGAGCGGAATCGCGAAGATTTTATGCAGCAGCGTGGTAACCAGGCCGCCAAGGACCACAATCAGAATGGCAAACAGATTCAGCCGCAGGCCTGAGACGCGCAGCGAGGCGAAGAACCCCGGCCCCACCTGGATACCAATGGTATAGACGAACAGAATCAGGCCGAATTCCTGGATAAAGTGCAGCATCGGGCTGCTAAGCGTGATACCCGCCTGATCGACAAAATGGCCGACGATAATCCCACCGAACAGCACGCCGCCAATGCCAAAGCCGATGCCCCGGATTTTGACGTTGCCAATCCACAGCCCAACGACCGCCACCAGCGCCAGGACGCTTACCGTCAATGCTATATCACTCATCTTATTTTCCCTGTGTATAACATTATTAACAGTATGGATTATGTCTGAGTTGAAGGGAGCTTGTATGTAGTGCGGCGCACATTAATCGGTTGAGGAAATATCACTATTCAGGTGCGTCTTTACTCTTAGCCGCAATTTCTAACTGCTGAATACTTTTATCAGGGGAAGGGAGTGACTCTGGCATCGTACCGCCAAGGTCCTTGATGGTCTGACGCACCTTTTGACCCACTTCGTAATGCGTCTGATTGGCGATTTGCTTTGTGTTGACGTCGTCACGGCGCAGCTTTTCTTCGGTTTGCGTGGCGCGAAATAAATTGGCCGCAAGTTCGGTTGAGCCCATATGGTCGAGGATTTTCTGGCTTTTTCTCAGCCCCTTGCGTTCATGAATCGCCTTTTGATCAAGGCCGCCGTAGAGCCCTTTGTAACCATGGTTCTGGAACACAGCGAAATCCAGTGCCGTCTCAACACCCGCCTGATGAGCGGTTTCGACCAGATGTTTGTTATGTTCTTTAAGTTCATTGCGTAGAAAAAGGCGTTTCTCATCTTCCCGTAGGGATTTAAAGGCTTTGTCGTCTTCCAGCTCCTGGCGGCGGGTTTGTAATGCAAAGTAGGTCTGCCCTGCTGCAATCACGGGTTTAGAGGGATCGCCGTTTTGTACAACCAGATAGCAGGCGTAGCGGGAAAGCATGATATCTTCAAGCTGTCGATTAGCACCAGACCCCACTTCAACCATTTTGTTGGACTCAACAAAATGGTCAGATACCTGCTGACCACTGGCCTCGCATGCAATGGCTGCTTTTGAGATAACCTTTTGAAAATTAAGCCACTATTTATAAGCGAGTAAGGGTCCTAGATCGCGAGCAGACCAATACTCCCTACCTTCCTGATCGACGTTTTTAATCACTTCAAACGACTGTTGTTCGTTCATAACATTTCCCTTGTTTTATTACGTCAATTTTCATTGATTATTTTTTAAACTGAAACACCCGTTGCAGCAAGGGGGCAAAACATGCTCTTACTCGCAAAAAAAAAGCCCCGATTTCTCGGGGCTAATTGGGCAATTCTATTAACTATTCAACGCAGGCCGCTCGCTAATAGCGATGCGCTGTGGCGCGATAGCTTCCGGCTCGTTGCGGGTAAGGTCGATATGCAGCAGGCCGTTGGTAAAGGTCGCACCAGCGACTTCCATATTTTCTGCCAGGGTGAAGCTCAGGCTAAAGGCCTGGGTAACCAGCCCCTGATGCAGCCATTTGGTCTCTTTTTCCTGCGGCTCTGGCGTGCCTTTTACGGTCAGGCGCGTGCCTTCGAGCTGAATATCCAGATCTTCCTGACGGAACCCGGCTAACGCTAAGGTAATGCGATAGTGGTTATCGTCGCTTTTTTCGATGTTGTACGGTGGGAAGGTCTGGCCTTCGCTGGTGCTTTGCAGCGCGTTCGCCAGTTTGTCAAAACCGATCCATTGACGCAGCAGTGGGGATAAATCGTAGTTACGCATTGTATTTCTCCTTCTAAGAAGCGAAAAAGTACCTTCCGGCTCCCTGACGGCAAGCCGATTGATGGTTTAGCTTACGGGGCCGCACGGGCGGCCCGGCAAAATTAATTAATTTCGATGCGGCGCGGTTTGTCCGCGTCGGGAATAACACGTTCCAGTTCGATATAGAGCAGGCCATTCACCAGGTTCGCGCCACGCACGTGGATGTGCTCCGCAAGCTGGAATTTGCGCTCAAAGTTACGCTCGGCGATGCCTTGATAGAGATAGGTACGTTCTTTTTGCTCTGCGGCATGTGCGCCTTTTACCACCAGCATGTTGTCCTGCGCGGTGATTTCCAGCTCGCTTTCCGCAAAACCGGCCACGGCAATCGCGATGCGATAGTGGTTTTCATCAACCAGTTCAACGTTGTACGGAGGGTAACCGCCGTTGCTTTGCGTTTGATTGTTTTCTAACAGGTTGAACAGACGATCAAAACCAATGGCTGAACGGTATAACGGGGATAAGTCGAAGTTACGCATAGTTAAATAGCTCCTGAAAATCAGCGAGAAATTAATCACCTTCCATCATGGACAGGTTGTTGAAGCCTAAACACCCCGAAGGCGTGTTCCTCTTGGCTACACCTATAAAATGTGGCGAAAAGAACCATTTTCAAGTCCTCATGTCTTACTTTTTTTGCACTTTCTCCAGGAGCGCTTAGACTGGGGTATGGCACAAAAGGTCAAAGTGCGACAGCCGCCACAGAGCGGCAAGCTGGTACTTCCTATTTTGGCAATGGGTCGATATAACCCGATGAAGGGCTGCTATATGCCCGTGACTAGAAGAACTCACTATGAAAAATGTTCTGATTAAAGCCGCGCTGGTTGGGGGGATCTTCTTATCAGGAGGGTGTTCCAGCGTCATGTCACATACCGGCGGCAAAGAGGGGACCTATCCTGGTACCCGGGCGAGCGCCGCAATGCTAGGCGATGACGATAGCAACTGGGCCACTAAATCATTGGTCGTGCTTGATATGCCGTTTACGGCTGTCATGGACACGGTGCTGCTGCCGTGGGACTTCTTCCGTAAGGACAACTCCGTACGCTCCCGCGTGGAAAAAAGCGAACGGGAGACGCTGGCGACCAATTCGGTTATTCCGCCAGCCCCGATGCCCGCTCCTTGATTCAGCGACGGGTTTCGGTCATCCATAGCTGGCGGAAGCCAGCCACTTCTTCCATCCAGGCAATATACTGACCGTCAGGCGAGAAAACCACCGCATCCGCCGAAGGTGGATTAGCGTGATCTGCCGTTAAAAAGGTCACCGCGCCAGACGCGGCATCGCACATTGCAATACGCCCCTCCAGCACAAACCCCAGCCCGTTTCCTGACGGATGCCAGTTGAACGCCGATTGGATATCCGACGCATTGCGCGTCAACTGGCGCGGTTCGCCGCCTTCTGGCGAAATAAGCCATAGCTGCACTACGCCGCGATCATCGCGCATCAGAAATGCAATCTGCGTCCCCTGCCGGTTACTCCGCACCCAGTGGCGCGGCGCGTTCACCAGCCCAGGATAAGCACGTTGATGGGTAAAGGTCAGCCGCTGCTGGCGAACGCCTTCAGGCGGTGCAGGCAGCGTTGTTGGCGTTCCGGATAGCGGCGCACTCCCCGCCTGTTTCCAACCCGCCTCGTCGTGCGGCAGCGCGACCAGAAACAGCTCCGGCACTTTTTCACCGGTAAGTGAAACGGTATCGCCGATAAAGGCCAGTGCGGAAGAGCCAACCCACCCTTCTTCGTAGGCCCGGTTGATCTCATCGCTGCCGGGCTGCGGTTGCGCCGTCGTCTGGCTCACCAGCACGCACCAGTGGCTGCCTGCATATTCACGCGGATGCTGGCCATTCGGTGTGACCGGGCCATAGGGTGCCGCCACGCCCACATTGCGCTGATCCAACGTCGGGTTGTACTCGTGCATCACGTGATCGTTGTAGGTAAAACTGACGTACTGTCCGCACGGGCTGTAGACGTGAACGTGGCTGCCGCCGCGAAGCGCACCAGGAGTATAGGGAGAGGTGATATCCATCGCATCCAGGTTTTGGGTTTTCCCCAGCGAGGTGACCACGCCGCGACGATGATGAAAATCGTACTGCCACTGGGCATTCGGATTTTCCGGGCCGTGGATAAACACGTATCGTTCTTCAGACGGGTGCACCGTGACCACGCCGACGTGAGCGCCTTCACTCGCACGATAAATCACCTCAATATCACCGCTATGTACGTTCACGCGTTCAATGGTTTCACCGGTAAACGAGGCGCCAGACGGGCGAACGTCGAAGACCAGCCACTGACTGTCCGGCGTCCAGGTTCGGGTATTGGTAAGCTGATGATGGCGCGGCGCAAAGGTGATTTGTTTCATGACGGAGTCCCGGTAGAAAGATACCGCCTCTTTTTACCACGTGGGGGCGCTAACCCATAAGCCTTTAGCGACGGGGCTGAACATCCGCCTGCTGCGCGCTGGCCGCCAGGGCAGAAAAATCCTCCGCAGTGTAATAACGCGCTGGCGGCGGAAGCTGCTTCATAGGCGCACCCGGCCATAGCTGCAGTTGCCCAAGGTCGGCCAGGTTGACGCCCTGCCAACGATGCGGCAGCGTGAGACGCTGCGGCGCGCTCTGCTCACCCGGTACACGCGTTGGCAGACGATTGTCGCCCATCTGGAAGTTACGATGCAGCACCAGATATTTCTCCGGCACGCGGCGCTGGCTGTTCCACCAGCGGCCGTCCAGCATATCGAAATGGAAGCGAGTCACCGCGGGGGGCTGGGCACCCAGATGCATTAGCGCCTGGCTGAGCGCCGTACCCATCGCCGCATTGTAAACGTCCAGGGAAACGGTCTGTCCATCAAGGATCAACGAAACGGCTAAGCGCGCACCTAGCAGGTTTGAGTAGAGATCTTCCGGCGAAAAGGCGGAAACCCCCTCCGAAAAACCGGGAATCGACTCAAAACCGTACCATTGGGCAATTTCGTGCCACTCCGCAACCTGATACGCCAGATGCGCGGCAAGCCAGGCGGCGAGCGTGTAACGTTCAGCGGGATCGGTGGGGGGAGTAAACGCCGTAAAGGCCAGACGACGCTGCGCCAGCTCGCTCTCCAGATCGAGCGTGAACGCCTGCCCAAGCCGCGGCAGCAGTTGGCTAAAGATATAGACCGTCATATCCGCCGTATCGCGGACGTGGGCGGTATCAATGAAACCACCGCGAGCGGTGTAGAGAATGCCGTTATTCTCACCGCTCAAGCCAGTCAGATTCGCGAGCCCAGCCAACATCTTATCGTTGTACTGATGTTGTCCCAGATGACGGGCATTGGCCACGTTATCCAGTTGGTAGAACGGTACCGGCATACCCAGCAGCTCTGCGTGCAGGTTGTAGCCAAAGGCGCAACACGGACGGAGCCCTTTTGGCAGCGGCTGCGGCGGCATGGTGGGCCAGGCGCTGCTGGCCTGCGAGGTCGCCTGAGTCGCTAAATCCAGCGCTACCGGCAGCGTGGCGTAGACCTGCGTCACGGCGCACAGCGCCAGCAGCGATATTGTTTTCACCCACGCCTTCAAAATGCTTCTCCTACCTGAAAGTAAAAACCGCTGCTGCCTTTGCCAATACCGTAATCCAGCCGGACGTTCACGCGCGGCTTGAACTCAAAACGATAGCCAACGCCCGCCGAGGGCAGCCAGCGTCCATCGCCCAGCGAATGGAACGATGGCCCCATGGTGCCCGCCCCCAGCCAACCAACGACGCCGTGCCGCCAGTCGAGCTTGCGGCGGTACTCCAGTTGACCGCTGACGACGTTTTTATCCCGGTAGCGGCCTTCGTAGTAGCCGCGCATCCGCTGATTGCTGCCGAGCAGCGGCATCATCGTCCAGGGAACATCGCCCTGGGTAAAAGCGCCATCCATCTCCCACGCCAGCACGTTGTTGTCATCCAGCGAGTGATAGCGGCTGTAGTGAAGCTGGTATTCATCGAAGCGGGTATCGCTGCCGACATCCGGGGTAAAGCGGGTGTAGCGGAGATCGGCGTACAGCCCTTTGCGCGGATTGGGGACGAAATCGCGGTCATCCCAGCTGAGATCAACGCTACTGCCGGAGCTCAATACCGACGCGCCCTGCGCGGTATCGTTAATTTTCGGCGGATCGTTATCATCGATTTGCGTCGCATGCTGGGCATTCAGCGACCAGCCGATACCCAAATAAACGTTCGGCGCCAGCCGGCGGTACAGCGTCGGGCGCAGGTCGAGATCCTGGGCAGTGTACTGCTCTTTCTTACTGTCTTTATCACCCGCGCTGAAGCCCTGCCCCCAGTAGTAGGTCGGGGTGTCCGTCAGAGAACCATCCAGAAAGAAACGCCAGCGATCGTCGGCGAAAAAGGCGTAATTCTGCATCGTAACGCCAAATGCGCCGGTCGAGCTAAAGTAGCCGCTTAGCGTCAGCGTTGAGTTCTGGCTGACCGTATCATCAGGGTCGGGGCGGTACATACCCACCACCGCCGTGCCCACGCCGAGACCTAGCTCCGGGGTGTAAAATGGCCCCGGCATCACGCCCCAATCAATGCCTTTGCTGGCATCAAAGTTATCGCTCGCCCCAAGCGTTTTCAGCCAGCCATCAACCTGGTCGCGAGTCGGCAGCGCCGACTGAACTTGACCGGCAAACAGACAAAAAGGCAGGAGCAGCGCGAGGCGTGTCAAAAGCGATACTCTCCCGCCACAAAGAAGCTGTTGCGGTCGGCAAAACCAATCTCAGTGGTGACGTTGAAGTTGCGGGTAAGCTCATATTGCGCCCCTACCAGCACGTTCCACGGTGATGACAGATGCTGTTTTACATCGAAGCGACCTTTGCCATCACGGTTCGCAGCATTCACCATTTCCTGAAGCGCCGCAGATGGCATGGTGAGATCGCTCAGGCTGCCTTTAAACTCCTGCTGCACGTCCTGATACATGGTGCCCACCCACAGGTTCAACTTACCGGAAGGCAGATGCAGGGTATCGATGCCCGGCGTGTTAAAACGGTAGCCGATACGCGGAGAAATAGTGAACGCGTCGATGCTGCCATCCAGAATATCGAACTGCGTCTGGGTGTAGTTGGCATCGAAGGCGGTAAACCAGTTGCCAACGCCGCCGACCAGCGTGGTGCCGATGCCGTAGGTGGTGCCTTTAAAGTCGAGCTGGAAGGCTAGGTTCTGCAGCTGATTTTTATACTTTGGCAACAGTGGGATTGAGTGTCCATGTGGTCCAAGCACATCAACACCAATCTGCGAAACGGAATGCCCGTCGGTATACCCCACCAGGCCATACACGTTCATAAACGGCAGCAGCCAGGCATCCAGCTTCAGGGTTTCGGTTTTGCTTCTTTCACGCGTATTGCCAACATTGATTTTAAAGGCGTTATCGAGTGAGATCGGCCCTTTCGGACCTGGTAAAGACAGACCATTAAAATTAATACTATCTACATCAATATTCTGCCGGATATTCATGTAGTTAATATTCACGCCAAACGGCAATGGCAGTTCATAGCCGCGTTTACGCGCCTCATCACCTAAGAAGGGTAAAACGGAGTGGCGTTCTTCCGGCGCAGCGGCCGCAGGTTTCACGGCCAAAGGGGTGGCCTGGCTATCATCCTGATAGCCATAAAGCGGTGTCAGCGTCGAGTCAGAATCCGTCGCAGCCCAGGTCTGAAAAACCGTACAGGATGACATCATCAGCATCAGACGGATGCGTTTGTTGATCATAAATGAAGCGTATGTGCAGGCAGGTTTGCCGGGAGATAAAAGAGGGGGAGGAGAGTAAAGAAATTACGTACTTATTGGGGGGACTTCCGTGCGATTTCACACCTGATAATACAATTACAAGTTTGCAAACAATCTTAAGGTTAGTGCCCGGACGACGCCGGGCAACAGGAAAATCAGGACAGGACGTATTTTTCAATCGCCCAGGCAACGCCGTCTTCCAGGTTTGATTTAGTGACGAAGTTCGCCACCTCTTTCACCGCCGGAATCGCGTTATCCATCGCCACGCCAACGCCCGCGTATTCAATCATCGCGATGTCGTTTTCCTGGTCACCGATAGCCATCACCTCTTCCGCCTTGATGCCCAGCACATCGGCCAGCGACTTCACGCCGGTACCTTTGTTCACGCGCTTATCGAGGATCTCGAGGAAGTACGGCGAGCTTTTCAGCACGGTGTATTTCTCTTTCACTTCCGGCGGGATACGGGCAATCGCTTTATCCAGAATAGCGGGTTCATCGATCATCATCACCTTGAGGAATTCGGTTGCCGGGTCCATTTTTTCGGCTTCGCAGAAGACCAACGGGATGGTGGCGATAAAGGATTCGTGCACGGTGTAGTAACTGATATCGCGGTTCGCGGTGTACAGCGTGTTGCGGTCCAGCGCGTGGAAGTGAGAGCCGACTTTACGCGACAGTTCTTCCAGGAAGCGGTAGTCATCGTAGTTCAGCGCGGTCTGCGCCACGGTGCTGCCATCACCCGCTTTCTGCACCAGCGCGCCGTTATAGGTAATACAGTAATCTCCCGGCTCGTTCATCCCCAGCTCTTTCAGGTAGCTGTGCACACCGGCGTACGGACGCCCGGTGGTCAGGACCACGTTAACCCCTTTTGCACGTGCTGCAGCCAGCGCGTTTTTTACCGCAGGAGAAATAGTGTGGTCCGGCAACAGCAATGTTCCGTCCATGTCGATTGCAATAAGTTTAATAGCCATGAGATCCCCAGGTTAGATGAGTCTGTTCTCATGCTAACTCGGTTTAGCTCAAAAAACAGTAGCCAACAGCGCTTAAAACGGGGATACAACGCCAGAAGCGTGCTCCCCTTTTGCCGCGTCGTTAACCGAAAAGCTTGCCGCCTTTTAGCAGATCCATCCCTACTGACAGCAAATCGTTATGTGCCTGCGGGTCCACTTCGCCTTTTGGCGACAGCGCATCGACGATTTTCGGCAGATATTCCGCCAGCATCGTTGAGGCAGAGCTAGCATCGGTGCCCAGCTTTTCCCCCAGATCCGACACGGCGGGCGCGCCGAGCGCCGAGACCACTTGGTCACTGCTAATCGATTGATTACTTTGTTGATTACTTATCCAGGATGAAACGATGTCACCGAGTCCGCCGCTTTGCAGCTTCTCCAGCAGCGCCTGAATACCGCCCTGCTCGTTTACCCAGCTCAGGATAGCCTGATATTTACCCGCATCGCCGCTGAGCAGCGAGCCTACGACATCATCAAAAAGCCCCATATTTCCACCTCAGAATGACGGTTAAGTGAAGACGTAGAGAAGTATAGTCCGTGGGTGGCGGGCATAAAAAAACGCCTGAAAAAATTCAGGCGTTTTTGGCGTTGATTTCCCAGCGTCGGCCGGGCGACAACACGGATTAGATATCGATGTTCGCCGCTTTCAGGGCGTTCTCTTCGATAAAGGCACGACGCGGCTCAACGGCATCACCCATCAGGGTGGTGAACAGCTGGTCAGCGGCAATTGCATCTTTCACGGTCACGCGCAGCATACGGCGGCTGTCTGGGTCCATGGTGGTTTCCCACAGCTGATCCGGGTTCATTTCGCCCAGACCTTTATAACGCTGGATAGCCAGACCACGACGGGACTCTTTCACCAGCCAATCCAGCGCTTGTTCGAAGCTGGAAACTGGCTGACGGCGTTCGCCACGTTCGATGAACGCATCTTCTTCCACCAGGCCACGCAGTTTCTCGCCCAGCGTGAAGATACGACGGTATTCGCCACCGTTAACGAACTCGCTGTCCAGCACGTAGTCGGTATCCACGCCGTGGGTACGGACGCGAATAATCGGCTCGAAGTGCTGTTGTTCAACGTTGTGCTGAATATCAAACTTCCACTGGCTGCCGTGCTGTTCTTTTTCGTTCAGCTCGGTCACCAGCGCGTTCACCCAACGCGTCACTTTCTGTTCGTCGGACAGGTCTGCTTCCACCAGCGTTGGCTGATAGATAAGTTCTTTCAGCAGCGCTTTAGGGAAGCGACGTTCCATACGGTTGATCATCTTCTGGGTCGCGTTGAACTCGGCAACCAGTTTTTCCAGCGGCTCACCCGCTAACGCTGGCGCGCTGGCGTTGGTGTGCAGGGTTGCGCCATCAAGCGCGATGGAGATCTGGTACTGGTCCATCGCTTCATCATCTTTGATGTACTGTTCCTGCTTGCCTTTCTTCACTTTGTACAGCGGTGGCTGTGCAATGTAGACGTGGCCACGTTCAACGATTTCCGGCATCTGACGATAGAAGAAGGTCAACAGCAGCGTACGAATGTGCGAGCCGTCGACGTCCGCATCGGTCATGATGATGATGCTGTGATAACGCAGTTTGTCCGGGTTGTACTCGTCACGACCGATGCCGCAGCCCAGCGCGGTAATCAGCGTGGCCACTTCCTGAGAGGAGAGCATCTTGTCGAAGCGCGCTTTCTCAACGTTGAGGATTTTACCCTTCAGCGGCAGAATCGCCTGGTTCTTACGGTTACGCCCCTGCTTCGCAGAGCCGCCCGCTGAGTCCCCTTCCACGAGGTACAGTTCAGACAGCGCCGGGTCGCGTTCCTGGCAGTCGGCTAGTTTGCCCGGCAGACCTGCTAAGTCGAGCGCGCCTTTACGACGAGTCATTTCACGGGCTTTACGCGCCGCTTCACGCGCACGTGCCGCGTCGATAATTTTGCCGACGACGATTTTCGCGTCAGACGGATTTTCCAGCAGGTATTCGCTCAGCAGTTCGTTCATCTGCTGTTCTACCGCCGTTTTCACCTCGGAGGAGACCAGTTTGTCTTTGGTCTGAGAGGAGAATTTAGGATCCGGAACTTTCACGGAAACCACCGCAATCAGGCCTTCACGGGCATCATCACCGGTGGCGCTGACTTTGGCTTTTTTGCTGTAGCCTTCTTTGTCCATGTAGGCGTTCAGGGTACGGGTCATCGCCGCACGGAAGCCTGCAAGGTGAGTACCGCCATCACGCTGTGGAATGTTGTTGGTGAAGCAGTAGATGTTTTCCTGGAAGCCGTCGTTCCACTGCAGCGCAACTTCGACGCCGATACCGTCTTTTTCGGTGGAGAAATAGAAGATGTTCGGGTGAATTGGCGTTTTGTTCTTGTTGAGATACTCAACGAACGCCTTGATGCCGCCTTCGTAGTGGAAGTGGTCTTCTTTGCCGTCACGCTTATCGCGCAGACGAATAGAGACGCCGGAGTTCAGGAACGACAGCTCGCGCAGACGTTTTGCCAGGATATCGTATTCAAACTCGACGACATTGGTGAAGGTTTCATAGCTCGGCCAGAAACGCACCATGGTACCGGTTTTTTCGGTATCGCCAGTGACGGCCAGCGGTGCCTGCGGCACGCCGTGCGCGTAAATCTGACGGTGAATTTTGTTATCGCGCTGGATAACCAGTTCCAGCTTCTGGGACAGGGCGTTAACCACGGAAACACCCACGCCGTGCAGACCGCCGGAGACTTTATAGGAGTTATCGTCGAACTTACCGCCTGCGTGCAGAACCGTCATGATGACTTCCGCAGCAGAAACGCCCTCTTCCGGGTGAATACCGGTTGGGATACCACGGCCGTCATCCTGTACGGATACGGAGTTATCGCTGTGGATCGTGACAACGATATCTTTGCAGTAACCAGCGAGCGCTTCGTCGATAGCGTTATCCACAACCTCAAATACCATGTGGTGCAGACCGGTGCCGTCATCCGTGTCGCCGATATACATACCCGGGCGCTTACGCACCGCATCCAGCCCTTTCAGGACTTTGATACTGGAGGAGTCATAAGAATTCGACATCAACGTTTCTCGCTCATTTAAACTTGGGTTAATCCGTTATTTTACCCTTTTCCACGTTAAACATCTTCGAATTTTCGTCCGACATGTCCAGAACGTGTTCAGCGCTGATCGCACTGACGAAAACCTGAGACTGTGTAGCTTTTAAACGGCTGGCCAGCAGGCCACGCCGCGCATCATCAAGTTCCGAGGCAAAATCATCTATCAGGTACAGGCAGCGTCTCCCGCTTTCGCGAGTTAAAAACTCGCCCTGTGCCAGGCGTAGCGCGCACATCAGCAGCTTGAGCTGCCCGCGCGATAAGGTGTCTTCCACCGGCGCGCCGTCGGCGCGAATGCGGAAGTCCGCCTTGTGCGGACCGTGTGCCGTGTAGGTCAGCATACGGTCGCGTTCGAAGTTTCTCTCCAGCACTTCGGCATAGTCAGTTTCTTTTTCCCAGCCGCGCTGGAAGGAGAAGGTCAGAGAGAACTCCGGGAGAAATTGTTTGCAGGTATCCGCCATATCTTCGGCGATACCGGCGCTGTATTCCGCGCGCCAGCGGCTGATTTGCTCTGCCAGTGGGATAAGTTCCATATCCCACGGACGAAGCTGCGCGTAGCGGCTCACCTGGCGCAGCGCGGCGTTGCGCTGCTTGAGCAACCGCTTCAGGTTGCTCCAGGCGTTGAAGAATCCGGCTTCGTTGTGGAAGCATCCCCAATCAAGGAACGCTCTTCTATATTTGGGGCCGCCGTTGAGTAAAGTAAACCCCTCGGGCGTAATCAGCTGCATTGGCATCAGCAGCGCCAGTTCGGCCACTTTATGGCCGTCGGTGCCGTCGATGCGCACCTTGCTGTCGCCCTGCTTGTCTTTGGTCAGACCGATAGAGGTTTCACGCTCCGCGCCCTGTAGGCGGCCGTGCAGGACAAATGATTCCTGCTCGTGGCGGATAACGCGGCCAATCTGCAAACTGCGAAACGCCCGGCCATGACCGAGCGTATAGATGGCTTCCAGCACGCTGGTTTTGCCGCTGCCGTTGGCGCCAACCAGGAAGTTAAAGCCAGGAGATAACGCGAGATCCGCGTTTTCGATATTGCGAAAATCGCGGATCAACAGGCGGGTGAGCGACATTACAGTCTCATTGGCATAACAACATAGGCAGCCGACTGTGATGCGGCATCTTCAATCTGTACGCTCGATACGGAATCGGTCAGCAGAATGCGCACGTTCTCGCACTTCAGCGCGTTCAGAACGTCCAGCACGTAGCTGACGTTAAAGCCGATTTCCAACTCGGTGCCCGGGTAGGAGACATCCAGAATTTCTTCTGCTTCTTCCTGCTCCGGGTTGTTGGCGGTGATTTTCAGCTGGTTTTCGCTGACAAACAGGCGCACGCCGCGGAATTTCTCGTTGGAGAGAATCGCCGCGCGGGCAAAAGCCTGCTTGAGGATATCGCAACCAGCTTCCAGATGTTTGTCCGGATTCTTCGGCAATACGCGGCGATAATCCGGGAAACGACCATCAACCAACTTGGAAGTGAAGATAAAGTCACCGACGTGCGCGCGGATGTTGTTGCTGCCGATCTGCACGCGCAGCGGCGTATCGCCACCGTCGAGCATACGCATCAGCTCAATCACCCCTTTACGCGGCACGATCACCGAATGGCTCGGCAGCGATTGCCCGATAGGCATGGAGCAAACCGCCAGACGGTGGCCGTCGGTTGCCACGGTACGCAGCTCTTCACCTTCGGTTTCGAACAACATGCCGTTTAAATAATAACGAACGTCCTGATGCGCCATCGAGAACTGAGTGGCTTCAATCAGGCGCTTCATGGTCGCCTGCGGCAGAGTGAATTCAACCTCGCTCTGCCAGTCGTCCAGGTTCGGGAAGTCGGCAGCAGGCAGCGTAGAGAGCGAGAAGCGGCTACGGCCAGAGCGCACCAGCATACGGTCGCCTTCCAGCTGTACAGCAATCTCAGCACCTTCCGGCAGGCCACGGCAAATATCAAAGAATTTACGTGCCGGAACGGTAGTCGCGCCCGGTTCATGTGCCTGCAGCAGCGCCACGCGCGCTACCATTTCCATTTCCAAATCGGTACCGGTCAGCGACAGCGTGCCGTCCGCGACCTGCAGCAACAGGTTACCCAGAATCGGCAATGTCGGACGCCCGCCTAACGGGCCACTCACCTGTTGTAACGGTTTTAATAAATGTTCACGTTCTACGGTAAATTTCATAGGATCACGACGACAATGTTCTGATTAAATTGGAAAAGTCTTCTTTGATATCGTGGCTTTCTTCACGCAGCTGTTCAATCTTACGGCAGGCGTGCAGCACGGTGGTATGGTCACGGCCACCAAACGCATCGCCAATCTCCGGCAGACTGTGGTTGGTGAGTTCTTTCGCCAACGCCATCGCCATCTGGCGCGGACGCGCTACCGAACGAGAACGTCGTTTGGAGAGCAGATCCGCGACTTTAATTTTGTAGTACTCCGCCACCGTCTTCTGAATATTGTCGATGGTGACCAGCTTTTCCTGCAGCGCTAACAGGTCGCGCAGCGCTTCGCGCACGAAATCGATGGTGATCGCCCGGCCGGTAAAGTTGGCGTTGGCAATAACGCGGTTCAGTGCTCCTTCAAGCTCACGCACGTTAGAGCGTAGACGCTTGGCAATGAAGAACGCCACCTCGCCAGGCAGACGAATATCGTTTTCGTCGGCTTTTTTCATCAGGATAGCGACGCGGGTCTCAAGCTCAGGTGGCTCAATGGCCACCGTCAGACCCCAGCCAAAGCGGGATTTCAGACGATCTTCTACACCGTTGATCTCTTTCGGATAGCGATCCGACGTGAGGATGATCTGCTGATTACCTTCCAGAAGGGCGTTAAAGGTGTGGAAGAACTCTTCCTGAGAGCGCTCTTTGTTGGCGAAGAATTGAATATCATCGATCAGCAGAGCATCCACTGAACGATAGTAGCGTTTAAACTCTTCGATCGCGTTGTTTTGCAGGGCTTTTACCATGTCCTGGACAAAGCGCTCGGAGTGCATATACACCACTTTCGCGTTTGGTTTGCGGGCGATAATACCGTTGCCCACCGCGTGCAACAGGTGCGTTTTACCGAGACCGGTGCCGCCGTAGAGGAACAAGGGGTTATACGCGCCGCCAGGGTTGTCTGCCACCTGACGCGCCGCCGCGCGGGCCAGCTGGTTCGACTTACCTTCAACGAAGTTATCAAAGGTATGTTTAACATTGACGTTAGAGCGATAGGAAGGCTCGGCAGGCGCCGGGACGTTATCCCATCCGGCACGCGGTGCCGGGGCAACGCGCGGGGTATGAACCTGGGCCATCTGGGCCGGGGCGCTGACGTTCGCCGTCTCTCTTAAGGTCTGGGTGACGGGCTTAGTGCCAACCTCAAAGCGCAGCTGCGGGGCATCAGAGCCGCAAAAATCATTCAGCAGACCGTTGATGTTATTGAGGTATTTATCTCTTACCCAATCAAGTACGAAACGATTTGGCGCATACAGTGCCAGCGTGTTATCGCTTAGTTCCGCCTGCAATGGGCGGATCCACATGCTGAATTCTGTGGCTGGTAACTCATCCTGCAATCGGGCAAGACATTGCTGCCAAAGCGAAAGTGACACGGCGGACTCCACTCGAAAAAAGTCGATACACATCATCCTCCAGGCAAACCTGCAGGCTACCTCTGACGATCCTGCCGCCAGTAAAACTGAATACTGTCGGGGACTCATTCAGTTGCTGCATAGATGCAGCCCGAACAATGCTGTGTATAAGATTAAAAATTCGTGATTTTTGGCACACGTCGAAAAGACCCGATGCAAGCGGGTGACGTGCGAACCGCTATCTGCGGTTTTCAACGGCGCCCTTCAGACGCGGTGCTGAAATGACGCGGTTACTTTCCCCTTTTACGATCCACCGATCGCGATCGGGCCGAGGATCATAGCGTAAACTGCGCCAGAGATCTTCTGTTTCTCACAGATTCTTCCCGATTTATCCACAGGGTGGATCCAGAAGCGCTAAGTGTAAACGATCCCGATAAAGAGAAGGCACGATTTCCTTCGCATATTGGAAAAATTAATGACTAGCGACAAATTTCTGCTTAAATGATCTAACAAAGATCCAGGATGATCCTTGCGCTTTAATGGGCAGGCCGTATAATCCCCCACCCGGCATGTTCTGCGCGAATTTTGGTGAAGGACGCTGCTCATTTACCGGGCGAAAAACTGCGGTGATACGTGGTTTTTTACGCGGTAAATAAGGAAAGAGAATTGACTCCGGAGTGTACAATTATTACAATCCGGCCTCTTTAATCACCCATGGCTTCGGTGTCCATCGTTCGATTTTCGTTCGGATATCCAATAAAGCCATTGAATTTATTCAAGTTTAGGTAGAAATCGCCATGAAACGCACTTTTCAACCGTCTGTACTGAAGCGCAACCGTTCTCACGGCTTCCGTGCTCGTATGGCTACTAAAAATGGTCGTCAGGTTCTGGCACGTCGTCGTGCTAAAGGCCGTTCTCGTCTGACCGTTTCTAAGTAATAAAGCTAACCCCTCGAGTGGTTAAGCTAGCATTTCCCAGGGAGTTACGTTTGTTAACTCCCACTCATTTCACATTCGTCTTCCAGCAGCCACAACGGGCTGGCACGCCGCAAATCACCATTCTCGGCCGCCTGAATTCGCTGGGGCATCCCCGTATCGGTCTCACCGTCGCCAAGAAAAACGTCAAACGCGCACATGAACGCAATCGGATTAAACGTCTGACGCGTGAAAGTTTTCGTTTGCGTCAGCATGAACTCCCGCCAATGGATTTCGTGGTGGTGGCAAAGAGAGGGGTTGCCGACCTCGATAACCGTGCTCTCTCGGAAGCGTTGGAAAAATTATGGCGCCGTCATTGTCGCCTGGCTCGCGGGTCCTGATAGGCCTAATCAGGGTCTATCAGCGCCTGATTAGTCCGCTACTCGGGCCGCATTGTCGTTTCACCCCAACCTGTTCTCAATACGGAATTGAGGCATTGCGCAGGTTTGGAGTGATAAAAGGCAGTTGGTTGACAGTGAAACGCGTATTAAAATGCCACCCTTTACACCCTGGTGGTGACGACCCCGTCCCGCCTGGACCATTTGATACCAGAGAACACTAACGATGGATTCGCAACGCAATCTCCTTATCATCGCTTTGTTGTTCGTGTCTTTCATGATCTGGCAAGCCTGGGAGCAGGATAACAATCCTCAAGCCCAGCAGCAGACCACGCAGACTACGACCACAGCAGCGGGTAGCGCCGCAGACCAGGGCGTACCGGCCAGTGGCCAAGGGAAACTGATTACGGTTAAAACTGATGTGCTTGAGCTGACTATCAACACTCGCGGTGGTGATATTGATCAAGCGCTGCTTCCGGCTTACCCGAAAGCGCTGAAATCTGACGAACCGTTCCAGTTACTGGAAACCACCCCACAGTTTGTCTATCAGGCACAGAGCGGCTTAACCGGTCGTGATGGCCCGGATAACCCGGCTAACGGCCCGCGTCCGCTGTATAACGTCGATAAAGATGCGTTTGTGATGGCCGATGGCCAGAACGAAATCGTCATTCCGCTGACCTATACCGATAAAGCAGGCAACGTCTTCACCAAAACCTTCACCCTGAAACGCGGTGATTATGCGGTGAACGTCAGCTATGACGTGAAGAACGCCGGCGAGAAACCGCTGGAAGTCTCTACCTTCGGTCAGCTGAAGCAGACGGCTAACCTGCCGTCTGACCGTAATACGCAGTCTGGCGGCCTGTCTACCATGCACACCTTCCGTGGTGCAGCGTACTCAACGTCTGATTCGAAATACGAAAAATACAAATTCGATACCATCGTTGATAACGAGAACCTGAACACCAACACCAAAAACGGTTGGGTTGCCATGCTGCAGCAGTACTTCACGACTGCATGGGTTCCACAGAACAACGGTACCAATAACTTCTACACCGCTAACCTCGGTAACGGCGTAGTGGCTATCGGCTACAAATCTCAGCCAGTTCTGGTACAGCCAGGTCAGGCAGATAAACTGCAGAGCACCCTGTGGGTCGGCCCAGCAATTCAGGATAAAATGGCTGCCGTTGCGCCGCACCTGGACCTGACCGTTGACTACGGCTGGCTGTGGTTCATCTCTCAGCCGCTGTTCAAACTGCTGAAATGGATCCATAGCTTCCTGGGCAACTGGGGCTTCTCCATCATCGTTATCACCTTTATCGTTCGTGGCATCATGTACCCGCTGACCAAAGCGCAGTACACCTCCATGGCGAAGATGCGTATGCTGCAGCCTAAGATTCAGGCCATGCGTGAGCGTCTGGGCGACGACAAACAGCGTCAAAGCCAGGAAATGATGGCCCTGTATAAAGCGGAAAAAGTTAACCCACTGGGTGGCTGCTTCCCGCTGATTATCCAGATGCCAATCTTCCTTGCGCTGTACTACATGCTGAGCGCCTCGGTTGAACTGCGTCATGCGCCGTTTATCCTGTGGATCCACGACCTGTCTGCGCAAGACCCGTACTACATCCTGCCGATCATCATGGGCGCGACGATGTTCTTCATTCAGAAGATGTCTCCGACGACCGTGACCGACCCGATGCAGCAGAAGATCATGACCTTTATGCCGGTCATCTTCACGGTGTTCTTCTTGTGGTTCCCGTCTGGTCTGGTGGTGTACTACATCGTCAGCAACCTGGTCACCATCATTCAGCAGCAGCTGATTTACCGTGGTCTGGAAAAACGTGGCCTGCATAGCCGCGAGAAGAAAAAATCCTGATTCGGTTGAGCACGAGCTAAAATGGAAGGCGGTCGAATGACCGCCTTTTTTTATTGCGACACAGTAGAGATAAACCATGAGCCAAAACGACACTATCGTCGCCCAGGCCACCCCACCGGGACGCGGTGGTGTGGGCATTCTGCGCATCTCCGGCCTGAAGGCGAGAGATGTCGCGCAGGCGGTGCTGGGCAAGCTGCCTAAACCGCGCTACGCCGATTACCTGCCGTTCAAAGACAGCGACGGCAGCGCGCTGGATCAGGGCATTGCGCTGTGGTTCCCAGGGCCGAACTCGTTCACCGGTGAAGACGTGCTGGAGCTTCAGGGCCACGGTGGCCCGGTGATCCTCGATCTGCTGCTAAAACGAATTCTGACGCTGCCGGGCGTACGCATTGCCAATCCCGGTGAGTTTTCCGAACGCGCATTTTTAAACGATAAGCTCGACCTGGCACAGGCAGAAGCTATTGCTGACCTGATCGATGCCAGCTCCGAGCAAGCAGCACGCTCCGCGCTGAACTCGCTTCAGGGCGCTTTCTCAGCGCGCGTAAACCATCTTGTGGAAGCACTCACTCACCTGCGCATCTACGTTGAAGCGGCTATCGACTTCCCGGACGAGGAGATCGATTTCCTCTCCGACGGTAAAATCGAAGCGCAGCTGAATGCGGTGATGGGCGATCTCGACGCCGTACGCGCCGAAGCGCGTCAGGGTAGCCTGCTGCGCGAAGGGATGAAGGTGGTGATTGCCGGCCGCCCGAACGCCGGGAAATCGAGCCTGTTGAACGCCCTGGCGGGCCGTGAAGCGGCTATCGTTACCGACATCGCAGGCACCACCCGCGACGTGCTGCGCGAGCACATCCATATTGACGGTATGCCGCTGCATATTATCGATACCGCCGGTCTGCGCGACGCCAACGATGAAGTGGAGCGTATCGGCATCGAGCGTGCCTGGCAGGAAATTGAGCAGGCCGATCGCGTGCTGTTTATGGTCGACGGCACGACGACCAACGCCACCGACCCTGCTGACATCTGGCCGGACTTTATCGCCCGTCTGCCGGCAAACCTGCCGATCACCGTCGTGCGTAACAAGGCCGATATCACCGGCGAAACGCTGGGGCTGAGTGAAGTAAATGGCCACTCACTTGTGCGCCTCTCCGCGCGTACCGGTGAAGGCGTCGACGTGCTGCGTAACCATCTCAAACAGAGCATGGGCTTCGAAAACAACATGGAAGGCGGCTTCCTGGCGCGTCGTCGCCACCTGCAAGCGCTTTCCGATGCCGCCGAGCATCTGGAACAGGGTAAAGCCCAACTGCTTGGCGCCTGGGCCGGAGAGCTGCTGGCAGAAGAGCTGCGCCTGGCGCAGCAGAGCCTGAGTGAGATCACCGGGGAATTTACCTCCGACGATCTGCTGGGTAGGATTTTCTCCAGCTTCTGTATTGGTAAGTAAGGCATCAAACTCGAATTAACTCGCTGTTAATTCGGGTTTTCTTTTCTATCTCCCGCTGTAATTGCTCTCTCTAGGCTAAGCTTGTTAAATGTTTCTATTTTCTGATGAACAGGCTACCGCAATGACGACTGAATACACCCTGATTGAATCCGTTCCCTCTGCTGAAGACTTCTGCCACCTACGTAAAATAGCCGGTCTGTCTGCTCGCCCGCTTGCGGCCGCCGAAATCGGCCTACCGCGCAGCTGTTATGGTGTGCATGTTCTTTGGCAAGGTGCACCGGTAGGCATGGGCCGGATCGTCGGTGACGGTGCGCTGAATTTTGAAATTGTCGATATCGCCGTCGACCCTGCGCATCAGGGTAAAGGGCTGGGGCGTAAAATCATGGAAGCGCTTGTGGCCTGGCTAGACGCCCATGCATTTAAAGGCAGCTATGTCTCTCTGGTTGCCGACGTTCCGGAGCTGTACGCTAAATTTGGCTTCGAGTCCGTACGCCCGGAAAGCGAAGGCATGGCGAGAGTCTGGAAGTAAATTTCCTCACAGGAAATCACTGTTGTCCAAATGGCAACTCGTGTCATCGCACGCACCCCAGTATGCTGAGCGCCACATTTCTCGTGAGGTCGCCATGACACGCTTTCTCGTCTGCTGTTTTGCCTTGGTTTTACTCTATCCCGCCGGAATTGATATGTATCTGGTGGGATTACCGCGTATCGCCGCTGATTTACAGGCCAGCGAAGCGCAGCTACACATCGCGTTTTCGGTCTATCTGGCCGGGATGGCAACCGCGATGCTGTTCGCCGGGAAGGTGGCCGACCAATCAGGCCGCAAGCCGGTAGCGATTGTCGGGGCGCTGATCTACATCGCCGCTTCCGCGATCTGTTCGCTGGCGGAGAGCGGCACACCTTTTCTGGTGGGCCGTTTTATTCAGGGAATTGGGGCTGGCTGTTGCTACGTCGTGGCGTTCGCTATCCTGCGCGATACGCTCGACGATCGTCTGCGGGCCAAGGTACTGTCGCTGCTTAATGGCATCACCTGCATCGTGCCGGTACTCGCACCGGTGCTGGGGCACCTGATTATGCTCAAATACCCGTGGCAGAGTCTGTTCTACACGATGATTGGCATGGGGGTAGTGGTCTGCCTGCTGTCGGTGTTTGTGCTGCGAGAATCGCGCCCGGCAACGCTGCCTGCCTCGGCAGGCCATACGCCAGGAGCCGAGTCGTTGATAAATCGCTTTTTCCTCAGCCGTCTGGCGATCACCACGCTGAGCGTATCGGTGATCCTCACCTTTGTAAACACCTCGCCGGTGCTGCTGATGGAGGTCATGGGCTTTGACCGCGGTGAATATGCCACGACCATGGCGATGACCGCAGGCGTCAGCATGGCGGTGTCATTCTCAACGCCGTTTGCCCTGAGCTTGTTTAAACCCCGCACTCTCATGCTGGCATCGCAGGTGCTGTTCCTGATGGCGGGGACTGTGCTAACGCTTGCCGGTACGCACACGGTCACGCTCTTCGGGCTGACCTTAATCTGTGCAGGCTTCTCGGTAGGCTTTGGCGTTGCCATGAGTCAGGCGCTGGGGCCGTTCTCGCTGCGGGCTGGGGTTGCCAGTTCGGCGCTGGGTATCGCGCAGGTCTGCGGTTCTTCGCTGTGGATATGGCTGTCGGCCATCCTGGGTCTTGATGCGCTGAATATGCTGATCGGGATTCTGATTGGCTGTAGCATAGTGTGCATATTACTGATTATCTCCGTTGCTCCAGGCCGTTCTGCAACGGCACATGAAGAAGCCTCCCGCCAGCCTCAATCCTAATTTAACGGCTATGCAGCAGCGTCTGCTGCTGGCATAGCTGCAAGTTCAAAGCTGGAGCGTGCGCCTAGTTTTATATTGAGCGTTTTTGCGAGTTTGTCACAAGCATGATGAAACACGTCATCATCACTAAAACAATCGTTTAAACATATCTGAGGCTTATTTGATTTTAAATCTTCTATTGCTTTTAACAACTGTTGCTCATCCCCGGACAAATGATAGCAAGCCCCCATTTCCTTAGGGTTACAGGGGTTGAAGTGTCCTTTAACCAACTGCCAGTATCTGAATAAATATTGATTCAAACAGCATCCTTCTCTGAATTTAAACCGGCTTGTTCTATTTAGAAGGTCGCTGATTTCCTTCACTCCCCAAATTTCTTCGAAGGTTGATTTCAAGAATGGCTGAGGCAGGTGTTTACCGAGAAATCCATCAAATGATTTATGTGAGTTTAACTGTATGTTTTTTATAACATAGCGACCATATTTATAACTGTAGTATTTTCTCTTATTATTCTTAATAACCAAGCGTCGATTAAAGAATGTATTTATAACAGAGGCATTAGCAATTAGCGTTGAGTTAAAGACGATATTATCGATCGATGTTGGACTAAGCCTACTATCAATCATAAAATCATTGGGCATACCGTTTTTGAAATAAAATTCAGGATCAATTTTTGAATTCAACATCATATCATCATTAAAGAAAACAAACTTTTCGCTAAGCTCTTTTATTTTATGGATATTAACCTCAATAGCACGAGAGCTAAACGTTGGCAAACATGCTTCATCCATAATATCGCTATGCTTAACGATATTAATTTTATCATGATTAACGTTCAACCATTCTGGTACCTGACCGCAGGTAACTAGATGCACCTTCCGCACCCATGGTGCATATTCCTCTACGCTTCTAAACCAATATTTAAACATTCCCATATCTCTAAACCTTGCCGGTTTTTGAGAGTTTTTATCAGCCCCTGGACTGATTTTTTTATGATGTGAATATGATTTTAGCCATGATGGATCGTTTGAATCCACCCACAAGACGACAAAGTCTATATCTGACATCTCCAAACGACCCTTAGAGAAATAATATTATTGTTATCATACACAATAAAAGTCTCTTTGAATGCCGCAGTATTTTGTATATTAAACATTCTAATTATTCAACAAACAAATGAATTTAAATCAAAAACCAGCAATTCAGTCATAAAGCAACAGCTTATCAACGTTATATTTTCCATTTATCGTCATTTACAACAAAATTAATATCATGAGATTTAATAAAATAATAATTTATTAAAACACGCTAAATCACGCCCCACCACCTTAGTGGAGAGCATACCGTGTGCTCACTCTTTTTTACTGTTCGGGATTCTGATTGGCTGTAGCATACTGCTGATTATCTCAGTTGCTCCTAACCGGTCTGCGCCAACACATGAAGAAGCCCCTCTCCAGTCTCGATCTTAATTTACTGCTATGCCTGCAGCTTCTGATGCAGGAGCGCAGCGTTACCAAAACCGCCAAACGGATGAACGTCACGCCGTCGGCGGTCAGTAAGTCGCTGTCGAAGCTGCGAGCCTGGTTTGACGATCCGCTGTTTGTAAATACTCCGCTTGGGCTGACGCCGACGCCGCTGATGGTCAGCATGGAGCAAAGCCTGGCTGAGTGGATGCAGATGGGCAATCAGCTACTGGATAAACCGCATCACGAAACACCACGCGGGCTAAAGTTCGACCTGGTGGCTGAAACACCGCTGGTGATGATTATGTTCAACGAACTCTCCAGCCAGATTTATCAGCGCTACCCACAGGCAACCATCAAAGTGCGTAACTGGGACTATGATTCGCTGGACGCGATTATTCGCGGTGAGGTCGACATCGGCTTCACCGGCCGTGAAAGCCATCCCCGCTCACGCGAGCTGCTGAGCCTGCTGCCGCTGTCGATAGACTACGAGGTGCTGTTTACCGACCTGCCCTGGGTCTGGCTGCGTGAGGACCATCCAGCGCTTCAGGAAGAGTGGAACCTGGAAACGTTCCTGCGCTACCCGCACATCAGCATCTGCTGGGAGCAAAGCGATACCTGGGCGCTAGACGATGTGTTGCAGGAGATGGGGCGCGAGCGTCATATTGCGCTCAGCCTGCCGGGCTTTGAACAGTCACTGTTTATGGCCGCCCAACCGGATCACCAGATGATCGCCACCGCGCCACGCTACTGCCAGCATTATAACCAACTGCACAACCTGCCTTTAGTGCCTCGCCCGCTACCGTTTGATGCCGTGCAGCGGGAAAAACTGCAGGTGCCGTTTACCCTACTCTGGCATAAACGAAATAGTCACAACCCGAAAATTATTTGGCTCCGTGATACCCTCAAAGCCTTATATCTCGCTGTTTCCTGATTCATTATTCGTAAAAATAATACGTTTCAGTTAGGGCGAAGTGTAAAAGTCGCGTAATACCCCTTTTCAATCGCACTTTTAGGCAGTAAAACCTGATCATAACTGGCGTAAATGTTACTCTCGTCATATCCACAGTCCATTAATCACGGAGCGAAAAATGGCGACGCACTTTGCAAGAGGGATCCTTAAGGACGGACATCTACTATCGGTCAGGCTCTCATCCACCAGCCATAATATTGCGCGCCAGCTGCCGGCCCATCGACGGACCCGCTACCTGGCTTCCCGCGCTTTGCTGGCGGAATTGCTGTTTATGCTGTATGGCATTAGCGAACTGCCTGAAATCGAGACTCAGGAAGAAGGTAAACCGTACTTTAAGGACAGCCATCTGCCTGATTTTTCTATCGCTTATGCCGGTAACATCGTCGGTGTAGCCCTCACCACCGAAGGCCAGTGCGGCCTCGATATGGAACTGCTGCGCACGCTGCGCAACACCCCGCAGGCTACGATGATGGAAAGCTATCGCTTTACCAGCAATGAGAATCTGTGGATCAACAACCAGAACGATCCACATGAAGCACGTGCACAGCTCATCACGCTGCGTCAGAGCGTCCTCAAGCTGTCAGGCGACGTTCATCACGACTCCCCCCAGACGCTCCAGCTACTGCCCGGCTCAGGCCGCCTGCGCTCGGCGTTAACCGACCAGCTTGAAGTCATCTGCGATGCCGAAGACGTGCTGGTCTGGTCGCTGGCCGCTTCACCGTCTATCGACAAACTCAAGGTTTGGGAGTTTGATGGTAAGTACGGCTGGCGTAGCCTGCCTGATGCCCAGACCCGGGCCAACGAACCCTCGGCACGCCTGATGAGATTCACCAGCCTACCGGCGGAGAAAGCGCTTATACTCAATTGATTCGGCTGGATTTCAGCCGCCATGATGGAAAGGAGTAGTCATGTCTGAAACATTGAACGTTGTGACGTTACTGGGAAGCCTGCGCAAAGGCTCATTCAACGGTATGGTGGCGCGCACCCTGCCTAAAATCGCCCCGGCGGGCATGACCGTTTCCGCACTGCCGTCGATTGGCGATATCCCGCTGTACGACGCGGACCTCCAGCAGGAAGACGGTTTCCCGCAAAGCGTGGAAGCGCTGGCAGAACAGATTCGCCAGGCGGACGGCGTGGTTATCGTCACCCCAGAGTACAACTATTCCGTGCCGGGTGGCCTGAAAAACGCCATCGACTGGCTCTCTCGTCTGCCGGATCAGCCGCTTTCAGGTAAACCGGTTCTGATTCAGACCAGCTCAATGGGCGCTATCGGCGGCGCGCGCTGCCAGTATCATCTGCGTCAGATTCTGGTGTTCCTGGATGCGATGGTAATGAACAAGCCAGAATTTATGGGCGGCGTGATTCAGAATAAGGTCGACCCGCAGTTGGGTGAAGTGATTGAACAAGGGACGTTGGATCATTTGACCGGTCAGTTGACCGCATTTGGCGAGTACATTCAGCGCGTTAAAGCGTAAACAGAATGACCCTCACCCCGGCCCTCTCCCATAGGGAGAGGGAGAAAACCAGTCAGGTGAGGGTTTTCTTACTTAGTGTGCATCAATAAACACAATCTTCAGAATAAACAGCAGTGCGACAACGATAACGCACGGGCTGAGGTCGCGGAAACGACCGGTACCAATCTTCATCACCAGGTAAGAGATGAAGCCCAGCGCAATACCTTCGGTGATTGAGAAGCTGAACGGCATCATCACCGCGGTAATAAACGCAGGAACCGCTTCGGTCAGATCATCCCACTTCACGCGAGACAGGCTGGATGTCATCAGGACACCCACGTAAATCAGCGCGCCCGCAGCCGCATAGCCCGGCACCATACCCGCCAGCGGCGACAGGAAGATAACCAGCAGGAACAGCAGACCAACCACTACCGCCGTCAGGCCGGTACGACCGCCCACGGACACGCCGGAGGAGGATTCGATATACGCGGTGACGGAAGAGGTGCCGATAAAGGAGCCGGCAACCGAGGAGACGCTATCGACAAACAGCGCCTGCTTCATGCGAGGGAACTTGCCTTTCGCGTCGGCCAGACCCGCTTTGTCGGTCACGCCAATCAACGTACCGGAGGAGTCAAACAGGTTTACCAGCATGAAGGAGAAGATAACGCCCGCCAGACCCAGGTTGAAGGAGCCCGCCAGGTCAACATGACCGACCACGGTGGTAATGCTCGGCGGCGCAGAGACGATGCCGCTGTAGTGCACATCGCCCAGCATCCAGCCCAACAGCGTGGTCACCACGATAGAGACCAGCACCGCCGCGTGAATGTTACGAGAGGCGAGAATCGCAATGATAAAGAAGCCCAGCACGCCCAGCAGTACGCTGTGAGAAGTCAGGTTACCGATAGAGACCAGCGTGTCCTGGTTTGCCACGATAACGCCAGCGTTTTTCAGGCCCATCATACCGATGAACAGACCGATACCGCTGGTGATACCTACGCGCAGGCTCACCGGGATATTGGCAATCATCCAGTAGCGTACGCGGAAAATCGTCAACAGCAGCAGACCGATAGCGCCCCAGAAGATAGCGCCCATACCGACCTGCCACGGCAGGCCCATCGCCTGTACGACCACGAACGCGAAGAACGCGTTCAGGCCCATCGCCGGAGCCAGTGCCACCGGCAGGTTGGCGAATACGCCCATCAGAATACTGCCCAGCGCCGCGATCAGGCAGGTAGTAACAAACACTGCGCTGGTGTCCATGCCAGCTACGCCAAGAATTTGCGGGTTAACGAAAACGATGTAAACCATCGTCAGGAAGGTCGTGAAACCGGCGATCACTTCGGTACGTGCCGTCGTGCCGTGCTCGCGCAGTTTAAACACGCGCTCCAGAATCCCCTGACCGGAAGCCGGGGTGGTGTGTTGTTGACTCATTATTAATTTCCGCAGACATGGAAGGAAAATTCGTCGCTATCCTATACCAAAATGCGACAATAGGCGCGGTTGCGAGATACTTTTTTTCATTGATTTTGCTTATACGGCAACGATTGCGTCTCTCAATTCGGCATTACGTAAACGTTAAACTTGTTAAAAAGGAAATGACATGTCCGGAGTTGAAGCGGTTTTTTTCGACTGTGACGGTACGCTGGTAGACAGCGAAGTGATCTGTTCACGGGCCTACGTCCATATGTTTAAAACATTTGGCATCACGCTCGATCTGGAAGAGATTTTTAAACGTTTCAAGGGCGTAAAGCTCTACGAGATTATCGACATCATCAACGATGAGCACGGCACCCATCTGGAAAAAGCCGAGCTAGAACCGGTTTACCGCGCCGAGGTCGCACGCCTGTTCGACACCGAGCTGGAGGTGATTGCCGGGGCCAATGCATTGCTGGACGCGGTTAGCGTACCGATGTGCGTGGTGTCGAACGGCCCGGTCAGCAAAATGCAGCATTCGCTCGGCAAGCTGGAGATGTTGCACCATTTCCCGGATAAGCTGTTCAGCGGCTACGATATCCAACGCTGGAAGCCAGACCCGGCGCTGATGCACCATGCGGCGAAGGCAATGAACGTGGACGTGGAGAAGTGCATTCTGGTAGATGACTCTTCCGCTGGCGCGCAGTCGGGGATTGATGCGGGCATGGAGGTGTTCTACTTCTGCGCCGACCCGCACAACAAACCGATCGTTCACCCGAAGGTGACGACGTTTACCGATCTGGCGGAGCTCCCGGCGCTGTGGAAAGCACGCGGCTGGGACATTACGCGATAGAAAACAAAAAAACCTGCCGCGGCAGGTTTTTTTAACGCTATTGAAGCAATCACTCTTTCGGGTCTTTCCCCGCCAGCAGCTTATCCAGCTCATCGCCGCCCACGTGACGGAAGTCTTGCCCCTTCACGAAGTAGAAGATGTATTCGCAGATATTCTGGCAGCGGTCGCCGATACGCTCGATAGAGCGCGCACAGAATAGCGCGGTCAGTACGCTTGGAATGGTGCGTGAGTCTTCCATCATATAGGTCATCAGCTGGCGCACGATGCCTTCATATTCCTGGTCAACTTTCTTATCTTCACGATAGATACGTACCGCTTCGTCGAGATCCATACGCGCGAACGCGTCCAGCACGTCATGCAGCATCTGCACGGTGTGGCGGCCCAGCGATTCCAGGCTGACCAGCAGCGGCTGGTGCTGCTGGGAGAATTTCTCCAGCGCGGTGCGGCAGATTTTATCCGCAACGTCACCAATACGTTCCAGCTCGGCGATGGTTTTAATAATCGCCATCACCAGGCGCAGGTCGCTCGCCGTTGGCTGGCGCTTGGCGATGATGCGCACGCAGGCTTCATCAATTGCCACTTCCATCATGTTGACGTGCTTATCGCCGTCAATGACGCGCTTCGCCAGTTCGCTATCCTGGTTGTGCATGGCGGTAATCGCATCAGACAACTGCTGCTCTACCATGCCGCCCATGGTCATCACCTGGGTGCGAATGCTTTCCAGTTCTGCGTTGAACTGGCCGGAAATATGCTTATTAAGGTTTAAATTATCCACAGTTCTCTCCCGATCAACCGTAGCGGCCAGTAATGTAATCTTCAGTTTGCTTCTTCGCAGGCTTGGTGAACAGATCGTCCGTGTTACTGAACTCAATCAACTCGCCCAGGTACATAAATGCCGTGTGGTCGGAGCAACGTGCAGCCTGCTGCATGTTGTGGGTCACGATCACCACGGTGTAGTCCTCTTTCAGCTCGGTAATCAGCTCTTCGATACGCCCGGTGGAGATCGGGTCAAGGGCTGAACACGGCTCATCCAGCAGTAGAACTTCCGGACGAATCGCGATACCGCGCGCGATGCACAGGCGCTGCTGCTGACCACCGGAGAGAGAGTACCCGCTCTGGTGCAGTTTATCCTTGGTTTCGTTCCATAATGCGGCCTTGGTCAAAGCCCACTGCACACGTTCGTCCATATCGGTGCGAGAGAGCTTTTCAAACAGGCGCACGCCGAAGGCGATGTTGTCGTAAATCGACATCGGGAACGGCGTTGGCTTCTGGAACACCATACCCACTTTGGCACGCAGCAGGGCGATATCCTGGGTATTGGTGAGAATATTGTCGCCATCCAGCAGAATTTCACCTTCTGCGCGCTGCTCCGGGTACAGTTCAAACATTTTGTTGAAGGTACGCAGCAGCGTTGATTTACCGCAGCCTGACGGGCCGATAAACGCCGTTACCTGGTTTTTGGCGATATCCAGGTTGATGTTCTTCAGGGCATGGAATTTGCCGTAGTAGAAGTTCAGGTCACGTACTGAAATTTTACCCGGAGTTGTGTTCACCATACTCATCTCAATCTCTTCCTCATCCAGCGCCGCCGTCGTTGGCCGCGCCGTAAAAAATTAACCGTGTTTCTTCTTCGCGAAAATAACGCGCGCCAGAATATTCAGCAGCAGTACGCACAGAGTGATAATCAGCACCCCGGCCCAGGCCAGTTGCTGCCACTCAGCAAACGGGCTCATCGCAAATTTAAAGATGGTCACCGGCAGGTTGGCGATGGGCTGCATCATGTCGGTGCTCCAGAACTGGTTGGAGAGCGCGGTAAACAGCAGCGGAGCCGTTTCACCGGCGATACGTGCAATAGCCAGCAAGATACCGGTCATAATCCCGGAGATAGACGCCTTCAGCGTAATCGCGGAGATCATTCGCCATTTCGGCGTACCCAGTGCGTAGGCCGCTTCACGCAGGCTATCCGGCACCAATTTGAGCATGTTCTCGGTGGTACGAATAACGATAGGTACCTGCAGCAGCGCCAGCGCAATCACGCCCGCCCAGCCGGAGAAGTGCTGCATCTGCGCCACCACGATGGTGTAGACGAACAGGCCGACCACGATGGAGGGTGCGGAGAGCAGAATATCGTTAATGAAGCGAATCACTTCAGCAAGCCAGGATTTACGCCCGTACTCCGCCAGATAGATACCCGCCATAATGCCCAGTGGGGTACCGATAACGGTCGACCACAGGATCAGCAGGCCGCTGCCCGCCAGGGCGTTAGCCAGACCACCGCCCGCCGTGTTTGGCGGCGGCGTCATTTCGGTAAACAGCGCCAGCGACATACCGTCGATGCCGCGGGTAATGGTCGCCATCAGGATCCACACCAGCCAGAACAGGCCGAAGATCATGGTGGCCATCGACAGCGTCAGCGCAATGCGGTTCTTCATGCGTCGACGCGCCTGCATCTTGCGGCGAGACTCCGCCAGCGCGGCGGTGCTTTGCATTTCCAGCGTCGTCATTAGCGTGCCCCCTCGTTTTTCGCCAGGCGCATAATCATGAACTTCGATGCCGCCAGCACGATAAAGGTAATCGCAAACAGGATCAGACCCAGTTCCATCAACGCGGAGACGTGCAGGCCAGATTCCGCTTCGGCGAATTCGTTCGCCAGTGCGGAGGTAATGCTGTTGCCCGGCATGTACAGCGATGCGCTGTCGAGCTGGTAGGTGTTACCAATGATAAAGGTCACCGCCATCGTTTCACCCAGCGCGCGGCCCAGGCCGAGCATGACGCCGCCTATGACCCCGTTTTTGGTGAACGGCAGAACGATACGCCAGATAACTTCCCAGGTGGTACAGCCGATGCCGTAGGCCGACTCTTTCATCATCACTGGGGTTTGTTCAAACACATCACGCATAACGGCGGAGATATACGGGATAATCATGATGGCGAGGATAACCCCAGCCGCCAGAATACCGATACCAAACGCCGGGCCGGAGAATAGTGCACCGACAAACGGGATGTTAGAAAGGATATTACCGACGGGCTCCTGGAAGTAGGTCGCGAACAGCGGAGCAAAGATAAACAGGCCCCACATACCGTAAACGATGCTGGGAATGGCCGCCAGCAGTTCAATCGCGATACCTAACGGGCGTTTCAGCCAGTTGGGTGCCAGTTCAGTCAGGAAGAGTGCGATACCGAAGCTCACCGGAACGGCGATCAGCAGCGCGATAAAGGAGGTCACGAGCGTACCGTAAATCGGTACCAACGCACCGTAGATGTCGTTAGGCGCATCCCACTCTTTGGTCCACAAGAAGGCGAAGCCGAACTTCTCCATACTTGGCCATGAAGAGATGATCAGAGAGACGATAATCCCGCCCAACATCAATAGCACAATCAGCGCAGCCAGTCTTACTAGCGCGCTGAATATCATGTCACCCTTTTTACCCGGTGGGTTAAAAGCAGGCTTAGTTGCAGCCATAAATCACTCTTTCCAGTTTAAAATCCGCCACGACGTTTACACGTTGCCCGGCGTTTCCGCCGGGCTACCGTAATCAGTACAGCGCTTTACCGCTGCTGTCTTTTACGTTGGTCTTCCATGCAGCACGAACCTGCTCAACCACGCTCTGAGGCAGAGTGGCGTAATCAAGCTCGTTCGCCTGTTTGCCGCCGTTTTTATACGCCCAGTCAAAGAACTTCAGCACTTCAGCACCTTGCTCAGGTTTCTGCTGCTGTTTATGAACCAGGATGAAGGTGGTAGAGGTAATCGGCCACGCGTTGTCACCTTTCTGGTTAGTCAGGTCCTGCGCGAAGGATTTGCTCCAGTCAACGCCTTTAGCGGCGTTAGCAAAGTTGTCTTCAGTCGGGCTAACCGGCTTGCCATCGGCAGAAACCAGTTTGGTGTAAGCCAGGTTGTTCTGCTTAGCGTAAGCATATTCAACGTAACCGATGGAGCCTGGCAGACGCTGTACGAATGCCGCGATACCGTCGTTACCTTTACCGCCCAGACCAGTCGGCCAGTTTACGGTAGAGCCCGCGCCAATTTTGGATTTCCATTCTTCGTTCACTTTAGACAGGTAGCTGGTGAACACGAAGGAGGTACCGGAACCATCAGCACGACGCACAACGGCGATGTTCTGAGAAGGCAGCTTAACGCCCGGGTTCAGTTTGGTAATGGCAGCGTCATCCCACTTCTTGATTTTACCCAGGTAGATGTCGCCCAGGGTTTTACCGTCAAGCACCAGCTCGCCGGATTTCAGGCCAGGGATGTTAACAGCCAGAACGACACCGCCGATAACGGTCGGGAATTGGAACAGGCCTTCCTGAGCCAGTTTGTCGTCAGACAGCGGAGCATCAGATGCGCCGAAATCAACGGTGTTAGCGGTAATTTGTTTTACGCCACCGGAGGAGCCGATACCCTGGTAGTTTACTTTGCTACCGGTCTCTTTCTGATAGGTATCTGCCCATTTGGCATACACTGGCGCCGGGAAGGTTGCACCAGCACCCGTCAGGCTTGCTGCTGCGAAAGCAGAGAAAGCGCTCATCGATAAGGTCGCGGCGACAACAGTTGCGACAGTGGTACGCATAACTTTCATAATGTCTCCTGCAAGAATCCGTAAATGATTGTTTAGTGGCTACGAGGAGCAAAATAGGACAATCAGGTGACAGTTATATGTAAGGTTTATTACAGTTTAATGACAACGAAAACCACGCGAAAAACAATATTATTAAATCATTATAAATCAGCATGTTATAAAAATAATTTACAATGAAATTACGGCAAGATTTTCTTTTTATGACAGCGCAAAAGTCATGCTTTATGACAGCGTCCGGCGATAAAAAAAATCCGGCTGTGCCTGAGGCAGAGCCGGATCGTTTTAACTAAACGAACTTATTCGACGGTAACCGACTTCGCCAGGTTACGCGGCTGGTCCACATCGGTGCCTTTGATCAGCGCCACGTGGTACGCCAGCAGCTGCAGCGGCACGGTGTAGAAAATAGGTGCAATCACCTCTTCTACGTGCGGCATCTCGATGATGTGCATATTGTCGCTGTTGCTGAACGCCGCATCTCTGTCGGCAAACACGTACAGCTCACCGCCGCGCGCGCGCACCTCTTCAATGTTGGACTTCAGTTTTTCCAGCAGTTCGTTATTCGGTGCGACCACGATAACCGGCATGTCCGCATCGATAAGCGCCAGCGGGCCATGTTTCAGCTCGCCTGCAGCATACGCTTCCGCGTGAATGTAGGAGATCTCTTTGAGCTTCAGCGCACCTTCAAGGGCAATCGGGTACTGATCGCCACGGCCCAGGAACAGAGCGTGATGCTTGTCGGAGAAATCTTCCGCCAGCGCTTCAATGCGTTTGTCCTGAGACAGCATCTGCTCGATGCGGCTTGGCAGCGCCTGCAACGCATGAACAATCTCATGCTCCACGGACGCATCAGCCCCTTTCAGGCGCGCCATCTTCGCCACCAGCATCAGCAGCACCGTCAGCTGGGTGGTAAATGCTTTGGTAGACGCTACGCCAATTTCCGCCCCAGCGTTGGTCATCATCGCCAGATCGGACTCACGTACCAGCGAAGATCCCGCAACGTTACAAACCGCCAGCGAGCCGAGGTAGCCCAGCTCTTTAGTCAGGCGCAGGCCTGCCAGCGTATCGGCGGTTTCGCCAGACTGCGACAGGGTAATCACCAGGCTGTTTGGGCGAACGGCCGATTTGCGATAGCGGAATTCCGAGGCAATTTCGACGTCACACGGCATGCCAGCCAGTGATTCAAACCAGTAGCGCGCGACCATCCCGGAGTTATAGGAGGTGCCGCAGGCGATAATCTGGATATGCTCAACGCGAGAAAGCAGCGCGTCGGCCTGTGGGCCCAGCTCGCTGAGATCCACTTCGCCGTGGCTGATACGCCCGGTTAAGGTGTTTTTGATGGCGTTCGGCTGTTCGTAAATCTCTTTCTGCATGTAGTGGCGATAGATACCTTTATCGCCCGCATCATATTGCAGGTTAGATTCGATCTCCTGACGCTTCACGCTGGCACCGGACTTATCGAATACTGCAACCGAACGGCGCGTCACTTCAGCGATATCGCCCTCTTCGAGGAAGATAAAGCGACGGGTCACCGGCAGCAGCGCCAGCTGGTCAGAAGCGATAAAGTTCTCGCCCATGCCGAGGCCGATAACCAGCGGGCTACCGGAACGCGCGGCCAGCAGCGTGCTTGGGTCGCGGGAGTCCATAATAACCGTGCCGTAGGCACCGCGCAGCTGCGGGATAGCGCGCAGCACAGCTTCACGCAGCGTACCGCCCTGTTCCATCTCCCAGTGCACCAGGTGAGCGATCACCTCGGTATCGGTCGCTGAAACAAAAACATAGCCACGCGCCTGCAGCATTTCGCGCAGCGGTTCATGGTTTTCGATGATGCCGTTATGCACCACCGCAATGTGGTCAGAAACATGCGGATGCGCGTTGCCTTCCGACGGTTCGCCGTGGGTTGCCCAGCGGGTGTGAGCAATACCGGTACCGCCCACCAGCGGATGTTCTTCCGCGGCTTGTGACAGCATCTGGACTTTCCCCAGACGACGCAGGCGGGTCATATGACCTTCAGCGTCTACTACGGCCAGACCAGCAGAATCATAGCCACGGTATTCCAGGCGACGGAGACCTTCGAGAAGGATTTCAGCTACATCACGTTGCGCGACTGCGCCAACAATTCCACACATAGTTTTATATTCCGATTTTGGCATTATGCCATGCGTTGTCGGTCAACCTGTTGCCCGTATTCCGGGCGCCCCGAGCCTTGTAGAGAGTGGGGTTATTTTTATAGGTACTGCTTTTTGGGCGGGAGATTATGTTATCTCCTCACCCATGTAGGCCTGTATCAGGTCTACAGAAATTACTTTTTCTTCACCGGACGCTGCCAGCCTTGCTTGTGGACCTGCGGTACGCGGCTCAGCACCAGTTCGTTATCAGCAACATCGCGGGTCACGGTGGTACCGGCTGCGATAGTCACGCCTTTGCCAATCGTTACCGGCGCCACCAGTTGGCTGTCGGAACCGACAAAGACATCGTCGCCGATAATCGTTTTAAACTTGTTGGCACCATCGTAGTTGCAGGTAATGGTACCCGCACCGATGTTAACGTTGTCGCCAATTTCCGCATCGCCGAGGTAGGTCAGATGACCGGCTTTTGAGCCTTTACCCAGACGCGCTTTTTTCATTTCGACGAAGTTCCCCACGTGCGCGCCTTCCAGCAGCTCAGCACCAGGACGCAGACGGGCGAATGGGC
Source organism: Kluyvera sp. CHPC 1.251 (assembly GCF_036759945.1). Taxonomy (NCBI): domain Bacteria; kingdom Pseudomonadati; phylum Pseudomonadota; class Gammaproteobacteria; order Enterobacterales; family Enterobacteriaceae; genus Kluyvera; species Kluyvera sp. CHPC 1.251. The sequence continues at coordinate 30,162 of NZ_JAPKIC010000003.1, read as the reverse complement.
CGATGGTACAGGCCGCTTCCAGATGGGCATCTTCCACTACGCTATACGGGCTGATTTCGCAGTCGTCGCCGATGGTCGCGTTTTTAATCACGCAGCCTGCGCCGATTTTGACGCGATGGCCCAGCACGACGTTGCCTTCAAGGATAACGTTAGTATCAATTTCGACATCGCGCCCATGAGACAAGGTGCCGCGCAGGTCAAAGCGCGCCGGATCGCGCAGCATTACGCCTGCCAGCAGCAGTTTTTCTGCCTGCTCGGACTGATAAATACGCTCAAGGCGGGAAAGCTGCTGGCGGTTATTCACGCCGTCAGTTTCACTAATACGCGCCGGGTGAACCGCAGCAATCTCACGGCCTTCGCGGTACGCCATGGCGATGATATCGGTGATATAAAACTCACCCTGCGCATTGTTATTGTCGAGTTTCGCCAGCCAGCGCTTCAGATCCGCGCCGTTAGCAATCAGGATACCGGTATTGATCTCCTGAATCTGACGCTGTGCGTCGGTGGCATCTTTATGTTCGACGATACCGGTCACTTTGCCGTTTTCACGGGTAATACGGCCATAACCGCTTGGATCGTCCAGCACTACCGTCAGCAGGCCAATTCCGCCCTGCGGCTTGGCTTCGCGCAGGCGCTGCAGCGTTTCAACGGAAATCAGCGGCACGTCGCCGTAGAGCATCAGAATATCTTCGTCATCCGCGAAGAACGGCGCAGCCTGCTGCATAGCATGACCGGTGCCCAACTGTTCAGCCTGCAGCACCCAGTTCAGGTTGTCATCGGATAAGGCTTGCTTCAGTAAATCACCGCCGTGACCGTACACCAGGTGGACCTGGTTCGCGCCAACATGATTCGCGGCATCAATGACATGCTGCACCATCGGCTTGCCGGCCAGGGTATGCAACACTTTTGGAAGATCGGAATACATACGCGTGCCTTTGCCAGCGGCAAGGATCACAACGCTCATGGTACGGTTAGACATAGGTATCCTGTCTGTAGATTAAGTATGAAGTAAAGCGGGTTAACGTTGAAAATTCTACATATTTTTCGCCATGAAATGGCCTGCTGATAAAATGCTCAACATTACCTTTCGCCCTGTTTTTCTTCCCTTATTTTCGTCCATATCAAACGCATTTGTCTCGTAAGAAATCAGCCCAATCGCGGGTTAGCGCGCTATCTCTCTGCTTATATTGTTTTTTTGATACCTGAATAAAGGCCATATCATATTTAAAACACTGTTTTATTTACTCGATATTGTGACGAGCGAAAAAGAAACAGCGTTTTGATTTGTTGATAATTACGGCGCTCAACCATTCAGGAAGATGATATGAAAAAGAAAATACCTCTGGCTCTGACTCTTTGTAGCGCAGCACTCTCCCTCTCGGCACAGGCCCAGGCGCCCCAGCAATGGAAGGCGATCGCTTTTGGGCAATCCACTGACGTTAACTTTTCCTCTAACGTATTGCCGGAGAAGGTTGGCGTTAACAACGTGACGATTGATGGTAAGACGCTGACCCCGCAGCAAATTGCCTCACTCAGTAAACCTATTACCATTGAAAGCCGCGGCGGTAAGATTACCAACTCGCACGACGGCCTGACCTTTTTCTACACCACGCTGCCGAGCGATGAGAATTTTGTGCTCTCCGCTACGGTTACCGTCGATCAGTTTGGCCCGGAAAATGGCGCTAAACCAGCCGCTCAGGAAGGGGCAGGACTGCTGGTACGCGATATTATCGGCACTCCTCGTCAGGAGCCGTTGAAAGAGGGCTATGAAGAGTTTCCTGCGGCTTCAAATATGGTGATGAACGCCATCATGACCCAGGATAAAAAAGACGATTACCGCGTGAAGCTACAGGCTATCTCACGCAACGGCATCACCCAACCCTGGGGCAATGCGGGTTCTGAGATTAAAAAAGTGAGCTACAAGGAGGGCGTTGACCTGCGAGAGTCGCCGGCCTTCCGCCTTAAGCTCGAGCGAACCAACGAGGGCTTTATCACCGCCTGGGCACCGGTCGGCAGCGAAGAGTGGGTCATCCAGCAGGTGCCGAATGCCAATCTGATTTCGGTACAGGATAAAAAGCAGTACTACGTGGGCTTCTTTGCTTCCCGTAATGCGAAAATCACCGTCAGCGACGCCTCACTGACGACGTCGGCAGCCCAGACCGTTGCCTCGAAGCCGTTCGTGGCAAAATCCTGGCCGGTAGTGATGCAGGTGGCATCAGGCAGCCAGAGTTCGAGCCAGAACTATACCTTACAGGCGCGGGCCAACTACGATGGTCAGTTCTCGGTGCGCCAGAACGAAGTGGTGATCGGGGAGAATAAACCGGTGAAAGCCGGAGAGATGTTTACCCTGCCAACGAAGCTCACCGAGAGCAACAACTTCCAGATTACCTTTACCCCCACCAGCGGGCGCGATCGTTCGCCGGTTGAACAGCAGCTTTCCGTTAGCCAGCACAACGCCACGGTAGGCAGTACGCTGTACGCCGCCGCCGACGGTAAAGCCGATGCCAAAGGCACGGTAGAAGCACCAATGGATCTAGCCACTGCCATCGCGCTTGTACCACCGGGCGGTAAAGTGGTACTGGCGGCAGGTGACTACGCGAAGACCGATATCCCACTCTCCGCAAGCGGCCTTGAAAGGGGTCGTAAAACGCTGGAAGCGGCGGGTAAAGCGGTTATCCACGGCATGCTGCTGGACGGTCACTACTGGACGATTCGCGGCGTGGATATTACCGACAAGAGCCTGCGTATTCAGGGAAGCCATAACCTCATCGAAAACGTTACCGCCTATCACAATGACGATACCGGCATTCAGATCTCTTCCGTCGATAAGATCGGTCGTCCATTGTGGGCAAGCCATAACCGTGTGGTGAACTCCGAATCTTACAGCAACGAAGATCCTGGTAAGATCAACGCCGACGGTTTTGCAGTGAAGATGCGCGTGGGCGAAGGTAACCGCCTGGAAGGGTGCTACTCTCATGACAACATCGATGACGGTTTCGATCTGTTCAACAAGATTGAAGATGGTGCGAATGGCGTAGTGGTGATAGAGAACTCTATTGCTCGCAACAATACCAGCAACGGCTTTAAACTCGGCGGCGAAGGCCAGCCGGTGGCCCACGAAATTCGCAACAGTATCGCCATTGGCAACCATCTCGATGGTTTCACCGACAACTTCAACCCGGGTAAGCTGGTGGTGGTGAACAACGTTGCCGTTGATAACCAGCGCTTTAACTTTATCTTCCGCCCAAGTCCATACGGCGATACCGCTGCTCAGGGTGTGTTCAGTGACAATATTTCGCTGCGCAGCCAGCGGGGGAAATATGATGATGCGGTGGTTGGGAACATTGATGCCACCAACTACTTCATCGAGAAAGGTAAAAGCGTTAATACGGAAGGCAAGGAGCTGCGTGCGGAAGATTTCCAGTCGCTGGCGTTACCGCAGCCGCTCACCCGTAATGCGGACGGGAGTTTTAATACCGGGAATTTCCTGAACAAGGATTGATGCGTAGGTTAGTGCTGTAGGCCTGATAAGCGCAGCGCCATCAGGCAAGCCACAAAGACATTGCCGGATGGCGGCGTAAACGCCTTATCCGGCCTACAAAATACAAAGGTCGCCGTGAGGCGACCTTCTTCGTTTTTGGTTCTGTTTACACCGCGTGTGTTGTGGTTTTCGTTAGCGGTACAGCGCTTAACAGAACGGCATCTGACCTACAGGTGAGGCGGCCAGTGCGGTCATCAACCTTACAGGTTGAAAGTACCGAAAGAGATGTTCATAGCGCTGAAAAGGGCGATGATTTTGTTGATCAGTTTCATGATTTTTATCCTGCGATAGTAGTGGTGTTTTCTGTGACTCATGTCACAAAAAGAAGTCTACTCCTCCCATTTTTATCGATCAACATTTTTGTGACTCAAATCACAAAATATTTAAAATACCTTTTCAGTTTCAGTTAAATTAAAACAAGCCATAAAAAAAGCCAGCCTGGAAACCAGACTGGCTTTTTGACTTTCAAGCCGGTGTTACATCGCTTTTTTGGTCAACTCGATAACGCGCAGTTTAGCGATCGCTTTGGCCAGTTCTGCGGACGCCTGAGCGTAATCCACATCACCATGAGAGCTCTTAATGTGCTCTTCAGCCTTACGTTTCGCTTCCAGAGCTCGCGCTTCGTCGAGGTCCTGGCCGCGAATAGCGGTATCAGCCAGAACGGTCACGCTACCAGGCTGCACTTCAAGAATGCCGCCGGACAGATAGATAAACTCTTCATGACCGAACTGTTTAACGATGCGAATCATACCAGGCTTAATGGCGGTGAGCAGCGGGGCGTGACCCGGGAAAATCCCCAGTTCACCTTCGCTACCCGTTACCTGGATTTTCTCGACCAGACCAGAGAACATTTGTTGCTCTGCGCTGACGACGTCCAGGTGGTAAGTCATTGCCATATCACCCTCCGATTAAGGCGTTAAAGTTTTTTGGCTTTTTCCACTGCTTCGTCAATGGAACCGACCATGTAGAACGCCTGCTCCGGCAGGTGATCGTATTCGCCGTCCATGATGCCTTTAAAGCCACGGATGGTGTCTTTCAGCGAAACGTATTTACCCGGAGAACCGGTGAATACTTCTGCTACGAAGAATGGCTGGGACAGGAAGCGCTGAATTTTACGTGCGCGTGCTACCACCAGTTTGTCTTCTTCAGACAGCTCATCCATACCCAGGATGGCGATGATGTCTTTCAGTTCCTGATAACGCTGCAGGATGGACTGAACGCCACGAGCGGTGTCGTAGTGTTCCTGACCAACAACCAGCGGATCCAGCTGACGGCTGGTGGAGTCCAGCGGGTCAACCGCAGGGTAGATACCCAGGGAAGCGATCTGACGGCTCAGTACTACGGTTGCATCTAAGTGAGCAAAGGTAGTTGCTGGGGATGGGTCAGTTAAGTCATCCGCAGGTACGTATACCGCCTGTACGGAGGTGATAGAACCGGTCTTGGTGGAGGTGATACGTTCCTGCAGAACGCCCATCTCTTCCGCCAGAGTCGGCTGGTAACCTACCGCTGAAGGCATACGACCCAGCAGTGCAGATACTTCAGTACCGGCCAGGGTGTAACGATAGATGTTATCGACGAACAGCAGTACGTCACGACCTTCGTCACGGAATTTCTCAGCCATGGTCAGACCGGTCAGAGCAACGCGCAGACGGTTTCCCGGTGGCTCGTTCATCTGGCCATATACCAGGGATACTTTATCGATAACGTTGGAGTCGGTCATTTCGTGGTAGAAGTCGTTACCCTCACGAGTACGTTCACCTACGCCCGCAAACACGGAGTAACCGGAGTGCTCGATCGCGATGTTACGGATCAGCTCCATCATGTTTACGGTTTTACCAACACCCGCACCACCGAACAGACCGACTTTACCGCCCTTAGCGAACGGACACATCAGGTCGATAACTTTGATACCGGTTTCCAGCAGTTCCTGAGAGCTTGACAGCTCTTCGTAGGAAGGTGCAGCGCGGTGGATAGCCCAACGCTCTTCTTCACCGATGTCGCCTTTCATGTCTACTGGCTGACCCAGTACGTTCATGATACGACCCAGTGTTGCTTTACCTACCGGAACTTCGATTGGGTGCTCGAGGTCTTTAACATCCAGACCGCGACGCAGACCGTCGGAAGAACCCATAGCGATGGTACGTACGATACCGCCGCCGAGCTGCTGCTGAACTTCCAGCACCAGAACTTCATTACCATTCTGCACCTCAAGAGCTTCGTACACGCGCGGTACGGCATCCTGAGGGAATTCGACGTCAACTACGGCGCCGATTACCTGGACAATTTTTCCAGTAGCCATCTTGAATCCTCTACGAATTAACCTGGTTATACCGCGGATGCACCACCGACGATCTCGGTGAGTTCCTGAGTAATGCTGGCCTGTCGAGCTTTGTTGTATACCAACTGCAGCTCTTTAATCAGGCTGCCGCCATTGTCGGTCGCGGCTTTCATCGCCACCATACGTGCGGCCTGCTCGCTGGCCAGGTTTTCTACCACGCCCTGATAGACCTGAGATTCGACATAGCGACGCAGGAGGGTATCCAGCAGCGCTTTCGGATCGGGTTCGTACAGGTAATCCCAGGTTTTACGTTTCAGATCATCATCTTCTGAAGCCGGTAACGGCAGCAGTTGGACGATCGTCGGCACCTGTGACATGGTGTTAATAAATTTGTTGCTGACAATATAAAGCTTGTCCAGACGACCTTCGTCGTAGGCCTGCAACATCACTTTTACCGGACCGATAAGTTCGGACAGGGCAGGTTTATCGCCCATACCGGTTACCTGAGCGACAATGTTGCCACCTACGGAATTAAAGAAGGACACACCTTTAGAGCCGATCATTGCGAGGTCGCACTGAACGCCTTTTTCGGTCCATGCCTTCATATCCGCCAGCAGTTTCTTGAACAGGTTAATGTTCAAGCCACCGCACAGACCACGGTCGGTAGACACCACCAGGTAGCCCACGCGTTTAACGTCGCGTTCTTCCAGGTATGGGTGCTTATATTCCAGATTACCGTTCGCAAGGTGACCAATCACTTTGCGCATGGTATCTGCATAAGGACGGCTGGCCGCCATGCGATCCTGCGATTTACGCATTTTGGAAGCGGCGACCATCTCCATCGCTTTAGTGATCTTTTGCGTGTTCTGGACGCTTGCGATCTTACTACGTATCTCTTTTGCGCCGGCCATGAGCTTCTCCTCAATGCCTACGGCCTGCCCTAAGACAGGCCGTCAGACTTTACCAGGATTGGGTTGCTTTGAAGGAATCGAGGATGCCTTTCAGCTTGCCTTCGATTTCGTCGTTATAGCCACCGGACTGGTTGATCTCTTGCATCAACGGAGCGTGATCACGGTCAACGTAAGCCAGCAGAGCGGCTTCGAAGCTACCGATTTTCGCCAGCTCTACATCCGCCAGATAACCACGTTCTGCCGCGAACAGAACCAGAGACTGCTGCGCAACTGACATCGGCGCATACTGTTTCTGTTTCAGCAGTTCAGTCACTTTCTGACCATGGTCCAGCTGCTTACGGGTTGCATCGTCAAGGTCAGATGCGAACTGGGAGAACGCTGCCAGTTCACGATACTGTGCCAGAGCGGTACGGATACCACCGGACAGTTTCTTCATGATCTTGGTCTGAGCTGCACCACCAACACGGGATACGGAGATACCCGGGTTAACCGCAGGACGAATACCGGCGTTGAACAGGTTGGTTTCCAGGAAGATCTGACCATCGGTAATGGAAATTACGTTGGTCGGAACGAATGCGGAAACGTCACCAGCCTGCGTTTCGATAATCGGCAGAGCGGTCAGAGAACCCGTTTTCCCTTTCACTTCACCTTTGGTGAAGGTCTCAACGTATTCGGCGTTAACACGCGCAGCACGCTCCAGCAGACGGGAGTGCAGATAGAATACGTCGCCCGGGAATGCTTCACGTCCTGGTGGACGACGGAGCAGCAGGGAGATCTGACGGTAGGCGACAGCCTGTTTAGACAGGTCATCATAAATGATCAGCGCATCTTCGCCGCGGTCGCGGAAGTATTCGCCCATTGCGCAACCGGCATATGGTGCCAGGTATTGCAGTGCAGCGGATTCAGACGCGGTTGCCACAACAACGATGGTGTTAGCCAGCGCGCCGTGTTCTTCCAGTTTACGTACCACGTTAGAAATGGTGGACGCTTTCTGGCCGATAGCAACGTATACGCACTTGATGCCGGAATCACGTTGGTTGATGATGGCGTCGATTGCCAGCGCGGTTTTACCGGTCTGACGGTCGCCGATGATCAGTTCACGCTGACCACGACCGATTGGGATCATGGCATCAACGGATTTATAACCGGTCTGAACCGGCTGATCTACGGACTGACGTTCGATTACGCCTGGTGCGATAGCTTCAACGGCGGAGAAACCGTCGTTGTCCAGCGCGCCTTTACCATCGATTGGTGCACCCAGGGTGTTAACCACACGGCCCAGCAGGCCACGGCCAACTGGAACTTCCAGGATACGACCAGTACACTTGACGGTCATGCCTTCGGCAAGGTCAGCGTACGGACCCATTACTACAGCACCTACGGAGTCGCGCTCCAGGTTCAGTGCGATAGCGTAACGGTTACCCGGCAGGGAGATCATTTCACCCTGCATACAATCGGCCAGGCCGTGGATGCGGATAACACCGTCACTTACAGAAACAATAGTACCTTCGTTGTGAGCTTCACTCACAACACTGAACTGAGCAATGCGCTGCTTGATCAGTTCGCTGATTTCGGTGGAATTCAGTTGCATGCTCCAGTCCCCTTAAGACTGCAAGACGTCTGCAAGGCGCTCAAGACGGCCGCGTACGCTGCCATCAATGACCATATCACCCGCACGGATGATAACGCCCGCCATTACAGACTTATCGATTTTGCAATTCAGCTTAACTTTGCGTGACAGACGCTTTTCCATCGCGGCGCTGATTTTCGCAAGCTGTTCTTCATTGAGCGCATTAGCGGAGATAACTTCTACCTCAGAGGTAGCTTCACTCGCGGCGCGCAGATGAATGAACTGCTCGAGAACATCCGGGAGCACTTTAAGACGACCATTTTCAGCCATCACCTTAATCAGGTTCTGGCCGTTTTCGTCCAGTTGCTCACCGCATACTGCGATAAACGACTTAGAGAGCGTTTCCGGTGCCAGCGCACCAGACAGAAGCTCTGCCATTTGTTCGTTCTTCGTCACTTCGGCGGCAAACGCCAGCATGTCCTGCCAGCGATCTACGCTTTTGTGTTCGACGGCAAAGTCAAAAGCTGCTTTGGCGTAGGGGCGAGCTACCGTAACAAATTCAGACATCAGCCCCTCCCTCCTTACAGTTCAGCGACAAGTTTGTCCACGATGTCGCTGTTAGCAGCTTCATCCACGGAACGTTCGATGATCTTCTCGGCGCCAGCAACAGCCAGGATAGCGACTTGCTTACGCAGCTCTTCGCGGGCACGTTTACGCTCAGCATCAATTTCTGCCTGAGCCTGTGCCACGATTTTGTTACGTTCCTGCTCTGCTTCAGTTTTGGCTTCGTCCAGGATCTGAGAGCGACGTTTGTTCGCCTGCTCGATGATTACCTGGGCTTCCGCTTTCGCTTTTTTCAGCTGGTCGGTCGCATTGGCCTGTGCAAGGTCCAAATCCTTTTTAGCTCGTTCCGCAGAAGAAAGGCCGTCAGCAATTTCTTTTTGACGCTTTTCGATGGCTGCCATTAAAGGCGGCCATACGTACTTCATGCAGAACAGAACGAATAGGACAAACGCGATGGCCTGGCCGAGGATTGTTGCGTTAAGATTCACAGCACAATGCCTCTTTATCTAGTTAACGTTCTGATATTGCTCTTACTTAATTCAAAGCAACGCTTACTACGCGACAGCGAACATCACGTACAGACCCAGACCTACAGCGATCATTGGGATAGCATCCACCAGACCCATAACGATAAAGAACTGAGTACGCAGCAGAGGAATCAGATCCGGTTGACGCGCTGCGCCTTCCAGGAATTTGCCCCCGAGGATGCCGATACCGATCGCAGCACCGATTGCCGCCAGACCCATCATCACAGCGGCAGCCATGTACAGCAGATCCATATTCAGGTTTTCCATGACAGTCTCCAGTTTGTTTCAGTTAAAACGTAGTAGTGTTGGTAAATTAATGCTCTTCAGACGCCATCGACAGATAGACAATCGTCAGAACCATGAAGATGAAGGCTTGCAGCGTAATGATCAGGATGTGGAAAATGGCCCACGGCACATTCAGAATCCACTGTGACCACCACGGCAACAGACCAGCAATCAGAATGAAAATCAGCTCACCGGCATACATGTTGCCGAACAGTCGCAGACCCAGAGATACCGGTTTGGACAGCAGGCTTACCCCTTCAAGGATTAAGTTGACAGGAATAAATGCCCAGTGATTGAACGGCTGCAGTGTCAGCTCTTTCGTGAAGCCACCGATGCCTTTCATTTTGATGCTGTAGAACAGAATCAGGATAAACACGCCCAGTGCCATAGACAGGGTAATGTTTACGTCCGCAGACGGAACCACGCGCAGCGCCGGCAGGCCCAGTATGTGCTCAGCAACATACGGCAGCAGGTCGATAGGCAGTAAGTCCATCAGGTTCATCAGGAAGACCCAGACGAAGATCGTCAGGGCTAGCGGTGCGATAACCTTGCTTTTGCCATGGTACATGTCTTTGACACTGCCATGAACAAAGCCGATTACCAGCTCAATCGCGGTCTGAAATTTACCTGGTACGCCGCTGGTTGCTTTTTTGGCAACGCTACGGAACGTAAGCAGGAACAACAGACCCAGCACCACCGAGAAGAACATGGAGTCAATATTGAGCGTCCAGAAGGTGGCTGGGGGGTTATGCGGATCTACCAGCGAGAAAGTACGCAGGTCCAGCTGAAGGTTATTCAGATGGTGTCCTATGTATTCCTGCGGCGTCATATTTTCAGAAGCCATGATGCCTTTTACCCTTTGTTGTTAATTACAGCGGGCGCCAGTATCTGAACCACTAGCACCAAAATCCATGTAACGATCAGCGGCAAGAATACCGCCTTTAAAACCGCCAGCGCCACGACCAGTAACACCAGCATCGCAAGCACTTTGAACGCTTCCCCGAAGGCGAACGTCCAGGCCACTCGGCCTTTAGCGGGTGTATGTACCTGGTGACGCCAGGCAAAAATCATAAACAACATATTAGGCAGTAACACTGCCAGGCCTCCGCACGCGGCGGAGATGCCCCAGAAGGGGTCTTTTAGGCTGAACAGCAATCCACTTGCTATCACTGCCAGAAGCTGAATGAACAGAAGCTTTCGTGCAACGTTTCGACTCACGAGCGACATAGACATCACGTTTGTACTCCTGCTCCCTTTGAGGTATGCCGCGTGTCGTATAAAACGTTCTTTAATGCTCTGAGTCAAGCATCAAAAAGCGGTCAAATTATACGGTGACACCCCGTGATTTCAAACAATAAGTAGCCAAAACGTGAATAAATATTTAATTATTTTTCATTCGCGCTGTTTTTCTACTTTTCGCCAAAGTGTGAACGATCGTACAAAACTGCAAATACACCGAAAATAGTGATTACAAAGCGTGCACGAGATCACATATTAAACATTTTCGAGCGAACCGCATAAATCATTGTAGCAAAACGGAAGTTCTCATCATTCTGATATCTAAGACTTAATCCGCCCACTCTTTTAAAAACACCGCGATACAGAACAAAAACCATTCATTGACATTTATAATAATTTATTAACATGACAAAATGACGAACGGGCTGACTTTTAGCAGACTGATATTTTCCATGTTGACTATTTTATGTCTTAACAAAAAAAGCCGCGTTACGGTGAAGATAAACCAAAGTTAATCGCTGGTTAAATATAGCAGGCCGCTGGCGCTAATTGTCGCGTATTTGTTAACGCCAAAGACCCTACTTTTTCTCTACTTTTTTTGATAAAAATTAAATTTTATTTGCTTTAATAATAACCAAATGACGCTCCCCTTCCAGCTGAGGAACTTTTAACGGCACAACGCTCTCGACGCTAAACGGCGCTGGAAGCTGAGCAATTTCCTCTTCCGGAAGCTGCCCCTTCAATGCGTAAAAGCGCCCATCGTCACCAGGAAGGTGGTGGCACCAGGTCACCATGTCTGTCAGCGAAGCAAAAGCACGGCTAATCACACCATCAAACGGCGGTTCAGCCGGGAACGCTTCAACGCGGCTCTGTACTGGCGTGATGTTAGTCAGCGCTAACTCGTGCTGTACCTGGCGCAGGAAGCGGACACGTTTGCCCAGGCTATCCAGCAGCGTGAAGTGAGCATCAGGACGCACGATAGACAACGGAACACCCGGCAGGCCAGGTCCCGTACCGACGTCGATAAAGCGTTCACCTTTGAGCGACGGCGCAACCACGATGCTGTCGAGAATATGGCGGACCAGCATCTCGTTAGGATCGCGAACCGAAGTCAGGTTGTAGGCTTTGTTCCACTTGTGCAGCATATCCACGTATGCCACAAGCTGGTTTTTCTGGTGATCGGAGAGGGAAATTCCTGCTTCATTCAGCAGTCGGGAGAGTTTGTTGAGCACGGAGAATACCTGTTAGCGATAATCTGCCGGAAGACGGCTTCGCCCTATCCGGCCTAGGTTGTCGGCCCGGCAAGCGTAGCGCTACCGGGCATGTTCGGTGCATTAAGCGCTGCGGCGCAGCAGCCCCTGTTTTTTCAGCCATACCAGCAGAATAGAGATTGCCGCTGGCGTGATCCCGGAGATACGGGACGCCTGGCCTATCGAAACCGGTTTGTGATCGTTGAGTTTAGCGATCACTTCGTTGGACAGGCCGTTAACCTGGCGGTAGTCCAGCGTTGCAGGCAGCAGGGTATTTTCGTTGCGCTGCTGTTTCTCGATTTCGTCCTGCTGACGGGCGATATAGCCTTCGTATTTAACCTGAATTTCTACCTGCTCTGCTGCCTGCTCATCTTCCAGCATAGGCACAAATGGCGTCAACGCGGTCAGCTGTTCGTAGGTCATTTCCGGACGACGCAGCAAATCTTCACCGCTGGCTTCACGCGTAAGTGGCGCACTCAGGTGAGCATTCACTTCGGCCACAGACTCCGATGACGGTGTAATCCAGGTAGATTTCAGGCGCTGGCGTTCACGTTCAATGTTCTCCAGCTTCTCGTTGAAGCGCGCCCAACGAACGTCGTCCACCATTCCCAGCTCACGACCGATTTCGGTCAGACGCAGATCGGCGTTGTCTTCACGCAGCATCAGACGGTATTCCGCACGGGAGGTGAACATGCGGTACGGTTCTTTGGTACCGAGCGTGCAAAGGTCGTCCACCAGCACGCCGAGGTAAGCCTGATCGCGACGTGGCGCCCAGCCCTCTTTGTCGGCAGACAGACGAGCTGCGTTAAGCCCGGCCAGCATGCCTTGGGCGGCAGCTTCTTCATAGCCGGTGGTGCCGTTGATTTGGCCAGCAAAGAACAGACCGTGGATAAATTTGCTTTCCAGTGTGAGTTTCAGATCGCGCGGGTCGAAGAAATCGTACTCAATGGCGTAGCCAGGGCGAACGATTCGCGCGTTTTCCATCCCCTGCATGGAGCGGACAATTTGCATCTGCACATCAAACGGCAGGCTGGTGGAAATACCGTTTGGATAAATTTCGTTGGAGGTGAGTCCTTCCGGCTCCAGGAATACCTGATGCTGGTTACGATCGGCAAAGCGCATCACTTTATCTTCGATCGATGGGCAATAGCGCGGGCCGATCCCTTCGATCACGCCGGCGTACATTGGGCTGCGATCGAGGTTATTGCGGATCACTTCATGCGTTTTCTCGTTGGTATGCGTGACGTAGCACGGCATCTGACGAGGGTGCTGAGCGGCGTTCCCCAGGAAGGAGAAGACCGGCAGCGGATTATCGCTGTTTTGCTGGCCCAGGACGCTAAAGTCGATGGTACGCGCATCGATACGCGGTGGTGTACCCGTTTTCAGGCGACTTACGCGTAGCGGCAGTTCACGCAGACGGCGAGACAGCGGGATAGACGGTGGATCGCCTGCGCGGCCACCGCTGTAGTTATCCAGACCAATGTGAATTTTGCCGTCAAGGAAGGTTCCGACGGTCAGTACCACCGCTTTGGCGCGGAATTTGAGCCCCATCTGGGTCACGGCGCCAACAACGCGATCGTTCTCAACAATCAGATCTTCAACCGCCTGCTGGAAGATCATCAGGTTCGGCTGGTTCTCCAGCGCAGTGCGTACCGCCTGCCGATAGAGTACGCGATCCGCTTGTGCACGGGTAGCTCGAACGGCCGGACCTTTGCTGGCGTTTAGTATCCTAAACTGAATACCTGCCTGGTCGATCGCCGTCGCCATCAGGCCGCCAAGGGCATCCACTTCTTTTACCAGGTGTCCTTTCCCAATGCCGCCAATCGCCGGGTTGCAGCTCATCTGCCCCAACGTGTCGATATTGTGTGTCAAAAGCAGAGTCTGTTGACCCATACGCGCTGCGGCCATTGCGGCCTCAGTGCCTGCATGACCCCCGCCAATGATGATGACGTCAAAAGGATCCTGATAAAACATGGTGGTTTGCCTCGCGTAAAGCGGTTTGAAAATGGATTGAAGCCCGGGCCGTGGATTCTACTCAACTTTAGTCGATGGAGAAAGGGTTCGGATCTTGGGTATTAAAAAGAAGATCTTTTTATTTAGAGATCTGTTCTATTGTGATCTCTTATTAGGATCGCCAACCTTTGTGGATAAGTCCGATCCTGATTTTAAGATCAACCGTTTAAGAAGGATCGTTAGCTGTGAATGATCGGTGATCCTGTTCAGTATAAGCTGGGATCAAAACGAAGGGTTATACACAGGTCAAAAACCAGACAGAAGTTATTCTTTGGATAACTACCGGTTGATCCAAGCTTTTAACCAGAGTTATCCACACAATAAATTCCGATCTTTACAAATCTCTGAGCAAAAGATGCCACGATCCCAACCAAATTTCGGCCGGATCTTCAGGAATCTCATGTTCGAGCACGTTGATCTTCAGCGTTTCGCCAATCTGTTTGGCCCCGCAGGCCTTCAGTTCAGCATCCAGCTTATCGATCGCGCCGCAAAACGTGTCATATTCGCGGCTGCCAATCCCGATTGCGCCGAAGCGAACCTGGGAGAGATCCGGTTTTTGCTCACGTAAAGCTTCATATAAAGGCAGCAGGTTGTCAGGAATGTCTCCTGCACCGTGCGTCGAGCTGATAACCAGCCAGATCCCTTCCGTCGGCAGGTCATCCAGCATCGGTCCGTGCTGCATTTCGCTGGTAAAACCGGCATCTTCCAGTTTTTCAGCCAAATGCTCTGCTACATATTCCGCACTGCCGAGAGTACTGCCGCTGATAAGAGTGATATCTGCCATGATCGCCCACCTATATATAGAGGAGGGCATTGTACGCTGTGTGTGAGCTGGGATCTACCTGTGGAAAAATGTGGGATTAAAAAAGCCGATCACGGCTTGATGGTACGCATGATCGGGTTCTGCAGGACGATCAGGGTTTCGGTGGACTGAATTTCATCAATTGTTTGGATCTTGTTGATAAGTACCTGCTGCAGGGCATCGATAGATTTGCACATTACCTTAATAAAGATGCTGTAGTGCCCGGTGGTGTAGTACGCCTCGGTGACCTCGTCCAGACTTTCCAGCCTTGCCAGCGCCGAAGGATAGTCCTTGGCGCTCTTCAGAATGATGCCGATAAAGCAGCCTACGTCATAACCCAGCTGCTTAGGACTCACGTCGACGTGCGCGCCGGTAATAATCCCCGCCTGCTTCATCTTCTCTACGCGAACGTGAATGGTACCGGGGCTCACGGCGAACTGTTTAGCCAGTTCGGCATAGGCGGTACGGGCATTGGCCATTAATGCCTCAAGGATGCCGCGATCCAGATTGTCGATTTGATAATTTTCCATAGCTTTTTCTTATGAAGATTGATGATTCACTCTATTTTAGCCTGTTATTTTATTGAATCAAAAGTGAGTAAGGCTTTTTATTGTTTGATTATTGAATTGGTGTCCTGTTTTGTTGCTTAATCAATACCAACAGGACGCAGGAGTAAAAATAATGAAAACCGCATACATCGCAAAACAACGCCAGATTAGTTTCGTTAAATCCTATTTTTCCCGTCAGTTGGAAGAGAAGCTAGGGTTCGTAGAAGTCCAGGCGCCGATCTTAAGCCGCGTGGGAGATGGGACACAGGACAACCTGTCTGGTTGCGAGAAGGCGGTTCAGGTGAAGGTGAAAACACTGCCAGATGCCCAGTTCGAAGTGGTTCACTCCCTTGCGAAGTGGAAACGTCAAACCCTGGGACAACACGACTTCAGCGCGGGCGAAGGGCTGTACACGCACATGAAGGCCCTTCGCCCCGATGAAGACCGACTCACCGCCATTCACTCCGTTTACGTTGACCAGTGGGACTGGGAGCGCGTAATGGGTGATGAAGAGCGCCATATCGGCACGCTGGAAAGCACCGTGAAGGCCATCTGGGCGGGTATTAAAGAAACCGAAGCTGCCGTGAGCAAAGAATTTGGTCTGACACCGTTCCTGCCAGAACAGATCCACTTCGTTCATAGCGAAACGCTGCTGAGCCGCTACCCTGGCCTTGATGCGAAAGGGCGTGAGCGCGCGATCGCCAAAGAGCTGGGCGCGGTCTTCCTGATCGGGATCGGCGGTAAACTGTCTGACGGCCAGCGTCACGATGTCCGTGCGCCAGACTATGACGACTGGAGCACTCAGAGCGCTTCCGGCCTCTCTGGCCTGAACGGTGATATTCTAGTGTGGAACCCGG
Source organism: Kluyvera sp. CHPC 1.251 (assembly GCF_036759945.1). Lineage (NCBI taxonomy): Bacteria > Pseudomonadati > Pseudomonadota > Gammaproteobacteria > Enterobacterales > Enterobacteriaceae > Kluyvera > Kluyvera sp. CHPC 1.251. The sequence goes on along the minus strand of NZ_JAPKIC010000003.1, from coordinate 13,777 downwards.
TGCTGGAAGACGCCTTCGAGCTTTCCTCTATGGGGATCCGCGTCGATGCTAAAGCGCTGAAGCACCAGTTGGCATTAACCGGTGATGAAGATCGTCTGCAGCTGGAGTGGCATCAGGCGCTGCTGCGCGGTGAAATGCCGCAGACTATTGGCGGCGGTATTGGTCAGTCTCGTTTGACGATGCTGCTGCTGCAACTCTCCCACATTGGGCAGGTGCAGTGTGGCGTATGGCCAACACAGGTTCGTGAGAGCGTCTCCGCCCTGCTGTAATGCTTAAATCAACGCTGCCAGCGTCTTAGCAGGCGGCTTCTCAACCCGGTATCAAAGCGCCAGATATGATCGAAGATGCGCATGATCCCGGGTTTTCCATGTGCAGACATCGCCACCGCATGAAAACGGTGCTGGTATTTGTGCTGTAAATCCCCCACCTTCTTCACTACCTCATCCGGCAGCCGCTGGGCGATAAAATCGGAAATGACCACTGCGTCGGCATCCTGCCACTGCGGGTTTTGCAACTGCTCGATAACCGCGCGCAGACAGCTTGCCATATCGGTGCCGCCGCGAAAACGCTGGCTTAAAAAGCGAATTGCCTGCTCCAGCCCCTGACGATCGGTGAGCTCATAGCGCACCACTTCCGTGGAGAACAGCATGATGTAGCAGCGGCGATTATCCGCCAGCGCCACGCGCATCAGTGCAAGGCAGAAGGCTTTGGCGCACTGCTCGTTGAAGCCGCCCATCGAGCCGGAAGTATCTACGCAGACTACAAACGGGCCGCGCGGCTGTTCGTCTTCATCCTGGCGAACCACCGGGCGCTCGGTAACCTTCTCACGCCAGGCATCGCCGTGCAGGCGGTAGGTCAGCAGCTGTTTCTCCACCAGCCGACGGTAAAACTCATACTCCAGCTCGGTCATCCCCAGCGTCGCCAGCTCCGGCGGCAGCAGGCGCAGAATATCGTCGCTTTGCTGAATGCCATCGACCTGCTCTGGCACGGTGGAGGGTTCGCGCACCATGGTGCGGAAGGTCTCCATTGGCGCATCTTTTTTCGGCACGGATTTCGCTTCGCGGGAACGCCCGAGCTGTTCCGCCAGGCGCATCAGTTCAGGCTGCTGGCTGAGAAACTCGCCGTATTTGACGATCAGCTGATAGTCACCGCGCTTGAGCTGCCCGGCGCTCATGTCCCACAGCCGCCCACCGGCGCTGTCGTTCTCCACCAGCACTGGCTCCAGCTGGCCGCTTAAGGTCATGCGCTCCTGCACCTCGCTCAACAGCTGTTCGCGCTCTTCTTCCAGCATCTGCTGATTAAGCGATGTCACCTGAACGACCAGACTCAGCCGCCAGCGTTGCAGGAACAGGGTATGTAGCGCGGGGGTAAAGGTCGCATTGTTGGCGACAAGCTGCTGCGCCTGTGCGGCAAACGGCGAATGTAGCCGCGTCAGCAGCGCCAGAATCTGCGGCAGCTGAACAATAAACTGCGCGGTGGAAAGCAGCTGGCTCTGCTGATAGCAGATGACCTCTTCTTCCAGCTCCGGTGGAACCGGAGCCCCTTTCAGGCGGCCCTTAAAGGTGTCGCGCCAGCGGGGAAGATCGTCGGTAATTGCGGTTTTTAAACGGGGAAACTTTTCAAAAAAGATAGCCAACTGCGGCGAGGCCAGCAGGGCGATGATCATCTCTTCGATCATTCCCTCTTCGCTGACCGCCAGCATGACGTTGAGCGTATCGATAGTCAGCATTAAAGCTGCGCCTGCTTAATTTGTGCAGCCACATCCTGCAGGCTGGCTTCAATTCGGCCGAGCCACTCTTCATTAATAAAGAGGCATTTTTGCTGTTCGCTAAAGCGGTTGTGCTGCTGGTGCCACTCTTCATCGAGCGCGAGCAGCTGCTGACGGATTTCTGCCGGCATATTCTCCGTCGTCCCCGTTCCGGGTAATGACAGGCGCGTCCCCTGAAGGCTGACATCCCGCACCACCAGGTGCTGGCTGGCGTCGACTTCCATATTCAGCGCCAGCGCAAAGCCGATGCCGTTGAGCTTGCCGCGAATTTCGCCGCTCTTCTCCAGCCAGTTTGCCAGTGCCTGACGTTCAAAGGCGATATGAATAACTTCTATATCATGCAGCTTGAGCGGTTTTTGCAGCAGCAGCGTCACCGTTGGCGACTGCACCTCTGACGGCAGCTCATAGTGGGGCTTGCGGCTGAACATGCCGCCGAGCCGGGTGACCTTCAGCGCCGTTTTGTCGCTTTGCTGCTGCTGAATTTGCAGACGCTGCTGGGTAATAGCCCCCAGTTTGTTGAGCATCGCCTGCTGCTGCCATGCATGCCCGGTCATCAAAATATCTATTTGTTGTTGCAGCAGATTTCGGCTTTCTGCGTCATGCCAGAGGCACTCTTTTAAGAGGATCAAGTCGATGGGGGCGATCGTATCGCGGCCGCTGAAGAAGGCGCAGGCCTGAAGCAGGCGGATCGCTTTTTTCCAGCGACGGTCGGAGATATAAGGCGCATTCGGCAGATTATCGAGCTGCTGGCGTAGGGTGAAGATCAGCTCAAACACCGCATCCGGCAGCTTCACGTTGCCGATATCCTTCTGCCACTGGAAGTACTCTTCATCGGTGACCTGAAGGTTGGCCGGAATCGGGTTGTCGTTCTCATCCTGCTGGCTAATCAGCATCGAACGGAAATTGCCTTTGTCCTGTACTTTGTCGAGCCACAGGCGAATCAGCATACGGTCATATAGCGCTTCGAGGCTGCTTTCCGCTTCCGGCAGTTCATTGGAGGCCGTCACCAGCAGGCGCATTGGGATTTTTTCGACGCTGGCGCCGTTACGGAAGTGACGCTCGTTAATGGCGGTCAGCAAAGTGTTCAGAATCGCCGGGCCGGCTTTCCAGATCTCATCAAGGAAGACGATTTCCGCTTCTGGCAAGTAGCCAGCGGTCAGACGCTCATAGCGCCCTTCATCTTTTAAGGCCTGAATAGAGAGCGGGCCGAATACCTCTTCCGGCGTAGAGAAACGGGTCATCAGGTATTCAAAGGCGCGGGCGTGCTGGAAGGCAAATTTCAGGCGGCGGGCGATCAGGCTTTTGGCGATACCTGGAGGGCCGAGTAAAAACACACTCTCACCGCTGAGGGCCGCCAACAGACAGAGCCGCATGGCGTGACTACGCTCAAAAAGGCCCTTCTCCAGCGCGCTGCTCAGGCGCGAAATTCTTTCTGCTAATAAATGTGGTTGCGCCATAATTAAGTTGCGTCCTTTCACCGTTTATTCTGCTAACTGGCTGAGTATAGACGTATAACTCTTTAGGTGAATAGCCTGAATAGTACCTCGCTATTTATTGAGGCAGGTTAAGATGACGCAATTAAGGGGTACGATTTTGATGTTAATCGTGCATACTGTGCGCTTTTGGTGGGCCAAGGGACTAGGCACACATTTGTTTCGTAAACGAAAGACTAGTCTATGAGCACTGATAAGAAACAATCTTTATCAGCGATTACACTCGCTGCAATTGGCGTGGTATACGGCGACATCGGTACCAGCCCTCTTTATACGCTTCGTGAATGTTTGTCTGGGCAGTTTGGTTTTGGCGTTGAACGTGACGCGGTTTTTGGCTTCCTGTCATTAATTTTCTGGCTGCTGATTTTTACAGTATCACTCAAATACATTACCTTCGTAATGCGCGCGGATAACGCCGGTGAAGGCGGGATCCTTACGCTGATGTCACTTGCTGGGCGTAATACCTCCGCAAAGACGACATCAATACTGGTGATCCTTGGGCTTATTGGGGGAAGCTTCTTCTATGGTGAAGTGGTCATTACCCCGGCTATCTCGGTGATGTCAGCGATCGAAGGTCTGGAGATCATCGCGCCTACGCTTGATACCTGGATTGTCCCCATTTCAATCATCGTCCTGACGCTGCTTTTTGCTATCCAGAAGCACGGTACCAGCATGGTCGGTAAACTGTTCGCACCGATTATGCTTATCTGGTTCTTGCTGCTGGCGGTACTGGGCGCGCGGAGCATTATTGCTAACCCGGAAGTTCTGCATGCCCTGAACCCTTTCTGGGCGGTGAACTTCTTCCTGCAATATAAAACCGTCTCTTTCGTCGCACTGGGCGCGGTGGTGCTGTCGATTACCGGCGTGGAAGCGCTGTATGCCGATATGGGGCACTTCGGGAAATTACCGATTCGTCTGGCCTGGTTCTCGGTGGTTCTGCCTTCACTGGTGTTGAACTACTTTGGTCAGGGCGCACTGCTGTTAAAGCACCCGGAAGCCATTAAGAACCCATTCTTCCTGCTAGCGCCTGATTGGGCGTTGATTCCAATGCTGGTGATTGCGGCATTGGCGACGGTTATCGCCTCTCAGGCGGTTATCTCCGGGGTCTTCTCGTTGACTCGCCAGGCGGTGCGCCTGGGGTATCTGTCACCTATGCGCATTATTCATACCTCGGAAATGGAGTCCGGCCAGATTTATATTCCGTTTATCAACTGGCTGCTTTATATCTCGGTAGTCGTCGTGATTGTCAGTTTTGAGCACTCCTCAAACCTGGCGGCGGCGTATGGTATTGCCGTGACCGGGACCATGGTATTGACGACGATTCTGTTCACCACGGTGGCACGCAAGAACTGGCGCTGGAATAAGTTCTTTGTGGCGCTGCTGTTTGTGGCGTTTATGTGCATCGACATTCCGCTGTTCTCGGCGAACCTCGATAAAATCGTCTCCGGTGGTTGGCTGCCGCTGACCCTGGCGCTGATCATGTTCACCATCATGACGACCTGGAAAAGCGAGCGCTTCCGCCTGCTGCGTCGTATGCATGAACACGGCAACTCTCTGGAAGCGATGATCGCCTCACTGGAGAAATCGCCGCCGGTACGCGTGCCAGGCACCGCGGTGTATATGTCTCGTGCGCTGAACGTGATTCCGTTTGCCATGCTGCATAACCTCAAGCACAACAAGGTGCTGCACGAGCGGGTTATCCTGCTGACGCTGCGTACCGAAGATGCGCCGTACGTACATAACGTTCGCCGCGTGCAGATTGAGCAGCTCTCACCAACCTTCTGGCGCGTCGTGGCCAGCTACGGCTGGCGTGAAACGCCAAACGTGGAAGAGGTGTTCCACCGCTGCGGTCTGGAAGGCTTAAGCTGCCGAATGATGGAAACGTCGTTCTTTATGTCGCATGAATCGCTGATTGTCGGCAAACGCCCATGGTACCTGCGTCTGCGCGGCAAGCTCTACCTGCTGCTGCAGCGCAACGCGCTTCGCGCACCGGATCAGTTCGAGATTCCGCCGAACCGCGTTATCGAACTGGGCACCCAGGTCGAAATCTAACGCTATCAACGCCCTCCCTCATTCTGACGGAGGGCGTTTTTTTATTCCCCCTCCTTCATTCGCGAAACGTTTCGATGGCGATCACATTTCTATAACCTGATGGTGGTTTTCTGTTCATTCTTCAGATTAAACTGATGCTAGCGAAACGTTTCGCTAGTGGAGCAAGAAAACAAAATGAAGAAAGGCACGGTACTCAACTCTGAAATCTCGTCGGTTATCTCCCGTTTAGGGCATACCGATACGCTGGTGGTGTGCGATGCGGGCTTACCTATTCCTCGCAGCACGGCGCGCATTGATATGGCGCTGACCCAGGGCGTTCCCACCTTTATGCAGGTGCTGGGCGTGGTGACGCAAGAGATGCAGGTCGAGGCCGCCATTCTCGCCGCGGAAATTCAGCAACATAATCCGCAGCTCCACGAAGCGTTGCTCAAACACATTGAGCAGCTGCAGCAACACCAGGGAAACACCATTGATGTTCGTTACGTCTCACATGAACAGTTCAAACAACAAACCGCAGACAGTCAGGCGGTGATTCGCAGCGGGGAATGCTCCCCGTATGCGAATATCATTCTCTGTGCTGGCGTCACCTTCTGAGGCCATCATGGACGCACTCTTACAACTGAAAGGGATCGATAAATCGTTCCCGGGCGTAAAGGCGCTCTCCGGCGCCGCGCTGAACGTCTACTCCGGTCGCGTGATGGCGCTGGTGGGCGAAAACGGCGCGGGGAAATCCACCATGATGAAAGTGCTGACCGGGATCTACGCCCGCGATGCCGGTTCATTATTGTGGCTGGGTAAAGAGACCACCTTTAATGGCCCTAAATCTTCCCAGGAAGCCGGTATTGGCATCATCCACCAGGAGCTGAACCTGATCCCGCAGCTGACGATTGCCGAGAATATTTTCCTCGGCCGTGAGTTCGTCAATCGCTTTGGCAAAATCGACTGGAAAAAGATGTATGCCGAGGCCGATATCCTGCTGGCAAAACTCAATCTGCGCTTTAAGAGCGACCGCCTGGTGGGTGACCTCTCTATCGGCGATCAGCAGATGGTGGAAATTGCCAAGGTGCTGAGCTTTGAGTCGAAGGTCATCGTAATGGATGAACCGACCGATGCGCTGACCGATACCGAAACCGAATCCCTGTTCCGCGTCATCCGCGAATTGAAATCGCAGGGGCGCGGCATTGTCTATATCTCCCACCGCATGAAAGAGATTTTCGAGATCTGCGACGACGTCACCGTGTTCCGCGACGGGCAGTTTATTGCCGAGCGTGAAGTGGCGAGCCTCAACGAAGATCGTCTGATTGAAATGATGGTCGGACGTAAGCTCGAAGATCAGTATCCGCATCTTGATAAAGCGCCGGGTGAGATCCGTCTGAAGGTGGATGCACTGTGTGGGCCAGGCGTGGAAAACGTCTCCTTCACGCTGCGTAAAGGCGAAATCCTGGGCGTTGCCGGGCTGATGGGCGCGGGTCGTACCGAACTGATGAAGGTGCTGTACGGTGCACTGCCGCGCACCAGTGGCTACGTAACCCTCGACGGTCATGAAGTGGTGACCCGTTCGCCGCAGGACGGCCTGGCAAACGGCATCGTTTATATCTCCGAAGACCGTAAGCGCGATGGCCTGGTGCTGGGCATGTCGGTGAAAGAGAACATGTCGCTGACCGCGCTGCGCTATTTCAGCCGTGCCGGCGGTGGCCTGAAGCATAAAGACGAACAGCAGGCGGTCGGCGATTTTATTCGCCTGTTTAACGTCAAAACCCCTTCTATGGAACAGGCTATCGGCCTGCTCTCCGGCGGTAATCAGCAGAAAGTGGCGATTGCCCGCGGCCTGATGACCCGTCCGAAGGTACTGATCCTCGATGAGCCGACGCGTGGCGTCGATGTCGGGGCGAAGAAAGAGATTTACCAGCTTATCAACCAGTTCAAGGCCGACGGCCTGAGCATCATTCTGGTCTCTTCCGAGATGCCAGAAGTCCTGGGGATGAGCGATCGCATTATTGTGATGCATGAAGGGCATCTCGGCGGTGAGTTTTCACGCGAGCAGGCCACCCAGGAAGTATTAATGGCTGCCGCAGTGGGCAAGCTTAACCGCGTGAACCAGGAGTAAAAAAGATGACAACCCAGTCTGTGGCGGGTCGCCGCTATTTCACTAAAGCATGGCTGCTGGAGCAAAAATCGCTGATAGCCTTGCTGGTGCTGATAGCGATCGTATCGACCATGAGCCCGAACTTTTTTACCGTCAATAACCTGTTCAACATCCTGCAGCAAACCTCCGTGAATGCGATCATGGCGGTCGGGATGACGCTGGTCATTTTAACGTCGGGGATCGACCTGTCCGTCGGTTCTCTGCTGGCGTTGACCGGCGCGGTCGCCGCGTCGATTGTGGGCATCGAAGTTAATGCGCTGGTGGCGGTTGCTGCCGCACTCGCATTAGGTGCCGCAATCGGGGCCGTTACCGGCGTTATTGTCGCCAAAGGGCGCGTTCAGGCGTTTATCGCCACGCTGGTGATGATGCTGCTGCTGCGCGGTGTGACGATGGTGTATACCAACGGCAGTCCGGTGAACACTGGATTTACCGATAACGCCGATGTCTTTGGCTGGTTCGGGATTGGCCGCCCGCTGGGCATCCCTACTCCGGTATGGATCATGGGGATTGTTTTCCTGGCCGCGTGGTACATGCTGCATCACACCCGTCTGGGTCGTTATATCTATGCGCTGGGCGGGAACGAAGCGGCAACGCGTCTTTCCGGTATCAGCGTTAATAAAGTCAAAATTATCGTCTACTCTCTGTGCGGGCTGCTGTCGGCGCTGGCGGGGATTATCGAAGTGGCGCGTCTCTCCTCTGCGCAACCGACGGCGGGTACCGGCTATGAGCTGGATGCTATCGCGGCGGTGGTGCTGGGCGGAACCAGCCTGGCAGGCGGTAAAGGTCGTATCGTCGGCACGCTTATCGGTGCGCTGATTCTTGGGTTCTTGAACAACGGTTTGAACTTGTTAGGCGTTTCTTCTTATTACCAGATGATCGTTAAAGCAGTCGTCATTTTGCTGGCGGTGCTGGTGGACAACAAAAAGCAGTAATTCACGACACTACAGGACATCTTAGATATGAACATGAAAAAACTGGCTACCCTGGTTTCTGCGGTTGCGCTGAGCGCCACCGTGAGTGCGAACGCGATGGCGAAAGACACCATTGCGCTGGTTATCTCAACGCTGAATAACCCGTTCTTCGTCTCCCTGAAAGATGGCGCGCAGAAAGAAGCCGATAAACTGGGTTACAACCTGGTGGTTCTGGACTCACAGAATAACCCGGCGAAAGAGCTGGCTAACGTTCAGGATTTAACGGTTCGTGGCACCAAAATTCTGCTGATCAACCCAACTGACTCCGATGCTGTCGGTAACGCTATCAAGATGGCTAACCAGGCAAAAATCCCGGTTATCACCCTGGACCGCGTTGCCTCTAAAGGCGAGGTCGTGAGCCACATTGCTTCTGATAACGTGCTGGGCGGTAAAATCGCGGGTGATTACATCGCGAAAAAAGCCGGTGAAGGCGCGAAGGTTATCGAACTACAGGGGATTGCCGGGACTTCCGCAGCGCGTGAGCGTGGCGAAGGCTTCCAGCAGGCCGTTGCCGCTCACAAATTTAACGTTCTGGCGAGCCAGCCTGCCGACTTTGACCGTACTAAAGGTCTGAACGTGATGCAGAACCTGCTGACTGCGCATCCTGACGTGAAAGCGGTCTTCGCACAGAACGACGAAATGGCGCTGGGCGCCCTGCGCGCGCTGCAAACTGCCGGTAAATCCGATGTGATGGTGGTTGGGTTTGACGGTACGCCGGATGGCGAGAAAGCAGTAAAAGATGGCAAACTGGCGGCGACTATCGCGCAGTTACCTGACCAGATCGGTGCGACCGGCGTGGAAACCGCTGACAAAGTGCTGAAAGGCGAAAAGGTCCAGGCGAAATATCCTGTTGACCTGAAGCTGGTAATTAAGCAGTAATAACGCGAATGCGATTCAGGCTCTCGCAGCCTGAGGGACAACATCAAAAATAAAAGCAGGGCACGCGCCACCGGTAAGTCAACCGGTGGCGCATCTTACCGGACACTCTGAAAATGAAAACCGCAGGCAAACTCGTCGTCCTTGGCAGCATCAATGCCGATCACATTCTCAATCTTGAATCTTTCCCGACGCCTGGCGAAACCGTCACCGGTAGCCATTATCAGGTCGCTTTCGGCGGCAAAGGCGCAAACCAGGCGGTTGCCGCTGGGCGCAGCGGTGCGGATATTGCGTTTATTGCCTGCACGGGCGACGACGATATCGGTGAGCGCATCCGTAAACAGTTACAGGTTGACCGCATTGACGTTGCGCCGGTAAGCGCCGTGGCGGGCGAGTCGACCGGCGTAGCGCTGATCTTCGTGAACGGTGAAGGCGAAAACGTCATTGGTATCCATGCCGGAGCCAACGCCGCATTATCCACGGTATTAGTCGATGCGCAGCGTGAGCGCATTGCGAAGGCTGATGCGCTGCTGATGCAGCTTGAATCCCCGCTGGACAGCGTACTGCTGGCCGCACAGATTGCCCACCAGAACCAGACCACCGTGGTATTAAACCCGGCTCCGGCGCGCGAGCTGTCGGACGAACTCCTGTCGCTGGTGGATATTATTACCCCGAACGAAACCGAAGCCGAGAAGTTGACCGGTGTGCGGGTAGAAAACGATGAAGACGCCGCGAAAGCCGCGCAGGTTCTGCATGCCAAAGGTATCGATACGGTGATCATCACCCTCGGCAGCCGTGGCGTATGGGCCAGCGTGAAGGGCGAAGGCCGTCGCGTGCCGGGCTTTAAAGTCCAGGCCATCGATACCATTGCCGCGGGTGATACCTTTAACGGTGCGCTGATGACCGCGTTGCTGGAAAACACGCCGTTGGCGGAGGCGCTGCGTTTTGCTCATGCAGCTGCTGCCATCGCCGTAACGCGTAAAGGCGCTCAGCCATCGGTTCCATGGCGTGAAGAGATCGACGAATTTTTACGTCAACAGGGGTAATGCTTGGCCACGATGAAGGATGTTGCTCGCCTGGCGGGCGTTTCCACCTCAACCGTATCGCACGTCATCAATAAAGACCGCTTCGTCAGCGAGGCGATTACCGAGAAAGTTGATGCGGCCATCAAAACGCTGAACTACGCGCCGTCGGCGCTGGCGCGTAGCCTCAAGCTGAATCAGACCCACACGATTGGCATGCTGATCACCGCCAGTACCAACCCGTTCTATTCTGAACTGGTGCGCGGCGTCGAGCGCAGCTGCTTCGAGCGCGGCTATAGCCTGGTGCTGTGCAATACCGAAGGCGACGAGCAGCGGATGAACCGCAATCTTGAAACGCTGATGCAAAAGCGCGTTGATGGACTGCTGCTGCTGTGCACCGAAACGCACCAGCCGTCGCTGGAGATCATGCAGCGCTACCCTTCTATTCCGTCCGTGATGATGGACTGGGCACCGTTCGACGGCGACAGCGACCTGATTCAGGACAATTCGCTGTTTGGCGGCGATATGGCGACCCGTTACCTGATTGAACGCGGCCATACGCGCATTGCCTGCATTGCTGGCCCGTTGGATAAAACCCCGGCGCGTTTGCGCCTGGAGGGATACCGGGAAGCGATGCATAACGCGAAGCTGCCCATCCCGGACGGCTATGAGATTACCAGCGACTTCGAATTCGGCGGCGGTCTGGAAGCGATGCAGCAGCTACTGAAGCATCCCGAGCGCCCGGATGCGGTCTTTGTCGGCAATGATGCCATGGCGGTCGGTGCCTATCAGGCGCTGTATCAGGCGGGTTTGCGTATTCCGCAGGATATGGCAGTGATTGGCTATGATGACATCGAGCTGGCGCGCTATATGACGCCGCCGCTGACCACCATTCACCAGCCGAAAGATGAACTTGGCGAACTGGCGATTGATGTGTTGATTCATCGTATCGCCCAGCCCGGGCAGAAACAGCAGCGTATGCAGCTGACGCCCGAGCTGGTGGTTCGCGGCTCTGTGTGAGGCTAGTGCTTTTCTTTTATTAGATTGCGGCCATCTTTCGGCCGCAGCAGCAAGAACATCAGCGCGGATATCGCCGTAATCACGCCCATGGTAATAAAGGTATAGTGGAACTGATCGATGGTTGAACCCACGATACTCTGATAGGAACGCAGCACCGCGGCGCTGATGGCAACCCCCAGACTAATCGACAACTGTTGGGTCACCGCCAGCAGGCTATTGCCGCCGCTGGCGTTATCGTCCGTCAGGTCGGCAAGCGTAATGGTGTTCATCGAGGTGAACTGCGTAGACATCGCCATCCCCAGCACCAACAGCGGCAGAATCAACATCCATATCGGCATCGACGGCGATTGCAGCGAGAACTGCGCGATCATCAGGCCAATAAACAGCGTGACCCCCACCAGTGTTTTCCTATATCCCAAACGGCGCAGTACCGCAGTAACGGTCGATTTTGCAATAATCGAACCGATAGCCGTCGGCGCCATCATGCAGCCGGCGATCAGCGCCGGGTAGCCGAAACCCACCTGTAGCATCAAGGGCATCAGGAACGGTACGCAGCCGGTACCCAGACGCGTTGCCAGGTTTCCGGCGATACCGACGGAAAAGGTGCGCGTTTTGAACAGTGACAGTGAAATCAGCGGCGTAGGGTGCTTACGCGCGTGGCGGATATAGGCGAGCAGCAGAAGGATGCTGAGCAGGACTATCATTAATGCCACCCAGCCTGACACGATTTGCTCCCCGAGCAACTCCATACCGATGGAGAACAGTACCAGGCTTAGCCCGAAGAGCAGGAAACCGGAGAAATCGAAGCGTCGCCGCGGCGTGGTGAAGTTCGGCATATATTTCCGGGCGTACAGCATCCCGACAACGCCAATCGGTATGTTAATGAGGAAAATCCAGTGCCAGGTGGCCCAGGTGACGAATACGCCGCCGAGCACCGGGCCCAGAATCGGCCCAATCAGGCCCGGCATGGTGACAAAGTTAAGCACCGGCAGCAGTTCGCTGCGCGGGTAGGCGCGCAGTAACGCCAGGCGCGCAACGGGCATCATCATGGCGCCGCCAATCCCTTGAATCACCCGGAAGATAACCAGCTCGGTTAATGAAGAAGAGAGTGCGCAGGCCAAAGAGCCAAGAGTGAACAGACTCACCGCTAACATAAAGACGCGGCGGGTACCGAAACGGTCGGCCAGCCAGCCGCTCACCGGGATCAGCATCGCGACGGTCAGCGTATAGCTGATAATCGCCGACTGCATGGCCAGCGGCGAACGGTTAAGGCTATGGGCGATGGCCGGAAGGGCGGTATTGAGGATGGTGGCGTCCAGCGCCTGCATAAAGAAGGCCATTGCCGCTATCCACGGCAGGCCGGCCATACTCCGCGCTTTCTTTTCTGTCATGCGATGTCCTCTAGACGGCTTCCCGGATATGCGGCGCGTTTAATAATGCCTGGCATGCCAGAAACGCCTGCTGACCGTCGCCATCCTGGATAGCATCAACAATGGCCTGGTGGCTATCCAGTTCGATCACCTCATCTTCAGTAATCGAGGTGAAATAGATGTGGTACACCGAATGGAAGAGCCTGGCGAAGGAGGTCAGGAACGGATTCGCGCTCATTTCATAGATGTGCTCGTGCCAGGAGGTGTCGATATCAATCCAGCGAGTACGGTCGAACGCTTTCTCTAGCGTCGCCATCTCTTCCATCAATGTATTGAGATGTGCTTTCTGTTCCGCCGTGCCTAGCGTCGCGGCTAGCATGCAGGCCTGAGGCTCGAGGCTGCGGCGCAGCACCAGGAAGTGTTTCATCACCGACTGGAAATTATCTGCGGTCAGCCACCAGGAGATAAGCTCGGTGTCGAGGAAGTTCCAGTGTGCCTGAGGCATAACGCGCGTACCAATGCGCGGGCGCGGGAGCAGCATGCCTTTTGCCGAAAGGGTTTTTACCGCTTCACGAACGGCGGTTCGACTGACGCCGAAAATCTCGCCCAGCTCCATCTCGCCGGGGAGGATGCTTTCCGGCGGGTATTCGCCGGTTAATATCTTCTGGGCTATTTTCTCAGCCAGGACCCAGGAGATGTTCTTTTGAGCTGCCAGTTGCTGTGCGCTTAGAGACATAAATGCCATTCCTATTATTTATCTTTCTTTAGTATGCCATTTGATGTGCTGAATCGGTGTTAAAAACAGCAGTTCGGGCCTTTAACGGTGCATTGCTGCACGATTTGTTGAAAAAGAGAGCGGGCGATAAATTATTTTAAATTTATGCTTGCGGGATCTCAATTACTCCCTATAATGCGGCCCCACTGAGACGGAACAACGGCAAACAAGCCGCCGGGTCAGCGAGGTTCTCCTGAGAATCTCGACAGAGAAAAGCGAAATTAAACGCTTGACTCTGAAAGAGGAAAGCGTAATATACGCCACCTCGCAACAGTGAGCGAAAG
>NZ_JAPKIC010000002.1:66574-528663 GCF_036759945.1 Kluyvera sp. CHPC 1.251 | reverse complement strand
CGAAAAACAATATTATCAGCGGCTCGGAAGTGTCTAGATTATCTGTGGCGATTCATTAATGCTGGTCTACTGAATTACAGTGTCTCTGGGCAATCCAGCCATGCAAAAGGCGGTAGTGGCACATCAACTGAAAGCCAGTTTGTTAGCCTTCAGCCCGGGCTGAACATACTAGGATGGGCGTTCCGTAACTACAGTACCTTCAATCATGATGAGGATGGCGGGAAATGGGAGTCTATCTATAGCTATGTTTCTCGGGATATTGGCATTTTAAAAAGCCAGTTGGTGCTGGGGAATACCAATACGTCTTCAAAAGTGTTCGACAGTATGTCTTTTACTGGCGTTCAACTCCGTTCAGATGAAGAGATGCTGCCAGACAGTATGCATGGCTATGCGCCAATCATCCGCGGCATCGCACGCACGACTGCTGAAGTTACCGTTTATCAGAATAAATACAGTATCTATAAAACGACGGTACCGCCAGGCGCATTCGAGATCTCTGACCTTTACCCCACCGGTAGTGCTGGTGACCTCTATGTTGAGGTCAAAGAGTCAGACGGAAGTAAGCAGAACTTTATCGTACCTTATGCCTCTCTTGCGGTTCTGCAACGTGAGGGGCAATTGCAATATGCTTTTAGCGGCGGGAAAACGCGTACTGATAACTCAGGAACCCATGAATTTAACTTTGTCCAATCATCCTTAACCTATGGGTTAACGAGTGATACGAGCGTTTACGGCGGGTTTCAACTTGCCGAGAACTCTTATTCTAATTTACTGCTGGGCGCGGGCTTCAATATGGGCGGCATTGGCGCCGTCTCAGTAGATGTGTCTCAGTCTTCAGCCAATGTTAAACAAGAAACGGGTTCTGAAAAGCTGTCAAATAGCCAGGGCCAATCTTATCGTATGCGCTTTAGTAAAAGTTTCCCGCAGTCGGGAACAAACTTTTCCGTAGCAGGTTATCGGTATTCCACCCACGGATACTATTCATTTCAGGATTATATCGATAACGTATCGGATGTAAGCAGCTCCGACTATACCAAAATGTCCCGAGAGCGCACTCGAAATCGTTTCGATATTTCAGCATCGCAGATTCTTGCTTCCTATGGCTCATTATCATTATCACTTATCAGCGAATCATACTGGGATGACGCCCGTATGGAATCCCTGAGCCTGGGCTACAGCAACAATATTGGTAGAGCATCATACTTTATCAACTATTCATATAATCGAAATGTCTCTAATAATGCCGATATTGGTAGTGGCACAAGCAGTGATAGCGTTATTTCATTTACCATCAGTCTGCCATTGGGCGAGGATATGTCCTCGAACTACAGCGTCAGTGACAGCCGTACAGGGCATGCAAACCATAGTATCGGCATCGATGGCACGGCGCTCGCCGACCGAACGCTGAACTGGAGCGTGCAGGAAGGTTATGACAGTAACAACAAAAGCACTTCAGGAAACCTGAACCTGAGCTATCAGAACTCAAAAACGGAGATGTCTGGTGGGTACGGTTATGATAGCTATAGCAATCGTTATAATTATGCGCTTCGCGGCGGAATGATGCTCCATTCCGGCGGGTTGACGCTGTCACGCCCATTAGGCGAGAGCGTAGCATTAGTCGAAACGCCTGGGGTGAGTGACGCTTCGGTTGTCGGGCAAACGGATATTAAAACGGACTCAAATGGCTATGCTGTGATCCCTTATGTCCGCGCCTATCATGAAAATAGCTTCGCTCTGGATGACAACTCGCTTTCAAACGTTGATGTTGACAATATTAGTAAAACGGTCGTCCCGGTACGAAATTCAGTCGTAAAAATCCACTATGCAACTCATATCGGTTATAAGTCGATGGTGGTGCTGACGTTCAATGGGAAAACCGTGCCGTTTGGTGCAATCGCAACATTGAATAACGGTGATGATGATAAACCGGAAACAAATGGCAGTATCGTCGGTGATGCCGGTAATGTCTATTTATCCGGCATGCCAAATAAAGGTGAATATATTGTGAAGTGGGGCGCTGGCATTAATGAGATGTGCCGCTTTAATTATGATTTCTCTTCGCGGGAACTCTCTGACGATATTATTTTGTATCAGGCTAACTGTCACTAATGTCGTGGGTTTATGTTAATTTTTTATTCAGGTGAGTATATGGTTGTTACTATTAGTCGCTATTTAATCTGGGTGGCCCATGCAATGCGATATTTTTTATTGGGTTGCTTACTATTTTCTGGCCCGACAGTATGGGCCTATGACACGGGCAGTTCAGTTACTTTCAACGTCACTGGGACGATTAAAGAGCCGTCCTGCAACGTAGCCATCACCCCCTCGAGCAGCATTGAGCTAGGCACCGTTGCTTCTCAGCACATGTCCGCACCTGGCGCAACGGGCAGGAATGTCCCTATTGGTCTTGAGCTTTCATCCTGCTCGACAAACTTAACCTCCTTTATACTGACGTTCGATGGCCAACCCTATGACGCAACGTACAACATGATTTATAAAAATCTTCAGGAGGGTGACTCTGCTGCGGATGGTGTTGGGTTACAGATATTTAGCGTCTACGGGGTCGCTTCCTTAGGGCCTGGTGAATGGCAGAAATACGCTTTTACCGATACATCCGGCGAGATGACCTTATATCTTATTGCCAGAATGTATTCTCCCTATGGGATAGTACGCGCAGGCAAAGTGAAATTCAGCGCCACATTTACGATAGTCTATAACTAGAAAATTCAGGGTTCCATGTGGAGACTTGCAGCCTTTTACTGTTAACCATCAGAAAAATAACATTATTCTATTCTCGTTAGTTTGCGATTTTTGCATGAGGGAATGTCATTTCGGGTCTTGACCTCACGATCACTATTGCCCACCACCCGACTACGGGTTTATCGATCCTTTCTGTACGCCGGCTCATTTTGAATGCAAAATAGCAGCGGCGTGAACATTCACGCCTAAGTTTGAAGCCTCTTAGGGCTGGTGATTTGAAAAGTAGAGAGGCTGTTTCTCTCCTGAATTTAAAGGGTTAGATGCATTATGGGCGATATTATTACTAACAATAGCGATAACCGGGTCATCGTCCTCGATACTGAAACCACCGGTATGAACCAAATCGGTGCCCACTATGAAGGCCACAAGATCATTGAGATCGGTGCCGTTGAGGTGATCAACCGTCGTTTAACTGGCAACAACTTCCACGTTTACCTCAAGCCCGACAGGCTGGTGGATCCCGAAGCGTTTGGCGTTCACGGTATCGCTGATGAATTTTTGCTGGATAAACCCACCTTTGCCGACGTCGCTGATGAGTTTATGGACTACATCCGCGGCGCGGAGCTGGTCATCCATAACGCGTCGTTCGATATCGGCTTTATGGATTATGAGTTTAGTAAGCTCAATCGCGATATTCCTAAAACCAACACCTTCTGCAAAGTTACCGATAGCCTGGCGCTGGCGAGGAAAATGTTCCCCGGCAAGCGCAACAGCCTCGATGCGCTCTGCTCACGTTATGAAATAGACAACACCAAGCGTACGCTCCACGGCGCACTGCTCGATGCCCAGATTCTGGCAGACGTCTATCTGACCATGACCGGCGGGCAGACCTCGATTAAATTTGCGATGGAAGGCGAAGCGCAGCAGCAGGCGGGAGATACCGGTATTCAGCGTATTGTACGTGCGGCAAGTAAGCTACGCGTGGTTTATGCGACTGATGAAGAGCTGGCGAATCATGAATCCCGCCTCGACCTGGTGCAGAAAAAAGGTGGAAGCTGCCTCTGGCGGTCGTAAAACGGCTGTTTTTGCTGGGAAAATAAGCGTGTGGGCGATTTTTGCAGCAAACGATTCAAAACAAGAGAAAAAGCGTTGACGGTTTGCTGGGGAGTCCGTAATATTCGCCTCGTTCCCAAGGGAACACAGCGGAGCGGTAGTTCAGTCGGTTAGAATACCTGCCTGTCACGCAGGGGGTCGCGGGTTCGAGTCCCGTCCGTTCCGCCACTTTCAGGAAGCCCGAATCAGCAATGATTCGGGCTTTCGTCGTTTCCAGCCCCTCACATTTATTTCTCCCCCAGCATTTCCACCATACACTCCATAAACACCTGCATAGCAGGGCTAACGGCTTTTCCGGCATGATGCGCGCAAAGGGCACTTATCTTCATCGGTGTTGGGCTAAACGGAAGCTCCTGAAGTTCACCGCTTGCCAGTTCACGCTCGACGGTGAAACGCGGGAGAAACGACACGCCAAGATTCCCCGCTACGCACTGTTTAATGCTCTCAATACTCCACAGCTCAATGGTATTCCCCATGGTGATAGCCCGCTGGCGCAGCGTACTTTCAAATATCTGCCGAAAAATACACTGGGGCTCGTTAATCACGAAGCTCACCGGAATGTGCTGATCCCGACGAGTGAAGTCGTAGCCTTGAAATTCGGGGGATGCCACCAGTACCAGCGGTTGCTCGCCGAAATGGCGTATCGTTAAGGCCTGATCGTTCCCAACCCGATAAAAGACCCCGAGGTCAACCTTATCGTCCAGCAGCGCATCGCGAATGACGTAGCAGTTCAGCGATTGCAGCGACAGTTTCACCTGTGGCGCTAGCTGCTTAAAGCGCTGCAGTACCTGCGGCATTTTATAGGCCAGCAGCGTCTCGCCCGTTGCCACGCGTAGCTCACCCGTCGGCTCGGCGTCCTGATGGGCCGCCATGCGAATAGAGGAGATAACGTTTGTCAGTTCATAAACGTGCGGCAGAATGTTTTTCCCGGCAGTGGTCAGGCACATCCGGCGCCCAATTTTCTCGAATAGCTGCATCGACAGCTCTTGTTCAAGCTGCTGAATATGAAAGGTAACGGTCGACTGGGTACAGCAAAGTTTTTGCGACGCGCGGAGAAATGACCCCTCTTCCACCACGGTTTTCAGCGTAATAAAGCGGCGTAAATCCATCGTGACCTCAATATATCGATATTTTCGAATTCTTAATTAGAAAACATTCATTTTTTTAAATAATTGGCTTCGGGTACTGTCAGGCAAAACTAAGGAGATAACAAGTGACTTCAACCCTGATAAGTGCTTTTTTTACCTATACCCTGATCACCGCGCTGACCCCAGGCCCGAACAATATTCTGGCGCTTAACGCCGTGACTACCCACGGTTTTCGCCAGAGTTCACGAGTGCTGGCTGGAATGGGGGCGGGCTTTTTAGCCATTATGCTGCTGTGCGCGGGGCTGACTTTTTCCCTGGTCAGGCTCGACCCGGCGATGACGCACTGGCTGAGCATTATCGGCGCCGCGTATATCGTCTGGCTTGCCTGGCGTATCGCCATGAGCGCACCGGGTGGGAGTGATGCCAGCCAGCCGCCAGTCAGCTTCTGGGCCGGCTGCGGGCTGCAGTTTGTGAATGTGAAAATTATGCTTTACGGCATTACGGCGTTATCGACTTTTGTGCTGCCCTATACGCGAGAGTGGCACTGGGTGGTTGGTGTCAGCATTCTGCTGGCGCTTATTGGCGTATTAGGCAACGTTTGCTGGGCGCTGGCAGGGCATCTTTTCCAGCGAGTATTTCAACGCTATGGCCGCCAGCTAAATTGGGTACTGGCGGCATTGCTGATTTACTGCGCGGTGCGGATGTTTGTCTGACAAGCGGGCCTGCTCGTAAGACATCACGAACTCTACCGCCGAATTGGCCGTGCCAGGGCGGTTGGTGCATCACTGTCGCCACGATCGAACCAGGCCTGAATCACTCGCGGCGTGGCGGCATTGTTCATCATCAGCAGCGTCACTTGACGCTTTGCCGCGGAAGCTTCCCGGTTGAATGCCAGCGACCGATGCGGCGCTCATAAAAATATTCAGGAATCATATATGATGGATGATACACATCATTAATATGATATTTCCATGGGTGATTCTTATCTATTGATTTATTTTATTTATTAAAAGTATGGAGTTATTGATGAGGTGGGTGTTAAGTGTGTCTATGCACTGACTTCATTAATCAATCTTATAGATTTTATTTCTATTATTTCCTGTCGGGCGTAATGCGATAATTATTGGGAATATTTACTGGTGTAGATAATGAGTTTAATTAAGTACGGTGAAGCTACTTTAAATCAATGGGTTAAACTTAAACTGTAGCTAAATAAAAGAACAAGCATAAGTAATTAGAACGCAATACCTCTTTCCAATATAGTCTATGCGTACTAAATCTCATCGTCATCAAAATGATAAGGAAATCACCTTTGTGAACAAGAGAATTCTTGCTATCGCTATTTCTATGGCTATGGGCTCGCTATATCATTCCAGTCGTGCTGCTACCACGTCGCAAATTAAAGCGGGGTCAGGTGAAACCGTTACGGTTACTGATGATGTTGAATATTCAGGGTTTAACTCCAGCGCGTTGTACGCCCATGATGGAGGGAAAGTTATCTCCGATGGGTTTGATATTCAGGGAGGCAGAGCGGGTAAAACGGTTTATGCTTCAGGTGGAACGATTGAAGTAGCGAATGGTTTAATATCGGGAGAGGACTTAATATCGGTATATGTTGATAAAGGTGGGCAGGTTTTTCTGGATAATATCCAGTTTGGCGACGGGTCCAGTAGCATTCAAGGAACCGGCGAAGGAAGCTTTATTTCCTTTGCGAACTCAATGATTGAGGGTTTTGATGGTTCACTGATCGTCCTTTACGACCAGGCGGGAGTGAGTCTTGATAATGTCCACCTTAACCAGGCGAGTTCTCAAAGTGGAACCGGTATTCTTCGGTTGGATAGTGGTAACAGTGCCATCATTAGTCACTCCAGTTTTAGCTCTGTTAACAGCAGCACAATAGGGGCTGAGGACGGCAGCAGTGTGGTGCTAAACGATGTGGAACTTACCACGACGCACGATAACGGCACCAATCTTAACCACTATACGGCTGTCTCACTGAATAATTCTACACTCAACGGGAAAAATACCACCATTACGGCAAACGGGGATGCGTGGGGTATTCAGGCCTCTAACGGTAGTTCCATTACGATGGATAACCTGACCTTTGAGATGAATGCCAATTCTGATGGCACCAATTATGGAATCTATCTTAATGACAGTTCATTGGCGCTAAGTGATTCCACCATCACCGCCACTGGCAACAACAACATACTCGTTATCGCTAATGGCGGCACGAAGCAGGGTAATAACGTCTCTTTGACCAATACGCAGATTACCTCTATGGGTAACGGCAGCACGGCGTTCTATGCCAGCGGTAACAGCCCTTACAGTATTACTGACAGTGATATTTCAGCGAGTGGCATCTCATCCTATGGCATATACGCCATCAGTACCTCCACGGCAAGCGAACTCACCAATACTAATGTAAGCGCGGAAGGTGAGGGTGCTGTCGCTCTCCGATTGGCCGATACCGGGAAAACCACCGTAACGGGTGGCACGCTCTATTCAAAAGACTACGCCGCGATCATTCTTCAGGACCGCAGCGACACGGGGGATTCGCTAGACCTGGCACTAAATGGCGCAAGGGTCATCAGCGATAGTAACCTGGCGTTAAGAGTGCTGGATTACAACAGCGGTTCAGGTTTGGTATTGGGTGATGTCAACATCGATGCCGCACATGGCACTGAGGTTACCGGCGATGTACTGGTGGAATCTACCAGCGCTGACAGCAATCTGTTCTTTAATCTGACGGATAGCTCCACACTCACGGGAGTCTTCAATACTGAGAATTACGCCGGAACCTCCACGCTCAATGTCGATGCAACCAGTCAGTGGAACGTCACCGGCAGTTCAACCTTGACGACGCTAAACAATGCCGGAACGATCTCCTTTGCAACTCCTGCCGATGCCAGCGGCTTTAAAACCATTACCGTTGACGGCGATTATTACGGTGCCGAGGGTAGCTATTTATCGATGAATACGCAGCTTGGCGACGATAGCTCTCCGACAGACAAGCTGGTTATTAATGGGGACAGCTCGGGAAGTACCAGCGTCAGCTTTACTAACGTTGGCGGCAGTGGCGCGTTGACCGTTGATGGGATAAAGGTTATCGATATCGCAGGGCTTTCCGGCGCGCTTTTCACCATGAGCGGGCGCGCGGTAAAAGGCGGCTACGAATACAACCTGTATCAGGGCAGCCTGAGCGACCCTACCGATGGCGATTGGTACCTACGTTCAGTCGCGACGCCGGATCCTACACCGGATCCGGATGAAGACGATGATGACTCAACCCCGGATGACGGTGGCTCAACCCCGGATGATGATGACTCAACTCCGGATGACGGTGGCACAACCCCGGATGATGATGACTCAACTCCAGACGACGGCGACATAACGCCAGACGATGGCGACTCGACTCCAGACGACGGTGATACAACGCCAGACGATGGCGACGCGACCCCAGATGAAGACGATTCAACGCCGGATCCCGATCCGACGCCAACACCGTCATATAACCCGCATCGCCCGGAAATCGGTGCCTACCTGGGTAACCAGACCGCCGCTATCAATATGTTTGCTCACACCATGCATGAACGTTTGGGGGAGCCTGAGTTTTCCCAGCCTAACAAGGCTGAGGCGGGTGCTGGTGGCATGTGGATAAGAGCATCTAATTATTCCACCGACAGCAAAGCGGCAGGTCAGTCGCTGAACGTGAATACCAACACCGCTATGTTCCAACTGGGCGGTGATATCGCTCACTGGGATAACAACGATCAGCGCTTCCTGCTGGGCGTGATGGCGGGCTACGGCCACAGCGATATCGACAGTACCAACCCAAATGCCTATAAGGCCGGTGCCAGTAAAGCCACGGGGGATGTTGATGGTTACAGCGTTGGCTTATATGCCACCTGGTTCGGTAGTGCGTCCAGGGCGACCGGTGGCTATGTTGATACCTACGTTCAGCACGGCTGGTTTGAGAACACCGTAAAAGGCCAGAGTCTGCCTTCTGAAAGCTACAATAGCCGACTGTGGCAGTGGTCTGTTGAATCTGGCTATGCCTTTGAACTGGGCAACACCGGCAACTACCAGTGGCTGCTTGAACCTCAGGCGCAACTGATTTACGACTGGTATAGCGCCGAAAACCATACCGAACAGAACGGGACGCGTATTCATAGCGCAGATGCCAATGGCCTCACGAGCCGACTGGGAGCCCGTCTCTATGGTCGTATAACAAAAGACGAAGGCATTCAGCCATTTGTTGGCGTTAACTGGTGGCACGGCGAATCGAATAACTCGCTGAAAATGGATGACGATCGTTTCTCGCAGGATATCCCGGATAATCGCTATGAGGTGGAAGCGGGTGTTCAGGCACGCATCAGCAATAACTGGCAGGGCTGGGCGAAGCTGAGCTCTGAAACGGGAGATAACGGCTACCGCAGAAGTGAAGGGGTTATTGGCGTTAAATATGTCTGGTAAATCGCCTGTAGCACAATAAAGCACAACGCCGTCCCGTACCTGGGGCGGCGTTTTTTTGGTGTTCGTTATCCCAGCGCGAAGGGATCGGCATCCTGCCAGGCCGGGAATTTCTCGCGATACTCCTGCAGCGCTGCCAGTGAAAGCTCACCGTCGATACGCGTAGCCTGATGCGGTTCGGCAGTGGCCAGAATCTCACCCTGCGGGGTAATAATCCGGCTGTCGCCACGATAGTGATGACCGTTGCCATCGGTGCCGACGCGGTTGCATCCCACCACATAGGCCTGGTTTTCAATCGCCCGTGCCGTTAACAGCGCCTGCCAGTGCAAAGAGCGGGGCGCCGGCCAGTTGGCGACATAGAGTGCCAGATCGTAGTCATTACGGTTACGCGACCACACCGGGAAACGCAGGTCGTAGCACACCAGTGGCAGAATACGCCAGCCACGCCACGTCAACACTACGCGCTTATCGCCAGCAATATAGTGCTGATGTTCATTCGCCATGCGGAACAGATGCCGTTTATCGTAGCGATGCACGCGGCCTTCCGGCTCGACGAGAAGAAAGCGGTTTACTGCGCCAACGCCCGTCTGCAGCGCCGCGCTGCCAGCAACCAGCGCATTGGTGCGTTCCGCCTGCTCCTGCATCCAGGCTACGACCTCGTCTTCCGACAACGATTGTTCTGCGGCTTCCATCGCAAATCCGGTGGTAAACATTTCCGGCAGGACTATCACATCACGCTCGGTAATCCCTTCCATCTGCCGGGTAAAGTGGCGCAGATTTGCAGGGCCGTCCATCCACACGAGGGGTTGTTGTAAAAGGGTAATCTTCAAGCCAGACATGGTGATACTCCTCTGTTGCAGGACGTAAATCTAACTGTAACACCTTATCAGGCCGCAGCTTTGCTGAGGACCGTTTGCATAAAAAAAAGCGGAGCCAGGCTCCGCTTTGAGGATAACGAATTGAAAACGTTACGCGGCTTCAACCTTGCGCACGTTGTCCGGCAGCTTTACCGGCTTAGTCGCCAGTTCGTCCGGAGCAAAGTCGTCAACGTTGATGCTACGCAGTCGGCTAACTTCTGCTTTAGTCAGAATGTCCGCTTCTTCCTGATCAATCAGGCCTTTAGCCAGCGCGTTACGTGCCAGTTCATCCAGGCGGGTAAACGGCAGGTTTTTGCCAATTTCTTTGCAGATCCGCTGGTGGATAGGGTCGGCTGCCATAACGTCAACCAGCGCTTCTTCCAGCAGGCCAACCGGGTTGTGCTCGCTCGGGGTCAGATACTGACCGCGGCCGATACGTGAACGGGTGGCGCTCGGTGTCTGCAGAATTTTTGCGACGCTGTGGTCCAGCTTATCGGACGGCGCGTTGTAATGACGGCCGGTCGGGAAGATAACCACGCGCATTGCCCCTGCGACAAAGCGGTTTGGGAAGTTCTTCAGCAGGTCGTCAATCGCCTGTTCTGCCTGATGCAGCGCATCCTGAACGCCCCAGTGCACCAGCGGTAAATCTGCTTCATTACGCCCTTCATCGTCATAGCGCTTCAGGACGGAAGAGGCGAGGTACAGCTGGCTCAGCACATCACCCAGACGGGCGGAGATGCGCTCGCGACGTTTCAGGCTGCCGCCCAGTACCGCCATCGATACATCCGACAGCAGGGCCAGGTTGGCGCTCAAACGGTTCAGATGCTGATAGTAGCGTTTGGTGGCATCGCGGGTTGGGGTCGGGCTGGTTAAGCCACGGGTGATACCCAACCAGAAGCTGCGTACTTTATTGCTACCGACGTGGCCGATGTGTTTAAACAGCAGCTTATCGAACGCGTTGGCATCTTTGTTCTGCGCCGCCGCCATCTCTTCCAGTACGTACGGATGGCAACGAATCGCGCCCTGACCGAAGATCATCATGCTACGGGTCAGAATGTTCGCGCCTTCAACGGTGATAGCGATGGGTGCACCCTGGTAAGCTCGCGCCAGGAAGTTACCTTCGCCAAGCATGATGCCTTTCCCGCCGGCAATATCCATGGCGTCAACGATGGACTGCTGGCCGCGGTGGGTACAGTGGTACTTCACGATAGCCGACAGTACCGCCGGTTTTTCGCCGAGCATAATGCCGTAGGTAATTAATGTAGCCGCTGCGTCCATCACGTAGGCGTTGCCTGCGATGCGCGCCAGTGGCTCTTCAATCCCTTCCATTTTACCAATCGACACTTTGAACTGGCGGCGAATGTGCGCATAGGCACCGGTCGCCAGCGCTACGGATTTCACGCCGCCGGTCGAGTTAGACGGCAGGGTAATACCACGGCCAACGGACAGACATTCAACCAGCATACGCCAGCCTTGACCGGCCATTTTCGGCCCGCCAATGATGTAGTCGATTGGCACGAAGATATCCTGACCGCGCGTCGGGCCGTTCTGGAACGGCACGTTCAGCGGGAAGTGACGACGACCAATTTCAACGCCCGGGGTGTTGGTTGGGATCAGGGCACAGGTGATACCCAAATCTTCCGCGCCGCCCATCAGTTTGTCCGGGTCAGACAGCTTGAAGGCCAGGCCCAGTACGGTCGCAATCGGTGCGAGGGTGATGTAACGCTTGTTCCAGGTTAAACGCATACCCAGAACCTGCTCACCCTGCCATTCGCCCATGCAGACGACGCCGGTATCCGGAATCGCACCGGCATCGGAGCCCGCTTCCGGGCTGGTCAGCGCGAAGCATGGGATCTCCTGACCACGCGCCAGGCGCGGCAGGTAGTGATCTTTCTGCTCTTCAGTACCGTAGTGCTGCAGCAGTTCGCCCGGCCCTAAGGAGTTTGGTACGCCGACGGTAATCGCCAGAATGCCGGAAACGCCGGAGAGCTTTTGCAGTACGCGAGCCTGGGCATAAGCAGAAAATTCCAGACCGCCGTACTCTTTCTTAATGATCATCGCGAAGAAGCGGTGCTCTTTCAGATAGGCCCACAGCTCCGGCGGCAGGTCTGCCATCTCGTGGGTGATCGCAAAGTCGTTAGCCATGCGGCACGCTTCTTCAACCGGGCCATCAATAAACGCCTGCTCTTCGGCGGTCAGCTGTGGACGCGGGTAGTTGTGCAGCTTTTTCCAGTCCGGGTTGCCGCGGAACAGATCGCCTTCCCACCAGGTGGTACCGGCATCAATTGCTTCTTTCTCAGTGCGCGACATCGGCGGCATCACTTTGCTGAACATACGGAAAACCGGCGTTGAGATCAGCGCTTTACGCATCGGCGTAAAGTTGAACGGCACCAGAATGATGGCCAGCGGCACCAGCAGCCACAGGTTCCACAGGCCAATCGCACCGAGAGCGGCGGTCCAGGCGAGCAGAATCACGCTGCCGAGCGTCAAACTAATACGGTGATAGAAGAGTGCACCGAGTACGGCAATGGTTAAAACAATACTCAAAATCATCATAGAGAAATGCCCCTGTCTTGTAGGAGGTCTGACCACTTGTGATGTTATGGTTGTAGTTGAAGCGTTTTTATTTAGCAATGTGTTTACAAAATAATTACAACCTCGCTCACATTGTTGCTGCTTTTTAGCGCACTAAAAATCCAAACATCGGGTGAATAGATTCGTGCTTGCTTCTCTGTACTGGCGCTATCCGGTACACTAACGATGACAATTTTATTAATGCTGAAGGATTATCCTCATGTACCAGGATCTTATTCGTAACGAACTGAATGAAGCGGCCGATACGCTGGCAAACTTCCTTAAAGATGAAGCCAATATCCATGCTATTCAGCGCGCAGCAGTCCTGCTGGCAGACAGCTTCAAAGCCGGTGGCAAAGTGCTCTCCTGCGGTAACGGTGGTTCTCATTGCGATGCGATGCACTTCGCGGAAGAGTTAACCGGTCGCTACCGTGAAAACCGTCCGGGATATCCGGCGATTGCGATTTCCGACGTCAGCCACCTTTCCTGCGTGAGTAATGATTTCGGCTATGAATATGTGTTCTCTCGCTACGTTGAATCCGTCGGTCGTGCGGGCGATGTGCTGCTGGGGATCTCCACTTCTGGCAACTCAGCAAACGTGATCAAAGCTATTGAAGCGGCGCGTGCGCAGGGGATGAAAGTGATCACGCTGACCGGCAAAGACGGCGGCAAAATGGCCGGTTCTGCGGACATCGAAATCCGCGTACCGCACTTTGGCTACGCCGACCGTGTTCAGGAAATTCACATTAAAGTGATTCACATCCTGATCATGCTGATCGAAAAAGAGATGGTTAAAGCTTAAGATTTTCGGGGCTCCGGCCCCGATAGCTGTGGGGGTGTGATATGTGCGAACTGCTCGGGATGAGCGCCAATGTGCCAACCGATATTTGCTTTAGTTTTACCGGGCTAGTCCAGCGCGGTGGGGGCACCGGGCCGCATAAAGACGGCTGGGGAATTACCTTCTACGAAGGCAAAGGCTGTCGCACGTTCAAAGATCCGCAGCCCAGCTACCAATCTCCCATCGCCAAACTGGTGCAGGACTATCCTATTAAGTCCTGCTCCGTCATTGCCCATATTCGCCAGGCGAATCGCGGAATGGTGGCGCTGGAAAATACCCACCCGTTTACCCGCGAGCTCTGGGGACGCAACTGGACCTACGCCCACAACGGGCAGCTTACCGGCTATAAATCGCTGGAGACGGGGCAGTTCCGTCCGGTCGGTGAAACCGACAGCGAGAAAGCCTTCTGCTGGCTGCTGCACAAGCTCACCGAGCGCTATCCACGCACGCCGGGCAACATGCAGGCGGTCTTTAAATACATTGCTTCGCTGGCGGATGAGCTGCGTGAGAAGGGTGTGTTTAACATGCTGCTTTCGGATGGTCGTTACGTGATGGCGTTCTGCTCAACCAACCTGTACTGGATAACCCGCCGTGCGCCGTTTGGCGTGGCGAAGCTTCTGGATAGGGACGTGGAGATCGATTTTCAGCAGGAGACCACCGCCAACGATGTGGTTACCGTGATAGCAACCCAACCGCTGACGGGGAATGAAACCTGGCACAAGGTGATGCCAGGTGAATGGCGCTTATTTTGTCTCGGGGAGCGTATAGTTTGATGCCAGCTGCGGCTGGACCACTTCGTGGCTCAGCGGCTTGCTCACTACATAACGCCCATCAACCACGGACACCATCGGCGGCTTATGCGTCTGCTGGAAGTAGTCGTAGCCCGGCTTAAGCTGCTGCCAGAAGTCGTTGAAGTACGAGTATTTGTGGCGCTGCATGTTGGCATCTGTCATGCGGAACGGATAGATGCTGACTTCAACGCTCGACTGACCGAAGACTAACGCGGCGGTCACGAACTGGAAGATCTCATCAATACCGGAATCGGTCATGGCGTAGCAGCCAATCGAGACACAGGCACCGTGAATCATCAGATATTTCCCTTCATAACCGTGAGCACGGTCATAGGCGTTCGGGAAGCCAATATTAATCGCTTTATAGAAGCGGCTATCCGGCTTCAGCTGGCTACGCTGCACCGAGTAAAAACCTTCCGGACTTTTGAAATCGCCCTGACGCTGCTTCGGCCCCAGGCCGCCTGAGTAGTTGCAGATCTTATAGCTATCGAGGAGTTGGTAGGTTTCACCCATCTTGACGAAGAGATCGAGCGTGCGCTCCTCTTTGAAAATCTGGATATAGACCGGGGAGCCCATCATTTGCTGCTTGTATTCTTTGCTGACAGGCGTCGTTGGCGTATTGCTGCTTAATAACCCAGCAAACGAAACGCACGGCATCAAAAGCATCGCAATAACAAATGCGATTTTGCGCATACTACTTGTTCCTTGATAAAAGATAACAACATGCCAGGAAGGCAATCAGGAGAAAAAAGCAGACAAATCTGTTTTTTGTGCGCTCACCTTAGCACCACCGCATTTTTTCGCAAGAGGGGCGGCGGGCGTTTACCATTTCGTAATGCAATCCCGCCTGAACCCGGTGCGTTGTGCTGTTTCTCTGCCTGACGACATCAGCTACAGAGAGTGTTGGATAAGCCGATGATTCACTAGCTATCTTTGTCTGAATCGCGCTCACTTTGCGTATCGGCTCGCAATTTAGCGGCTTCAAAAGCGGAACTGCTGCATCAGAGAAAGAGAAAATGGTAAACTTTCGTAACTGAATCATTCGAGATGGAATTGGGTGGCTTGGTTTTCATCCGAATGGTGAATGTATTTAACTCTCAGAACAGCGTAAGAAAGGATGCTTCAATCTCTCATATGCCCAATCACGGATGGTCATTGGGTTTCAGGTTTTACTCCTTTCTTTTGTTTCGTTAACCAAAACGCTGGCTTCAGCCTCGATCTGACGTCGTCGTTAACGGATACCTGCGAACAGTATGATTAAAATAACTAAAGGCCTCGATCTGCCTATAGCTGGCCTGCCCGACGGGCAACGCATTGATGATGTGACGGTCACGCGTGTTGCGGTGAAAGGTGAAGAATATATCGGGCTTCGCCCATCAATGGCGGTCAAAGAGGGCGACAGAGTTGCCAAAGGGCAGCTGCTTTTCGAAGATAAAAAGATTCCAGGCGTGCGTTTTACCGCCCCGGCCAGCGGCATCGTCAGCGCCATCCATCGCGGTGAGCGTCGGGTGCTGCAATCGGTAGTCATTGATATCGACGGCGATGATGCCGTGACGTTTAACGCCTACGCGCCCGATGAGCTGGCCACGCTGCCACGTGAAACGGTTGTCGCGCAGCTGATTGAATCCGGCCTGTGGACCGCGATGCGTACCCGTCCTTTTAGCAAGACGCCGGTGCCGGGCACCGACCCCGCGGCGATATTCGTCACCGCCATCGACACCAACCCGCTGGCGGCCGACCCGCAGCCGATTATTTTCGCCCAGCGGGATGCCTTCAACGCCGGGCTGACCGTCCTGACGCGCCTGACCGACGGAAAAGTTCACGTCTGCCAGGGCAGCGGCGGTAAGCTGGGCGGGCATCCACAGGGGCAAGTGACTTTTAACCAGTTCTCTGGCCCCCATCCGGCGGGGCTAGTGGGTACTCACATTCACTTCCTTGAGCCAGTGAGCCTGAACAAGCAGGTGTGGCACCTGAACTATCAGGATGTTATCGCTTACGGCAAGCTGTTCCTCGACGGCGTGCTTTGGACTGAACGCATTATTGCGCTCGGCGGCCCGCAGGTGAAACAACCGCGGCTGCTGCGCACCTGTATCGGCGCGGATCTTGACGCCATGCTGGTGGGGGAACTCCATGACGGTGAAAACCGCGTTCTCTCCGGCTCCGTGCTGAACGGCACGCAGGCCGTCGGGCCGCACGCCTTCCTGGGGCGCTTCCACCTGCAGGTCAGCGTGCTGAAAGAAGGGCGCGACAAAGAGCTACTGGGCTGGGTTGCGCCGGGGCGGGATAAGTTCTCTATCACCCGCACCACGCTGGGCCACTTCCTCAAGAAAAAGCTGTTCAACCTCTCCACCGATACGCACGGCGGCGAACGCGCAATGGTCCCGATCGGCAGCTACGAGCGGGTTATGCCGCTGGATATCCTGCCAACCGTCCTGCTGCGTGACCTGCTGGCAGGAGATACCGACAGCGCGCAGGCGCTTGGCTGCCTGGAACTGGATGAAGAAGACCTGGCGCTGTGCACCTACGTTTGCCCAGGAAAATACGAATACGGGCCGGTTTTACGTCGCGTATTAACGCAAATTGAGCAGGAAGGCTAAGTGATGGGCTTAAAACAGCTATTAGAAAAAGTTGAGCCGCACTTCACGCAGGGCGGCAAGCTGGAAAAGTACTACCCGCTGTATGAAGCAACGGCAACGCTGCTCTACACGCCGGGTCACGTGACGAAGGGCGCGGCGCACGTTCGTGATGCTATCGACCTGAAACGTATGATGATCCTCGTCTGGTTCGCCGTCTTCCCGGCGATGTTCTGGGGGATGTACAACGTCGGTCTGCAGACCATTCCGGCGCTGCACAAGCTCTACGGTGCTGAACAGCTCCAGCAGGTGATTGCCAGCAACTGGCACTACAGCGTGGCGCAGGCGCTGGGCGTGAGCTTCGCCCCGGACGCAGGCTGGCTCAGCATGATGATGCTCGGCGCGGTGTTCTTCGTACCTATCTACGCTGTCGTCTTTCTGGTGGGTGGCTTCTGGGAAGTGCTGTTTGCCATCGTGCGTAAGCACGAAGTCAACGAAGGTTTCTTTGTCACCTCGATTCTGTTCGCGCTGATTGTTCCGCCAACCATGCCGCTGTGGCAGGCGGCGCTGGGGATCTCGTTTGGTGTCGTCATTGCCAAAGAGATATTCGGCGGTACCGGGCGCAATTTCCTTAACCCGGCGCTGGCCGGCCGCGCCTTCCTGTTCTTCGCCTATCCGGCGCAAATCTCCGGTGATTTAGTCTGGACCGCGGCCGACGGTTTCTCCGGCGCTACGCCGCTCTCCCAGTGGGCGAGCCACGGCGGTGAGTCGCTGGTTAACGTCGTTACCGGTCAGCCGGTGAGCTGGATGGATGCCTTTATCGGCAATATCCCGGGTTCTATTGGTGAAGTCTCAACGCTGATGATTCTGCTCGGTGGGGCGCTGATTATCTTTGGCCGTGTGGCTTCCTGGCGCATCGTCGCCGGGGTCATGCTTGGCATGATGGCCTGCGCCACGCTGTTTAATCTGATTGGCTCCGACACCAACCCAATGTTCGCCATGCCGTGGTACTGGCACCTGGTGCTGGGCGGCTTTGCCTTCGGCATGATGTTTATGGCAACCGACCCGGTCTCCGCCTCGTTTACTGATAAAGGCAAATGGTGCTACGGCGCGCTGATTGGCGTGATGTGTGTGTTAATCCGCGTGGTTAACCCAGCCTATCCGGAAGGGATGATGCTGGCGATTCTGTTCGCCAACCTCTTTGCGCCGCTGTTTGATTACCTGGTGGTGCAGGCCAATATTAAGCGGAGGAAGTCGCGTGGCTGAAAATAAAAGTAACGATAGCATCGGCAAAACGCTGCTGGTGGTGCTGGTGCTTTGCCTGGTCTGCTCTATCGTGGTGGCGGGCTCCGCCGTTGGGCTTAAGCCTCTTCAGCAGGAGCAGCGCGCGCTGGATAAGCAGCGCAATATCCTGGCGGTTGCCGGGCTGATGCACGATAAAATGTCCGCCGATGAGGTCGCTGAGATCTACGCGACCCGCGTTGTACCGCGTCTGGTGGATTTAAAAAGCGGCGAGATTCTCGACAAAGATCCGGCGAAGTTTAACCAAAGCCAGGCGCTGAAAGACCCAGCGCAAAGCGTCGCGCTGGCCTCTGGCGAAGACCCGGCGGGAATTCGTCGTCGCAGCAACGTGGTGGAAATCTATCTGATTAAAGATGAGCAGCAGAAGTTACAGGAGATTGTCCTGCCGGTGTACGGTAACGGCCTGTGGTCGATGATGTATGCCTTTGTGGCGCTGGACACCGATGGGCGCACCATCCGCGGCATTACCTACTACGACCAGGGGGAAACCCCAGGCCTCGGTGGTGAAATTG
Organism: Kluyvera sp. CHPC 1.251; assembly: GCF_036759945.1. Classification (NCBI taxonomy): domain Bacteria; kingdom Pseudomonadati; phylum Pseudomonadota; class Gammaproteobacteria; order Enterobacterales; family Enterobacteriaceae; genus Kluyvera; species Kluyvera sp. CHPC 1.251. The sequence goes on along the minus strand of NZ_JAPKIC010000002.1, from coordinate 509,842 downwards.
AAAATCCGAACTGGCGTGCGCAGTTTGTGGGTAAACGGGTGGTGGACGATAGCGGCAAACCGGCGCTGCGCGTGGTGAAAGGCGCGGCACCGCAGGGTGACCTCTATGCCGTTGACGGCCTGTCCGGCGCAACGCTCACTGCTAACGGGGTGCAGCACAGCTTTGATTTCTGGATGGGTGAAATGGGCTTTGGCCCGTTCCTGAAACAGGTGCGTGAAGGAGGGCTGAACCATGGCTGAGCAGGGTGATATGAAAGAGATGAAGCGGGTACTCGTTGGCCCGCTTATCGCAAATAACCCAATTGCGCTGCAGGTGCTTGGCGTCTGTTCGGCGCTGGCGGTCACCACCAAGCTGGAGACGGCCTTCGTAATGACCATCGCGGTAACGCTGGTCACGGCGTTCTCGAGCATGTTTATCTCGATGATCCGCCATCACATTCCGAACAGCGTGCGTATTATCGTACAGATGGCGATTATCGCTTCGCTGGTTATCGTCGTCGATCAGCTACTGCGCGCGTTTGCGTTCGAGACCTCTAAACAGCTCTCGGTATTCGTCGGTCTTATCATCACTAACTGCATCGTGATGGGGCGTGCGGAGGCCTACGCCATGAAATCTCCGCCATTGGCGAGCTTTATGGACGGTATCGGAAACGGCCTGGGCTACGGCGCCATTCTGCTGATCGTCGGCTTCCTGCGTGAGCTTATCGGCAGCGGCAAGCTGTTCGGTGTCACGGTGCTGGAAACGGTGCAGAACGGCGGCTGGTATCAGCCTAACGGTCTGTTCCTGCTCGCGCCGAGCGCGTTTTTCATTATCGGTTTGCTGATCTGGGCGCTGCGTAGCTGGAAGCCGGAACAGCAGGAAAAGGAGTAACCGATTATGGCTCATTACATTAGCCTGTTTGTCCGCGCGGTGTTTGTTGAAAACATGGCGCTGGCCTTCTTCCTGGGGATGTGTACCTTCCTCGCAGTGTCGAAGAAAGTCTCTACCGCCTTCGGCCTGGGTGTGGCGGTAACGGTTGTGCTCGGCCTTGCCGTACCAATTAATAACCTGGTCTATAACCTGGTACTGCGCGACGGCGCGCTGGTTGACGGCGTGGATCTCAGCTTCCTGAACTTCATCACCTTTATCGGGGTGATTGCGGCGCTGGTGCAGATCCTAGAAATGATCCTCGATAAATACTTCCCGTCACTCTACACCGCGCTGGGCATCTTCCTGCCGCTTATCGCGGTGAACTGTGCCATCTTCGGCGGCGTGTCGTTTATGGTGCAGCGTGACTATAACTTCGGCGAGTCCATCGTTTACGGCTTTGGTTCCGGTATTGGCTGGATGTTAGCGATTGTCGCCATGGCCGGTATTCGCGAGAAGATGAAATATTCAAACGTGCCCGCGGGACTGCGCGGCTTAGGGATCACCTTTATCACCACTGGATTAATGGCATTAGGTTTTATGTCGTTCTCCGGTGTGCAGCTATAAGGGCCGTTAATCATGGAAATATTACTTGGCGTAGTGATGTTTACGCTGATTGTGCTGGTGCTGTCGGTGCTGATTCTGTTTGCCAAATCGAAGCTGGTGAACGCCGGGGACGTGGTCATTGAAATCAACAACGAAGCGGATAAGCAGATCAAAACACCGGCCGGTGACAAGCTGCTGAATACGCTCTCCAGCAACGGTATCTTTATCTCATCTGCCTGCGGTGGCGGTGGTTCCTGTGGCCAGTGCCGGGTGAAGGTGAAAGAGGGCGGCGGCGATATTCTACCGACCGAGCTTTCGCATATCACCAAGCGCGAAGCTAAAGAGGGCTGCCGTCTGGCCTGTCAGGTTGCCGTGCGTCAGGATATGAAAATCGAACTGCCGGATGAAGTGTTCGGCGTGAAGAAGTGGGAATGTGAGGTTATCTCTAACGATAACAAAGCCACGTTTATTAAAGAGCTGAAGCTTGCCATTCCTGCTGGTGAAAGCGTGCCGTTCCGCGCCGGGGGCTATATTCAGATTGAATGTCCGCCGCATAAAGTGGCTTATGCCGATTTTGACGTGCCGGATGAATACCGCGGCGACTGGGATAAGTTTAACCTGTTCCGCTACGTCTCTGACGTCAAAGAGCCAACTCTGCGCGCTTACTCAATGGCGAACTACCCGGACGAGAAGGGCATGATTATGCTCAACGTACGTATTGCGACGCCGCCGCCGTCTGCGCCTGACGCACCGCCGGGAATTATGTCCTCCTATATCTGGTCGCTCAAAGCGGGCGATAAGGTGACAATCTCCGGGCCGTTTGGCGAATTCTTTGCCAAAGAGACCGAAGCGGAAATGGTGTTCATCGGCGGTGGAGCGGGGATGGCGCCGATGCGTTCGCACATTTTTGACCAGCTTAAGCGCCTGCACAGCAAGCGTAAAATCAGCTTCTGGTACGGCGCTCGCTCGCTGCGCGAAATGTTCTATCAGGAAGAATTTGAAAAGCTGGCGCAGGAGAACCCGAACTTCACCTTCCATATCGCGCTTTCCGATGCGCTGCCGGAAGATAACTGGACGGGTTATACTGGCTTTATTCATAACGTCCTGTATGAAAACTATCTGCGTGACCACCCGGCACCGGAAGATTGCGAGTTCTATATGTGCGGGCCGCCGATGATGAACGCTGCGGTTATCAAAATGCTTAAAGATCTCGGCGTTGAGGATGAAAACATCATGCTCGATGATTTTGGAGGCTGATGATGTTAACGGTCTTTCTGGCGACGTTCGGCATTTTTGTGTTGGTGGTTTTTGGCATGTCGCTGGGCTATATCGTGAAGCGGAAAAGCCTGCAGGGCAGCTGTGGCGGAATTTCTTCTCTGGGGATGGAGAAAGTGTGTAACTGCCCTGAACCCTGCGATGCGCGTAAAAAACGCATGGCGAAGGACGCGCAGCGCCAGCAGAACCGTATCCTGTAGTTCCTCTCTTCGCCCGGCGCTGCCGGGCGATTTGTATTCTTCTCATTTGCCAATGTTGTGCTGTATACTTATCCAGTGGTAAGTGAGGGCTAACGATGCGCAAAATAATCCATATCGACATGGACTGCTTCTTCGCGGCGGTGGAAATGCGCGATAACCCGGCGCTGCGCGATATCCCTATCGCCATCGGCGGCAGTCGGGTACAGCGTGGCGTGATAAGCACGGCGAACTATCCGGCGCGTAAATTTGGCGTACGCAGCGCCATGCCGACCGGGATGGCGCTGAAGCTCTGCCCGCATCTCACACTGCTGCCGGGGCGTTTTGAGGCCTATCGTGAAGCGTCCAACCATATCCGGGAGATCTTCTCCCGCTATACCTCGCTTATCGAGCCGCTGTCGCTGGATGAAGCCTATCTGGATGTAAGCGCGAGCCCCCACTGCCACGGGTCGGCTACGCTGATGGCCCAGGAGATCCGCCAGACTATCTTTAACGAACTCTCGCTGACCGCATCGGCGGGGGTAGCGCCGGTGAAGTTTCTCGCCAAAATTGCCTCTGACCTCAACAAACCTAACGGCCAGTTTGTGCTGACGCCGGACGAGGTTCCTGATTTCCTCAAAACCCTGCCGCTTGGCAAAATCCCCGGCGTGGGTAAGGTGTCGGCCGCAAAACTTGAAAGCATGGGGTTGCGTACCTGCGAAGATGTACAAAACAGTGACCTTGCTATGCTGCTCAAACGTTTTGGTAAATTCGGGCGGATCCTCTGGGAACGTAGCCATGGGATCGACGAACGTGAGATCCATAACGATCGCCAGAGAAAGTCGATCGGCGTAGAGCGCACGCTGGAAGAGGACATCCATGAATGGGCCGACTGTGAAGCGATCGTCGAGCGTCTCTATCCCGAACTGGAACGGCGACTGGCGAAAGTCCGGCCGGACCTGCGTATTGCCCGGCAGGGAATAAAACTCAAATTTAATGATTTCCAGCAAACCACCCAGGAGCACGTCTGGCCGAAGCTGACCAAAGACGATCTGCTTGCCACGGCCTATCAGTCCTGGCAGGAACGCCGTGCAGGGCGCGGGGTGCGCCTGGTTGGCCTGCACGTTACGCTGCTCGACCCGCAACTGGAAAGGCAACTTCTCTTAGGGATATAACCATGCTGATTCGTGAATACCGTGACGGTGATTTTTCCACGCTGTGCCAGATTTTTCAGCGCGCGGTACGGGAAACCGCCAGCCAGCACTACTCGCCCGCCCAGGTAAACGCCTGGGTGCAGGTAGATGAAGCCCGATGGCGGCAAAAAATGGCCGACTCTCTGGTTCTGGTGGCTACGGTTGATGACGTGCCGGTGGGCTTTGTTACTGCCGTTGAGCTTTATATTGACCTGCTGTTTGTCGACCCATCGTATTCACGACAGGGGGTCGCCAGCGCACTACTGAAAGCGTTGTTTGCCAGGCTCCCGACGGGAACGTTAACGGTAGAAGCAAGTATCACGGCCAGAGCGTGTTTTGAACGGCTGGGATTTGTGGTGGTGGCAGAACAAGAGGTGAAAGCGCGCGGGGAGACGTTTGTGAACTATCGGATGGAAAAAATCAGGTAGGGTGGTGATATCCCCGGCGTCGTTCCACTCAGTCGGGCTACGTCGAATGTAGCCAGGCTAAGCGAAGCGCCGCCGGGAACGGCTCAAAACTTACTTCGCCGGAATCGCTTTCAGCAGTTCCGTCAGCAGTTGCCAGTACTGGCCAACGCTTTCGATATGAACCTGCTCATCTGGAGAGTGTGGCCCGGTGATGGTTGGCCCAATGGAGACCATATCCATGTCAGGATAAGGTTTCTTGAACAGACCACATTCCAGACCGGCGTGGATGATCTGAATGTTCGGAACCTTATTGAACAGACGCTGATAGGTTTCACGCACCAGGTGCATTACCGGAGAGTTAGCGTCCGGCTGCCAGCCTGGGTAGCCGCCTTTCGGCTGAGTTTTCGCACCGGCCAGCGCGCCCAGAGATTCCAGCATGCTCACCACGTAATCTTTACCGCTGTCGAGCAGGGAACGAATCAGGCAGTGAATGGTGGCGGTATCTTCAGTCATGGATACCACGCCCACGTTCAGCGAGGTTTCCACCACGCCTTTCGCCACGTCGGAGTTACGAATCACGCCGTTCGGAGTCGCGTTCAGCAGCTGAATGAACGCATCGCGAGAAGCGGCGGTCAGCGCTTTACCGTCAACGGTCTGGGTTTCCAGAACCAGCGTCAGGTTTTTCTCTTTCGCCGACAGTTCGTTTTGCAGAATGTGCAGGTAGGTATCAACCAGGCCTTTCAGCGCATCAGCTTTATCCGCTGGGATTGCCAGCGCAGCAGAGGCTTCACGTGGAATGGCGTTACGCAGGGTGCCGCCGGTGAAGTCGACCAGACGCAGATCCAGTTCGCTCGCGTGAGCCACCAGGAAACGGGCCAGCAGTTTGTTGGCATTGCCGAGACCGAGGTGAATATCACCGCCGGAGTGGCCGCCTTTCAGGCCTTTCAGCGTCAGCTTGAAGCCCTGGAAGCCCGCAGGAATCGCTTCACGAGTCAGCGGCAGGTTGCTGGTGAAGTCGATACCACCGGCACAACCCATGTAGATTTCACCCTCTTCTTCAGAGTCGGTGTTGATCAGAATGTCGCCCTGCAGCCAGTTTGGTTGCAGACCGAACGCGCCGTCCATGCCGGTCTCTTCGGTCATGGTCAGCAGCACTTCCAGCGGACCATGCTCAACGGACGCATCGGACAGCACCGCCAGCGCGGAAGCCATACCGATACCGTTATCGGCACCCAGCGTGGTGCCGCGTGCTTTTACCCACTCACCGTCGATGTACGGCTGAATAGGGTCTTTGGCGAAGTCATGAACGGTATCATTGTTTTTCTGCGGCACCATATCGAGGTGGGCCTGCAGTACAACCGGTTTACGGTTTTCCATACCCGGGGTCGCGGCTTTGCGAATCAGAATGTTGCCAACCTGGTCGCGCTCTGCGTGAAGACCTTTTTCTTTCGCCCAGCCAACGATATGCGCGGCGAGCTGCTCTTCATGATGAGAAGGGTGCGGAATAGAACAGATTTTGGCAAAAATATCCCACAGCGGCTGCGGGGATAATTGAGACAGTTCAGACACGGTGAGTCTCCTTACGGCGTTCTGCAAAAGTCGCTTGCAGGTAAAGGGTTAGCACATACACATACCACAAGACTGGCTTGCGCGATGGGGTTGAGAATACCACTTTCTGCCTCTTCCGGTAGAACAAACCACGTAAAAAGCGCGCCGGATTCCGCTTAACACTGGTTTTTAGTGCGTCAGATCTCTATAATCTCGCGCAACCCATTTCCCCCTTGAACATTTTTTAAGCCGTATAACATAGGCTGGGACAACTTCACATGAGCGAAAAATACGTCGTCACCTGGGACATGTTGCAGATTCACGCACGCAAACTGGCCGCACGCCTGATGCCTTCTGAACAGTGGAAAGGCATTATCGCCGTTAGTCGCGGCGGTCTGGTACCGGGCGCACTGCTGGCACGTGAACTGGGCATTCGTCACGTCGACACCGTATGCATCTCCAGCTATGACCACGACAACCAGCGCGAACTGACCGTTCTGAAACGTGCTGAAGGCGATGGCGAAGGCTTTATCGTTATTGACGACCTGGTAGACACCGGCGGTACCGCGGTAGCGATTCGCGAAATGTATCCAAAAGCTCATTTCGTCACCATCTTCGCTAAACCAGCTGGTCGTCCGCTGGTTGACGATTATGTTATTGATATCCCGCAGGATACCTGGATTGAGCAGCCTTGGGATATGGGCGTGGTGTTTGTGCCGCCTATCTCTGGCCGTTAATTCAGTCAATTAATGCGCTTCCAACGCCCGGTTATGCCGGGCGTTGTTTTTTTTAACGCCCCACGCGTTACAATACATCCAGGAAAGTATCTATGGAGGTTTTGTGATGCCAGAAGCTAATCTCAGCGAAACGCTATTCAAGCCGCGCTTTAAACACCCTGAAACGTCAACGCTGGTACGCCGGTTCAACAATGGTAGTACCTCCCATATGCAATCGGCGCTCAGCGGCAATAACGTACCGCACTGGTACCGCATGATTAACCGCCTGATGTGGATCTGGCGCGGTGTTACCCCGCAGGAAATTCTCGACGTGCAGGCGCGCATCGTGATGAGCAAGGCCGAACGTACCGACGACGAACTGTATGACACCGTAGTGGGCTATCGCGGCGGTAACTGGATTTATGAATGGTCTTCTCAGGCCATGCTCTGGCAGCAGAAAGCGACCCAGGAGCAAGACGAAGCCCTCAGCGGCCGCCATTGGCTGCACGCCTCTAACCTTTATAGCATTGCAGCGTACCCGCACCTGAAGGGTGACGATCTCGCCGAACAGGCGCAGGCGCTGGCAAACCGTGCCTATGAAGAGGCGGCTCAGCGCCTACCGGGTGAAATTCGCGAACTCGAGTTTGCCATTCCCGGCGGCTCGCCGGTGACCGGATTCCTGCATATGCCGAAAGGCAACGGCCCGTTCCCAACGGTGCTGATGTGTGGCGGACTCGATGGCCTGCAAACCGATTACTACAGCCTTTATGAGCACTACTTCGCGCCGCTCGGTATTGCGATGCTGACGCTGGACATGCCGTCGATTGGCTTCTCCTCTAAATGGAAGCTGACTCAGGACTCCAGCATGCTGCACCAGCACGCGCTGCGCGCGCTGCCGGATATTCCGTGGATCGATCACACTCGCGTCGCAGCGTTCGGTTTCCGCTTCGGTGCGAACATTGCCGTGCGCCTGGCCTACCTGGAAGCGCCGCGGCTGAAAGCCGTTGCCTGTCTTGGCCCGGTGGTACACGGCCTGCTCAACGACCCGCTGCATCAGGGGCGTGTGCCGGAGATGTATCTCGACGTGCTGGCTTCACGCCTGGGCATGCACGATGCCTCCGATGAAGCGCTGCGCGTCGAACTGAATCGCTACTCGTTGAAGACTCAAGGGCTGCTGGGCCGACGCTGCCCAACGCCGATGCTGTCGGGCTACTGGGATAACGATCCGTTCAGCCCGGAAGAGGAGTCGCGGTTAATTGTTTCGTCATCTGCGCAGGGCAAACTGATGCCGATCCCGTTTAACCCGGTGTACCGTAATTTCGATCGTGCTCTGAAAGAAATTGCCGGGTGGATCAATAATAGATTTTGTTAATATATTGCTAAATTCTATTGATTTGGTAAAACAGTTGCATCACTAAAGGAGATCGCAATGACGTTACCGAGTGGACACCCGAAGAGTAGATTGATCAAGAAATTCACTGCGCTTGGCCCTTATATCCGCGAAGAACAGTGCGAAGATAACCGCTTTTTTTTCGACTGTCTGGCGGTATGTGTAAACGTGAAACCTGCGCCGGAGAAGCGTGAGTTCTGGGGCTGGTGGATGGAGATGGAAGCAGAAGAACGCCGCTTCACCTACAGCTACCAGTTCGGCTTGTTCGATAAAGATGGCCACTGGCAGGCCGTCGCGATCAAAGACCCTGAGGTCGTTGAACGTCTGCAGCAAACGTTGCGCGGCTTCCATGAGCGGGCAAAAGATCTGCTGGCGACGCTGGATCTGGCGCTGGAACCCGCCGATGGCTTTGCCAATGAAGTGGTGAAGCGTACGGCATAAAATGTCCCCCTTCCTTGAGGGGGACATATAATAATATAACGTGAGTTTACAGCCGTCATTCTGCCCTCTGGGTATAATGACGTCTTGTTAATAACAATAGCTATATATTTTAAACGTATTTAACTGACGTAGAGCGACATTTTAAAAAATCATTTGATGTATAAATGATAAATAAAAATATCGCGAACAAATAGGTTATCCAGAGCAATAATCATCATCAATATCGATACTGATGTATCGACGAAAAGAAAGCCATTTTTGCGTTTAAATTCTTTTAAATCAATGTATTGGTAATGCCATTTTTTAGCGCATTGATAATATGTAGATATATGTGCTATATTTTTTCTGGTGCTATTTAGTGCTTTACTTAAAAATAAACTTTAGTTTATACAATTTGGTATTATTTCTGCTGCTGATGTTTCCTGTTTTTAATTTTATTTTAAGTTGATCTTCCTTTATTCGTTCGGTACGCTTGCATTTATCGATAATAAATATTTGTCTTATTTATACAGGAATATCGATAAAGTAGTGAACACACGGATGGCCTCCAGGATAGAGGCGAGAATTTATTAAACAGGAAATAGATAAATGAAAAAAACACTTCTGGCTGTCGTCATGGCAAGCTCCGTATTGGCTGGCGTGGCTCACGCGGCTGACGGTGAAGTTAAGTTTGTCGGTAATATTACGGCAACGGCATGCACCGTTGACTCTTCTTCAAAAAATCAGGAAGTTTCATTAGGTACTGTTGCAACCACCGCATTTACTGCCGCAGGTGACAAAGCGGCACCAAAAGACTTCCAGATTAAACTAACCAGTTGCCCTGAAACGGTAAAAAACATAGTCGTGACGTTTGATGGCATCGCAGACTCTACCAATAAAGCGCTGCTGGCGCTGGATTCTGGTATGACGGCAACCAATGTTGCGGTGGAAATCTCTGACACCTCTGGCAACGTTCTTTTTATGCGCGAAAATTCCGCTCAATACGCTGTCGCGAGCAACCAGGTCACGATCAGTTTAGTGGGACGTTATGTGTCAACGGCTGCGGCCGTCGGTGCCGGTACCGCGAACGCCACCACCCAGTTTACTATCGATTACCAGTAATCGTTATTTTCGAGTCTGCACATGCCCTATGTGCAGACTATTTCATATTGATGAAATGATATAACGATCCTTCAGAGTTAATGTTCATGAATATAAAACAGTTAATCGGCGGAGTGCTGCTGACCTTTTTATTATTAAACGGCAGCGCGCAAGCCGGTATCGTGGTCGGCGGAACGCGGCTTATCTACGATGGCAGTAAACGTGAAGCCTCCCTATCGATTAAAAATCCAGATTCAGTACCTTATCTTATCCAGACGTGGGCCGATGCGGATGGTGTTGCCGGGGGAAATAAAGGCGCGGCTAAACCGCCATTTATGATTACCCCACCGCTATTTCGCCTTGAGAGTGGCAGCGAAAATAGGGTGCGTATTATTCGCACCGGCGGAGACTTACCTGAAGATAAAGAGTCCGTATATTGGCTGAACGTGAAATCCATTCCTTCTTCTTCCCGCAGTGAAGAGAACGTTTTGCAAATTACGATCAAAACACGCATCAAATTATTCTATCGACCGGCCGGATTAAAGGGACTTACCGAAGACGATTACAAATCAGTGACCTTTAATCGGGCGGGCAATAAGCTTCATGTTACCAATCCAACGCCTTATTACCTGACGTTTTACTCTCTGAAAATGGGCAGCGCAGTGTTTGATACCACAAACATTATGGTGCCGCCCAAAGGAAGCGCGGACTATAAGTTGCCCGCATCGGCGGCAGGAAATCAGGTTGCATGGCAGTTGATCAATGACTATGGCGGAGACAGCAAAACGGTGACCACGTTATTGCGCTAAAACGCGGTTATGTTCAGGCCTGGAGAGTTCGGCGGAGTGGGTAACATCAAGTGTGGAAAGGGATATGCACACATTAAAAAAAGAAAAAATGCGGTACTCAGCGTGGCGGTATACGCCGCTTGCGACGCTTCTTTGCATGCTTTTCCCTCAGCAGGGGCATGCAGAAGAGTTTTTTAACCCAAACGCGTTGAAGATCGATAACGCTGACTATCATCCTGTCGACCTCTCGCAATTTTCTACGGTGGGAAACCAGTTACCGGGAACGTATCGCGTAGATGTTTATCTCAACGGCGCTCCGCGAGATACGCTTGATATCACCTTCGCCAAAGGGGCACATGGCGCATTGCAGCCAGCGCTCACCAGCGCACAGCTCAAACAGTGGGGCGTGGCAACCAGCGTGGCGCTGAACGCATTGCGTGATGCTGAAATCATCACCGATCTGCCTCGCTTAATCCCTCAGGCAAGCGCGCAGTTTGATTTCTCTCGCTTACGTCTGAACATTTCTATTCCTCAGGTGGCCATGAAGCCATCCGCTCAGGGCAGCGTTGACCCTAAATATTGGGACCAGGGTATGCCAGCCCTGCTGATGGACTACCGTTTTACCGGGTCCAACACCCGTATGGAGCGGGGCGGCGGGACAAGTGACAGCTATTTCACCAACCTGCGAAGCGGGATCAACATTGGTGGATGGCGTCTGCGCAATTACAGCACCTGGAACTATAACAAGAGCCAGTCTTCGGGCACTGAGGTGACCCATAGCACCTGGGACTCTATCAACACCTATGTTCAACATGATATCCCCGCGATTAACGGGCGTTTTACGGCGGGCGACAGCTATACCCCTTCAGATGTCTTTGACAGCGTGCAGTTTAAAGGGGCTCAGGTGGCGTCAGACGATAATATGCTGCCAGACAGCCTGCGCGGTTTTGCCCCAACGATACGGGGGATCGCGAGCAGCAATGCCCAGGTCACCATCAAACAAAACGGCAGCGTGCTTTACCAGACGTACGTGACGCCAGGGGCTTTTGTCATTGATGACCTTTACCCCACGTCGTTAGGCGGAGACTTAGAAGTCACTATTAAAGAAGCGGATGGATCTACCAGAACCTTTATCCAACCGTTCTCAAGCGTACCGATTATGCAGCGCGAAGGGCGCTTAAAATATGCGGTGACTGCGGGTCGATACCGTGCGCCGGATAACGATGATGATGAGCCCATTATGGGGCAGGCCACCTTACTCTATGGCCTCACGCATCGCGTCACGCTGTATGGTGGTTTTCAGGCCGCAGACAACTACACTGCATTTGCTTTAGGTTCTGGTTTTGGCCTGAATTCGCTGGGGTCGGTTTCTTTAGACGTTACCCAGGCCTATACCTCGCTGAGAAAGCCAAACGAGTCTGGTCGACAGTCAAAAGAGGGGCAGTCTATCCGCTTCCAGTACTCAAAAGAGATTGAAGCGACGGATTCGACAGTCACGCTGGCGGGCTATCGCTACTCCACGAAGGGGTTTTACTCCTTCAGTGAAGCGATGGACTATCACGATGAAGACGATGATAACTACCTGAAAAACAAACGTAGTCGGGTACAGCTCAATTTTACCCAGAACCTGAAAAGCTGGGGTTCGCTCTCGTTTACGGGCTACCAGCAGGATTATTGGTCTGACGATGGCCATGAGCGCAACATCAGCGTGGGATACAGCAACTCATGGAATAGCGTGAACTGGACGCTGATGTATACGTGGAGCACTACCACGGGGCGTGATGCCAACGATAACCGCATGCTCTCGCTGAACGTCAGCGTACCGTTAAGCCGCTGGCTGCCGGGTTCCTACGTGAGTGCAAATACCAACAACGATTTGCACGGGCGCTCAAATAATCAGCTCACATTGAGCGGTACGGCGCTTGAAGCGAACAATCTCTCCTATTCGGTAGGGCAGGGTTATGGTAATCGCGGCCAGCAGAATAGCGGGGCAGCAACGGCGACCTATCGTGGCACCTATGGCGCCGTGAATGGGGGGTACAACTACGACCACGATTCACGCCAGGTAAACTATGGCGCGCAGGGCTCACTTTTACTTCACGCTGATGGGCTAACGCTGGGCCAATCATTATCGGGGGATATGTCCTCTGTCGCACTGGTTCGGGCGCGTGATGCCGAAGGCGTCAATGTTCAGAACGGGACGGGTATTCGTACGGACTGGCGTGGATACGCGATTGTGCCGTATCTCTCCTCTTATAAACGTAGCCGCATTGCGCTGGATTCGAGCTCGCTGGGTGACGATGTCGAACTCAAGCAGAACGTCGTGTCCGTGGTTCCAACGGCAGGTGCCATCGTACTGGCCGAGTTTAAAACGCGAGTGGGGGCTCGTGTTTTGATGACCCTTCTCCACGGCGGTAAAGCCGTTCCATTTGGCGCAACGGTCACGATAGACGGCACTGATGATAATACCGGTATTGTCGGGGATGCAGGGCAGGTTTACCTCAGCGGGGTTCCAGAGGTGGGAGCGCTGACGGCGAAATGGGGCACGGCGGTCGATCAGCAATGTCATGCTGAATTCACGCTGCCGAAGAAAGATAAGCAACAAAGCCACATTACCTATTTGCCGCAGCTGAATCTGAATTGTGTAGAGAAATAATCTCTTGATGAATCCTTTATTAAATAACCGAGGGAATATGAATGCGTGTTAACCAATGGCGTGTATTACCCTTCTCCCTGATGATGCTCTCTCTATTGGCTCCATCGGTAAACGCTGATTCTGTCCAGCTCAACTTTACCGGCTCAATATTAGCAGGCACCTGTTCGGTAGATACAGCCTCCAAAAACCAATCCGTCGCAATGGGCGATGTGGGGACGATTATATTTAGCTCACCGGGCGACCGTTCCCCTGCGCAGACATTCTCTATTGTGTTGAGCTGCGAGGAGAACTCGCCGACGGGGGCGACGGTCACCTTTAGCGGCGCTACCGCCACGGGAGATGCCACGCTTTTAGCGCTGGATAGCGGTACCGATGCGACCACCGGTGTGGCGATAGTGCTGAGCGATAAAGAGGGCAATAAAATTGATTTGGGGAGCGCATCGTCGGTTTATAGCCTGGCGGAGGCGAGTGCTAACGAGATGCAATTTAACGCACAGTATGTCTCGTTAGTTGAACGGGGAGCCATTACGGCGGGGAAGGCAAATGCGACGGCGCAGTTTACGATTAACTATCCCTGAAAGATTAATGTGAGTACTCGTGTTTTCAGTTTAAACGGAATTTATCATTACTTTTAATGAAATGGATGGGTGTATGAATGGATTTCAGTGCCTGAAATTATTATTGCTGTTTCTCTTTTTATTGGGAGGAGGGAAAGCTTTTGCTGCGAAAAATTTTTGTTATTTTACTTACGCTGCTGAAGCAAGTGTTACCATTCCCACCGTCTCAACCAGTGTTCTGGATCCGGTTGGGAGTGTTCTGAGCACAACTGCTACGCCCTCAGGCCAAATATATTGGGGGTGGTGTGCAAAGCAATCGCCTTTCTACAATGAGATGCTCTATTCCTCGCAGCTAACCAGTATTAGCCACGTTTACGCAACTGATCTTCCGGGGATTGGTATTCGATTCACTGATAATAATTATGGTTATACCTTTGACCAGCCAGCGACCAGCTATCTTCTTCCTAAAGATTACGGATGGGATGTTGCATGGCAAGGCGGTATTGTCGAAATCGTCAAGACGGGTCGGGTTACTGCTGGAGTACTGCCTGCGAAAGTGTTGGGCCGTATTTATACGACAGCTGAACTGAGTCCAGTAAACCCCAATCAGGATGGGCTCGCTTTGACCGTTACCCTTTCCAGCCCAGTAGTTATTAACGCCAGCAGCTGTGCCGTTATCACCCCAACAACCCTCAACGTCCCTCTGGGCGATTACCACTCAACCGATTTTGGCGCAGTAGGCAGCACGCTCGGCAGCGCCAATATCGATATGACGTTAAGCTGCTACGACGGCGTGAAAGTGACGGCGGTGATTTCTGCTGATGAAGATGCTGCTCAGTCCGGGGTGATTAAACTGACTGAGGGTTCCGACTCCGCAACCGGGTTGGGCATTCAGATACTGGACGCTAATAACGACCCCTTACCCATTGGCACAGAGATAGCGGTGGGGACGACGACCGTTGAAGGTGAGTACAATATCAACTGGAGCGCGCGCTATATTAAAACGCTGAGCAAGGTGACGGCAGGTAAGGCCAACGCCCTTGCCACGGTAAACCTGAATTACGAATAAACGATGTACGCTGCTACACGGCAACGGTGCTGCGAAGTGCCGGATGGCGCTACGCTTATCCGGCCTACCGCGTGTTCCCATACGTAGGCCGGATAAGGCGAAGCCGCCATCCGGCAACCCCAATATAAAAGGCCAGCGAAATTCGCTGGCCTTTTATATTGATAAGAAAATAACGCCAGCTGTCTGACGTTATTATTTTCTATCTTAGAACTGGTAGGTCATACCAACGGCTACGACGTTATCCGTCATAATTGCCAGGCGTTTAGTGACCGCAGTTTCATCAACCAGGTTGATTTTATAATCAACAAAGGTGGACATGTTTTTGTTGAAATAGTAGGTCGCGCCCACATCAACATATTTCATCAGGTCCTGATCGCCGATCCCGTTTTCCAGGTTTTTACCTTTCATCTGCACATAGCCCAGGGATGGACGCAGACCGAAATCGAACTGGTATTGTGCTACCGCTTCGAAGTTCTGTGCTTTATTAGCAAAGCCCTGATCCGCCGCAACCAGACCTTTAATTGGGGTCATATTACGGGTTTCGGTATAAACCATTGCCAGGTAAATGTTGTTGGCGTCGTATTTCAGGCCAGTGCCCCAGGACTCTGCGTTTTTACCGCCGTTAGCCAGAGATTTTAGCTGCTGAACGTTGGTACGGTCAGAGTTGGTGTATGCTGCGCTGATAGCGAAATCGCTGCCGCCGAAGTCATAGGCAACAGAGGTACCGAAGCCGTCACCGTTAGCGGTATCGTAGGCGCGGTCATTTTTACCCTGATATTGCAGGGTTAAATCGAGACCATCGACCATGCCAAAGAAGTCGGTGTTGCGGTAGGTAGCCAGGCCGCTGGAGCGTTTGGTCATAAAGTTATCGGTTTTGCCGGTGGAGTCACCGCCGAATTCCGGGAACATATCGGTCCAGGCTTCAACGTCGTACAGCGCACCCAGGTTACGACCGTAGTCAAAAGAACCGAAATCTTTTAATTTCAGACCAGCAAATGCCAGACGAGTTTTCTGTGTAGAGGAGCTGCTGCTTTCTTCTTTATTGCCAGCAAACTCAGATTCCCAGCGACCATAACCGGTCAGCTGGTCGTTAATTTTGGTTTCGCCTTTAATGCCGAAACGAACGTATGTTTTATCGCCATCGGAGCTGGAATCATCGCTCATGTAGTGCATTGCTCTTACTTTGCCGTAAACATCCAGTTTATTACTATCCTTGTTATAAACTTCTGCTGCCATAGCTGAAGAAGAAGCAATAATACCCATCATCGTTAATGCCAGAGTTGTTTTTTGCATTTCTCAATCCCGATTTTTTAGCTTTAAAATTTGCTGTGAAAGACCACTGTGAAAAAACAGGAACGTTTTTATCCTTCCCATGTTAAAAATTTATGACAATGTCAGATTAAATATAAAAAAGTATGTTTAAGTTTTTCTGTCATAAAAATGTCAATATTCTCCACTAGGCTGCCTGATCCCGCGCAACAAAACCCCTCGCTTTCTGCGCTGCCTGTTGGCAAGCGGCCTGACACCTGCTACAACGTTGGTCTGGTATTGATATTTCTTATTTTTAACGGCAGAGAATCATGAGTGATAGTCAGACGCTGGTGGTCAAACTGGGCACCAGTGTTTTAACGGGCGGATCGCGCCGCCTGAATCGCGCGCATATTGTCGAACTGGTTCGCCAGTGCGCTCAGCTCCACGCAGCTGGGCATCGAATTGTCATCGTAACGTCAGGAGCAATTGCCGCCGGGCGTGAGCATCTGGGTTACCCTGAACTGCCCGCGACTATTGCTTCCAAGCAACTGCTGGCTGCCGTTGGCCAGAGCCGCTTAATCCAGCTCTGGGAACAGCTGTTTTCTATCTATGGTATCCACGTCGGCCAGATGCTGCTGACCCGCGCTGATATGGAAGACCGTGAGCGCTTCCTCAACGCTCGCGATACCATGCGCGCGCTGCTTGATAACAACATCGTTCCGGTGATTAACGAAAATGACGCGGTGGCAACTGCAGAGATTAAGGTTGGCGATAACGACAACCTCTCCGCGCTGGCGGCGATCCTGGCCGGTGCCGATAAGCTGCTGCTGCTGACCGATCAGCAAGGGCTGTTTACCGCCGACCCGCGCAGCAACCCGGACGCCGAGCTGATTAAAGACGTCTACGGCATTGACGATGAGCTGCGTGCCGTCGCCGGTGACAGCGTGTCTGGCCTGGGCACGGGCGGCATGGGCACGAAGCTGCAGGCCGCTGACGTCGCCTGCCGCGCCGGTATCGACACCATTATTGCCGCCGGTAGCCTGCCGGGCGTGATTGGCGACGTGATGGCGAATGTCTCCGTCGGCACCCGTTTCCACGCGCAGGATACCCCGCTGGAAAACCGCAAACGCTGGATCTTTGGCGCACCGCCGGCCGGTGAACTGATTGTGGATGAAGGCGCAACGTCGGCGATTCTGGAACGCGGGAGTTCATTACTTCCAAAAGGCATTAAAAACGTGACAGGCAACTTCTCTCGTGGTGAAGTGATCCGCATCCGTAGCCTTGCTGGCCGCGACATCGCCCACGGCGTAAGCCGTTACAACAGCGATGCGCTTCGCCTTATCGCCGGGCACCACTCGCAGGAAATTGATGCCATTCTCGGCTACGAGTACGGCCCGGTTGCCGTGCATCGCGACGATATGATCACCCGCTAAGGAGTTCAACATGCTGGAACAAATGGGCATTGCCGCCAAGCAGGCCTCCTACAAACTGGCGCTGCTATCCGGCCGGGAGAAAAACCGGGTTCTGGAGACGATTGCCGATTATCTGGAATCTCATAGCGATGAGGTCCTGCGCGCTAACGCCGAAGATTTAACCCAGGCCCGTGAAGGCGGCCTGAGCGAAGCCATGCTCGACCGTCTGGCGCTGACCCCTGCGCGTCTCGCTTCGATTGCGAACGACGTTCGTCAGGTGTGTACGCTGGCCGATCCTGTGGGGCAGGTGATTGACGGTGGGTTGCTCGATAGTGGCCTGCGTATCGAACGTCGCCGCGTCCCGCTGGGCGTAATCGGTGTGATTTACGAAGCGCGCCCGAACGTCACCGTTGACGTTGCCGCGCTGTGCCTGAAAACCGGCAACGCTGCCATTCTGCGCGGTGGGAAAGAGACCTATCGCACCAACGCCGCTACCGTCGGCGTGATTCAACGCGCGCTGAAAGAGTGCGGCCTGCCAGAAGCGGCAGTTCAGGCCATCGATAACCCGGATCGCGCGCTGGTCAGCGAGATGTTACGTATGGATAAATACATCGATATGCTGATCCCACGCGGCGGCGCAGGCCTGCATAAGCTGTGCCGCGAGCAGTCCACTATTCCGGTTATCACCGGCGGCATCGGTGTATGCCATATCTACGTAGATGACACCGCTGAGATTGAACCGGCGCTGAAGATTATCGTCAACGCCAAAACCCAGCGTCCAAGCACCTGTAACACCGTGGAAACGCTGCTGGTGAATCAGTCCATCGCTGACCGCTTCCTGCCGGCGCTGAGCAAGCAGATGGCTGAAAGCGGCGTGACGCTGCACGGTGACGACACCGTGATGCGCGAGCTGAAAGGCCCGGCGAAGCTGGTACCGCTGCAGGCAGAAGAGCTGGATAACGAGTTCCTGTCGCTGGATCTTAACGTGGTAGTGGTTCCGGATATGGACAGTGCGATTGCACACATCCGCCAACACGGCACCCAGCACTCCGATGCGATCCTGACCCGTACCCTGAGCAACGCCAACCGTTTTATCAACGAAGTGGACTCCTCAGCGGTGTACGTCAACGCTTCCACCCGCTTCACCGACGGCGGCCAGTTTGGTCTGGGTGCGGAAGTCGCGGTGAGCACGCAGAAACTGCACGCGCGCGGCCCGATGGGTCTTGAAGCACTGACCACCTACAAGTGGATCGGCTTCGGCGATGATACCATTCGTGCGTAATTGATAGCGGGCGGTGCAAAAATAGGCGGTTGATTAACCTGACTATTGACGCATCGCCCGGTTAGTTTTAACCTTTTGTCCCGTGATTCACGTTCGTGAACACGTCTTGCAGGGCCGATATAGCTCAGTTGGTAGAGCAGCGCATTCGTAATGCGAAGGTCGGAGGTTCGACTCCTCTTATCGGCACCAAAAAATCAATGAGTTACAGTTTTTCATCTGCATGTAATCCTGCTGTTTTATACCCCGCGTACTTACTGGCGTACTTATTTAGCATTACATAGCTGAGTGCCATGTGCCCTTTCACACAAATTCAAACTTTACAGACGTTCTTTTCATCCTGAGGACTGGGTAAGGTTCATTTGCTGTTTTAAGCACTACAGGTAAACGTGTTACGTCAGATCGACTGGATGGGGCCGTCGCTTTGAAAAAGGCACCATCCATCTGCGAGAAACCAAAACAGTGGTAGAACGCTACGTACAGCTATCTGATCAGGCAATCGACTTTCTCAAGGTTCTACGCCTTACCTCCGACAAATATCTGTTTCCTTCGCAGGCGACTAAAAAGCCTATCCAGCAGAAATACCTGACTGAAAACTCATGGCGTTTACGTGAAAGCGGTCAAATGCTTGATATACCTTATTGGACCCCTCACGACTTGTGGCGTACAGTGCGCACTGGATTATCTCGTTTGCAGTGTCCAAATGAGGTTGCAGAGGCTGTGTTGGGGCATACACGTGGCGGCGTTGAAGGCGTTTATTAATTTATAGGGAATAATGATGGCTAAACGAGGTTTTTTTAATTTGGGAAAAGCTGTTGATGACGTAAGAAAAGCTGATGGTATTGCAGATACAGGCTTGGCATCTTTGTCTTTAGTCGGAAAAGGGCTCTTTAACGTTGCTAGGTTCGCTGTTACAGAAGGGTTAGATCAATTAACCAAAACTACGGGGAAATCAATCATTGAGAATGAAAAATCCTCAGAAGAGCAAAAAGAGAAAGCGCGTGAAAATATAGCCAAAGCTGAAGCGCGGCAGGCAGAGCGAGAAGCAAAAGACCGCGAATGGGAAGCAAATCAGAAAGAAAAGATGTGAAAATCCAGATGATTGTGCAGTATACTGAAACCTATTTTATTAACAATTATTGGAAACATTGGTAATGGCAACGATTTACAGGGCTAAGTGTCTGGATTGTAAACACGAATGGACAAGTCGTGCTGGGTATGGGACACCTGATTATTGCCCCAAATGCAGAAGCACACGAGTAAGCAGTTCTCCTATTGGTTGAAATCAAAGTGTAATCTTAATGGATGGCATGTGTCATTCTCGACCTATTAAAGAAGAGAGTGCCACATGCCCATATCAAAATTTATTATATCCCTCGTTTGTTAACAAATTTTTATTAAGCCTACAAACATCGATGTACCTGCCATTTAGTACGGATATTATCCGGTATAACCAAATCCGGTTCTACCTCTTAACCTTCGTGTGGAAAATTCTGCGAGGTTAGTAAGTTGCACTCAATAGCATTTTGCACGCCACAATGGGTATATTCTTTTTGGTATCTGTAGAAGCTGTCATTGTGCTGATTCTGCATGTACCGGGCACGTTAGATTTAATAATGAATGGCGCATTAGCAGGAGGAGCTTTTTCTAGCTTAGTTGTATTGTGTGTGACCAACCACCTAAATACAATCATAGCTACAATGGTAAATATGATGAACTTACTCATGAGGTTTCCTTTTTGAGTAAAATATGAATTACTTCACCTAAAAGGAATCCTAATATTTGCAAGTTTAAGAATGTTATAACCCAGATACGTTTATATAGAACTGCCCGTTATTATCATCAGTTTTCTGTATTCGGTAAGTTATTGGTAAAGAGTTTTGCAGATCAGGTTTTGTGAACGTTAAGTCAGCCGCACACTGATAAACATCAAGCCCTGATTCATGGCTTATTGTTCTGACATTTTCTACTGTAATCCGCACATCCTTATCCAGTGTCATGCTTTTTTCGATTGTCTTTCTGGCAATATCCACGACTAGTTTTTTTGCATCATCACTACTACATTTTGGCGTTTTCTCGCCGCAGCCAGCCAGCAAACCAGCAGCAATTAATACCAGAAGTATTGCTCTTTTCATCTGTAGTTCCTTCATTAGTAAACGATACTTTTACTTCTTATTAAATTGACCATCCATTGTGCCTGCCGCAGAAGCCCCGCAGTATCCTTCGCAACCACGAGTCATTACGCTGGTCTTGCCGTTATTCAGTTCACTGATTATTGCGACACACTGGGTGGTATTATCATTCCAGACCCAGCGACGCTTCTGGTTTTCTCCAGCAGCTATTTGCTGTGCCGTACCATCCATATTGCATACGCCCGAACCATCCCCCGTTGAGGCATTAATGTTGAATTCAGCATTGCCCTTTCCCGGATTCAGGGTTAGAACCGCTCCGGGTTTTACGTACTGCGCTGCTGCGACAGGTAGCGTCATGGCTGCCATCAATAAGGCCAACAGTTTTCTATTCATTAATTAATTCCCTGTTAAGTGATACGGATGTTTTTGGTGATTTTCCCCAGTGCCAGCGGTCTGCTTTTTTCCACAAAGAAATAAACGACGTTGAATGCGGACTTGCGATGATTCCCTCGACCAAGAGATGGCCAATTGCGGAAAGATTCGATCTGTTCTTCTGAGTAGGGCGTGTCAGAGAAGTCAAACAGCACAAGTAAGGCTTTGCCGTCATGCTTCATCAACTTCTTAACTTCTGTACTGTTGACCGTCGCAGAGACATTCGAACGTGCCGCAGTTGGTTTACGTACTGCAAACTCAACGGCTACATCATCAATGACAAAATCAATGTAACCGTGACCGGATACAGTTCCTGGCAGCTTGCTTTTGACTTCCGGTGAGACGTTATCTGCAAACCAACCTAGTAAATAGCAGCGCACTAATGGCAGTAATTCCCGCTCGCTACATTCATTCAGACGTAGTGTTTTGACAAATTCTCGCCGGTAAAGAGAGCTGAAAAAGTACTCAAAGCAATCCGTTATCTCAGTAATGGTGGTTGCCACAATGTTCTCCTTTATTGTCCACCTTTGCTCGGCTGCTCCACAGAGGGGGCTTTCAATCTAGCCTAGTTGATTGGTTGTAGTTTTTTTTGTCTATAAAAGACATAAGTATCAATTTTATGTCCATTAGTGATGTTCATGCAAGAGTAAAAAAGCCCCAGAATTCCTCTTATGGACGTTCTGGAGATTAATGATGGTTAAACTGATGGCAGATTCAGCTGATAAGATGGTAGGACAGCGTATTCAGGCCAGACGTAAAGAAGCAGGGTTAACCGCTGCTGATCTTGCAGAGACTATCGATATCTCTCAACAACAACTTTCCCGCTATGAACGTGGAACGAATAAAATAAATATTGCTCATTTGGTCAAAATTGCCGTTGCTTTAAAAACTCCAATAAGCTGGTTCTTTATTGATTGTATGGAGGATTTAAATATTTCTGATATCCCGGTTAACTATGCCACTGGGCTTGACGTTGAATTAAAACGACGTCTCGAGCAAGTTTGGAATAAACTTGATAACACTAAGAGAAAAAGCTTAGTTATGTTTTTAGATGAGTTTATAAAATAATAACCAAATTAGTCCCTGAATGAAACTATTTGCATTAAAAGCATGACCCTGGTAAAATAACATTGCTGGATAGCGTCATATTGTCCAGTATCTGATACACACTGATAGCCAACTTAGCATTTCACTTTATTATTCCATCCTGATGGGAGGGCGCCTATCATCTAAACAGTCAGTATGGGCAATTATTTGTTTGTATCATCAATTCAAACGCATATTTACCGGAATAAAACGATGAGTGTTATCCATCAGGAAGGGCTAGCTATGCCCGTCGAACAGGAATTAATAAATATCATATTAAATGAAGCGGGAAATCCCCCGCAACATAAAGCCAGAATTACCGCTGTCAGTCTGTTATTTAAAGACCTGAGTTACAGCGCTGAAAAGGGCGGTTACCATCCTGTCGAAATACGGATTATTTCACGCAATGATGAATGGTATTTTGATTACATCACCGACTTCGGTTATATGGGGACGGTATACCCAGAACTGGAAAAGGAAATTGATATTAGCTGGAGTCAGCAATATGTCTTTCTTGCCCATGTTGGTGATCTGCCTGTTAACGCCGGAAGGGAGTTATTTGAACTCTGGCAATCCAACTTTATTCAGTATCACGCCATGAACGTCTACACTGTTACCGTCCTGTGGGAAAGCTAATCCCTCTGTACTAATTATTACTTTTTTATAGGAAATTATCTGTGACTGATAACAGAGGGATACGTGCGTCTCAACAGGGCGAACTGGACTGTCTTTGCGGTGCTTATTGCGTGGTTAACATGCTGAGCTGGCTGTATGACGGCAGAGTGAAACGACGCCCCCTAATGAACCGGCTTATTCAGGCTTACCAGCAGCGCTGGCCTTTGCATGAGTGGCTGACTGAAGGGATTGAGGAAGACCGCTTAGACTGGCTGATGGCTAAGGTGTTGCAGAAAGGGTATTACAGCTGCCATTTCCCGGTTCAAATCACCAGACCCTTCGCAGGGAAGCGGGGATTAACAGACGGGCGGCTTTTCAGGGAAATGCAGCGGTTTCTGGACGTCACTGACTACTCCCGCCTGATTATGCTCAGCGACCAGTTTCACTGGTCCCTTCTGGTCAAAATAGATGAAGAAACGCTCTGTTTCTTCGACAGCAACGGGCGAACCACCATGCCCCGTAAAGCTTTCTCCCTGCGTACTGGCGTAACCCGCCGCCAGCTGTTTCCCGACGCCATTTACTTCATTGAACGGGAGTTCTGAAATGACCATGTTTACTCAGCGTGAAACCCGTATCCTCGACCAGGCGCGTGACATTATCAGCCGGTACTACCAGCGTGGCGTTCAACTCTGTTCCCCTGATGATGTTCGACGGTGCGTGATGGTTGAGCTGGCACCGCTTGAACATGAAGAGTTTGGCATCATCCTGCTCGATAATAAGAATCAGCTGCTGCACCGCGAAATCCTGTTCAGGGGGACGTTAAACTCGGTCAGCGTTCACCCCCGTGAAGTTATCAAACGCGTGCTGAAACATAATGCCGCCGCAGTCATCCTTGTCCACAACCATCCCAGCGGCGAGCCTGAGCCCAGCCGTTGCGATATCAAGTTGACTAAAAAGCTTCAGGAGCTACTCGAAATGCTGGATGTGCGGTTACTTGATCACTTTATTGTGGCAGGAACTGAAACGGTGTCGATGGCTGAACGGGGGCTGGTGTGATGCTGAAAGTTACCTGGTTTAATGTACGTTATTGCGGGTTAAACGTATGAGAAGGGCTGCGTTACGTCAGATTCAGCCAGTGGTGCAAACTACCGTGTTCGATGCGTATATCAACGGCCTTGCTCCCTCAGGGAGGCGGGGTATCACCAGCCTGTTAAACCGCAGCGCCGGCATACTTAAACGCGGTGCGGATGCAGCAGTTTATCCGTGGGAACAACTTAACTACCCAGCCGTCGCTAAAGTACGTGCGGCACTGCTGGATGACGGTTACGCCGTGTCATCGGTCAATATGGCGCTGTCAGCACTGCGGGGCGTGGCGCAGACGGCTTTTAATCTCAATTGCATGAATGCCGAAACTCTGGCCCGAATCCGGTCAGTGAAGCGCGTGAGCGGCGATATCCAGCGTAAGGGAAGGGCATTAGACAAGCAGGAAATCCGGGCGCTGATTCAGGTCGCTAAACAGCATCCGCAACCGGCACGGCGCTGCCGTGATGCCGCTATTGTGCTGACACTTTGCGGAACGGGGCTGCGGGCCGGTGAACTGGTTAAACTTGAGCGCCGGGACTATGACAACGGCATCCTGACAGTCAGGCAAGGGAAGGGGCGCAAATACCGCGAAATTCATGTGGCGGATACAGTAGATAAGGCTATCCGCGCATGGTTGAAAGTTGGCGCAGACGAGGCTCACAGCGCACTGTTCAGCCGAATTCAGCGCAACGGTAAGGTCGCAAGCCAGCCGCTGACTACGACCGGGTTGACGGGTATCCTGGCTGATTTACAGCAGACGTCAGGTATTGCACGTTTCACCCCACATGACATGCGGCGCACCTTCATCACTCGTTTACTGGAGCAGGGCGTGGATATCAACACCGTCCGCCAACTGGCAGGCCACAGCGACATATCCACGACAACCCGCTATGACTGTCGTGGTGAGAGCATGAAAGTCAGCGCCAGCAAACGCATCAGGTGTTTTTAGCTTTTGAGCCTTTTCCAGACGCGGCTTTAGTTTTATCTTCAGCACTCAACCGCGCGTACTTTTGATTCTGGACGTTAATCAGTGCATTGATATTTTCAGGCTGAAGTGCCCACGCAACATCCTCACGCGTCCATTCTTTACCGTCAGAAAGTCGTTTTAACCGGGGTTTCCATATTCCATACTCATTAAGTTTTTCTGCTACCGAAGCATATTTCTCACGATCTGACTCCCCCGTATGAAGCTTGTCAAAGCGACCTTTTACAAGCTGGTAAACAGTGTAGATTTCCAGTGCCTTAGGGGACCTGGCCGGGACTATCATGGGGTGTTCCTCCGACCTATAAATCCCGTTTAGCTCTCCCTCATTGAGCAGGTCATTAAACATGTGATTCACGCAGGCACTCAGCACATCCGCCGCTTTCTCTGCAGCGAATTTATCCGGGCTAAAACCCGCTCCCGTCAGTTTCCGGGCAATCAGTGCCAGCTTTTGCCGGGTATCCCGTCCGAGATAAAGCTTCTTCTCCAGAAATTCAAAGACCTCGTTACTGCTTTTCCGTTCCCGGTGGCATTTAGCGTCAGCCTTGTTGCTTTGGTTACCAATCATCGTCACCTCCGTGACAGTTATTAGTACGAAATATCATCATTGAGCCTCAGTGAACATTACTTCTTTATATGACCATTCTGGAGACAGAAATAGGTGCTCTCGAATGACGTCCACATGAAAGATCCTCTTAACGTGCTCAACGAAGGCATCGTTGAGTGAATCCTTGCGTTTTTTGATGGTTGTAAATAAAGCCTTCCAAAACAGCTCAAAGGAGCACAAGCATGAGCACCAACCGTATTTTACGTAAAAAAGAGGTTCTTCATATGACGGGGGTCACGTCAACAACGTTGTACCGACTCATTTCGAAAGGCGCTTTTACTTTGTCAAAGAAGCTAACGGGTGACAGTGGCCGGGCTATGGGCGGGCTAAAAAGCGATATCTATAACGGGGTTAACAGCCGCATGCAGGCGGGAGAGTAAAATGAAAGAGATAAAATCTAATACAAATTCTACGAAACAAAATTTAGTCCCCTGGTTTGAAACCATGGGGCAACAGTTGGGATTGTCAGAACGGACCATAAGTGCTGTACTGAAGGAAAATCAGTCGCGGATAAGGAAACTTAATAAGCGGTCAGCCCAGCATGTTTCTCGGTTGATTAAGGAAGGAAAATGGGATAATTACAAACAACCGAATTCTTACAGTCGACTGGCGATGATACTCCAGAGGTGTACGTATATTCCGTGTGGAAGTCTGGCTTGTGCGCATTGCTCTGCAGCAAAACAGTTACACAACCAGTCTCTAGATTTGTATGGCGTATACAGTGAACTGGGCCATAATACAGTTTTTCTTAATTTTAAAAGCCCCTGCTACCCATGGGAATTGAGTGAGGGCCAACTGGTTAATCTACATGATCCCTCATGGCATGTATAAAACCGGTCAGAGGCTGTTCATGAGATAATTAACGCCCCTAAGGCAAAGCATCCCCGCTGATAATTCCAGCAGCGGGGATGTTCCGACAAAAGGTAACGACTAGACTGAGAGGGGTAGAAATTTTAGCTCATTCCAGCAATATGCAGCCAAGAATAAAATCGCTGTTTTCGGAAGGGTAAATATCTATCCATTGGGAGACTAAAGTCGACGTATAAAGACAGCTATACCGCATATATTTTCATTGATATCAGGCATGTCGCTGGCGTTATTATCGGATGGTCTTCGAGGCTTGTAATGGTGTTTTTTTGTTGTCGGAAAAGAGATCTTTATACATGTGGTTTACAAATGCGCTTAAGATATCTGCAGCTTTTTCTGCATCAAAATTATGTACATTAAAGCCTTCACCTGTCATTTCCTGGGCAATCAGTGCCAGTTTATGTCTGGTATCCCTTCCCAGATAAAGCTCCTTCTGAAGAAAATCAAATATCTTGTTATGGCTCATCCGCTCACGGTGACATACCGCATCCGCATTCCTACTCTTCTCTCTCATCGTCATCTCCAAATCTATCCTTTAGGTTAATTTATCACCATTGAGCCTCAGTGGGTGTGGCGTGATTTAATGGTCATTATTGGGATGATTTATGTCGTCGCATGACGTACTAATTTCGAAAGAAAGCCAAAGATTGACGTCTGGAGCTCAATCCGAAGCAAATCCTTGAGATTTTTCATGCTTGTAAATAGCGCCGCTCCTGAAACAGCTCAAAGGAGCACAAGCATGAACACCAACCGTATTCTCCGCAAAAAAGAAGTTCTTAACCTGACCGGGATCTCATCCGCGACGTTGTACCGACTCATAGCTAAAGGAGACTTTCCTAAATCTAAGAAGCTGACTGGTGATAGCGGTCGGGCTGTGGGCTGGGGAGCAAATGAAATTCAAAACTGGATTGAGTCGCGCGGGATTAGCAATACGCAGTGATCTGTAAGCCTTATCCAACCCCTGACATACCAATCATATAACCAGTAACAGTGATGATACCTGCATATGAAAGAGGGGATCACTGTTGCTGCTATGCACTATCGGAACAGAATATGACGCAACAATTTAATCGTGAACGGGTGACATCCTTACGTGACAAAACCTCACTTGGAGTTAATGGTGCAGGCCAGTCTACGCATGGAAGTATAGACAAAATAGCATGGGTAACGGACATGCATGACTGGGAAGAGAATCAGATACTCAGACAGCGTTTGTTTGGCCTAGCTTCAGGTGGGGGCTACCAGATCAAAGTTCGACCGGCTGGTAAGTATGAGTGTGGCGGGCACTATCGTCATGTAGTCGAGATCCGACTGAAAGCTAAATCGCGCAAACACCCCATATTGCTGGCAATCCATTTTGACCCAACCAGCAGACAGCGTGGGTTTCTGAGAGCAGAGCTTAGCCCCCAGCATTACTCACCGCTACAGATAACGGATTTGTTTCTTTGGCTGGGGCGGAAGGGACGCATCGGCAAGTATCTATATCGGGGATTACGTAATGCCTGGATAACAACTATCCACTACGCGCTGGATGTAGTGGGAATGAGGCTCCACGACTATTTAATCCGGCTGGTTGGTGCAAGGAGCGGCGACTTTAATGATTTGCATGGAGAGCAGGAAGGGTTACGGCTGGGGTCTACGACTATCGTCGCGTCAATATACGAAAAGGCCGATGCTCCGGGTCTGGCAACTGAGAGAAGGTATGAACAGGCTGTCCTTCTACTTGATGAGCAACAGTTTCGGCGGTTTCTGCGACTGGAATTGCGTTTATCACCCGGCAAGCAAAAGCTCATGCTTAACAACCTGCTAAACATGGAGAATTTGGTATCTAAACTCGCATTTTATGATCGTAATGCGCTGGTAGATTCCGAACTTGAGCCTGATTTTTCTCGCCTGCTACGTGAGTATGTTCCTTACCCGGTTGCCAGAGCGGATTACCAACCATCAGCGACCCTGAATGGTAAGCAGGTCAGCCCAGCGAAAAAAGCTGCTGATAAGCGCGTTGATAAACTCATGGAGCGCTATCGTGTTGAATTATTCGATTCAGAGGCTATATGGGCTATGTTACCGCTTGTGGTGGAAAAACTTGGGATTCTCGCGCAACCGCAATACTGGCAATTTAAGCATCGCCAGAAGTGGCTTCAGTTGCGACTGAAAGACGGGTAATTGTGGTTGGGCAGGGATGCCGTTTGCTTCAAAGCATGAAAATGGAGGACATGTTAAATCAGAAACCTGAAAGATGACGGTTTTAAACCACCCATTGTTGCAGAATTTTGGTGTGACAGACCAGCTAATTACCGCTGCTGTTTAGTGTCAGATTTGCACCTCGTACAATGGTAGGGGGAAACCGCCGATGGTTTTTTATTCCAAACATCGGCTTTAGTACCCTGATATTAACCGCAGGGATTAACGATTCTACCCATAGCACAGGATCCCTGTTTGTATTTACGATTCTGTATTTTTGTCAATTACATCGGTTAAAGCATTCCTCAAGGTAGTTATCAGGTATAACTCTATAATGATCACTATATAGTATGTATATGTCACTGCCATATTAATAGTGATAATCAGCAGCAGCGGAAATAGAGCGAGAAGAGCGTGAGTGTTATGAGTATGTTGGTAATATGAAAAAAAATTGGCCTTCATTAAGGTATTCGTAATTGATGTTGTAAAAAACAACTGTGTTTCTTGTGTTATGCAACTTTCAATCACGAGGTGTTCTGTGAAATATTCTGTGGGTTATATTATTAAGCGTGGTATTCTTGTTACACTCGATACTTATAATAATTTCATTGAGGATGTACATAACATACCTTTCATTGGGAAAGATGGTCGCCAGTCTCCCTCATACTATCTGGATATTCAACGGTTTTTGCAGCATCTGATTTGTAATAACTTTCTTTATGCTAAAGACACCCCGGAGGATAATCCATGGACGCAATACTCGCCAATATACAATAAGCTGGGGAAAAAGGAATTACCGTTTGTATTCAAACAGGATAAGTATCTGTGTTGTGACCGGGCGTTAGAGCTGCTGAAAGAGGCCGGAATTATTGATATTAAAAAACACTCTTATGGGAATGGGAAAAGCCGTACTTTTGCTTTGTCCAAGGCATACCTAAAACGCTGGTTTGAAGTTTCGCCTGATGATTACAAGCAGCGCGATGACCGTTACATTTATCTGTCTGTGGGTAAGCGTGTTCGTGACGTCAAGATCATGACGGAGGAACAACTGATCCACAAAGCGTTATCGCACTTTAATAAGCCCCGCCATGCTACGCGGCACGTATCCCGTGAAACTCAGCAATATATGCGTCAAGTGTATCTCAACATGGGGGCGTTGCGTATCAACCTTGATAAGCTACAGGCCTACGTTCCTGAAAACGAAAGGGATGCTGCTCTGAAGTCTCACTTCCTCCAGCATCTGGCTGAGCGTGGTTGCAGGATGGTTTCAAGTGTTCCATTGGTGGTTGAATATTTCCCTGAATACAAACTGGCAGAGCGGGGAACTCGTTCATTTGAGAAGAATGGCGGCTTTCAGGCGTTAAAGGCAGCGATCAAATGGGAAGTTGTTGTGGGTATTAACTACGACATCAAAAGCAGTCAACTGACTATTCTGAAACATGAACTGGAGCGATACGGCATCAAATGTAAGCGGCTGGGAAAGATCACCAAGAAGAAGGTCATGCGCAGGTTCAATGTTGATCAAAAAGCTGCTAAGTTGCTTATCTATACTCTGATTTACTCACTTGGAGAGTTTCGTAAGCACAAAGACAGCGCTGCATTTCGTAAGCTTTGTG
Source organism: Kluyvera sp. CHPC 1.251 (assembly GCF_036759945.1). Classification (NCBI taxonomy): domain Bacteria; kingdom Pseudomonadati; phylum Pseudomonadota; class Gammaproteobacteria; order Enterobacterales; family Enterobacteriaceae; genus Kluyvera; species Kluyvera sp. CHPC 1.251. The sequence goes on along the minus strand of NZ_JAPKIC010000002.1, from coordinate 479,548 downwards.
ATTTGTATGGCTACAGCGAAGCGGTGAAAAAGGCCGATGAGTGGATTGAGTTTGTTCGGCCAGTGAGAAGGGCACTTAACAAGTTGGTGGCGCGTTATCTTGATGAGCATGTTAATTGCCCCGGTCGTGGCTGGGCCATACGTAATGCCGTTCGTCAGTCTTTTATGGTTAAACCTGACAAGATCACTGCGAGTGTTCGTCGGTGTTTGTTGTCCCATATGATTCAGGGTATTGAGAGTAAGGCGGTGTATGAAGCAGTGCTGGCTAATCCCGGTGTATGCAGTTCGATTGAGCATGATGGGATGGTGAGTAACTGTGAGATATGCTGGAATCACCCTTATCTTGAATTGAAGACAAAACATTAATCTAATCTTGACCCGCCATCTTCATACAACCATTCAACATTACCTATAAAGATGTGGCAGCGCGTAAACTTAGGAAGTCAGATGTGATGCGCCGGAAGCTGCTGTCGCACATATTAAAGGGGCTGGAAAGTCAGTCTGTATACGATTATGTTGCCAGCCATAAGGGCGTTTGCGCACTGGAGCACGATGGGTTTGTTTCATATGAGGAGGTTACTGAATGGTCCCATCCATATCTTTTGATTGAGCGGAAGCAATAGATAAAAATTAACACTTTATTACTTTGTCATTTAAACATGAAAAATGAGAGTTTATTCTTAATTGAAATAATGTTTTTGTAATTATACCCTTTCAATATCAAAGGGGTATGATTTTGTTTAATGAGAAAGTGATAATATTATTGATGAGATTCAAAAATTGAATTCCTTTGTTGTTACTGTTTTTGATTTAGGTGATCGTCATGCCTGTACCTAAATCTTATTAACTATAAAGGGTTGTTTGTGAACTTTTAAGGATATCTAATGGTGTTTTGTGCTATTGTGGTCTGAAAAAAAATGTGTGATAATTGCTTACTTAATCAATTAACTTTGATGTGTGGTGTTTTATGTTAGATATGTATTCAAATACTTCTCTGCAAGGATATTTTACTAACGCTGAAGATATTAAACAAACTATGTTACAACTGTTTGGGGATATCTCTGGGGAAAAAATTCTAGAGCCTTGTTTTGGAGAGGGGGCCTTTCTAAAAGGACTCATTGGTGTTCCACGAAAAATAGATGCAATTGATGTTGATGAAAAACACTTTTCGTCACCACCTCAAATAGATTTTTGCAATTTTATTCATTTGGATTTTATCGATTATCATGTTAATCCAGATAAGTATAACAAAGATATCATTGCTACAGATTATGACGGGGTCATTTGTAATCCTCCATACGGTTTGAAATTTACTCAGGAGTATAGGAAGGTAATCAAGAACGCTTTTCCTGAAGTTTATGCTAGGGAATCTTATGGTCTGTTTTTTTATTTTTCATTGTTGAAATTGAAACCTAATGGACATTATGTATTTATAATTCCAGATACCTTTTTATCAAGTCGCAATCTTACTTTTTTACGGCGTTTTATTGTTGATTTTGCAGCTCCAGAATATATTCTAAAGTTCAAAAGTAAACGATTCGAATCTGTAAATTTTGGATATGGTAATCTTTGCATCATTTCTGGTTTTAAACGGAAGTTGGGTGATGAAGACATTGTTAAAGTTATTGATGAAAATTCCATTGATAGAACATTACTGCAAAGTTTAGATTCTGGAGTGTGCATCGAAGGTAAAAAATTTCGAGAATCAGTTAAAGAAGCATGGATTTTTGGCCAGGATTATCATCAAGATGATTTTTCAAGTGATATAACTTTAGGCGATATTGCTGATTGTAAAACAGGAATATATACAGGTGATAATGAGAGATTCTGTGGGTTCGATGAAAATAATCCACCAAGCCGAATTAACGGTCACCCTATAAGTCTGGAATCTATTAAGGTTGAATTAGATGAAAATGAGAAGAAAAACGGATTAATTGGTACGCAACGGTATGTGAAATTTATCCGCGGAGGACACAGGAAACCATTAGAAAAAACAAGTCATGGGCTTTTATGGACACCTGAGTCTATAAAATTTTATGCTACAGATAAAAAGGCACGTCTTCAAAATAGAACTTTTTACTTCAAAAAAGGTTTAGCTGTACCAATGGTTACCTCAGGGAGGATTTCAGCATCGTTATTTGACAATGCGGTATTTGATCAAGGTGTTGTTGGGGTTTTCCCAAAAAAAGAAATATATACAGCCTTACTTTTGATTTATTTAAATAGTGAATTTGCAACTAAGCAGAAAAACTTGGTTGCTCCTGGTGCTAATAATTCTGCCAATTATCTTAAAAAGATGAAGATACCAAATTTTAAATCCGATGATTTAAACAGAGCTCAAAAGATTCTTGAACAGGCAATCATCAAAGGCTGGGATGAAACTGACACGATCAGAAAAGAATTTATGAATAGTTTAATCGCCGGTTAATGTAAAAGCCCTTTAGCAACTAAAGGGCTTTTTAATATTACCATTTCAAATAGTGAGTTAGATTGTTTTGAGTTAAGTATTGCCAAAACTGAGGTGATAGATCATTTTCAAAATCTATTGCATTCTCACGTATATCCGATATTCCAGAACCTGTTAATTCGTCTATTTTTCTATACGTGCTGTCACCACAATGAACTTCCCAAAGATTACTTCTTTTTATTTTCTCTAGATAATTATTGTTTTCTTCTTGGCGAACTAAGAATAAAAGTGTTACTTTAGGATCCCAGTGTTTATAGGCTTGTCCTACGGCAAGCAATCTTAATGTATTACCTTTCTCGTTAGAACCAAAACCACTTTTAAAATCGATGATATAGTTGTTAGAACCTATTTTAAACATCTCATCTTCAATCATATTAATATCACCAACTAAGTTAAAAATGGTATTGGTAATATTAATGACATTTGCTTTTTCATCTGCGTTAGAAATAATGTTGTTTATGCTTGATGTAAAGGCATTTTGCACTTGGCTGAAATGAGGTGCTTCAATTCGTTTGAGATTTGGCATGGTTGTATAATCCCACGCAGCTTTGCAGAATCGCTCCCATAACTCACCATTTCTTCGTGAAAACGACATATATTCATAGGGCCAAAGCTGTTGCCTCATTTCTAAACTGAAAACTGTATAGCAATATTGAACTAGCATGTAAAATTTTGCAACATCTTCAATGCTTAAAGCATATTTTCTTCTTAATTCATAACCTATTTCTGTTTTTAGTACATCAATACTACTCTGCATAGCTTTTGTTTTAAGGTTGACAGTTATATTTTTTTTCTTAATATCTTCAAGTATCGGTGCTCCTTTTGTGTGGAAATAAGTGAAAATCTCATCTTTTAAGTTTTTATAGTCCATTCTTTTAGATCCTATCAATAAAATAGCTAGTATTATAACCTATATTTTGCGTTAGAAGAAATAATAAAATTATATATTTTAAGGATATTATAATGACCTTATAGATCATCAGAGGTTTCATCTCTCTTAAAATAAAAGGTAGTATATAGAACTATGTTTAAATAATAAAACGGTTGAATGAGTATCAGGACCTGAGCGGTACCGGAGTCGTACGCTATAATAAAATATGGAGTTGGGTATGAGCGTGTCATATGTTGCTCATCTGCATGGCATAAATGCTAGCTGGAGCTTTAAATGGAGAAAATAGTATGAAGAAGTTCCACTGATTGCTGTCACTACTGGTGAGGAAGTGGCTCCGGACTCCAAACGGTCTAGTGGCATTAGGCAATTTGCAGTCTTCAACGCCTATTAGGTAAAAAAGCGATTAAATCCGAAGTACTAAAATAGGTGGTGAAGTTCAGTCGGGAAAAAATGGATTGCGCATGCGCAACTGAATACTAGGAATCGCTGGCGGATAACGGTTTAGTTAGCGGAGCGTATGAAATACGGGCATTTTCCCGTATGCTGGGCTTGAGCCATGCACATCAGTAGTGAGGAACCCGGAAAGCAACGGTATAGCAGAAAGCTTCGTGAATTACATCAGCGTCATGTCTAAACCGGACTGTGGGGCGCTGTGCTAAATCTGGCGGTGGCGTTCATTCATTATACGAACATCATTCACACAGTGCGCTGGGATATTGATCGCCACAGGAATATATACTATGAAAGCTATCACGATCATAAGAGAGCAAAGATGTCTGGGTATATAGAGGCGAATCCATATTACACTACCTATGAGAATAGATAGTTAAATAAATGTAGATATAAGGGGGGTTTTTATAATCATCAATGAAGAATCTTTGCTGAACAATATATATACACCAATGAGCTAGGTATTTGGTATCATAACTCGCTGTAGCGTGAACTATTTCCTACTAAAACTAACCTCGACAACATTATCAGGGACATCATGACAGGGCTGAATTATTTCATGCTCAATGAAATCTCCCCATCTTAGAAACAGGTTCCGCAATTTCTCTGCTTGCTGACCAACTTGATAGGTTCTGATCAAGCGGTCTTTAGGGATGTGATTTAGAAGTAACTCGATCAACCGCTCAGGCGCATCCAGATATTCTGCGCAACCTGTGGCAACTGTTCGGCGCAGGTCGTGTGGAGAAAATGGGGCTGTTTCTGCCATATATTTTGTTCTCAACCGTTCGAGAGCACGAGTTATGGCATCGCCAGTGATGGGAAACCCTGGTTTGCTGACAGATTCGAATACCCAACCCCTTGTTGAAATGATGCGCTGTGTTTTCAGTAAGGCTAGAGTTAGTGGGTGCAGGGTCACAATATGACTTTTACCGTTTTTGGTTTCAGGTATTGTCCAGTGATCGCCATTAATTTGCTCCCAGCGCATATTTACTGCTTCAGAACGACGAACTCCTGTGAAAATAATGAGGCGTAATGCATTGGCAACAGCTTGGGAAAGGATAACGCTGGATGCGATACCTTGTCCTCCAGCGGCAATAGAACCACCACCATTTCCTGCTTCGTCTAATGCTTGCCATAACATTCGCAACTCGTCCCGCGGCAACCACCTCTCACGCGGTTTACCCATTGAGGCTCCAAACATCGCAGGCTTGAGTAAACGTGCTGGATTATGATCAATAAACCCCTGTAATGTTGCGTGATCAAGGGTCATGTTTAGCAAGATCAACCCTTTACGAACACCTTCAGCGCTGGTTTTCCTTACCCTAATGAAGTGTTCATAGATTAATGCTCGTGATAAATCACAGACCCTTACTGAACCTAAACCTTTTTCCAGATGACGACGAAATGTTCCCTCGTAATCTGACAGGGTACGTGCACCAATGGGCTTACTTTCCGCTCTGAAGGCCAGCCAGCTTTCCCACAATTGGGAGAAAATCGGCATTTGTTCGTTTTGTTGTTTTGTCGTTTTTCGGACGTAGCGTGGATCGATCCCTTGCTTAACCAACTCTACTGCTTCTGCATGCGCTTCACGCGCTTGAGCCAGCGTCATCGCAGGATAAGCACCCAAGGTGATTTTGATTTGTTTACCATTGAGATAAGGGCGATACAGCCAGCTCTTTGTTCGACTCCCTGATCGGGATTCTACTGATAATCCTGAACCGGCTTTTGACTTAACGCTGACGACAATACGTGCTTTCCCTTCGTCTGGCGTCAGGTTTGCTACCTGTCTGTCTTGGGTGATCATAGTTGCCATTTTGAACTCATCTCGCGTACTTGTTGGCGTACTTATATAGCATAATATAGAGTGAGGTTATATGGAACCAAATGAGACAATAAATTCATTAATTTATTGATATTAAGTATTAATTATAATGAGTATGAGATGTGGTGAGACATTGTGAAAACGGTTGTTTTTGTTTTCGTAATGCGAAGGTCGTAGGTTCGACTCCTATTATCGGCACCATCTAATTCAAGTAGTTACAGTCATTCCTCGTAATAATTACATGCGCTGAAAAATCTATTTAAGTGCTGGTGTAAGTAAATTCAGTCAACTCCTATTGTAAGTATCTCGGTAAAACGAACCACTCCCTTTTAGGGATCTTCCGACATACTGATTATGCCCCCTTAGGAGATCGCTAGGCGCAAGATCCGATTCACTGAGCACCAGATCATCATTGTGCTGAAGTCTGTCGAACCATTAAAGATGTGTGCCGTGAGGCTGCGATAGCGCAACGTGAGGTTTTAGGGGGGGAGTGCCAGATAAAACAGGGTGAAAGATCTGAACTACCCATCAGTAAATTCATCAATTCGCGATCATCTGCCGGAATGCTGCGCGCGATCCCCGTATTGCGGATAAAAGAAAGCGTAACTGGCAATAGATCAGGATGTAAATCGCTGCTCAGTCGATAACATCCATTATCCTGAATGATATCGAGATATCCGAGTCTCTGGTGGAAATCACGCTGTAACGTGCGCTCAGAAGCACAAAACTCATCGGTAACTGACTGAATAATCAGATATTTTTCATTCATCAGACGACTAGCAGGCGTACTGCCAGCCGATCGTGCCGGGAATCTGATATGTTAAGCAAGGTGACTCTCCATGACTAAATATATTGATAATTCATGTGGTTATTATGCAGGGGGTATTCGCAGGATATGTCGTACAAAAGAAAGTGGTAGCCTAAAAGGTCATGCCATTTAATTTATTGAAAATAAAAAATATTTATGAGCCTGGATGGAGTAACGGTCCATGCGACATATCCTGACACCTACCAGATGTAATGAACTGGAAATAATCTAATTACGGAAGAATATGTGGCTCGCTCCCTTTGTAACGTTATGGCTAAGATCAGATTTTCCTAATTATTCACAGAGGTAATATATATGTGAGATTTTCAGGAATATAGGCAAAGGTGAGCGTGCAATAGCAGGATTAATTATGGTGGTGATCGGGATGCGCCTCGTTGTACTTAGTCGGTACTACAATCACCTAGCCTTGGCGCGCCCCGTACTCGGTAATGACCTTATCCCCGAAAGTACGTATCTGCTGGTTTTCCCTTTTGAGCCGTGGCACCTCCAGACAACAATCATATATGGCATACGTTGAAACGCTGAACATTGATACCGCATGGTTTGCGGATGAGCTTCCCATTTTGTGCGATTTTACTGGAGTTTTTCTATCGCGGGCCGACATTAATAATGCGACTGGATCTCAGTCCCTGGAATCGGTAACTAGATTTTTTTCAGATTAACGCCAAAGTAGTGAATGCTTGCAATGACAAAGAGTTAAACACACAGTCACTGTTACCTCATTTAGGATGGACCCGTTACGTATGACTGACAAGCACACCACAATTACGGAGCTACAGACGCGTTTTTGCCTGAGTGAATTAAACGTAGCCAGCTGGAGCTGTATCCATTTTCAGCTCAATCCCGAGTCTATTCTGGAGGATGAACTCCTCACCGAATACCGTTTTTACCGCATCGAAGAAATGACTGATGAAAAGGCTGCGGTTCATCAGCTGGTGATGAGCAATGTGATCGCCAATATGAGCGATTTGTGCGTAACTCTGTTGTATATGCTGCCTAGCGACGGCCAGAGTATTCGTTATGAAGAAGAAACTCGGCTGCTGGCAAAGCAGGAGCCGGATGAAGGTGGCAGTAAAAAACTCGGCGTGGAGATGTTCTGCAACCTGTTGGCTGAAGTGCGTAAATATGGCGAGGGGCTGATCATCGTGAATCAGATCCCCAACAAACTAATCCCGGACGTTATTAAAAATACCAATACCAAAATCGTTCACTGTCTGTTTTCTGCTGTCGATCGCAATCTATATTTGAGAACCATCAACCGACGCTAATCATCAATATCGACGATAAAAACACTTTAAAGAGAGAAAAATGAATACCGCAGAAGACTTTAACCGCCTCTATGCCGACGTTTCACGCAATATTCAGCAGACGCTGACTGATATCGCTGCACTTCATGTTGAAAATGAAGAGGGAAAGCAGCAGCTGCAATCGATGGTCACTCAGTTGCAATCCCTGCAGGATGGCTTTGACCAGAAGCTCATGTGGCTGCAAAAGCACGCCGAATGGGACAAATTTACCCTGGCGTTCTTTGGCGAAACCAACGCCGGTAAGAGTACGATAATCGAATCGCTGCGCATCTTGTTTGATGAAGAATCCCGCCGCCAGCTACTGCAAAAAAACCACAACGACCTGGAAAAAGCCGAACTGGAACTACAGGAAATCTCGGAACGACTGCGCAGCGACTTAGGGCGAATCTATAGCGATGTGGTGGATAAAATCACTGATATCAGTTTTTCCGCTCTGCGTCTGATGCAAATTCTCGACAATGAAAGCGCCCTGCGCCAAAAACGGGAAGAGGAAGAGAGCAAGGAGCGCCTGGTGGTTGAAAAGACGGAAAGCCAGCTCCGCCTCCAGCTTGAGCAAAACGAAAGCCAGTCGCGATTGCAAATTCTGCAAAAACACACCAGCGCCAAAACACGATTAACCCTGTGCATTGCCGCCGTCATCTCTTTTATCGCAGGAGCAGGCGCGAGCGCCGCCGTGGTATTCAATATGTTTGTGGGGCAATAGGATGAGTGACGCACTGGATCTTCAGGCTAGTACCACGTCAGTACGTTTGCAACGAAAGCCCTCATTGAATATTCAGGAGCTCCTGAATAAAACGCTGCCTCACTTGGTTCAGACCGTAATCAGGAATGAGAGATTAAAGAACACCCTGCTCCAGGTTGATGGTCTCATTATCGGTACCGGCGAGGCGGATTTTACCAAAGGGAACACCCGCTATGCCTTACATATTGACGATAAGACCTTCCATCTGCTGGACGTACCCGGCATTGAAGGCAATGAGTCACGCTATATCACCCAGGTGAAGGAGGCTATCGCCGAAGCGCATATGGTGGTGTACGTTAACGGCACCAACAAAAAGCCTGAAACCGCCACCGCCGAAAAGATCAAATCATACCTCGAATACGGTACGCAGGTTTATCCGCTGGTTAACGTGCGTGGATATGCTGACGCCTACGAATTCGAAGAAGATCGCCACGATCTGACGCAGCAAGGAGGCGCAGGGGAAGCGCTGAAGCAAACCGTCGGTGTACTGCAACCGGTGCTGGGCTCCGATGTGCTGCTTCCTGGTAACTGCGTTCAGGGGCTGCTGGCCTTCTGCGGGCTAGCCTATGATGATGCGACGCAAAGCACCACTATCCACCCCTCGCGCGCGTACAACCTCGCCGCGCAACAGAAACGCTATTTCCAGCACTTTTCTTCTCGTCGGGATATGCAGGAATTTAGCCAGATTGATGCCATTGCCCGTGTCATTCGCAGTAAAGTCGCCACTTTTCGCGAAGATATTGTTGAAAGCAACAAAGGCAAAGTACGAGAGTCACTGGGCCAGTATCTACAGGTACTAAACACGCAACTCACCAATCATCGCGCATTTCTAAAGAAAACAGAGCCGGAATTTGACAAATGCCGCGCCGCCTTTGCTAACGCCATTGCAGCCTTTGAGCGCCGAATCATCAACAATCGCCGTAACCGCTGGAACGACTTTTTCAATGATCTGATGGAAAAAAGCGACGACATTGTTGAAGACGATTTTGGTGATAAAGAGGCGATTGCCCGGCGTATTAGCCAGCAGTTTAAATCGCGTCGCGTCGAGGTGGAAAAGTTAATGCTCCAGGACACAGAGGAGGGCGTTCAGGCCTTACAGGAGCAGATGATTCAAGCGGTGGCTCGTCTGTTACAAGATATTAAGCACATTGAGTTCCAACAGCATGTCGATTTCGCCCACGGCAGTGAATTCGAATTTGGTCGCGAGATTGCACTGGGTTATGACCTTGGGTTAAGGGATTTCGGCTCAATGGCCTTTAAAATCGGCAGCTACGCCTTAAGCGGCGCCACCATCGGTAGCGCCTTCCCAGTGATCGGTACGGCCATTGGTGCTGTAGCAGGCGCTTTAGTCGGCGTCGTCATGACCGTTGTCGGTTTCTTTACCAGCAAAGCGTCGAAAGTTCGCAAAGCGCAGGCGAAAGTACGCGACAAGCTAGAAAGCGCCAGAGATAAAGCGCTGGACGGTATTGATGATGAGGTCCGTAACCTGGTTGCGGCTATCGAGAATGAACTGAAAAGCAGCCTGCTGCAAAAAGTGAACGCCATGCATACGGCATTACGGCAGCCGATCGCCATTTTCGAACAGCAAATCACGCAAATCACTCATTTAAAAAATCAACTCGAGAACATGCCTTATGGAACAATTCAAACAGTTCAGTATTGAGAAGCAGGCTGCCATTAACTCGCTGCTACAGCTGCGCGGCATGCTGGAAGCGCTGGGAGAAATGGAGATCGATATCAGTGACGATCTGCAAAAAATTGCGTCGGCCATCACAGCCGTTGAGTCCGATGTGTTGCGCATTGCCCTGTTGGGGGCTTTTTCGGACGGTAAAACCAGCGTTATCGCCGCCTGGCTTGGCAAAATCATGGAAGATATGAATATCTCGATGGATGAATCTTCTGACCGCCTGAGCATCTATAAGCCGGAAGGATTACCCGGAGAATGTGAGATCGTAGATACCCCGGGGCTGTTTGGCGATAAAGAACGAGAAATCGACGGCAAACAGGTGATGTATGAAGATCTTACCAAACGTTTTATTTCCGAAGCGCATCTGCTTTTTTACGTTGTCGATGCCACTAATCCGCTTAAAGAGAGCCACAGCGCCATCGCAAAATGGGTGCTACGCGATCTGAATAAGCTGTCATCGACCATCTTCATCATCAACAAAATGGATGAAGTAACTGATTTAACCGATCAGGCGCTGTTTGCAGAACAGGCGGCCATCAAAAAAGAGAACCTGAAGGGCAAGCTACAGCGCGCGGCAAACCTGAATGCGCTAGAGCTTGAACAGCTTAATATTGTTTGCATTGCTTCAAACCCAAACGGTCGTGGCCTTCCCTTCTGGTTCAGTAAACCTGAACATTACGAAAGTCGCTCACGCATCAACGATCTCAAAACAGTCGCCGCCGATATTCTGAAAACCAATGTTCCCGAAGTGCTGCTGGCGAAAACCGGCATGGATGTGGTGAAAGATATCGTCACCCAGCGTATTACCAGCGCCCAACTGCATCTCAACAAACTCAGCACGTTCGTTGCGAAAAATGATGAAGATACTTCGCGTTTTACAAGCGATATCCAGCAAAGCCGTAACGAGGTCAAACGTCTGGCCGGCGAAATGTTTGAAGAACTTAGTTTGCTGGAAAAGCAGCTGATGAGCCAGCTACGTCCGCTGGAACTGGATGGCATTCGCCCCTTTATGGACGACGAACTGGGCTATAACGATGAGGGCGTCGGCTTTAAATTACACCTGCGCATTAAGCATATTGTGGATCGCTTTTTTGTGCAATCCTCCGCCGTCACGCAGCGATTGTCGGACGATATCACTCGCCAGCTTAATTCCAGTGAGAGTTTCTTAAGCGGAGTTGGTGAAGGGGCATTTAAATCCCTCGGTGGCGCGTTTAAAGGAATTTCCAAAATTAGTCCGGAGACGATTAAAACCACGATTTTTGCCGCACGCGATACCATTGGGCAATTAACGGGCTATGTCTACACCTTTAAACCATGGGAAGCGACCAAACTGGCTGGTGGCATCGCTAAGTGGGCTGGTCCGGCCGGGGCCGCATTTACCATCGGCTCTGACCTATGGGATGCCTATAAAGCGCATGAACGTGAGCGAGAGCTGGAAGATGCGAAAAACGCGTTGACCCGGATGATCAAAGATCCGTTCAGCGATATCTATAGCGTCCTGAGTTCAGATGAGAAGACTTTCGCGTTCTTTGCTCCCCAGATTCAAGAGATGGAAAATGTCATCCGCGATCTGACGGAAAAAAGCGACACCATTCGGAAAAGCCAGCAAAAGCTAAGTTTACTTCAGCAGCAGCTCGAGCAGTTTAACTGTTTGAGCGAGCAGCAAGCGTCCTGATACACAAACGGCAGCCCGCAGGCCACGCTTAGTTATAAATCAAACTAAACGTGGCCAGTCCATCGAACTCAACTCACAGCCCGTGTATTGCGGTTCGTTGCCTATATTTTACAGTTAAGGCAACAGATTGGACGTTTCGTGCTTATCGTCAGGCTCCTTTGAATACCGCATCGAAATCTGCGCCGCTTAAGTCAGGGGAAGCACAAAGCATATCCCTTGCCAGGGCTCGCCTGCGGTTCAGTAACTCGTCCAGCGTTTCCTCAAACGTCGTAATATCAGCATCTCTTACCGTCGGATAATAAACATAAACATCCTTCGTCTGGCCGATACGGTAAGCGCGATCTGTGGCCTGATCCTCTTTTGCCGGGTTCCAGCAGCGGGTGAAATGGATCACATGGTTGGCTTTTTGGACGTTAACCCCAAAGCCAACGGCAACGGTGGAGAGAATGATCACCCCGAAACCGGGTTGAGCCTGGAAATCATCAATTAATCGCTGGCGGCTGTTCTGGCTTTGGCTTTTGGTACTGGTATCACCATTGATAATCGTTGGACGAAAACCGAAACGCTGCTGAATCGCATGCTGGATTTCGCGCTGCAGATCGCGCAGCTCGGTAAAGATAATCACCTTGTCTTTGCTGGTATGTTTAATTTCGTCCAGGGTTTTCAACATCCAGTTAAGCTTTGGCGAGCCTTCCCGGTAACGAGGTTCTGGATTTACCACGGCAGGGTGAGCACAGATAAGTTTGAGTCGATGTAATAAACCCAACATCCCCGCACCGGCCTGCTGCATTCCTTCGCTAAGCGCTTGTTGCTGTTGCCAGTTAGCAATCGATGAAAGGTATAGCTGCTTTTGAGGACCGGAAAGCGGCAGCTGTTTGCAGCTGGCTACCTCAATTTTATTTGGCAGATCGCGCGCGACCTCTTCTTTGGTTCGACGCAACGTTTGCGGTTCGATCAACGCGCGTAAATTCTCTAATTTTTCGATATCTCGACCGGTTTCGCTCTCTATGGGGCGAACATAGTGTTTGCCAAACTCATTAAGTGCGCCTAATAAACCTGGCTGGGCGAAATCGAACAGGCTCCAGAGGTCTACCAGCGTATTTTCGACGGGCGTGCCAGTGCAGGCCACTTTGAATCTGGCCTGTACGGCATTGGCGGCATGAGTGATTAAGGCTGCTGGATTCTTAATTTTTTGCGCCTCGTCGCACACCATGATTGACCACGGCTGGCGCGCCAATGAAAACTCCTGATCGCGGAGCGTTTCGTAGGTCGTCAGAATGATTTTTGCATTGCCCGGCCAGCCGGGTTTGAGCAGGTTTTTAATCCCCTGAGATTGCAGATGCGTTGGAATGGCCTGTTTTGGGTATTTTACGGCTTTAATCGTCTCGCCATACAATTTCAGTACTGAAATACCCGCGGTGTAGAAGAAATTATCCAGTTCACGTTCCCAGTTGTCTAAAAGAGAGACGGGGGCAACGATGAGGCTTGGTGGTTCATCCGGAAATTTTTCAATAAACCAGACCAGAAAACTCAGAATTTGCAGCGTTTTACCCAGACCCATATCATCTGCCAGCAGGCAGCCGGCTGTTTCCTGAGGTGAACGAAGGAACAGCTGTTGGAGCCAGGCCACACCTTCGCGTTGATGCTCTTTGAGTTGAATGTGCGCTTTCAGGCTGAGCGGAATTTCAGGTTCTGCATGACGCGCACTGAGGAGCGAATCACGGCGTTGCTTGATATAGGCTGCTTCTTCAATATTTTGTTCAATTTTGAGTACAGCTCTGGCGGCTTTATCTACCGTATTGCCAGCTGATTCATCTTTTGCGTTTTGCTGTTTTTCCCAGTTCTTACTGAATGTTTTAGCGGTATCCAGCGATAATTCAGCGTCATTCCAGGGCGCGGTAATGTGCGTTTCGCCAGCGGTTTCCGCGTGGGTAATTCTCTCCTGCAGTTCATCAAAATGGCGCTGATTTTCAGGTTGCCAGCCATTTAGCGTCTCGACCGAAAATGCGGAGAAGTCGAAATCCTCAGGAAGCCAGTTTTCACTCTGCGTCTTGGTCAGCCAGGGCGACGATATTTTTTCAAATTCCCCAATGCCGATAACGCGATCGCCATATTTCCCGATATCCAGAACATCGCTAAATTCTTTACCTTCCACTTCCTGCTGCCAGCGGGTCAGCAGTGACTGACAGTCATGCCACTGTTGTTCGGTGAATTGACTCAGTTCCAGTTCGTAACCCTGCCAGGAGCCTGCGGGCATGCGTGCGGCAACGCTTATCCCCAGAGCCTGAATAAATTTTTCCAGCTCCCATGGGGCGGAGAAAATGAATGACACTTCTGGTTGCGGCACGGGCGAGATGGGCTCCAGAACCAGCGTAACATCCTCTATTTTGTTCTCATCATTGAGGCGAGGTTGAAGCCTGAAGTGATGGAAGAATATATGGGCATCAAACAGTGCCTGCTCGTGCTCTTCAGGGGCAATCACGCTCGCGGCATCTTCACCCAGGAAGGTATAGGGGTTGCGAACAAAGGAAAGCGCTTCGCTACCCGCCACTCGACGGCCTGGAATTGAGCGTATCGAGCTCAGCACCTCTTTCACTTCAGGGGGAATGATGACATGGCTGAGTTCGCCATTCTCGCCGGGGATGCGGTAGCTATCATGAACCTGCGCATTCTTATCAAAACTACCGAGCCAGTTGGCGGGTTGGTCCTCGAAGTGGGGCTCAATTTCGATAACGGCAGTATCGGCCACCGTTGCCTTACGCAGGCGCAAAGATAATGAAGTTGGTTTGATGACATGCGTTTTTTCCAGATAATCATCAAATTTTGCGGCGGCCAGTTTTGCACACTTACGGATAGCGGCCCATCCTAACTGATTAGTGGTTTCGCCTGGATCCTGGATTTGCTGCGCGCTGAGCTGTTCCGTTGCCTGCAAGAGGTTCCAGTTTTCCCTGGATAGAAGATATTGCTGATTTTCATAGATAAAAATGGCGCCGGTGCGACTAAAACGGATGGCGTTACGCGCTGGAAGCGTGACCCACTCGGCAATCCAGACGCGAAAATCACTATCGCTTAACGCGCCCTGGGAACGAAGCCCTGCACGTAATGGCAAGACGTCCGGGACGCCAATCAGAGGCAGGCTGCTGGCATGCTCCTCGTCTTCCAGCAGGTGATACAAGGCATTCCAGCTTAATAGCCAGCGGTCTGTTAGTGATATCAGATAGTCTTCTTCGGCCAACTGCTCCAGCCAGGATGCCAGAGCCCAAAGCGCCGGGTCATCAACCAACGATTGCGGAAAACTGATCCCAGTTTCCTCAATCTGGTACTGATTCTTCAGGTGGCGTTCTATCTGCTGACGGTTTCCCGTCAGTTTACTTAACAGACGTTTCAGCATTATTTGATCCAGTAACGATGAGGTTCTTTAGTCACGGGGGTGAAGCCGAGTCGAAGTAGTTCTCTTTCCGTCGTTTCATCCGCCGTTTTGAGCTGTACGGACAGAACCCCACCTTTTTGTCGATTATCGCTGACGATACATGAGGCGTTTTCAACCAGGCGCTGTATCGCCGTATCACGCAGCGGGTTGATAATTTTTACATCAGATACCGTGGTGAGGGGAGGCGCTTTTTTATCCACAAATTTGACGGGTTCTTCAGCCATCCAGCGGATCCCCAGTTTGCGCAGCTCTTCGTCGTATTTAAGCATCCAACCGGTGATGCGAACCTTGTTATAGCCCTCAGCCCTTGGCGTATGAGGCATGCGTAGCGCACAGCGCCCCTGGTCTTTTAGATGTATGTTGATGTCAAGGGTTCGTGATTCTGGGTTAAATGGTGCATGACCAATCCTATAGGCATACATCGCATTACCTGTTCCGGAAAACTCGACGAACAGGTAATCATTAATCTGCATAATCATGGCGTTATCGAGACTACGCCCACCTTGTAAATAGCTCAATCGCCCTTTATTCTCCTCGCGGAATTTAATAAAGTCGTTGCTTTGGTGTTGCCTGGCATCTGGCCCCATCACGATACGGGTGAATCCCATCTGGTTTGCGAAACGCAGCCAATAGTGCAGTCGAGCCTGATCCACATCGCCGTTTCCACGCAGCAGAGCGAAGAAATGCATTAAGTCTTGTTTTGCTAACCAGCCCCGCACCATAGCGGCAACGGGTTCAGCAACATACTGATGCCACTTATTTTGCTGACTCTTTAGCTGAGGGTTATCCCAGTACTCGAGCGCGGCCTGTTTCAGGGTAGAATGTGCCTGATCGCGGTAGGTCGAATGGTAATAGCGGGTGAGCGTCGCCGTGATGATGTCATCACGAAAACGCACCCACTGTGCCGCCAGACCTAATAGCCAACTGATTTTGTCCAGATACTGCGGATCGTCCAGAGTATCAAGCTGCGCCAAAAGCACCGTGAAAATACGTTTCCATAACCAGCTGCTATCGGGGATCTGCGCTATCTTCTCCAATGCTGATAGAGAATGGCTCTCACCTGATAATAGCTGTCTTGAAATGACGCCCCCCGCCTGAGGGGTAAAAATGTCGTGATAGGACTCTATGGTTTTCATCCACGACTTTTCTCTGCGGATAGCCGCTTTGACCACGGAATAGCCCTGGCCGATATGCCCACGTAGCGCACACCAATTCGGGTTTGTTTCCGGAGATTCATGCCGGTAAGCAAAGTAGCTTGAACACAGCGCAGCCCAGTCCCGGCGCTTTAGCGTTTTAGTTTCAATCCGACTTTTAATGGCGCGGTCTACTTCGGGGAAAAACTGCGCGTCTTCCAGCAGTATCGGCTGGCCAGGGTACTGTGGATCATTATCGGCAAGGCCATAAAACACCATCCGCCACTCTCGATCGTTCAGTTTCTCTGCAAGGCGAAAACGACGAAGGGCCGCTAGCCGCATTTCATGCGGTGGAGTGGGGATCTTTTCAGCCTTATCAAAACGTTTTTCCATGTCGAGGGCCGCGGAGGCCAGCGCGGGAAAATCATTTTGCAGATAATGGTCATTCTGCTGGCCGGAAGCAAGCTTAGCCGCGATGCGTTGTGAAAGAGCGTTCAGCGCGGGGATCATTGCGGCATGACCAGCTGACAAACTTCTTTATTGACGACCGGAGGGAAGTCCACCTCATCGGTACCATCGCGTTTATCCTTCAGCCCGAAGAATTGCATGCGCAGCTCGACGCGACGGCTGGCTTCTTTGCTTTCTTTTGCATTATTGAAAGAGACGCCACCCGCCAGGAAAAGCTTACGAATTTGAATCTGCTGTGCGGCAGAAATGCTATTTTGCAGAGGGCTGCGGCTATCAAGCAGGCTGCACATTACCCATTCAGAGCGCTGCAGGGAAAGATGCAGGTTATAAAGGTAAGAACCGTCCGTGTCGGTAAAGCCTTCAATGACGATTTGCTTAAACCATTTCTTGCCTTCGTCGCTGTCGGCTGCCTCAAGTACCAACGGCACAACATCCTGCAATGCTTTTTGCCCTTCGGCATTCAGGAAAAATCGGTTGTGATCAAAACGTCCCGCCTCACCGAAGCTGATGCGATTATCGTGGCAATCCACCACGATGGTTTTGTTCACGTTGCGGGCGTGCAGTTCCAGGCGTTCGCAGAGTCTGGAGATATCTTGTCCCCGTACCTTTTCACCTTGTTCCGCACGTTGGATGCGCTGAGTAACAGAGCTTAATGATGCCACCATGACCACCAGGAACAACACCATCATAGCGGTCATCAGGTCAGCGTAAGAGATCCAAAAGGGTTTCTCTGCTTCATCGCCGCGGCGCTTTTTAACGCCAAATGCATTTCCAAACATCTGCCGTCACCCCTTAAGCACGTACGCGTGACAGGACATCATCAAGCTCGCTGACGCTTTCTCCAATTTGCTCGACGGAGCCCGCAAGCAGAGTAGAGGCTTTCGCCATTTCAACGTCCAGTTTACCGAGCGTTTTATCGAGGCTACGCGTAACGCCTTCAGAGAAGTCTTCAAACCCTTTTCCAAGCACATCGCTGACGTTTTCAATAAATGTCTGTGCTTCGCGGTTATAGCTCTGCAAGCGTTCACCGTGCTGCTTAAGATCGGTAATGAATTGACTGCGGGTGGTCTGTTCCGATTGGGTATTGGCCGCAAGCAGTTCCAGCATAGCAATAGCTTTGCTGACAGCTTCTCGATTATTACGGTAATCCGCGACCACCGAAGAGAGTTCGCTGGTGGCCAGTGAAAGCGATGAACCCGCTGATTGTGCTTTATTCAGGACATCAGCGGTGAGGTGGTTGGCTTCCGATACCCGCTCGCCCGCATGTTCAAAACGCTCCGCAGCCGTACGCATTTTCTCTGCGCCGTTTTGCATATCCTGAATCTGTCGGTTGGTTTGTTCTGCGAGTTTGTTAAGGGTCTCTGTCGTGCCCTGATGCTGGCTGGCAACGGTTTCAATCAGCTGCTTGATCTGATCGTCAACCTCACTCATTACCCGCTGTGTCTGTTCATGCAGAGATTGCTGATTAGCCTGCTGATTGGCTGAAATCTGCTGCTGGCCCTTATCAATCTGGCCAAACAGACTGCCCAGCTGCTCCCCGAGTGCTTCAACAGATACGGCCATTTTTTCCATCGTCGCGCTTTGGCCCTGCTGCACTGAATTCTGAATGGCTTCAATAAAGGCGGACATATGTTCTGCCTGGGCTTTTTCCCGGGCTTCGCTGTCGGCGAACATTTTCTCGAGCTGGTGTGCCATACGCTCGCCAGCGCCTTCACCCTCAGCACCAATTTTGGCGACAGAGGCCTGTAAGCTGATAAGCATGTCATTCATGCCCGCCTGCATGGCCTGCTGGCCGGACTTCATTTCAGAGAGCAACTGTTCAATCAGCTGCGCGCTACCCTGACGAGAGTCATCGCTGACCTGACGCATATCCTGCAGCAGAGTAGAGAATCCGCTTTGCATCGTCTGAATGGCACCAACGGTTTGACCCATCATCTCGTTGAGATTGGTAAACTGCTGGCCAAAGGTGGTATCGAGCTTTGCCATAAATGCCGTCAGTACATCTTGCAGCATGTTCTGCACCATGCCGCTTTGATCGCCGCTGGCGGTTTGCACCGCACCGGCAATTTTATCCAGCGGTGACTTCAGGCTGTTTTCAATTGCACCGCTCACCTGATCGGCAAACTGCGAGCCTGTTTCGCGATAGGTGGTGCTCAACGTATTCGCCAGACGTTCATTTTCCACTTTCTGGCTTTCAGCAAGATGCAGCAGCATATCGCGTAAATCGGTGACCAGACTTTCTTTCAGGTGGCGTGCCTGAGTGGCACTTTCATTGCTGGATTTAACCAGCGAGGCAAGGTATTCCTCACCCACGCCGCTGTCATACAGTGCATCGAGGGCCGCGGTGAATTTTTCGAGATGTTTGTAGCACCTGGCAATGGACAATTTTTCCATCCAGGTGATGAGAATAGAGAAGAAAATAGCGAATGCCGAGCCGAGGAAAGCGTACAACACATCGTGCAGCAGGTTGTTAACGCTGCTGGTGACCTGCTCAGGTGTACTGGGATCAAAGTGGTTCAGACCGATCATCAGTCCATAGAATGTCCCAATAATCCCGACGCCGGTCAGTATGCCGGGCAGGTGTTTAAAGAATTCGGTGTTAAGGGGAATATCCACGAGCTGTTGTTCAGAGAAGTAGCTGGCGCTGGGGGCGGTAGCACGAACTTTGACAATTTTCTCTTCGCCACCGATCAGCTCATGCTGAGGATGCAGAGACTCGGCAAATTCGCTCCAGGCATGCTTAAGCTCCGGTTGAACAAACAAATTTTTCAGATAGTCGAGCTGATTCTCAGGATCATTATTCTCAATGCTATTAATTGATTGTGTATATTTTTTCAGCCGGCGAACAATGGTTACCGACTTATAAAAATAAAAGAAAATAAAACAGAGGAAAGCAAAACTGACGAGGCCCATAACGGTTGCTGGCACCATATAAGGTTGCACAGAGGTGAGCGCCAATAAAACGGAATTAAGCCAGGACATAGTTTTACCTGTGAAATATTAAAAAACACATACGATAGAATAACCATCGACAACATTTTGATTACCTTTAATCAAAATTTATGTGCAGCTACTCACTTTTCAATTTTTCGTTTCGATGCAGTAGAACTGGTGTTGTTGCCCCAGAGATTGACCAGGTATTGGGCGAGAGCACTGAAGTTGCATACGGAACGGAGGTTTAGTTTCCTATTATTCACCTCTCAAAAGCAAATTTCTTTACGTTGTGTCGTTTGTGATCATCGTCGTTCCGGGTATCGTGTTGCGAACTGCATTTCAATACTTGCAATAAGGCATCGTTGTGTTTTCACTGCGAGAAGCGTTAGTGGGCCGATGCCTTGCTTATCGAGCTCAACAGCTTTGGCATG
The DNA here is from genome assembly GCF_036759945.1 of Kluyvera sp. CHPC 1.251. Classification (NCBI taxonomy): domain Bacteria; kingdom Pseudomonadati; phylum Pseudomonadota; class Gammaproteobacteria; order Enterobacterales; family Enterobacteriaceae; genus Kluyvera; species Kluyvera sp. CHPC 1.251. The sequence continues at coordinate 459,282 of NZ_JAPKIC010000002.1, read as the reverse complement.
AGCTTCACGTACTCGGAGTCAGAGGAAAAGGTAACCCATCTCCTACTCATCCCCCGGAAGGACATAATCATTGCAATAAAGATAAGGAATATCCTCTTTTGTGATGAGTCGCGTCCCCTTGCTCAGGCTATACATATCCACATTCGAAATGCTGGTTGGTTTAAGGTAAAAATCAGGCAATACCTTCTGTACGAGTTCGGCTGGGGCCGTTTCCCGGTTTGAGATCAGTATTTGGTGTGAAACCCAGATTCGGCTGGGGCCAAAGTCAGAGTGTTTAAACAGGATTGTTCTTTGCACAGTATTTTCGACATGTTTTTCATCAGTGATGATGCCGTTAATATTTGCCACACCCTTCCCGTTGCCTGTTTTGAGATCAAGAATGCCGCGAAACACCACATCTTCCCTGACAATTTGTATGGATGCCCGGCAAACAAAGTTGTCTGGATCACTCTCGTCAAAGGGATGCACGTACCAGAACGTACCGATCACAAGAAGCGCGCAGAGGAAAAGAATAATGTACGTTTGCGTACGAATATGAGCAGCGGCTAGGATGTTTTTCATTAGCTGTTATACCGTGGATAATAAACAGACTGGCAGGAATTTCTTCCGGAAGCAGGCAATGGCTTCGTACAGATGATGACCGAGATGTTTTTCGTCTCCGGGTAGGCAGTAATATAAAGATATTTTCCATCGGTACAGATTTGTGGGTTTTTATCCACAAAATAGTTGTGACGGGAAAAACTGCTGGCATCATTATTGAAATAATAGTGGCAAGTACCGGGTGTGATTTTTCCCTGAACGTAGTGCGCAAAATAATCATCCTGAAACCAGAGCGGGGACAGTAACGCACTGACTACAACTAATGCTAGCGCAATAAGGCTAATTTCTGCTGGAGTGATCCACACTTTTTTTATAGGGGCAGGGGAGTGTTCATCCTGCTCAAAAGCGGGCTCAGGCAGTTGAGGCAGAGAGGACGGTTCATTCTCCTGCACCGGAGTAGCGATTTTTTCAATAGAAATATCATTTTGAATCACTAACCCTTTACGAGGGACAGTGGTGATGATCGCTTTCTCAATCTTCAGATGCAGAAAGTTTTTGCGCAAAGACAAAATACTCTGATAGAACGCGTTGAAACTCACCTGGCGGTGCTGTCCTCCCCAGGCAAATTCCAATAGCTCATTCTGGGCGACGATCTGACCATGGTTTTGAATGAGTAATAATAGACATTGAGATGCCGTCGGTTTGAGCTTCAGTTGCTGCGGGTTGTCCACCATCATCAGACACTGTCTGGCAGGTATGAATATGATTTTATTTTCAATAAGATAACTTACATCTTCTTGTTCGGACATCATATTGCGACTCTTGATTAGCCATGCAGTTCGTCATGGTCAGGTTGACAACAGGGTATACAAAACGCCTATCAGGCATCGGTTTTGCTGATATTATCAGTAATTTAACAAAAATTACATTGCATTAAACTAGTTAAAACGCTTTAAAATCAAAATTTTGTGTATTTTTGACTATAAGGTCTTCCTCAAATGAATTCTGAAGCCACTGCGCACTATTTTCGCTGTGATACCGATTGCGAAATGTGGATAATGGGGATGCAAAATGTGGTTACCATGTTAACCAGTAAAAATTTATGGATGCATGCTTTTTATATTTTAACAAATCATTTGCACCGTTATTTCACTCGTGAAAAATTACAATCTCATCGGACAATTCGTGAACTGGTGATTGAACATGTTAAGTATATCTGGGAAATGGCGCCTGATGTAAGGGATAAAACATCTGTATACACTTTTATCCTCAGTCGTAACCATATTTCACGCAGCGCTATCCACAAAGTATTGCAGGAACTCTCTCATGAAGGGAAAATAATTCTTAACCGCGGTAAGCTTTCTGCATTTGAAGTCTGAATACTCACTAGCCGGATAATTGATAAATTTATCCAGCTAGTGAGAACCCTTTATCGTTCCCGCATTGCTTCTGCTTTGGCGCGAATTATTGGCTTGAGTAAATAGCTCAGAATCGTCTTCTTACCGGTCAGAATATCCACTGTTGCGACCATGCCCGGAATAATCTCCATGGGTTTCTCTTTGCTACCCAGATAGTTTTTATCCGTTTGCAAACGCACGACATAGTAACTGTGACCTTCTTTATCCGTCACCGTGTCCGGGCTAATCTGCATTACTTTCCCTTTAAGGCCACCGTAGATAGTATAGTCATAGGCGGTAAACTTGATCATCGCTTCTTGTCCAGGGTGAAGGAATGCGATATCGCGGGGATTAATCTTGGCCTCTATGACTAATTTCTCGTCTAATGGAACGATTTCGACCAGATCGCTACCTGGTTGAATGACGCCGCCGACGGTGTTAACCATGATCTGCTGTACTATGCCCCGAACAGGTGATACCACCATTGTTCTCTCAACCTGGTCTTCCAGCGCTTTCGAGGATGCCTGTGCCTTACTCAGATTGGTGATGGCCTCGTTCAGCTCGGCCAGCGCGTCACTTTGAAACTTGCTGCGGCTTCCGTTTATCTTACTTTCGGTCTCTTTAATTTCGGATTCCGCTTTTGGGATCGAGAGTGTAATCGAGTCAAGCTGCCCACGGATATCTACCTCTGAACGGCGCAGGCGTAGGATCTCTACCTTCGAAATCGCACCGGAGGCGATAAGCGGTTCAGACATCTTGATCTCCTGCTGGAGCAGCGACAGACTTTGCTTGTACTGTGCCATCTTAGATTGGAAATCCAGCAGCTCTTGTCGTTTCTGAACCAACTGCTCTTGCAGCGCGGTAATATCACTTTCAAGCTGGCTTTTGCGACTGTTAAACAACCCCATTTCACCTTTGCCAACGTCAGGGGCTTTTTGGGCGATTTCAGGTGAGATAACAAATGCTTTCTGATTCACTTCCGCCGTCAGGCGGTCGATTTTTGCTTGCAGCCCCAGTCTGTCCGCTTCCGTTTCACCCGCATTCGATGTAAAGCGGGTTTCATCCATATGGACCAGCGGTGTACCAACGTTAACGATCTCTCCCTCGTGGACATAAACCTGGGACACAATCCCACCCTCAAGGTTCTGTATTTTCTGCAGGCGGGAGGAGGGCACAGCTTTACCCTCACCACGTGTCACCTCGTCAATGTTGGCAAAACCAGCCCAAAGTAATGAGAGCAAAATCATGGTTAGCAGCGTCCACAGCGTCAGGCGGATGACTCGCGGCCCGTCGTCAAGAATGGCGAGATGAACCTCATTCAGACTGTCGTTATGATTAACGTTGCGGCGATGAAAATAGTGGCGCAAAAAAACGCGCAAGTATGCCAGGGTTTTAGCGAGCCGCATTGATTTGTCCCTTCTTCAGTGCATCCATAACAACTTCTTTAGGACCATCAGCAATAATGCGTCCCTTCTCAACGATCACAAGCCTGTCGACTAGCGAGAGCATGGACGCGCGATGGGTGACCAGCAAAACGGTTTTACCGACCATAAAGGGTTCCAGCGATTGTTTGAGTTTTTCTTCGCTGGTGTTATCCATCGAGCTGGTGGGTTCATCCAGCAGCAGCACTGGCGGATTCAGCAGCAACGCACGGGCGAGTGCCACCGCCTGACGCTGGCCGCCGGAAAGCTGCGAGCCACGCTCGCCAACCTGGAGGTTGTAGCCATCAGGATGTATATGAGCGAACTCGTTCACCCCCGCAATCTCTGCAGCACGCAGCATGGTTTCATCGTCAACGTAGTGGGCTCCTGAAAGCAGGTTATCGCGCAGCGTACCGGTGACCAGTTGAATGTCCTGGGCCACGTAACCAATACTGTGGCGCAAATCGCTGACGTCCAGTTGCCGGGCATCGATGTTGTCGATCAAAATATTGCCCGCGCTTGGTTGATAAAGGTTAACGATAAGCTTGCTGAGTGAGCTTTTCCCTGAACCGCTACGACCGATAATCCCGACGCGCTCCCCGGCATTGATCGTCAGATTGATGTTATGCAGCGCAACGTTTTTTTGTTCCGGGTAGCTGAAGTCAACGTTACGGAATTCGATAGCCCCTTGAAAATGCTCGCGCTTCAGCGGGTTTTCATCATCACGGCGCTCCTGTGGCAGCGACATCATGTATTCGGTGCTCTTGATAGTCAGCTTCGCCTGCTGGTAGCGTGCGATAAAGCCTGTCAGCTGGCCAAGCGGCATTAGCGCACGGCCGTTAAGCATATAGCAGGCAATGAGCCCACCCATGCTGAGTTTGCCGCCGATAATCATATACACCCCAATGATTATCATGATCACTCCGGCAAACTGCTGGAACCAACCGGTCAGGTTGCCTGCAAGGCTAGACAGCGTTTTGACGCGTAACTCGAGGCGACTCAGGCTGCCGAGGGTTTGTTCCCACTGGTACTGACGTTCGCTCTGCGCATTATTAACTTTGATTGCATCCAGGCTGCTTAAGGTCTCAATCAACAGCGACTGGCGTTCGCTGGCCAGCGACATGGTTTTCGCAACCGCGTCGTTAACCGGTTTTTGCAGCGCCCAACTGGCAGCAAGCGCAATAGGGACGGTCAGAACGGGGATCCACGCCAGCGGGCCGCCGATAATGCCAATGACGATCAGCAGAATCAGGGTAAACGGCAGATCGATCATGGTGGTTAGTGTGAGCGAAGAAAGAAAATCACGCAGTGACTGAAATTCGTGAATGTTTTGCGCAAAGCTCCCTACGCGTGCTGGCCGCGACGTCATCTGCATTCCTGTCAGTCGTTCAAACAGGGTCGATGAGATGATGAGGTCGCTTTTCTTACCGGCGATATCCAGACACACGCCGCGCAGCATTTTAAGCACCAGATCGAACACGAAGGCCATTGAAATACCGATCGCCAACACCCACAGGGTCACCGTAGCCTGATTCGGTACCACGCGGTCATAAACGTTCATGGTAAACAGCGGTGTGCAAAGGGCGATCAGGTTGATGAGTAAGCTTGCAAGTACCGCATCCATGTACAGGAAGCGAGAGAGCTTCAGGGTATCTATTAACCAGGATTTGGTGCGGGGCAGGAAGGATTCGCTTTGCAAATCATGCTCATGACGAGGATGGGCAAAAATCACCTGTCCGCTATAGATTCCCTGTAGTTCTTCGCCGGAGATGTTAATTTCGCCGCCTTCGCTTTCGCTGGGCATCAGACATGCAGAACCATCTTCATTCCAGCGCAGTAGCACAGCGGTGCCACCGTCGCGTCGCATCAAAATCGCCGGTAATGCCAGTGACGGAATTTTTTCCAGCGGGCGGTTTACTATTCTGGATTTTAGGCCCGCACGCATGGCTGCTCGTGAGAAAATCGTTAAGCTCAGTCGGTTATTTTCCAGCGGTAAGCCACTGGTTAATGTTGAACGACTGGCAGGTTTTCCGTGCAATGAACATATAATAAGCAAGCTATCTAAAAGGGGATCATCGTTACGGCTACGGGGATCGTGATAATGCTTATCTTCTGCATGAGATGATTCTGGTTGGTTATTCATATTCTCGATGTAAGCTCTCATTTATGAGCCATTACGGGCACAGTCTTTTCAGCATATTATTACTGGGCTAATAATATGCTGACGCATGAATAAATTATCTGAGTTAATTGAGTTCAGGCAATTTCTCACTGTTTGTAATATCAGCAGGTTGTGTTGCTGGCATTGCTGCAATATTTAGCGCAGACAGTAATTCTCCCATACGCAGAGTAATCCGATAGCTACTGGCAATTTCAAGATAACGTAATTCTACCAGGCGTCTTTTAGAAGAGAATACTTCATTCTCACTGTCGAGTAAGTCAAGCAGAGTACGTTCACCCAGGCTGAACTGGTCCTGATAGGCGCGGCGGACTTTAACGGTACGATCGGCGTATTCTGCCGCTGCGGGCAACTGGGCCTGTGCGCTTTTTAACGCTGACCATGCCAGGCGCAATTCCTGATTCATCTGCCGAAGCGTGTTATTGCGTACGTCCATAGCCTGATTTTTCTGGTATGCGCGGGACTTCATGGCCGCACTGTCGGAGCCGCCCTGATAGAGGTTATAGTGCAGCTTTACCATGGCTTCCCACTCCTCAGCATGCGATCGAGAGGCGTCGGTGTCGTTACTGATACCGCGAGAAATCGCGACATCCACGCGCGGGTAGAAAGTCGATTTCGATGCTTCGTACTGCTGGCGGGCGGCTTCAATGTCGGCATTTGCCGACTTCAACAGCGGATTATTCGCCTCCATCCGGCTTTTGGCCTCTGCCAGCGTGGCGGGCAGTTTCGCGGCAATACTTGCTGGAACAGTAAGATTTACCGGGTCCTGGCCCGTTTCGCTGACGAAGTCAGTCTGTGCATCTTCCAGGTTGGTCTTTTCCGTTTCAAGGTTGTTGCGAGCCTGCGCCAGGCGCGCTTCAGCCTGCATCAAATCGCCGGCGCGCCCTACGCCCTGGTCGGTACGCAGACGAATCTGGTCATAAATACGTTCGTGGTTAGCGAGGTCGTCTTCAGCGAGTTGTACATATTCCTGACGTTGCAGCACGTCCAGATAGGCCTGTATGACGCCCCAGGCTGTAGTTTCGCTTACGTTCAACAGGCTGAATGCGCGGGAATCGACAGTTGCTCGCTGCCGCGCGACTTCACTACGTGTCCCGAACCCGTTGAAGATGTTTTGATCGAGGCTCACCGTTGCAGAATTGGGCGAAAGATTTTCGCGTTCTCCACCGGTGGTGGCATCATTCAGACCTTTCTTGCCGGCATCGGCATTGAGGTTCAGAGACGGCAGATAGCCACCCTTTGCGGCACGAAGATCCTGGTCTGCAGAGTAGCGACTGTTCGCGGCGGCGTTGACTTCTGGATGAGTGGCCAGCGCAGCTTTAATCGTATTTTGCAAATCATCAGCATTTGCAGAGGCGGTTGCTAAAAATAAAGTTAAAGATACAAAAAATCGCTTCATTGAATCGAATGTCCAGTTTATTACGTTAATGACATCCCCGAGTAATATCTATTACTCTTTTATTACAAATGCTGAGATGCGGCTTACCACGACGGATCGAGCACCTTCGATTCCCCTCCAAAAGGGTTTCACTCGAAGAAACTTGAATGTTTTATGTCATTATAATTTACTTCTGGTTATTTTTTATTATATTCATGGCGCCGTCAAGGTTTGCGATAAGGTGTTTTTAAAAATGCTTTCCTCCCTCTTTTTTATAAAGTCATGTAGGGTGGTTAATATTATCAATGTCCATTTTTCGCCATTATTAATAATGATATTTGTGTTAGAAAATTGTACCTAACACCCTGGGTAAAATAACAAATTTATAAAAATAATATATGTTCATTAAGTGAGGTTACGGTGAGTAAGTTTCTCGGTGCGATCAACGCCGTCATCGGGCAGGTTAATGTCATTAAGGCAGATGGCTCTCAGCGTCTGGTGGTGGTCGGTGACAGAATCTACTGCGCTGAAGAGATTGCCACCGGGAGTCGGGGCGCTGGTCATGACGGTTTTATTAACAATAATGACATCAATCACACGGTTCTGACCGGCTCCAGTCATCAGACTCACACCACCCTGATGTTTACCAATAGCCAAAAAAACACATTTTCTCTGGATGTTCCTGTGGCCAACGGGCTATGGCGCCTGCCGCAACCCGCTATCAGTATTGATAACGTCACTCCGGATAACATCATTAATATCATTGAATTCCGTGCTGCAATGGCGGTGGTGCAGGGATAGGTTAGCGGGGAGGCAAAACGCAGCGACACGGTTACCCTGACCGTCAACGGGGGGAAGTTCATGTCGATCTGAACGGGCATCAGCGCCCTGTGGCTCCGGCAGTGGGGGCATGATGTTCATCGCATGTCGGTATAGTGGCTGGATCACTCGATCTGCCCATCCGATCATTATTCGCACTACTTGAAATGTGCCGCAGCGGATAACCCCGTTATGGTTCCGTTCTATTAAGGTATAAAATGTATTATATTCAACGAGATAAAGAAGGAAGGTTGACCCGGGTCGATGTGGCGCCGTTTGACGGCATGACCGAAGAAAGCTCCGCGGAACAAGGCGGTATTTCGGTACTAAAAGCCAGTGAAGATGAACAGGCCGACAATGAAAACGCGCGTCGATTGAGCCTGCTTGAGCAAAGCGACCTTGGCATGGTGCGTGTTCTTGATGACTTGATCTACCTGCTTATTCGCAAAGGCGTGATCAGCATAACTGACCTGCCGAAGATGGCTCAGGTTAAACTGACGAATCGCTCGAATGCTCGTCAGGAACTGGGTGGCCTGGAACAGTTGATCGGCAGCGATAACGGTATTTTTTAATCCGTACCGGCATGATGCCAGGGCATCGGAAAACACGATACCCCGGCATGCTGTGCAAGGACTCAGGCACGGCTAATCCTACGCCGCCAATACCGTTACTTTTTCGACGGCATCATACTGGTGGCATCCAGCCATTTTTTACTCAACTGCGTGTTTAACGGCGAGGACATAATTTCCCCTAACAGGCCATCTATCAGGCTTAAAAACTGGGGATCGTCATTTTTAAGCATGATGGCATAATGCATTTTGGGGCCAATGGTGGTCTGAGAAACGTTAAAATCGGTAGGGTGGGGGCTATTATTGATCAGAGGGAAAACCACGACGTCATCGAGGAACAAGGCCGCCGTACGGTGCTGAGCCATCATCTCAAATGCGTCTTTCACCAGCACCGTTGTCCGAAAGGACAGGTTTAAATGCTGTTCGCGGTTGATCCGGTTGGCCTCTAACAGATCTTTCGAACCTGCCAAAATACTGACCGTTTTCCCTTTCAGATCCGCCAACGTGTGAATGCCGCTGCTGCGCAGGGTAATAAACCGCATATCGGCATTGTGATAATCCCGGGTGAAGCGTACGCTGCCAATCCGCTCAGGCGTGTCGGCGTTAACGCCACAGTCCATGTCAATCTTACTACTCTTCAGGGCCGTGACCCGATCGGATAAGCTTACCGGCACAAAGCGAATGTTCAGATTTTTTATGCCCAGCTTCTTCCCTATCTGATGGGCGATTTTCTCGCAAAGCGCAATAGTGTAGCCAGTGACCTTGCCAGTGCTATCCGTAAAGGAGAACGGCACGCCCTCACGAAAGCCTATGTTGATAGTCTGACTCTCTTTCATATGTGCCAGCGTGGTGGAGGGCTCTTGCGCCCAAGCGCTACAGGCGGTGAGAGCAAGAATCATCGGCGTGCTTACCCGCAACTGACGTATAAAGTAGGGGGACCAGACGTTAGTCCGCTTTTTCGTAATCATAGATCACTTTATTTTTTGACGAGGTAAGTATTCTCAGCTCTTTAGACATCGGCTGATTCAGGTTGAGGTTTTGTGGGGAAATCGGCTCCAGAAACCACTTCTTGTATATCCTGGTAAAAGTGTTGCTGGTGATCAAATCCCGCATCGCACTGTCCATAAATTTCTTTAATTCAATATCATGCAGGGGAAACAGCAGCCCGGCAGGCACCGGTGAGCTGAGACGCTCCTCTGAAATGAAAAAGTCTTCTGGGTGTGACGATTGGGCTATCAGCGCCTTAAGCTGTACCGTACTGGCTACCTGCGCAGCAAATTTGCCATTCTGAATATCATCGAAGGCAACCTTGTTGTTGTTATCCAGTTCAACATTGATATTTAGCCCATTGGCGATGCTGAGTTGATGGAGCTGCCTGAGGTACACCGTACCGCTTTTTACCAGGATGCTATGCCCACTCAAAGATGCAAACGTGAAGTTATTGTCACTTCTTCGTGCCATAAATCGAATGTTGGCAAAGAAGAAGGGCGGTGAAAATTCTGCCAGTAGATGACGATCGGCAGAGTAAAACGCAGGGGTGCACATGATATCCATGTCGCGGGCATTGAGCTGCACAAATTGCGAGGCGGTGCTGGAATGTACCCACTTAACCTGAAGATCGCTGCTATTCAGTTCCGTCTTAAGGGACTTCACGATTTCATTGCAAATATCAATGGCATAGCCTGCCGGATGGCCTGCTTCAATGTAGGAAAAGGGGAATGCATCCTCCTCATATCCCAGGCGAATAGTGTTCGTCGCTTTGATTCGGGCGAGCGTATTTTCAGTACTGATGGTGTGGGCGTAGCCTGACCTTATTGGTCCTGCTAATAGCAGTGCTGACCACAACACTGCGCGTAGAAGCCAGCTAACATTCATTGAAATCCCCTTCGACAATTTCGCCAGCAAAGGTTTCCATGACATCTGCTTCCCGTACCGGGCGACTGTAGAAATAACCCTGAACGTTCTGGCAGGCTATTTCGCGTAAAATCGCGCGTTGCTCGGCGGTTTCAACCCCTTCGGCAGTGACCATCATGTTGTATTTCTGTGCAAACTGAATCAGCATGACGATCAGATAGCGGCTGGCGTTGTCCTGCTCCAGCTTCATCACGAGCGTACGAGCAATTTTTATGCGAGTGAACGGGTAGATAAGCAGGTAGTCCAGCGCCGCGTAACCGGTACCGAGATCGTCCATGGCAATCGATACGCCCAGAGAGTGGATCTCGTTGAGTACCGGCAGGGCAATACTCTGATTCAGCTTTTCCGACTCTGTTACTTCTATTTCCAGCCGCTCGGCAGAGAGATGGCTGCCCTGCAGTGCTTCTTTGATAACCTCTACCAGACCTGGGTTATGCAGCTGATAGGCCGAAATATTGACGGCCACTTTAACTCTTTCCGGCCAACGCGCGGCGGCTTTACAGGACTGGCGAATGATCCACTCGCCAAGAGGGACAATCACACCGGACTCTTCGGCAATGTTGATAAAGTCGTCCGGGTAGATAAGCCCTTTAGTCGGATGGTTCCAGCGAATCAGTGACTCATAGCCGCAAATGCTCTCATCCTGCAAATTAATAATGGGCTGGTAGTGAAGCTCAAACTCGTTGTTATCAATCCCGTTAATGATGTCCTGATTGATAAACATACTGTTGGTATGTTTCATCACCATCCCATCTTCGAAGAAATGAAAACAGTTACGGCCGTTGTGCTTGGAGGCATAAAGCGCCAGGTCGGCGTTGATCATGAGTGTTGAAGCACAGTTTCCCTGCTGCGGGGCACAGGTAATGCCGACGCTACAACTGATAGAGAACGTATGTGAACCCCAGGTAAATGGAGCGCTGAGGGCCAGAATAACCTTCTGAGCCAGCCTTTCGCCCTCGGCATAGTTGTCACCGCTGACCGTCTGCAAAATGGCGAACTCATCCCCACCTTGCCGCGCGGCAAGGTCATGAGGCCCCAACAGCTGTTTCAATCGTTGGGCGACGCTCATTAACACTTCGTCCCCCGCCTGGTGGCCGAAGGTATCGTTTACCGGCTTAAAGTTATCCAGGTCGATGAGCAGCAGATTAAAACGCTTATCACGCAGGTTAACGTCGGAGATATGTTCCGCCAGTACCTGACCAAAAGAGGTGCGATTGGGCAAACCTGAGAGGGAGTCGTGGTGGGCCATGTACTCCATTTTTTGCGACATATCCTGCATCTTCTGCAGGTAGTCGCGTTCGACCATGGCGATGCGCAGTTTCTCGATAGCGCCTGCCAGCCGGCCTATTTCGTCATCCTGTTCCAGATAAGGCGTTGTCTGGTCTATCTCTTCATGCGCTATACGGGTGAGAGAGTGAATTAACTGAGGCACAGGGTGGAATAATTTGCGCATAAAAAGGGTCACCAGCGCCAGGGTGCCCAGCAGGATCAACGCCAGCAAGATACTGCTTTTCTTGAGTATTGCATCGTAGGTGGCGTACAGCTCGTTCTTAAAGCCGATGCTGCTGACCAGGCTGCCGAGAAGGGTGCCAGAAGGGGTCATGATGGGAACTGAACTGATAAAGCACTCTTGCCCGTTAATGCTGGCAAAGCCAATGTAATACTTAGCCAGCACATCCTCGGCGCGTTTACCCTTAAAGCTGATCGTGTTTTCATCGACATCTGAACTGTTGCTGATGCCTTCAAACCCCTTATTGGGGGTATAAAGAAACAGCCACGTGGGGTGCTGTGTTTGCACCGACGCGAGGGATAACACATCCACCGGGTTGTAGCCGGTCTGAATGATTGAGTCGGTGTCTCCCAGCTTGTGGTCAGAAGTGATTTGGGTAATCTGCCCATCGGCGCTGGTTTCAACCGAAACGGTGGTGTAAATATTGCGTACAATATAGGTCAGAATTTGAGCATTAGCTTCCGCACGGAGTTCCCACTGCTGATAGGAAAAACTATCAATTAAGCTCCAGCTCGTGCAGGTTCCCGCGGCGAAGGCGATAACAATCCCCGCCAGTAAAAACTGCGTGATTTTTCCCGTAATGGAACGGTGCCAGTGCTTTATATTGCTAAAAGACAGTAGATGTTTGTTCACGGCGGATAGGATCCAAGAACGAGTAAACCAGAGTGTTATTATTTATTGCGGGATTTAATTGCTGCCATCATTATTGTTGCAATGATGTTGGTTAATTGTGTTGGTTATTAGAATAAACCAACAGCCGACAGCGAGTAGATAAAGTAAATGGCTCACAATAAAAACGATTCTTGAATATAAGTAGTGAGTGATGCCAAGTCAATTCTCAAAAGTGTACATAAAAAAGCATTTAATCAGACGATGTAAATATTCTGTTTGGTGAACTGAATCAAACGAAAATGAATGCTTTTATCATCAGCAATGAAGGTGCTTGTTTTTGCAGGTGAATGTTATCTGCGCAATCATTGGTACGCTAAAAATATTAAATGAATTTTTTTCATACCTTATAACTTGTCCATTTTTAACTAATACTGGTGATTTCTTTCCGCTATGGACATGAATAAGATAACTCTTAAGCAATGCCTGTCATTATATTCTGTCCACCTATCACATACAGAGACGGACATCACGTCTACGCTGATTTTGCTTAACGGATAACCTGTTGGAAACGACAACACAAAATAAAGCACTGCAGATATTTCAAGGCTGGGGACTGCCATTGGTTCTCCCTGGCCTGCTGTATCCGTTGGCCCAACAACTGAGCGCTTACCGCAGCATCAATGGCCAGTTCCTGCAGATATATGATCTGAAACTCGCGCTGATTACTTCTGTACTGGTGCTGTTCAGCTATCGGGCAATCCCTGGCCTCTTGCTACTGATCGTCAGTATTTGCTTCAGCAAGTCCATAAATCTGTCGCTTGACGTGGTGTGCCAGGTCGTGGCGGCGATAATCAGCTACTCCTGTTGCCGGCTTTATACTGGACGGCGTAGCTGCGCCAGCTTCTGGCGTATCAAAATTACCACCTACCGTATTTTTTGGCTCTGCGGGGTGAATGTGCTGTTGTTTATCGCCCTGCATAAGCTTGCCGCTCGCTACGGTTACGTTGATTCCACACTGGAACCCGGCGGACTCAAATTTGTGAGTATCGAAATGCTAATCAGCGTTCAGGGGATCATGAACGGCTGCTTAACCGGTATTCCGATGTTCTACACCCTATGTCGCGTGGTGCGTCGTCCGAAGAGCTTTCTGGCCTTTATTCACTTGTTCTGTGACTCGTTCAGAAAAAGCCTTAGCCTTTGGCATTTTCTGATCTGGGCGGGCCTGGTGCTGGCGTTAATGTTTTGCATGAACGCGCCGTTCAATTTCAATATCTTCTCGACGCTGTACAGCTTTGTTCTTCTTTTCCCGCTCATGCTGTGGAGTGCGGTGCGTATTGGTCACTCCTTTACCTGGCCTATATGGACGGTGATGCTGATTGTTCTGGCCAAACATAATGAGCACTACATTCTTCTGGATAGTGGCTTTATGCTGCATCAGGCGCTCGTCTCCAGCGCCATTTTTATCTTTTCCCTGACCATTTTGATCATGGGCGTTCTCGCTCGTTTTAATAAGCTGCGTTTTAACCAGGTGATGATGCTGGGGCTGACGGACCCTACCACGGGGATTCCCAACCTGCGGGCCCTGACCTCTGAACTGAAAAGCATCACTCATGCCACCATATGCCTGATTCAGGTGCCGGAACTGGAGCTTTTTTGTCGGCGGTATGGTTTTCATTTCCGCACACGTTACCAGAAAGGGTTAGCTCAACACCTGCGTAACCAGCTCCATGATGATGAAAGCATCTACTACCATGCTGGCTACGATCTCCTTCTCCGTCTACGGGACGCGAGCCCGGTACGCCTTATCAACCTGCATAAAGTGGCTAATGCGTTTCGTCTGTATCACAACAACCAGTGGCTGGGGTTTCGTAGTGGCCTTGGCTACTGTGCAATCGCGAGTGTTAATAAAGATATTTATAACCTTGCGGGTAAGCTTTCCATCGTTAGCGGCTTATCGTTATTAAATGGCAGGCCGGAAAACCTTGAGGCGCAGTCCAGCCGCGCGCTGGAAAGCAGCCTCGTGGGCAAAACCGATATGCGCATCCGGCTGCAAAATGCCCTCGATCATGACACCTTTGTGCTGATGGCTCAGCCCATCGTCAGCACTCATGGCGATGTGCGTTATCACGAAATATTAATTCGTATGGTGGACGACGAAGGTCATCTTATTTTTCCTGATAACTTTCTGCCGGTCGCGTATGAAGCGGGTCTGGCCCCTGACCTGGATCTGTGGGTCATTCGGCATACCTTGAAAGTGATGCAGCATCAGCCAGATTGCTGCTTCTCTATCAATCTGGCGCCAATCACGGTATGTCGTAGCGGGTTTATAACGGAAGTTGGCCCGTTGTTTGCGGAATACCAGGTTGCGCCTGAACGCATCATATTTGAGATTACTGAGGCGGATATTCTGACGGATATCGTGCAGTCCAATGAAACCATTCAGATGCTAAGAGCACTAGGCTGTCGTGTGGCGATAGATGACTTTGGCACCGGTTTTGCCAGTCATGCGCGGCTAATGAACGTAACCGCGGATATTTTGAAGATTGATGGTTCATTTATTCGGGACGTTACTCAGAGCGATATTTGTCACTATATCGTTGAAACCTTCTGCCGTGTTGCAAAAATGAAAAATATGCAAGTGGTGGCGGAATACGTCGAAAATGCCGAGATCCAGGCGTGTTTGGAAAAAATGGATGTGGATTGGCTACAGGGTTACCACGTGGGGAGGGCGGTTCCGCTCTTGTCATTAAAATAACGAGTTGTTGCATTGCTCTATCATTTCCTGGTCCTGGATAAGCGTTGAACGCTGAGGATCATTTCAGCAAACTAAAAAAGAATATAAAGTCAATGACTGCAAAAAAACATGTTGGTGAAAAATTATTCTACTTGCTGCATAAAATACACCTTGGCGTAGCGATGAAACTCGGTACGCTGCTGGTGTTATGTATTGCAGCATTGTTAACGGGTGCTTCTTTTTTACTTTCCTCTTATTTGTCCGATGCGCTGCAGGCGAATGCCCTGGAGATGCTTCAGGCCAATACCCGTATTTTCCATAACAATATTAATACTGAATATAAACGCATAATGAAGGATGCGGAACATTACAGTAATATTTATATTAACAACTACCAAAACGTCAGCAATAAATCGCTTCATGAAATGACGGCGGATGAACTCAAAGCGCTGTTGAGCGATTCCAAAGTTAATGCTCACTTCACCGAGCTGACGAGCGTCTTCGCGAGTACATTTTTACGCGAAGGAGACCAGTTTGTTCGAATGAACAGCTCGTTGCAGCAGACTAACGGTAAAGTCGCCACCACCACCGTGTTGAGCAAAGACAACCCCGCATTGCCAAATTTGCTTAAAAATAAGTCGTTCACGGGCGTAGTGACCCTTTTTGGTAAGCAGTTCATTAGCCATTACGAACCTATCGCCGATAAATATGGTCAGGTTGTTGGTGCCGTAGCCGTCGGTTTTGACGTGAAACAGGCTCTGCAGCCTGTTATTCAGGAGCTGCTGAATGTGCATGTGAGTGACGGCGGCTACGCCTACGTGCTTGATGCCGGGTATGAGCCAGGCAGGATGATTGTGCATCCGACGCTCACCAACCAGATGGTACTGAATCTCTCTGATGCCACGGGTTACAAACGCTTTGCCGACATTCTGGCACGCAGAAGCGGGACGGTTTATTACAAATCCGTCAGTACCTATGGGGCAATACCAAGAATGAAAGTGGCCGTGTTCCAGCCTATTGAAGGGCTGGACTGGATCATCGTCACCACCTGTTTTATGGATGATGTAGATAAAAGCAGCACGCTGGTACGCAACGGATTACTGCTTTTCACCGCGATTTTGTTGCCGATTATTTTGCTGGTGATTGCCATTGCGAGCCGTTTCCTTATCTCACGCCGTCTGAACAACGTGTTGAAGATTGCCCAGACCATTGCTGAAGGCGATCTTTCCTCTGATGTGCACATCGATCACCACGATGAAATCGGTGATTTGCTGGGCGCCATTGAGATGATGCGAATCCGCCTGCATTCGCTGGTCAGCGGGATGGTGTACCACGCGCGCTCGGTGCATGACGCGTCGCTGAACATCACCGAAGCGGTAGATGGCCAGGCCTCCACGAGTGTGGAAACGTCCTCCTCAGTGGCGGAGATAACCTCCACGATGGAAGAACTTTCGGCATCCTCTACGCAGATTGCGGAACACTCACGTGATGTGGTGGATATTGCTAATCGCACGCTGGACGACTGCAATAAAGGCTCCGTCTCCATGTCGCAGCTGCTCAATTGCATGGCGGATATCGATAGCGACAACCAGCAGAGTATGCGCGAAATTATGATGCTGGGAAATAAGTCAAAAGAAGTAAGCCGGGTTATGGTGATTATCAACAGCGTAGCCGATCAAACCAAACTGATCGCCTTTAATGCTGCACTGGAAGCGGCTAGCGCGGGTGAATCCGGTAAGCGCTTCTCCGTCGTGGCGGCGGAAATCCGCCGTCTGGCGGATTCGGTTACGGAGTCCACTTTTGAGATTGAAAACAAAATTAGCGAGATCCAAAACGCGATCAATAGATTGGTACTCAA
Source organism: Kluyvera sp. CHPC 1.251 (assembly GCF_036759945.1). Classification (NCBI taxonomy): domain Bacteria; kingdom Pseudomonadati; phylum Pseudomonadota; class Gammaproteobacteria; order Enterobacterales; family Enterobacteriaceae; genus Kluyvera; species Kluyvera sp. CHPC 1.251. The sequence continues at coordinate 442,351 of NZ_JAPKIC010000002.1, read as the reverse complement.
TGCCGAAAAAGGTGGCGAAAGCATTAAGGCGGGAACCCAGGCGTGTAAGGTCAGTGCCGCCCACCTGAATGATATTGTGATTACCGCCGAACAGACGTCCACCGCGGCCCTGCAAATTTCCCTGTCGACCCAACAGCAGAAAACGGCCAGCAATCAGGTTGTGATGGCGCTGCGGGAAATTGTTGTGGCCAGCAATTACACCTCGCAGTCAATCAAAGACATTCTGACGGTCAGCCAGGATATGACTCAGCTTGCGACAGCATTAAAGCAGAGTGCCAACTCGTTTACCCTGACGGATACACAAGATGAACGGGCGTAAGATCCGCGTTCTTATCGTCGACCACGGCAGCGTATCGCGCAATGAGCTGGTTCGACAACTGGAGAATAACCCGCACATCGAAGTGATTGGACAGGCGGCGCATCGCCGCCAGGCCCCACGGATGGTACAGCAACTGTCGCCGGATCTGCTGCTGTTGACCCTGGAAATGCACGCCCAGGAAAACATTGAAACCGTCGAAAATATCATGTCGACCAGCGCAATGCCGATTATGGTGATGCGCTTTTATCCGCTGGATAAGTGGGACGCGGAGTACATCGCCCGGGGAGCGCTGGCCGTGCTGCGCCACGAGGGATACGATGCCGTTTCAACTCAGGGGCTCCATCGCCAGGTGGAGATGCTGGTGGGCGTTAAGGTCATCCGCCACATCAAGCCGTTGCGCTTCTCTCCGGAGATGCCTGTGGTGGCGGTAGATGAACATGCACCCACCTGGCCATATGTGCTGGCAATAGCCTGTTCAACCGGTGGGCCTCAGGCGCTGAGCAAGCTTTTGCACGCGCTACCGGCCCATTTCCCGTGTCCCATTATTGTTGCTCAACATATCTCTGATGGCTTTGCGAAAAGCCTCGTGCAGTGGCTGGATAGCGTTACACCGCTACGCGTTCAACTGGCGCAGGTAGATGAAAAGCTGGAAGCCGGCTGTGTCTACATTCTGCCGCCGGAACAGCACCTGGCTATCAGAAAAGACCATCGCTTCTTCGGTGTGCCACGCCAGGAGAGCGATGTCTATCATCCTAGCTGCAATTTACTGTTGACCTCGGTGGCGGACGTTTATCGCGCTAAAGCCGTGGGTCTTATCATGACGGGTATGGGCAGCGATGGCTGCCTGGGCATAGAGGCTATCCTTCGCAAAGGGGGGAAAACGCTGGCACAGGATGAAGCCTCATCGATCGTCTACGGTATGAACAAAAACGCCGTCGACAAGTCGTTAATCAACCATACGTTGCCTCTCGATAAACTGGCTAGTGTACTGATGACGCTGGCGTTTATTGAATCCGCTGAGAATGAGTCATTATGATCCCTAATCTCGACGCATTTGAAACACTGATCAAAAAGCGCTCCGGACTCCATTTCGATAATGGCATGGAAGCCCTCCTGCGTTCGGCGCTACGCCAGCGTATGGCGAAGCGCGGGCTGGCTAATTTTTATCATTATTATGATGAGCTATGTGCATCACATGCAGAGTTTGATGGCCTGATAAGCCTGCTGACGATCAACGAAACCTACTTTTTCCGGGAAGTAAACGTCCTCGACTACATTACGGAAACCTGTGTTCCTCGTCTTCTGGCACAGCGTAGCGGTCCGATACGTATTTTGAGCGCAGGCTGCTCATCCGGCGAGGAAGCCTACTCGCTGGCCATCAAGCTGCACCAAAAATACCATGACTCGCAGGCGAACCGACTGGAGATCCACGGTGCCGATATCGATCCACTGATCCTCGATAAAGCACGCACAGCCTGCTACTCCAGCTATTCGTTCCGTGGCGTCGATCCGGTCATTCAGGACACCTACTTTACGCGCATCGGTAATAGCTTTCAGCTTCACGATAAAATTCGCCGTAGCGTCACGTTTCATCGCCTGAATATTATCAAAGAGCAGGTACTGCCTGAGTTTGACATTATTTTGCTTCGTAATGTCTCCATCTACTTTGATGTTGAAACCCGCCGGGAACTCCACAGTAATCTGCTGAAAATGCTGCAACCCGATGGGGTCATTTTCTTTGGCAACGCGGAAACGTTGGCCAATAACCTGGGACAGCTTCGGTTGGCGCAGGAAGGGGATCTGTTTTACTTCGCCTATCCCCATAACCAACCTTCTCGCTATGTTACTCCGACAGTGGTCCCCCGCATTAAAGTAGAACCGCTGCGGGAAGAGACCATTGTAAAACTGCCTGATGCTCCCGTGAGCCGTTCTCATAAACTTAGTGGCTGGCTGCAGAAAGCGGAGTCTTTTATGGCAGATAAGCGCTTCTTTGAGGCGCAGTCTTGCATTAACAGCGCGCTGGAGATCGATCCGGCAAATCGTGAAGCGCTGTTGATCCAGGGCGTTATTTTACTGGAGCAGTGTGAATTTTCGCTGGCCGTAGAGAACGCGCAGCAGGTACTGGATCAGGATGAGTGGTCTGCGGAAGCCAAGATGCTGCTGGGAATGGCGATGATGTGGCAGCACCAGACGCAGCAGGCCATCGCGTGGTTTAAGCAGGTCGTTTACCAGTATCCGTGCTACTGGCCTGCTCACTACTATCTGGCGGAATTGTATCGCCAGAACGAGCTCTGGCAGCCTGCTCAGCGCACATATCGTATTGCTCTTCAGCTACTTAATACCGAAGCCAGCCAACAGGGATCGGCGAAAGTGCTACGTCTACCGATGGACTTCTCGGGCAATTCATTTCGTTTTCTTTGCGAGTACCAGCTAGCGAAGTTTGCGCATCAGAGCGGGTAGAGAGAGCGACGATGGCTATTGATTTAAAAAAATTCGTTTTGCGCTTTATCGACGAAGGGCGGGGGCATCTACAAAAGCTCAGCGAAGGGGCGTTTCAGCTCTCTACCGGTGAGAACCCGGACGCGCAGGTTGATGAGATGTTCCGTGCCGCCCATACGTTGAAGGGCGGCGCGCGGATGCTGAAATTGCAAAGCATTGCCGACCTGACCCACCACCTGGAAGACGTCCTCAGCGAGCTGCGCGATAAAAAACTGCAGCCAGTGCCTGAGCTTGGGGCGCTTATTCATGAAGTGGTCGCTTATCTGTCGAATCAGCTGACGCAGCTTAACGCCAGCGAAGGGGATAACCAGCTGCCGCCTGCGGATCAGACATTGTGCGAGCGCCTGAGCCGTGCCAGCCGTGGGGATATGACAACCGTTGTTCCTGAGGCGCTTCCGCCAGAGCCTGAAGCGCCTACGGCAGCCAGTGGCGACGTCGCCATGGCCATTTATCAGGCCAACTCCGTGCGCGTGAAGCTGGATATGCTGGATGCGCTGATCGACATTTTAGGTGAGGTTATCTCTAGCCATGACCGAATCGATCAGCGGATGCAAAACCTCCTGCAGCTGGTTCCTCGCCTGCCGGGTCTGAGTGCGGAACAGCTGCGCCAGCATATCACCCAGTTCAGCGTCCATCTTAAAGATGACGTGCAGGCTCAACATTTACAGATGTTCGAGCTTTTCGACGTGGCAGCCCGTATTCGCATGCTCCCGCTTTCGATGCTGTTTGAACCTTTCTCCCAACAGGTGAGCGAGCTCGCTACCTCGCTGAAAAAGCAGGTGGACTGCCGGTTTATCGGCGGTGAGGTAGAAATAGACCGCCAGCTGATCGACCGCCTGGCGGATCCATTTACGCATCTCCTGCGTAACGCTGTGGACCACGGGATCGGCTATGCGGCTGACCGTCTGGCGCAGGGTAAGTCAGCCAGAGGTACCATCACCATTACGACTCAGCAGGATGGGAGCGGTATTTCGATCCGGGTAGAAGATGATGGCCGCGGGCTGGACTACGATGCTATCTGCGCGAAAGCCGTGGCTCGAGGTCTGGTTGATGCCGCAACGGCCGAGCATCTTTCGGAGCAGGAGTGCAATGAACTGATTTTCCACCCTGGCTTCTCGACCAGCAAAATTGTGACCGAAGTATCCGGCCGCGGTGTAGGTCTCGACATTGTGCGTAAGGCTATTGTCAGCGATCTCCATGGCTCATTGCAGGTCTTTAGCCGTCCTGGGCTTGGCACCTGTTTCCATCTGCGACTGCCCATCTCACTGGCGATGATGCGGATCTTACAGTTTGGAGTGCAGGGGCACCTATTTGGACTCACCTCGCAATACATTGTTGAAGTTGTCAAATGTGTTAACAGCGAAATTCGCGACATTGCCGGACGTCCGGCAATCGTGTTGCACAACGAATTTATACCGGTAGTTTGCGCTGGGGAGCTGCTGGGCATTCACCAGAGGCCCGGTGGCTCGGTCTCCTCCGGCGCCTCGGCGGACCTGCGCTTGATTATTATCCAGAATCAGTACGGCAAAATGGCGTTAAAGGTCGATAACCTGCTGGACGAGCGGCACATGATGATTAAGCCGCTGCCAAAGCATATGCAGAAGCAAGCGCTGGTGTCAGGAATGGTATTAACGCCGGATCACCAACTGGTGAGCATTCTGCATGTGCCAGTGCTGATGTCGATGGCGGAAAAACGGCGCCAGCCCAATGTGGCGGTGCATAAAACGGAAGAAGTACAGCATGCCTGGCATGTGTTGGTGGTGGATGACTCCCTCAACACCCGAGAAATTGAGAAAAACGTACTCGAGGCGAACGGTTATCAGGTGACCCTGGCAGAAGACGGGCTTGCTGGATTGCAAAAGGCGCGCCTGATGCAGTTCGATGCGGTGCTGACGGATGTGGAAATGCCCGGTATGGATGGCTTCACCTTTACCAAAACCCTACGTGGTGAACGCCACTACCAACACACACCCATCATTATTGTGACTTCCCGTGCAAAGGAAGAGGATCGCCGTCGCGGGATTCAGGTAGGTGCGGATGCCTACATTGCCAAAGGGGATTTTGAGCAGGATAGCCTCATTGAAACCCTGAAAATGCTGCTGTGTTAAGGGGTAAGGAGAGATAAATGCGAATTTTATTAGTGGATGATGATGTTTTTTCCGCAGAGCTGGCTTCTGTATTTTTGGGCATGAACGGGTACGAGGTTGTTATTGTCGCCAGCGCCATTGAGGCGCTCTCCTGTCTGGATGGTAATGAAGAAATCGATCTGGTTGTTAGCGACCTGCACATGCCGGATATCAGCGGTCTGGAATTACTGGAAATGCTACGCGGGCATGGCTGGGATAAGCCTTTCATCATTCTCAGCGCCAATGAAATCGCTGATTGTCCTGTCCACTACGATCGTTGGGTGAAGAAAGATGAAAACCTGGCGGAGACCCTGGTGGCTGCGGTGAATGACATCGCGCAGCCGGAATCATTTGTTGGAAAACCTGTTGCGCCAATATGAATCAAGAGCTTAAGCATCAATCTATGGTGTCCGCCCAGCAAAAAATCGCCCGATTGCGTCAGGGATTTCTGGAACGTATCCCGGATATGCTCCGCCAGGCGGAAGCGCTATTATCCCAACTCAGGCAGACCCCACTCGAGATAGACCGTAAGCAGTTACACTTACTGCTACACAGCATCCACGGCTCCTGCGCGTCGTTCGGCTTTAACTCTATTGCCGTGTTGTCTGCGGAAGGGGAGCGACTGCTATCCACTGACGGTATTGACGAAGTACGGCTTAACGAGCTGCACCGGATTATACAGCGGCTGTATCAGCTTTCGCTGGATGCCCTGAATCAGGAGCTCATTGGTGGCGATCGGGGAGGGGAGCTGACCCTGGCGGCATCACGCCCGGATTCGGGGTTTGTGCGCCGCACCAATCAACCCATTTACCTCTGTGATGATGACATCGATCAGGTTGAACTGCTGGCAACCCAACTGCGCTGTTTCGGTTTTTCCTGCCGGGTATTCACCGACACCAAAAGTTTTGCCGAAGCGGTGCTGGAACTGCCTCCGTCAGTGGTCATCATGGATGTGAGTTTCCCCGAGCATGCCTACGGCGGGCCGCTGGTGATGTCGGATCTGAAAAAGCGGGTCGGCACGGCATTCCCTGTACTCTATCTTTCCTGCCACAGCGATTTCCATGCGCGAATTAACGCCATTAAAGCTGGGTGCGATGGGTATTATGTCAAGCCGGCTTCGACGACCGATCTCGTTCAGGAACTACATCGTTTGACGCAACCGTCAATGAAAAAGCCCTATACGGTGTTGATCATCGACGATGAACCGGCAGTAGCCGAATACAATGCCGAACTGTTGCGTGCGGCGGGCATGAATGTTTACGTCCTGTCGCGGCCCCAATATCTGCTGCAAGTACTCAATGCTAACCCGATTGATATTGTGCTGATGGATTACCATATGCCGGAGTACAGCGGCGAGGAACTCACCAAACTTATTCGTCAGATCCCGCAACATATCGGTCTGCCCATCGCCTACCTGTCCAGCGAAACCAGCCAAAGCGCGAAGTTTGGCGCCATGAGCATCGGTGCAGAAGATTTTATTCTAAAGCAGGCCGATCCCCAGGAGTTGATCAATGCGGTATCCGTGCGTGCTGAGCGTATGCGTACCCTCCGGGCTCGGATGGCTCAGGATAGTCTGAGCGGGCTGTATAACCACTCGACAACGACCCATTTTTTAAAAAGCGCCATCGCGGAATCCAACTACAGCCGTATTCCTTTTAGCCTGGTCATGGTCGATTTGGATCGGTTTAAAACCGTCAATGACACCTATGGGCACGTCGCGGGCGATCAGGTCATTGTTGGGGTTTCTCAGCTCTTCTCTCACCGCCTGCGCAGCACCGATATTGTGGGACGTTACGGCGGAGAAGAATTTGCCATCATCATGCCAAACACCACCCAGGAACAGGCTGCGCAAGTGGTAGAGCGCCTGCGTCAGGGTTACGAGAAAATTACTTTCTCCATCAACCAGGTGACTTTCCATAACACCTTTAGCGCAGGAATCGCCACCTGGGTCTATGGGGATACCACTGAAACTATTCGGGGACGCGCCGATCAAGCGCTGTATGCCGCGAAGCAAAATGGCCGCAACTGTTACTGTATTGCCGACCTGGAGGGGAGTTTATGACACCGCAACTGGAACAGATTCTGGCGCAGTACCAGGTAGAGAAAACAGAGATTGCTAACGTGGATGAACCGCGACGTAGCCTCGTGCTGTTTTGCCTCGGCGATCGCCATTTTGCGCTTTATGGTTCCCAGGTTAAAGAGCTGCTTGCCGATCGCCCCATCTCCTGGGTGCCCGGCTGCGCCATGACGATGGAGGGTGTGATCAGCTATCGTGGGCGCGTTGAATCGGTTATCCGCCTGAATACCTTGCTAGAGATCGACAGCAAAGAGTCCACTGGAAAACGCATTATTTTGATTGGGCGCGGGGATGAAATGCAAAGCGGCATGCTGGTAGATAAGCTGGTTGATGTTCTGGACGTAATGGAAAGCCAGATCCTACCGCCGCCGGAGTCCCTCCCTCCTGCCATGCGCAATGTGGTGGTGGGTATCGTTAATATGGCGGGGATTTATTACTCCCTGTTGGATCTCAATCTGGTCTTCGAACGCTACCAGGAGACGAGCGGCTATGATGTCTCTCTCTAGCCTGGCTGCCGTTGGTATTCGGCTGGGCGATTTGAATTTTTATATACCGTCCAGCCAGGTACGAGGGTGTTCACTGATTACTGGTCCCTCATCGGCGATCCCCTCTTTCAGCGCCTGGCTGGGACTGCCGCCAGAATCTCAGCAAGGTATGCATCTGCATTTGCTGGTACCAATGAGTGGGGTTGAAACGGGTTGGCAACTCTGGGGGGCGCTGGAAAACGTCATGCTCCCGGCTGAAACTATTTTCCCACTGCCCCCGCTGCTGGCGCATAGCTGCCATATTCCAATGCTGAAGGCGCTTGTCAGCAATGATGGCTTTAGTCCGCTATTAAGCTGGGAGTAAGTTCTCACTTCTTATTTTATTGTTGCAGAGAATGCATGGATGCTATTTATAGAAAATATGGAGTTATGCGATAATACTTTTGTCAGGAAGTCATTAATGTCCAAAAATACACATTTACCAGCTATTGAATAATATAGATTTAATAGCTGGTGGTAATCGTTTGAATAACAAAGCTGGCGAGTTTTAAATAATGACACACCTCATGGGCGTGAAAACGGTAAACAATTCTAATAAATTAAGACGCTATTTATGTGTTGGTATAGTATTTTTTCTGCTGCAAATCCTTAATTATAACCTTGATCAGTGTGAGGATTTTGCCGGTATCAGCCTGCAATTCTATCCCCTGGCGCTACCGATGTTCTCTGCTCTGCTGGTAATATATCGATTCGACGCATGGCCAATTCTGGCTATTTTTTTTATGTATTGCCTCTATTTCCACCCCTTGTCTTCGATATTTACGTTTTCGGCCCAGTTGCTGGCTGCGCTCATTAGCCAGACTTTCTATTTTGCAGCAACCCGGCAGCGTGGTCAGGCCAGTTTTGGACGCAGTAAGCTGACGGCTCAACGTATTGGCTGGCTTGTATGCTGTAATGCCGTGCTATTCACGCTGTTCAACCACTGGATTCAGCCTTCCCCTGCATCGGGCCCTGGCAATGCGCTTTTTACCCTACAAACCTTTATTAACCTGCAGTGGTTGATGAATGCCTGCCTGACCGGTATTCCTTTTTTCTATCTTATTTTTAGAAGTGTGCAAAACCCAGGATGGTGCCGCTTATATTTTCGCCAGGTACAGTCGTCGATTCGTTCGGGTCCGCCAGTCTACTACCAGGTAATCTGGTTATGCCTACTAATAGGTATTATGTTCTGTCTGATCAGTCGTGAAGATAATATTTTAATCTTTACCGAGTATTCCTTGCTATGGTTGCTTCCCGTCATACTATGGGGCGCTATTTGTATTGGTCATTCTCTTATTTCCCCGGTGTGGGCGATTATGCTTATATTATTGAGTCACTTTACGAACAATTATATTGTTTATACCGACACTAACCTTTATTTACACAGCGTAGCGATCGTTTCAACGATGGTTTTTATCTTCTCCATTACCATTGTCCTGGCAGGGGTGTTAGCGGTGCGTAATCGCCGCTACCTGAAGCGTCTTCGGCAACTTTTTCGTTCGGAATCCAATACCGGGCTGCAGAATTTCCAGGCGCTTAAAATTGATATGCGTAAATATTCTGCCGCATGCCTCTGTTACCTGCGCTGCACGGAGTTAAATTCTCTGGAGCAGGTGCACGGCATGGAGTTCCGTTTTGAGTTTGTTAAAGCCATTAGTGCCTATATTAGCGATAAGATTCATGATACTGGGTCTATCTATTATACGCCGGGGCAAGGGCTTATCGTCCGCTTTACGATGGTTCCCGACATGGGAGATCTATATCGCTTTTTAAATGTATTTCGCTTTAACTGGAGAGGTTTTGAGTTAGGGCTGCCCTGCGGCGTCGCCTATACCGCTGAAAGGAGCCATCTGCAGAATCTTTCGCAGGCGGTAAAGCTGCTTAATACGCAAAGCTATATCTCGCTACTGCAGGGGAAGCCATTGGGTCTTGACCCGCATTCACCTGGCGATAACATCGTTAGTGAGGCGGTAATCCGTCATATCCTGCAAAAAGCCATCGACCGACAAGTTTTTGTGCTGATGGCCCAGCCTATTTTGTCCACCATGTTGGTGGCACAGCCGGTGATTTCTACTACCGGACTGACCTGCTATCACGAAATACTCATCCGTATGAAAATGGTCGATGGTAAGCTGATTTTCCCGGACACCATTTTACCCATTGCGCGCGAAGCTGGGCTGCTACCGGCGCTAGATATTACGGTAATTGAGCAGACGTTCCGCTTTATGCATTCGCGTTGGCAGAGTGATCCCGAAAGTCATTTCTCTATTAACCTGACGCCTGAGTCACTCAATAAATCTGATTTTATTGATAACGTCTTAATCTTATTTAAAAAATACAATGTGTCGCCGGAAAGAATTATTTTCGAGGTGATCGAGACGGATATGATTGATAACGCTAACGTCATTGAGGCGCTGCGTACATTGCGTCGGGTAGGATCTAAGATTGCGATTGATGATTTTGGCACGGGATTTTCCAGCTACTCCCGTTTGAGGATCCTGGAGGCCGATATCCTGAAGATAGACGGCTCGTTTATCCGTAATATTATCGACGATCCTTTCAGCCAGTGCGCGGTGAAATCTTTCTGCGAAGTCGCGAAGCTTAAAAATATGGAAATTGTCGCTGAATTTGTCGAAAACAAGGAGATTGAGCAGGCGTTGATTGATATCGGTATCGGCTGGTTGCAGGGCTACCATATTGGCAAACCTGTCCCAGTGGAAACGCTGGCGTTTGAAAAACATACCGTATAGGTCGGCAATCATAAGGGAGCGGCAATCGCCGCTCCCTGAGTTATCAGGATTTCGGGAACACCCAGACGTGTTTTTCCGGCAGCGACAGGTGGCAATGCTGCGGGTCGCGCACCTCATTGCCGTAGGCGCGGATAGCAAAATCATCCCCGGCGGTGCGGAACAGATACTCCCAGCGGTCGCCGAGGTACATGCTGGTGACCAGCGGCAGCTCAAGCTGGTTATCGCCCGGCCCGTCGACCAGCGCCACGCGCTCGACGCGGATCACCGCCGTGCCCTCGTTGCCAACCTGCACGCCTTCTCCCGCCTGGCCCCATAGCGCCCAGCCGCTGCCTTCTACGCGCGCTTTGCCGTCGCGGATCTCAGTCACTTTGCCGTGCAGGCGGTTGTTGCTGCCCATAAACTCGGCGGTGAACAGCGTTTTCGGCGAGCCGTACATCTCCTGCGGCGTACCCTGTTGCTCAATTTTGCCGTTGTTAAGCAGCAGGATACGGTCAGAAATCGACATCGCCTCGTTCTGATCGTGCGTCACCATCAGCGCTGAAAGGCCAAGCTTGATAATAAGCTCGCGCAGGAACACGCGCGCCTCTTCGCGCAGCTTGGCGTCGAGGTTGGACAGCGGCTCATCGAGCAGAATAACCGGTGGGTTGTAGACCAGCGCACGGCCAATCGCCACGCGCTGCTGCTGGCCGCCGGAGAGCTGGTGCGGGTGGCGTTTGCCAAGGTGCCCAAGGCCTAGCTGATCCAGCACGCCCTGCACCCGCTGGTTGATCTCCTGTGCGGGCACTTTACGCAGCTTGAGTGGGTAGGCCACGTTCTCAAACACCGTTTTATGTGGCCATAGAGCGTAGGACTGGAACACCAGCCCCAGGTTGCGCTCCTCGGCGGGAATTTCGCTGCGCGGGGTGCCGTCGTAGACCTTATTGTTGCCGATAGTAATCGACCCCTGCGTCGGTTTTTCTAATCCCGCGACTGCGCGCAGCAGGGTGGTTTTGCCGCTGCCGGATGGCCCCAGCAGCGAGACCACTTCACCGCGCTTGAGGTTCATGGTCACGCCTTTTAACACCGGGTTATCGCCGTAGGTTAAGTGCAGGTTCTCGACCGATAATTCAATCATGTAATTTCACTCCAAAACGAAGGGCAATCCCCAGGCCAATCACCACCAACACAATGTTGATAAACGAGAGCGCCGCGACGATGTCGATAGCGCCCGCCGCCCACAGAGAAACCAGCATCGAGCCGATGGTCTCCGTGCCCGGCGACAGCAAATAGACGCCCGTTGAGTACTCGCGCTCAAAGATCAGGAACATCAAAAGCCAGGAACCAATCAGCCCGTAGCGCGACAGCGGAATGGTGACGTGGCGGGTGATCTGCCCGCGCGTTGCGCCGGTGCTGCGCGCAGCTTCTTCCAGCTCTGGCCCCACCTGCAGCAGGGTTGAGGAGATAAGCCGCAGGCCGTAGGCCATCCACACCACGGTGTAGGCCAGCCAGACGCTGAACATGGTGCTGCGTAACGAGCGCAGCCAGACAATCAGGTTATCGCGCAGCCATTGCGACCACGGCATGCCGGAGAGCCAGCCGGATTTCAGCGCGTTATCGAGCCACATCGGCAGGAACAGGAACACCCACAGGAACGCCAGGCCGGCGAGCAGTCCGGGCACCGCGCGGGGAACCAGCACGCTGTAGTCGAGGAAGCGGGTGGTGTTATCCGGTTTACGGTGCATGGCGATGCCGATAAACAGATAGCAGCCAACCGCCAGCGCGCCGCCGATCACGCCAATCGCCATCGAGTTGACGATAGCGCGCAGCAGGTTCGGCTGCTCCCAGATGGTGCGGAAGGTACTGAGCGACAGCTCATCCCACAGCGAAACGCCCACGCCCCAGTTGGAGATAAAGGCACGCAGCACCACGCCCATCAGCGGCACGCCGATGGTGATGGTCAGCCAGAACGCCACCACGGCGCCTGCTATCCAGCGCCATTTGCCGAGCGGCAGCGCGCGGGCCTGCGAGGCTTTGCCCTTCATGGTAACGAAGCGGTTGGCGGTGCGCATCAGGCGGCGCTGCAGCATCACCAGCGGGATGGTCAGGCAGATCAGCACCACGGCGACTGCCGCCATCAGGTGGTATGACGGCGTGCCGAGCTTGTTGGTCAACTGGTACAGGTAGGTCGCCAGCACCATGTTGCCTTCCGGATCGCCGAGAACCAGCATCAGGCCAAACACTTCCAGTCCGAGGAAAAACAGCAGCACGACCGCGTACAGAATCGATGGACGAACCATCGGCAGGCTGACCGAGGTCATCACCTGCAGCGGGGAAGCGCCGGAGATACGCGCAGCTTCTTCGACGTCCGAACTGACGCTACGCAGCGCCGACGAGATATAGAGATAGGCGTGTGGCACGTGGGTCAGGCCGGCAATCACCACGATGCTCGACATATCGTAGATGTTCCACGGCACGAAGCCAATCAGCGACTGCGCCCATAGCGACAAAAAGCCCACCGGCCCGGCGGCGACCACGTAGCCAAACGCCAGCACCATCGGCGAAACAAAAATAGGCACCAGGATCAGCGGCTCAATCAACCGTCTGCCGGGCAGGTCGGTACGCACCATCAGGAAGGCCAGAATGCCGCCCAGTGGGATGGCGATAATGACCAGGCCGAAGGCGAGAATAAAGCCGCTTTTCAGCGCCTTATAGAAGTCAGGGTCGGTAAAAATAAAGCCAAAGGATTCAAGGCTCCAGGCCTTTGCCGGGGAGAAAAACGGCGCGGACAGGAAGCTTTGGATCACGATAAACGACAGCGGCGTGTAGATAGCCAGCGCGGTTATCAGCACGACGACGCCGCGCGGCAGGCTCTGCCACTTTCTACGTAATGCGTTCATAAGCAAAGAGATCCGATAACACGAATTCAGGAAGCGAGAACACAGCGCGCCAGCGAAGGCGCGCGTGGTTCAGGCGCTTATTTGGCCGCGGCTTCACGCCACTGTTTGATGTAATCCAGACGTTTTTTCGGCTGCAGATATTCCAGCAACGACTCATCAACCGGGATTGGCTTCAGCGCCGTGCCCAACATTTTGGTCATGCCGTCGATGTCGTTTTTGCCTTCGATATCGTTACGGATAGAGGGGATATCCGCCTGATTGGCCAGGATGCTCTGCCCTTTTTCAGACAGCACGTAGTCCATCCACAGCTTAGCAGCGTTGCTGTGCTCGGCCTGCTGGCTGATGAAGGAGACGCGCGACAGCACCAGGGTGTAATCCTTCGGATAGGAGATACCCAGCGACGGGTCGGTTTTGGCGCGCGCTTCGGCATAGGAGCCGAGGATGTTGTAGCCGATCAGGTTTTCGCCTGAAGAGACCCTTTCCATCATCGTGCCGGTAGAGGACTGCACCGCTAAGCCGCCTTTTGCCACGTCGGCCAGCGTCTTGAAGTAGTTAGGATCGGCTTTGTAATCCATCACCGACAGCATGAAGCCGACGCCGGATTTTTCGATATCGTAGGTGGTAACTTTGCTTTTGAACTTATCAACCTGACCGGCAACCAGCTTCGCCAGCGCGGCGTGTGAGTCCGGTACGTCAGCCGCTGGGATCAGGCGTTTGTTGTAGATAAACACCACTGGTTCATAGGTGGTGCCATAGGCTTTGTTGTGCCAGACCGCCCATTTCGGCAGCTGTTTTTGTTCAGCGGAAACGTACTCCATGGCGTAGTCGGTCGCGAGCTTCATCGCGGTATCCATGGAGGAGCTCCAGACCACATCACCGCTGCCGCCGCCGGAGGCCTGCTCGCTGATGAAACGGTTGTACAGTTCGGTGCTGTTCATATCGTTGTATTCAACTTTGATGCCCGGATAGGCGGCCTCAAAGCCCTGAATCAGCGGCCCGGCCGCTTTGGTGTCGGTGGTGGAGTAGATAACCACTTTGCCTTCTTTGGTGGCGGCATCGACGACCTTTTGGTAGTCGGCCGGGTAACCCTGAGGCAGCGCGGACAGGGCGGAGAACGACATGAAAACGGTAGCAGAGAGTAGGGATATACGGAATGTGTTCGACATTATTATTAACCTTTTAGTTACGTTTGAAGAACTAAAAATCAACATAGCGGATGGGGGGAGAGAGACAAGAGGGGGGAGGAAGTAGGCTGGTGGAAATGTGATTGTTGGCGTTGTTTCGGGAATTAACACCATAGAAACCGCGAGGGCGGTGTTTAGTTGTGGGGAATTTTTTGAGGGCGTAGTGCTCCCCTCCAGCGCGAGCCATATAAATTGCGCAGGCGCAGGGAGCGCGCAAGGGGCGGCCAATCGCCGCCGCCCCCTGCCCCCCCGGGCTCTGGCGGCAAAATCGCCGCTGCGCGGTTCCCTCAGCTTATCCCCTCCGGCTTCGGGTCGGGCGCGAGTTCACATCCCTGTGAACCACGCCCTCAGCCCACATCCCTGTGGGCTGACCCGGCCTACAGGGAACGCTTCGGCGATTTAGACGCCACCCAAAACCGTGCGGTCTTTCAGTTAACAGCAAAAACCAACACAAGTGTTACTGAAACGGCGGAGTCCCCGCTGGAAATCGGCGAGCCGTAGCACGGAAGACAAGGTCAGGACGCCATGGATGGCGGACTGAGGCGAACCGAGACAGGGACGTCGAGTTTCGCCGTGCCGCAGGCTGGAGTCGTAGGCGAGCGTAGTGCGAAGCACCGATTTCCCTGCGGGGCCGCGGGGATTGCGAAGGGGTGCGCGGCCGCACCCCTTGGCCCGTTCACAGGTGAAGAAGCACCATGTTCTGCCCAGCATAAAGTGAACGGAACAGCTGCACCATGCCGGATGGTTACTCCTGAGCCCCCCTCCGATACAACCGCCTCGGATGCCCAATACTCCCATACTGAATCTCAATCACAATAAACCCAATCTCCACGCAGTACTCCAGATACCGACGCCCCGTCGTCTTACTGATCCCCGCCTCCTCGACCACCTGCTCGACCGACCAGTTTACCTCTGGATGCTCGCTAAAAATCCGCTGCACCCGCGCCAGCGTCGCAGGCTCAATTCCCTTGGTGGAAGGCTGCCCCGATGCCTCACCGGCGGGCAGGTTGAACAGCTTATCCAGCGCGTGTTGGTCCACCACCTTCACCTGCCGCAGGGTGTGCTCCAGCAGCATAAAGCGCTCCAGCGACGCCTGCAGACGGTGAGAGAAAACCGGCTTAATCAGATAATCAAAGGCTCCGCTGCGCATCGCGTGACTACAGGTCTGCATATCGCTGGCGGCGGTGATAAAAATCACCGAACACTCAAACTGTTTCAGCAGCGGGCTGCCAATCAGCTCAACGCCCTGGCCGTCCGGTAAATAGTTATCCAGCAGCACCAGGCGCGGTCGATGCTGGAGGAGTAGTTCATGTGCCTGCGCCAGCGTGCTGGCGATCCCCACC
Organism: Kluyvera sp. CHPC 1.251; assembly: GCF_036759945.1. NCBI lineage: Bacteria > Pseudomonadati > Pseudomonadota > Gammaproteobacteria > Enterobacterales > Enterobacteriaceae > Kluyvera > Kluyvera sp. CHPC 1.251. Next base: position 426,653 of record NZ_JAPKIC010000002.1, on the reverse strand, counting down.
ACGCGCAGACGGAAGTTTTGCTCAATAAACTCCCGATGCAGCTGCGCCAGATGCGGCTCATCTTCAACAATAACAACCTCAAGAGGGCGGATATCAGTCATGGGAAGGTTCTGCGGTAAGCGCGGTCTGGAACGGGATGAAAACCGAAAATACGGTACCCTGCGGAACGTTATCGCTGATTTCGATGCTGCCGCCAGCCCGACGCACATAGCCGGCAACCAGGTAGAGGCCAATGCCGTGCTCTGAGCCGCTGAACTCGCTGCCGTCGGCGGATTTGCTGGTAAATCCTTGTTCAAAAATATGAGGCTTCATCGCTTCATCTACGCCACAGCCCCGGTCCGCCACCTCGATAACCAGCTCGTGGTTGCGATCAGAAATATAGATTTCCACCGGCGCGATGCGTGTGGTGGTGTTCAGCGTGGCATCAACGGCGTTGTCCACCAGGTTGCCAATGACCGACATCAGCTCGGTCTCGCTCAGCCCTTCCGGCAGCCGTGACACTCGGCAGGCCGGGTCGAACGTCAGCTCCACGCCTTTCTCGCGCGCGCTAACGTATTTCCCCAACAGCAGACCACACAGCGCCGGAGAGGCAAACTGCATTGAGAGGAAATCCAGCACCTGCTGGGCGCCTTCTGAATGCACCCGGATATAGCGCAGGGCATCGTCATAGCGCTGCATTTGCAGCAGACCGACCAGCGTCGCGGTCCAGTTAAGCTGCTCGTGGCGCATGATGCGCAGGTTATCGGCATAGCGGGTCACCTGGCTGAGCTGGTGGCTAAGCGTCGTGATATCGTTTCTGTCGCGGAAGCTGAAAACCCAGCCGCTTTGGGTTCCCGGCTCCACTTCAATGGCAACGCGGTTAACGATGGTTTCTCGATGATTCAGCACGGTGATGTGATCGTGATGACGACTATCGTACGCGGTATTGCCTGGCGCAAAGAATGACGGCGGTAGCTGAATAACCTCATCCAGCGGCTTGCCGAGCAGCGCCTGCTCACTCTGCTGAATATTAAGCATCTCCCTGGCGGCGCGGTTGATAAGGATTAGCTGCTTATCGGCATTGACCGCAAATATTCCTTCGTACATCGCCTCAAGCAGCGCTTTTTGCTGGAGCACCAGTTGGGCGATATCTTTCGGCTCGAGGCCGAACATCTGCTTTTTTAGCGTGCGGGCCAGCACCCAGGAGAAGATAAACAGCAGTAGCAGTAGGGCAATGCCGTACAGCCCGGTACGCCACAGCAGGCGGGCGTTAATATTGGCGATGTAGGAGGTGAGGTAGCCGACGGAGACAATACCGATAACCCGATGCTGGCTGTCGAAAATCGGCGCCTTGCTGCGCAGCGACACGCCTATCCCGCCTTTGCGTATAGAGATAATGGTTTTGCCCTGCAGCACTTCGGCATTATCGCCGCCGATCATCGGCAGGTTCAGGCGCTCTGGCGATTCCGAATGGTAGAGGTGCTGCTCGCGGACGTCGCCCACCACGATATAGCTGGCGTCGCTTTCGGCGCGTAGCGGCTGGATCAGCCGCGCAATGCCGGGAATATCCCGCCGCTCGACCATGGCGGCAAGCCCTGGCATCAGCGCAATCTCGCTGGCCTGAATCCGGGCACGCTGGCCCAAATCATGATGCAGTTGGCGGTCGATAAAATGAAACAGCAACGCGCCAAGCAGCGCCAGCAACAGGCAGGAGAACGCCAGCAGCGACAGAAACAGCTTCATCTGGAAGGTCAATCGGAGCGTCATACGGTTCGCCGCGGCCAGTACCGAAAGGAGTCATCCGAAAAGCCTATCATGCGAAAATACGAACCGTCATCGAGCGACCGCAGAGTTGTGAGCTACCTACCTTCTCCGGGTTAAAGCCACTTCCAGATGTAGGGGTATATGCGCCTCGTTACGCGATCACCGACACGCCGTTGCTGGCTAAGGCTGCCGCCAGCGGCGCATCCAGCTCGCCATCGATAATCAGGGTGCTGGCGAGATTCAGCCCGCCAATCGCAAAGGCAGAAGCGGCGTTAATTTTCTCCTGCGATGCCATCACGATGGTCTCCGAGGCCCGTTCGCTGAGCAGGCGCTTGACGGCCGCTTCTTCAAAGCTGCCGGTGGTAAAGCCCGCGTGGTGGTGCACGCCGGTCACGCCCATAAAAAACAGATCCGCGTTAATGCGGCTGACCGCCTCGCTCATGGCCGAGCCGGTGGTGACGACGGAATGCTTGAACAGCGTGCCGCCCAGCAAAATTACCTCAATCGCCGGGTAATCAATCAGCCCGACGGCAATGCTCGGGCTGTGGGTGACCACGGTAAAGGGCAGATCGACCGGCAGCAGCTTGATCATCTCGGTGGTGGTGGTTCCCCCGTCGATGATAACTACCTGACCTGCGCCGATCAGCGAAACGGCTTTCTGGGCAATGGTTTTTTTTGCATCCATTTGCACGTTTTTTCTTGCTTCGAACGGCGCAATGGCGGCAGAGACCGGCAGCGCGCCGCCATGGACGCGCTGGAGTAATCCGGCGGCGGCAAGCTCCCTGAGGTCGCGGCGAATAGAGTCTTCAGAAACCTGAAACTGCTGGCTTAGCTCGGTGGAGTGCACCTGTTTATCCCGGGCGAGAATCGCCAGGATCTGCTGCTTTCGTTGGCTGGCTAACATGTTTTTTTTCATGCTTGTTTTTTCTTGATGTTGCACGATTATGCGTGATAGTTTGCAAAATGTCATCGACAGGAGAGAAAAAATGAGCGCTATTGAGCCGTTAGTGAAAAATATTCAGTCGCAGCTGCTTTCTGACGACTGGTACACCCTGAAAAAATACACCTTCGACCTGCGCCGCCGCGACGGCACGTGGCAGCGGCAGAGTCGCGAAGCCTACGATCGCGGCCACGGCGCGGTGGTGCTGTTGTACAACCGCCGTAAGCAGACGGTGGTGCTGACCCGTCAGTTCAGGATGCCGGTATACCTTCATGACGGCTGCGGGATGCTCATTGAGGCGGCGGCGGGGCTGCTGGACAGCGCCTCTCCGGAGGCGCGCATTATTGCTGAAGCGGAAGAGGAAACCGGCTTTCGTATTACGCAAATCGAGCCGGTATTCAGGGCCTTTATGAGCCCCGGCTCGGTGACCGAAAAGCTGTGGTTCTTTATCGCGGAGTACCAGGATGAAGATCGCGTCAGCCGTGGCGGCGGCGTGGAAGAAGAGGGCGAAGATATTGAAGTACTGGAGTGGCCGCTCCAGCAGGCGCTGCGGGCGGTGGCCAGCGGTGAGATTATGGATGCCAAGACCATTATGCTGCTGCAGTATGTGGCGCTGAATAAGCGGTTGGGGTAGGGCGATTACCGTCAAACGAGAAATAAGGGATGCAGCTATCGCATCCCTTATGGATGTTGATTATTGATTTATAAGGTCAACGACTCGGTCAAATTCACTGTCTTCCTCGGCGGCACGGCTAGAAATAGAATTGCTGCTCTGTGTGCCCACTTTGATGGGTTCTTTACATGCTTTATGGAAGATGGTTTTCCCGCTTTTTGTCACGACTACGCCTGACATATCACCACGTTGCTCTTTATCGTAGACAATATACTCGTAAGGACCTTTGACAATACGGATCCAGTATAAAGAGCCGCCAGAAATCATCCCCGCGTTGTAGTAGGCGGTAACGCCATGCTGATTAGTGACGAGATTGAGCTCTGAAGTCGGTGTCTGCGTTTTCCCCAGAGCATACCCCGCTGCATCCTGAGCAATAAACGCACTGGCTAATTTATTGTTAGTTAATACGCACTCAAGCGTCAGTTGTTCCTGATCACCTTCGTTATAATGCTCGGCAAAGGCAGTATGGCTAACTGAAATACCACCTAAGATTACTGCAGTTATTTTTAGCGCTAATTTCACGGTCGTCACTCCTTAAGCAATATGCGTATTAACGATGGATGAGTGTTAATTACTGCCTTTAATTTTCTTGCAGTTTTCCAGCCAACTGGCGGTATCAATTTTGCCATCAGCCAGATATTTTTGCTGATTCTGCCAGTGAGCCGTGAGGAATGGCTTAAGGCCAGATAGTCGTTTATTCAGGGTGAGCATTTGATCGAAAACAGATACCTCCTGCTTCAGACCCTCTTGCCCATACAGAGTAGCTGAGTCGACTAGGCTGCTGGCGTAATACCCCGTAAGCTGCTGCAAACGATCGGATTGCTCACCGAGCTTGGTTTTTCGGAGTGCACAGTTGGCATCGCTGCTGTCTTTGTCCTTACACAGCAGTTCATAATTGTGATTCAGGAAGTCCAGAAAACGACCATCATCCTGCAACTTAGTGCAAAGGAAAGAACCTAGGTTAAGGCTTGCACGAATTGACTGTGCTCTTTCTTCCTGTTGTTGCTGGTTGCTGGCACGGAGCTGGTTTTCCAGATCTTTGAGTTTCTTTTTTAGCCCCGCATCTTCTACGCCTGAAGCCAGACTGCCGAGAGCTTTAGCCGTATCTTTTGACTCGTCTTTATTTTTTTCGGCCCCCTTATTCTCCTCGCCGAGCGTGGACCACTCTTTCTGGAGCGCTTTAACGCGGGCAGGTGAGGTAATGGTTTGAGAAACCAGAACAAGACGCAGACCGGTTGTTTTCCCTGTGGAAGGCTGAGCGCCATCGTAGTAGTTGATTTCTTTACGAGCAGCGCTACGGATCTCTGACTCGTTTGACATCACGCTACCGCCACGGACTACATAGCCACCAGCCTGGCCATGAAGTCTATTTATCTTGTTGAGATAAAAGGGATTGAACATCATCTCAGAGACATTGCCCAGCATATCGTACAGACCGAGAGGGTTGGGATTAAGCAGGCCAACAAGCTGAACTTTACCGTTTGATGACTGTGATCCGGAGTACCACTCAAAGTTCTTGATGTCATCCATCGGATAGCGCGTATCACGAAACTCGGCGCTGTTGACCTTCAGGCCACCGCGAGCGGCGAATTCCCATTCGGCTTCGGTTGGGAGGCGTAAAAATCCTGGATCGCCATCTTCCACCGGTAATTTATTGAGCGCATTGGTGCGTAACCACTGATTATATTTATCGGCGAGATTAACCGCCTCAAACCAGCTGATATTGGTCTCCGGGAGACTCAGTTTGCGAGATGGTGTTGGGCAGGTGCCACTGGTAAGTGCCTGATATTGCAGTGTTGTTAGTTCATATTTTGCTATTAAATAATAACGACCTTTGTTTTTATTTTTATCTGTAAAACTGCCAGAAATAAAGGTTGGATAGCTGTGTTCAACGACGCCCCAATCCCCGCCATCTTCTCCAAGGGTAATAGGTATATCACCGAGAGGCGTTGATGCTGGGATATCGACGCGGCGAAACACCATTGACCCCTCGCAGGGCATTGGCAAAATAATATCTTCGCTATCCGGTTTCGGGTTATAGGTTTTATCTGCCCAGGGTTCAGCCTGCACGGCAGACATTTTGATGAGCAGAGCAAGCGCCAGCCAGCGCGATAAATGAGAAGGAATAAAAGCCATGAACGATCTCCGCAAATAATAAATTGCCTGGCAAATAAGGGCTAAGGTTATATTTCGCGCAGACTCTGCGCGGGTTCAATATTAATAGCGCGGTAGGCGCCAATGCTGGCGACCAGCGTAGCGACTACAAGCGTTAGCAATAGCGCTATCAGTGCATGTAGCGGCGTTATCTTACAAAGCATCTGACCCGTTGCCTGGCTTCCGGCCAGGGCACGGTTAAAGACCTGGCTGGCTAAAAAATAGATAGCAAAGCCACCAATGTAAGCCAATATACTCAGCATGCAGCCCTGGATAATCACATAAATACCCACTGCCGAGCGGGTAAAGCCAAGCAGGCGGAGTACCGCGATATGCTTGCGCTTACGATCAACGTTCGCAATAAAAGAACCAACCAGCGAGGCAATACAGCCAACGAGTGCGGTAGCAGCAATGGTATTAAAAATAATGCCAAGCACTCGATTAATGCTTTTTACATTCTCAATATCGGCCAGACGGCTACTGGTTTCTATCCGCTGTGCCCTGAGATCGCGCTCAAGACTAGCTACCTGGTCAATATCTCGAGCATATAATCTGGCGCGAGCATAGCGTGGTAGTTTATTGGTGAGCGTGGCGCCTCGTGTATTTCCTAGTTCTGCTACTGAATAGCCGTCGCGAAAATGTTCAAGCGCCAGAAGGAGCGGCGTGCGCGTAAAAATGGCAGCACGGTTAAAATAGGTACCAGGCAAAATACCGACGACGGTAACGCTTTTACGCCCTGATTCTGCGCGATCGTCAAGTATCCTGCTGACCCTCAGCGTAACGGTGCTGCCCACGGTTACCGCCAGCTTCCGTGCGGCTTCCTGGGTAATGACCACATCACTTTCCTGACGGAGCGTCAGCGTTCCTAGTAGGGGATCGCCTTCATCGGTAGGAATGACTTCCGCATTTTCAATAAAATGTGTGCTGTCTGTTTGCAGATCGGCCAGCGTATTAAGCGAGCGTGTTTGCCCGATGGCAAAGCCTACATCAGGGCGTTGCTGTAGATTTTCTATCCAGCGCTGGTCATAACTGCCGCTGCTTAACATGCGAATTTCAAGGTTGCGGGGATCGCGAGTCAGCTCCTCTTGTAGCTGATTTACAATCCCAAAACGCAGGCCGAAAAGTAGTAACAGCGGCGCGATGACGGCGACGAGGGAAGATATGATGCAAAAAGAGATGATGCGGTCATGCCACAAATCCTGCATTGCCAGGCGGCCAAGCAGTCCGGCTCGGTTAAAGGACAAAGTAGGTTCCTCGCGGCTCATGCTCCGATGATGCGGTTAACGGTGCGATCTGGGCGGATAAGCAGGGTAAATTAAACTGCTGGACTAGCGGCCAGTCATGGCACACCACCAGCGCCATCATCCCTTCCTGGCGAACTAAATCGATAAACAGGCTAAAGAGTTGCTGTGCGTTGTAAGGATCCAACGCAGCAGTAGGTTCATCTGCTAGCACCAGTGCTGGGCGGTGTAAGATAGCGCGAGCGAAAGCTGTTCTCTGCCTTTCACCAAACGACAGTTGGGTGGGTAATTTCGCCAATAGGGGGGACAGTTTTAGCGCACTAATGATTCGGTCCAGCATCGATTTATCGGGAGTCAGCCCCAGCAGTTTGCACGGTAGCAGGATGTTATCTTTAACGCTCAGATAGGGGAGCAGCCCGCCATTTTGCAGAACAAAGCCAAGCTGGCGGGCACGAATACCCGCTAACTCGTTATGCTGCTCGTCATCGATCAGTGCGGCAATATTAAACTGCTGAATACCGTCGTTGAGCTCAAAACGTCCTATCTTCCCAGGGCTTAGTAGTAAACCGATGGCCTCCAGCAATGTGCTTTTGCCGCAGCCGCTTTCGCCCGTCACCGCCACTACCTGGCCTGGCCGCAGCATCAACTGTGGCAAGTTAACGTGGTGTGCCTGACTGCCCTGGCCGCGTACTATGCGCAGGTTTTCGATATGCAGCATCAGGGCATCATTTCCAGTGGGATAGGGTAAACGCGATCGCGTGGATCGCTTCCTGGAGCAAGGGCAACCCAGCGATCGACATCGGCGTTATATTTCTGATAGTGGCGTAGTTTAGATGACAGCGTGCGGATAAATTTCTCCTGCGATAAGCCATCCCAACTTTTCCATGTCTCTTCATCGAGATTTAATACGTCGCTCTTGTACGGTAGATCGGCCAGATATTCACCCAGTACGCCGAGATCGCTAATGCGAGCCTTATCCTGTTGTTTTAACTGATTTGGGTCTGTACCCATCGTCGCTGCAACGGTGCGTAACTGCTCGAACATTTTGGTTGGCGAGATCATTCCTTCGTTTGCGGCTTTCAGGATCTGACTCACGGCATCGCTTAAATCGCTTAATTGCCCCTTTGTCAGGAGGACGCGCACGTCGGTCGTTGGGATGTTTTGTTTAATCAGATCGCGGTCGCTAATCCAGGCCTGGAAGACAAGCGGAGCCTCGGTGTTATTGCGTTTTCCCAGATACGCCAGCTGCATAGCATGCCCAATAAGTGCGGTATCCTGGAGCAGTTTCTGTTCTGGTGTGAGCTTCTGTCCGTCATCTTTGGAATACAGTGCGCTACCGATTGCGGCATCGCCCATATACGCGGATTTCACCTGCTGCGTTATGGCTGAAGCCAGAGCATCAACCTGCTGACCAAACATTTTGATGTCGCCCGCATTTACTGCCTGATAAAGGTTGGAATGGGTGCTATCAAAATTGGAGAGATCGCGATACTGACTCTCTGCTTTCGCATGGTTTTCTTTGCCGGATGGCGTTTTCAGGTGCAGCGTATAGATGGCAATGCCGCGATTACCTGCTTCAAGGCGAAGCTGGCTCGCATCCATACCGGTGCCGGAAAGCTTATTGCTACCTTCAATGGCGCCAGCATCGGTAATTAACACAACGTATCGCGCGCCAAATGGGCTCCAGTCTATGCCATCAATTGCTGACATCACGCCGGAATAGGCATCTTCATCGTACAGTGAGCTTGATACCTTCGCTTCTTTGAGGTCGGCAACCTTTTTAAGGAAGTCTGCACCATCTTTTACCTGATTGGGGTCGGCAAAAATCTTTGAACGATACTCCAGACCCGGAACGGCTTTGGTGTTCGAACGATAAGAGACCAGACCAAATTTCACCTGACCTTCCAGGTGCTCTTGTTTGATCTTGTCATAGATCTTATTAACCGCTTCCTTGGTGCGCTCAATGTAGGGTCCCATCGAAATCGTGGAGTCGATAACGAAAACCACCGACGCGTTAAAACCCTTCAACTGATTTACACTGTCTTTTGGTTTTGGTGCCGGATCCGCTTTACTGACGGATGCTACATCCAGTAGGCGAGTGTAGAAGCCATCTTCAGTCATGACCTCTTCAGCTTTCAGGATCGGCAGCAGATAGAACTGCTTTTGCAGATCCACAAAATACTCAGGTTCTTGCGCCTGAATGCCTTCGGCATGACCATCTCGCTTTAGCTTAGCGCGCAGCGGTGCCACCAGTGCGACCGGGTCTGGTGCGGAGAGAATATCATCCAGGCTTTTCTTCTCTTTGAAGAAGATCAGGCGGTCACGGTTCGCCGGGTTGGTAAAGGCCAGCGTGAGCTGAATTTTCCAGTCAACGGTGCAGGATTTAGGGAGCCAACCGATGGTTTTACCATAGCTGTCTGGCCCAACTTTGATCCAGCCTTGCCCTTTATTATCCGACTTTTCATACACGTACAGACTGCTGAATGCAGGCTGGAGCTGACCATTATCATCACCAGCGTTTTTGACAAGCTTACAGCCAGGCGTGGTAAGTACGCGCTGGTATAACGTTTTCTTACCTTCCTGAAGTAGCGGTTTGTCTCCATCGGCAGCAAAAGCGTGCCCGCTGAGTATCAGCCCGCAAAGGGACAGAACGAGGTAACGTGCTGTATTTATGATCATTTCCCTAACTCCTCAAGGCGTTGTTTTGCCGTTTGGTTGTTGGGTTCTGTCTGCAGTACCGTTTCGTACCAATAGGCGGCAGTATCTTTATCCGGTGCTTTGAAACACTCGCTTGGCTGGTGGTATTTTGGGTCGTACTCACTCGCATAGACGATGGCAACTTTGGTGTCGCCGCCCTGGGCGCGGTTAGCATACAGACGCTGCGCTACGCCGCATTTCTTCGCGTCTTTTGCTGCCTGGACAATAGCGAGTAGTTTGTCGCTGTCGAGTTTTTCCTGTACGCAGCTTTGGACGAAATCCAGCTCGTTAAGGCTGTTTAAACTCTCGATGGTGCAGCCGTTCTGTTCGGTTTTTTCGGAGGTTGATGCCGTGGCTGGAGCTTCTTGCTGAGCCTGTGCTGCTGGCACAACGTCCGGGGATTTATCACGACCCAGGAACCACCACAGTGCACCGGCTATTACCACCAGGGCCAGTACCGACGTACCGATTAACGGCAGACGTGACGGGCTGGATTTCCGTTGTGTTCGATCTTCGGTATGGAGCACCGGCTCCACCAGATCAGGTTCCACAATGGCTGCGGGGGCTGAAGACGGTTCTGGCGTTTGTAGCATACTGCTGCCGCTGTAGTTACTGGTTTCACCACGAGCATCTGAAGAGAACAGTTCGTCGCGCACCAACTGGAGCGTAGTGCTGCGCTGCTCACCAGAAGCCAACGTTATCTGGATCTGAACCTGGCTTGCAGTAGCCAGCAGCGGATCCAGTAGCGTTGGGCCGATACGGAAACCGCTGCCGTTGGCCAGCGCGTAGCCACCGTTGACTATAAAGATGTGCGGTGCTGGGCTCCAATTACCGTCGGGTTGAAGGTAGTTTTGCTCGTTATTGCAAAGCGTAAAATTCAGCTCCGGCAATAGCGTATTATCGCCACGCAGGCGAACCATCAATTGCGCAGTACCCGGCACTGCTGGTTGGCAGGCGATGATTTTAGCTAGCATGGCATGTTCTCTTGTTTCAATTGGCTGATAATCAGGCCAAGTTGTCGATTATGTTCGAAGGAAATATCTCGTGTGGCGCTATGGCCCGCGTTATCCAGCACGACGCTCATTAGGGCTGAAAGCCAATCGCCCAGGTAGGTGATCCCCGGCTGTGGTGCAACGGCGGCAAGCTGAGGTAGCTCATCGCTGGCCAGCTTTGTCTGGCGTGCGAAGACCTTATTCTTCTCGCCTACATAACTGTTAGGCACTTTTTCTGGCGGCAGTGCGAGATAACCAAACCAGGCGATAAAATCGCGCATTGTCAGTTGAGCACGCAGCACCTGGCGCGCCATCAGATGTTCACGGCGGGTTCCCGTTTGTTCCTGACCTGCCAGTGCACGTTTTAGCGTGCCTTCCAGGTCTAAACGCGTAGCGGCAGTGATAAGTTCTTCACAGAGATAGTTGACTAATTCGTTACTCAAACCGAGCTGCCGCCACTGGGACATCTGCTGCGGTAATTCGCGCAAGTGAGCCACCCAGGCTTTAAAGGTCTGATGGGCGAAATCATCGTCTTGACCCACTCTTTCCTGAGGTACTGGCGCTGGTGTCTCGCTTGCTGTGGACACTGTCGTCGCAGAGGAAAACGGATCGGTGGCAAATGGATTGTCACCAAATGGATTGTCACCAAATGGGTTGTTGCCAAATGGATTGGCAATAACGGTATTTGCAGTCTGGCTCTCGCCGTTTGACTGTGGTTCCTGGTCGCGGATACTCAGATAGATATTGTTGAGCACGTGGGTTGGCAGATCCAGATGTGCCATTACCTCACCCATGCCGTGAGGACAGGCGGATAACCCCTGCCACAGTTCTTTGGCGATGGCTTGCTTTTTGACTATCTGCCCGTCGCCATCTTGTTCGAACCAGCGTCCTAACTGGCGGTCTCCTGTGTCCTGACGGCATTGTTCGAGCTGCTGGCGCAAACGTTCCAGCTTAAAGTTCAGATTGGCTACTCCGCGCAACGCCTGGGTCAGACGTGCCATACCGCCATCGTTGAGTTCGAGCATGGCCTGCCAGGAGGCTCGAGGTTCAGCTACATGGCGAATTACGTTTTTGCCGCATACGAAAGCGTTGGCCATGGTGTCGAGCACATCACGGTAGCGTTCGGTAACACCCACTTCATTAAGATGTTCCTGGCCTGAATCCCCCTCCACCTGCAGGAACGGATTATCGAGGCCGGGTTTACGCACCAGGAAACAGTTATTGAAGGGTTGATTTGGCGCCCATTGCTGTAGCCAGTCATACTGTGAGAAGCGCTCAAGCAGGGTCATGTGCACCATGCCTTCCATACCTTCTTTCAGTTGGGCTTCTGTATGCTGCAAGCTGTTGTTGATGCGCATGTCACACATAGTTATGGCCCAGAACAAGCCCGGCTTCCGCTCTTTGCGCTCCTCGGCACTTTTACCCTGCGTTTTCTCAACCCAACGATTCAGGACCGGGCCTACATCTACGACGTCGCTTTGCTTAGCGGAGCTGGCGCATACGACAAGCGCATTCATCTCCTGGTTATCGGTATAACGCTCGAAAAGATAGGCTACTTTTCCGCGAAGCAGAAGCTGAGAAATCGCGTTAAGCCCATCCCGGCCAGCTTCTTCCAATGCGGTGATCTTCAGACGACCGCGATAACCTGGGAAATCAAGCAGATCAACATGTTCTACGATGCTGTTCGCCTCAACTTCGGCCAGCGGGAAAATCAGTTCAGTGGTTAACGCAGCCAGCTCGGCTTGGGTTAAGCTGGCGCTGCCAATTTGCTGTTCTTCTTTCCAGTAGCGAATCTCAACGTTGCGATCCTGGCTGGAGCCCAGCCGATTAAGGCTATCAACGTTCATGATGCTGCCGCTGGTGTGATCGGTGAGCGTCTCCAGGGGAGCAAAGACCATCCGGGCATAGTTGAGCTTAGCGAGCACGTTTGCTAATGAACGGTAGGTTTCGGTGAGTGCGGGCTGCTCTCCCCACAGGAGTGAAAAGAGCTCAGCACGTTCACCAGGACTCAATGCAGGTGCAATTTTTAAAACCTGCGGCCACCAGGCATGTTCAAGCTTCTCAACTGATTTTTTAAAGGAGGCGTTCAGGTAATCCCACAGAGCCACGACATCTTCCTGATTTACCCCATTGTAGCCCTGGCTCTGCACGGTACGATGCAGGAAAGGGCGTAGATTTTCATCAATCCGGCTTTGGTCAATCTGGTAGCTAAGCTGCTCATGGTTAAAGTCGTTAAACCAGGCATTCGCCAGAATTTTTGCCAGATCGATTTCGCTGAACAGTCGTAAAGGAACCGGGTAACCGGCGGGGGCCGCCGGGGCCTGACGGGTAAAACGGGTAACGAGCCCGGTGGCTTCTTTTCCGCCGCCGACGGGGTTAACTTCTTTGATAAAGTTAACGCGGCGTTCTCCATACAACGCTTCCAGTGAGCCGTTGCTACCCGCCGCTAGTGCTGAAATGAGATATGATTTCCCGGCCTGTGAGATACCAAAAAATCCAACGGTCATTGGCGTTCTGGCAACCTGAGTCAGGCTATTTGCCTGATTGCGGGTGCGAAGCAGAGTCAGGCTGAGCTTGTCGGCTTCGTTATCCAGACGTCGTGAACCACCGCGAACGGTATCCACCCAACCGAGCGCATCGAGACAACCCTGAGCGATAGCTGCCCAACCTTGAGTGAGATATTTTTGATCGTTATTCATTATTTTTTAACACTCCCGCTATCGAGCCAGTGTCGGCTATCAATGAGCCCAGTATCCGGCATGGTATTGAGTTCCAGGTCTAAATCACGTTTGCTAAACGATTTATCGGTATTGCTGCTTACGTCGGCGATGGTCAGGAGATCGCTAATCAGCCCTAATTGGCGAGCGCGCTTTCCTTTGTCGATTGTCAGTCTGACTTTGAGGTATGGCGATCCGTTATCTGTAGACGCGGCGGTGGAGAATTTCTTACGACCTTCTTCACTAAAACGCAGCGTGTAGAGCGGCGCAGCCGCCCAGCGCTCGGCATCCAGCTGGCGATAACCCAGACGCAGGTCACCGCGCATGATGATGCTTTGCGTGGTCTTCTCACCGTTTTCATCGGTAATAGCCGGTAGCTTGATCTGTCCATTTTCAGATTCAATATGGCGATATACGATGTCGGCATCACGGATCTGACTGTCCATATCAATGGTGCCGATATGGCGAATAGTTGAGTATGGTTTCAGCGCCGATGTCCGGAAATGGAAGTTCGGAATGCTGTGATTGGCACAGAGCTGGGTCAGCATTGCGCCCACGGATGCGGTGCTTTTCGGGTCGTCAATCTGACCATTTTTATGGAACGGATACCAGGTTCCGGTCTGATAACCGTGCAGGGGTAAAATACGTCCCGGAGGCAGCGGAAGGTTTCGACGAATAATTGCCTGAATACCCGGCAGTTGTGACGGCCGTCCGGTCAGCAGAAGCAGATCGCAGTTGTAGCAGGCTAGCACTTCACACAGTGCCGTTAAGGCCTTATCAATATTGAATTTGCCTGAACAGAGGTCGCTGTGCAGTCTGGACAGCGGCAGATTAAGCGTGATGTTTTCCAGTTTAAAATCGCTAGGGCCGCCGGCTTTCTGCACTTCACGACGAACAAACCCTTCCACTTCATCGCTTATACAACCTGCAAACAGCAGCTCGTCAACGCGTTGGTTAATCAGGGTATGAGTTTGCTCATCCTGCAGATCATATTGTTCATACTTGCTCAAAATATTTAGCGCGAGAGGAACAAACAGTTGCAGACTGAGCTGCTGACGCAGCACTGCCTCGGCAGCACTAATATTCTGCGAGCCGCACAGCTGAGACATAAGTGTTTCAACGGACATCACACCCGCTTCGCGCAGCGATGCTTCAAATGCAGGAAGAATATAGGATTGAATAACGTCCAGTAGAATATCGTCGCCCGCAATCTTGACGCTGTCACGAAAACGCTGGTGAGGGATGATATGCACGTTGGCACCACCGCCGGAAAGACCGTTGCGATCGAGATGGTAGTCGGTGATCACCAGGTCAGTGGTACCACCACCAATATCGATGGATGCAACCGTGATGCTTTCACGACTGTCGCGGTCAGGGCGGCCAAGTGTATTGAAGAAGACTTCCGGATGACCAGCAAAGTTTTGGTTAATTTCGGTGTAGAGATAGACCAGCTGTGCGCAGGAGGCTTCGTCCCATTCAACCCTGATTTTAGGCAGTGGGATCTTGATGTGCGCCTGGGTATGATCTTCCTGCTCATCCTGATACGGATCGTTCTCACCGTTGTGCCAGCGTAGCGATTTCCAGACGAGGCCGACGGCCTGGCGCATTCTTTCATCCAGGATGCAGCGTTCAGCCATTGGCATTCCCGGTGGAACGGTCAGAATAATATGTCGCAGCTGGCGTGGAATGCCCGCATGTCCCTGACGGATGCGCTGTTCTGGGCTGTTAATCTGGCTAATCGCCTGAGTCAGAACTTCCGACAGCATAAAGGTCATGAGTGAGCTGCGTGAGTAGCGTGGCGTAAAGACGGGAATACGGTCCATCTCATCTTCAATGGTGTGTAGCGCTTCACCACGTTCATCGATGAGGTTGGCAAACGGTGCTGCGGTTGCTAATGGGTTGCTGTCCTGCACATAGCTGCCGTTAAAACGCCAGCCTTGACCATAATATTTTTCGTCCCAGAGATAGCGTTTCGGGCTGGATAAGCCCGTTGAACCTTCACTGCCTTTACGGCGAGCAGCCAAACGGCTGGCTTCACCGCCAATGCGAGCAATGGTTGGCCATTGGAATGCATCGTGGCGACCGCTGCGCACTGAGCAGTGATCTTTCCCAAAAAATGCCTGTGAGAATTCGACCCGGCTTTCAAAGGGGTCGGTGTAAACGTGTTCTGGCGCGCTGAGATCGCGAAGCTTGAGGACATAATTATGCCGCATGCCTGAGCCAGACTGACCATGATCCTCAATCAGAATACCGCAGGTACGAGAGTTACCCACGTCGAGTATCAGATCGACCGCGATGGGTTTAATGGCATTCGTTTCCCGATTCGCAATGACTCTGAACTGCGGCAGTTCAATAACGGGGGCCGTTTGATTTTGCAATCCTTCAACGGGAATCGCCATCAGTGAAAGGAGATTAAGGTAGTGCGCCAGAGGATACTGCATAGCAAGCTCTTGCTCACGTTCGTCAATATCCCGGCCTTTGCTAGCCTCTTTGAACACCTCTTTGAGCCAATCTACGATCCACTCTTGCGCGAGGTACCAGTTCAGAGCATATGTTGCTGTTGCGACGGCGAAGGTTGCTCCCGCATTGACATCTTCCTGGTTTGGACTGAGGTCGGCGGCTGCCTGCTGCTTGGCCATAATACGCGTGTCGATAGCCAGCGTCATACGATAGCTATGCCCGTCCATATCTGGTTCAGCTAGCTTCACTATACGAAAACGTGCCCAGTTCAGCGGCCCTTCCTGATATACATTTGGCGGGCTAAAGCGCAGCAGGGGAAGCGGCAGCCAGATACCATCAAACAACTTAAGGCTCTGATCAACGGGGATATCGTACTGGCTTTTTGCCTTCTCAATATTTTCAGGCGTCGGTTGATAGAAATAGTAATCACGCTGCTCGTTATAGATTAAACGAGTCAGGATACCATTCGCTAATTTCACAAATTCGCCGGCAGGCTGACGTCCTGGGGATAGACCGAAATCCATAAATTGGATCCCGGAGTCACCGACTAGAGTGATTTGACGGTCAAAAGAAACAATCTCAGGCAACATAGTTATCTCGTCCCTGTTCAGGAATTAGGTTGAAGCATACGGATAGGGAACGTTTTTTCCCCGTCGTTGCTGCCAATACAATCGGCGCGGCCGGCAGCAGGCGATTTGCACTCGATGGTTGGAACAATAAAATTCGAGCCGTCGCTGCATTTCATCTGCTGAGGATTAGTAATGCTAAGCGCCCCTTGCTGTACGTTACCGCTGGCCGGTCCGCTGCAGGTCACGCCGTTGGACTGGCGTACGCTGACGGTGCCATTGCCTTGTGCAAAGTTATATTTCAACTGCAAAGGACGCCCGGTGAGCTTGTCCTGTATGCCGCCATTGACGCGCCATTCACCGTTAAGGAATTGTGCGGGACCATTGGGCAGGGTCGCGGGAAGCGTCAGGGGGGTGCCCTGCGCCGGGATTACCGGTGGGGTGGTCACGGGGTCGACGCCAGGGAGGGGCGTTTGTGCATCTGGTGTTTCAGGGGCGACCGGGTCCGCTGGGTTAGGCTGCGGACTCGTATTTGCTTCATCCACGATAGTTGGCGGAGTGGTGGCACTACCCTCGGTATCTGCACCCGTAGAAGTCAGTGCAGAGGCGTCTGACGGGAGCGCTGATGCTTCAGCTGATGCAGAGTTCTCTGTTGGCGCTGCGGTCACTATCTTATGGGAATCAACCACTGTACCGTCTACTGCGCCAGGTACGACGGTTGACCCAACGACGGTTTCCATGCCTGGCTGGGAGACTCGCGTTGTCACATCCGGAGACGTGACGTTAGGGGGAGGGATGATAGGGTCCGTAACTGCCGCGGTTTTATCTGTAGAAATGGCCGGTAAGCCAGGAATAGAAACGGACGGCGCACACCCACGCAATAGCCCTAATAGTAGAGCGAGCAATAGCAGTGCAAGGAGTAACCACAGCAACCAACGCCAGTTCCAGCGCCAGCGACGTGTACGCGTCTGCACGTCCATGGCTGAATCGACGACTGGAGCGACGACTGGTTTCGCTGCTTCCTGCAATTTTTCGGCCGCTAGAGGGGCTACCGGAACTGACGATGGGCTCAGCCAATGCATCGGACTGCGCTGTTCCCCTTCTGGGTGAACAAATCCCCAGAAGGTAATCACCAGAATGCCGTTGACGAGGTAAACAAATTCATAGTCGGGGAAGTTGACTACCGACTTTAACAATTGGGCAAAAACGCGACGGTCTCCACCGGTTCCGCTCTGCTCTGTATTGAGCAGCTGTTCGCTGAGTGACTGAACCGCCGTTTGAAACGCAGTAAACTGCTGTCGAGCTGACTCTCGCTCGGCCTCATTTGCGCCGCTCCATGGAATCACATCACCCGGGAAGCTACTGTACCAGTCGGTTCTGTCTCCGCCTTGATCATTTTGCGGAATGGCCAGATGCCGTGCCAGATCTCGACCGGCATCAAGACGATAGATAGCTTCACGTAGCTGGAAGGCCATTTTAAACACCGGATAGCCTGTTTCACCCAGCGCCTTGAATGAAGAGTTATGCCCGGTGCGCAGCAGTGGTCCCTGTATTGAATTTCGCATTATCTAACCCTTTGAAGGCTATGGTTTAATAAAAGCCGCAGTCATGCAGGCTAATTCTTGCTCGCGCCAGGCGTCCAGGTAAAATCCCAGCCATACTGTTTGGCTAGCGACTCCCTGTTAGGATAAAAACTGTCCAGACGCTCCACTTTAATATCGCCATCAATGTTTTTGAGTCGTGCGATGGCCGCTACGTTATTGCGCTGATTGCCATCCGTGAGCGTAGATGTTATCGGCGGCTGATCGGGAACATAGATAGTGATGGTGGCATTTGTGCCTTTCCAGTTATCCGTTCCGCCATAGATGAAGCTGTAAACCAGTACCTCATCGATGTCTTGCCAGTGGCTGCCGTTGATGAAGAGCCATTCTCCATCCTGGTCATTACCTTCGCGCAGATCCTCTTGCAGCATCATGTACGGTGGTTTGTCGTAGCTGCCGAGATATTTACTAAGGGCTTCTGCACCGCCAATTTTGCCGTTTTTAAGGCGAATAAAGGCCGCGATATCGAGGTCGATAGGCTCTTTTTGATTACCTTGCTGCCAGGTCAGGTTGACCTTAATGCGGCCAAAATCCTTTCGTTTCACCAGGCTAATAGTGGGATTATCCTGAGTTAATTCAGTGCTGGTGGGAGCGATAACTGGAGTGGCAACGGAAGCAGGCACCTGTGGCATGGGAGCGCGATGCTTTGACCACCACCAGTAGGTACAGGCGAGTAGTATTAAAAGGAGTAGCAGTAATAGCCAGGGGAGAAAACGTCGCCATAGCGAGGGAATTACCGTCGTAGGAAGAGGAGAAAGAGCTTCTTGTTTCACGATGGCCCAGTTGATTAACACGGGTTCTCCGCCCACGCTATAGCAGTTGAGATCGCGTGAATTCGTTAATAGCGTTTGCAGCGTATGCGCTGAGTGCTCATCACCTCGAGCGGTCAATTGGCTGATGAATCCCGCTAAGATCTCTTGATACTGCAGACGTTTTGCTTGTACGGAAGCCTGTTCAGCTTCGCTAAGTGCAGAGAACGTCTGTGCCAGACCCTGGCGCGCAGTCCACCATTCCAGTTGTCCTTCTGAATTACGGCGAGCAGTGGCAAAGAGCAGCCCAAGAGATGGCGGAAGATGACGGTGTATGAGGGCAACCGTTTCTTCATAGATAGCCAGTGTTGCGTCATCAATTGGTGCAGCTGTTGTTAATCGTTGCATAACCAGAATCGTTGTTGTTGTGAAATAGTTGCGGCGGGTTTTCCAGCACGCATAGTCAGGGTCAGGGTCAGGGTCAGGCCGTCAGTGAAAAGTGGCCTATGTTTTAGAGCCACTCGCATTTCACCTTTAGTTAACGGTGTTTGCTTCCTCCAGGACTTTTATATGCTGCCTGGCATCCGCGACTTTTTTCTCAATTTCTGTAATTTCACTGGCGCTGCTGGCCTTCTGCGACTGCTTCTGCAGATCCTGTAAACGCTGTATTTCTTTCTGGCGTTCACTGCTTTTCAGTTTGCTGGACTTAACCTGTGCGAGGGTTTGTGACAGATCGGATTGCACTTTATTTAACCTGGCCCGCTCATCGGCCAACTTTTTATCCAGATCTTGCTGTCGATTTTGGGTATAAGTTTGCTGCTGCTTAGCTGACTCGTTTTGATATTGACTGAGTCGAACTTGCTGTTCTTTTTGATCGACCTGTTGGCGATAACCGCCAGACGTTGCGCAGCTTAGCTTGGTTAAGAAACTTGGATCTTGTGCATGTAAGTCGCAGTCCTGAGGTGAAGTAGTGCAACCCGTCAGTACGATAGCTGCGAGAAGTAAGTATTTTCTCATCGAATAGTCCATGAATAGCGTTAAATTAAGACGGCTTAATATCGATAAGCCGTCGACTAAAAAACCGATATAGATGTCGGTTAATTGCTGTTATCCCAGAGAAATGGCCTGGCGCTGTTCGTACAGGTCGTTAGTCTCTTTTTCCAGGTCGGCAATTTTGCTATTCAGGGTTGCGTATTCTTTGTTCAGGCTAGCAAGCTTAGCCTTGTCAGCATCGGTCGTGGCTGTCTGTCCCTGTAAGGCAGTTTTATAGGCGGCATCTTTGTCCTTCATACCTTTCATCGTTTCTTTCATTTTGCCGATGTTGGCATCAATTTGGGCTAGCTGGGTCTTGGCGCTGGCTTTATCAAACCCGGCCTTATCTTTTTCAATGCTGATACGCGTTAAGGTTGCCTGGTTATCGTTGATAACTTGTTTCATCGCGAAGGTTGATTTATCCACTGCCACAGTATCTTTATTGATATCTGTATTCATTGCCTGAAGGCGATCTGCGGTTGTTGCATAATCTTTTTTCAGGCCATCAAGATAGTAGTTGGCTGTCATACCCGCTGCACACCCGGCTGCTCCACCGATTGCGGCACCAGCCAGCGCTTTTTTACCGTCACCAGCGAGAGCGCCGACTAACGCCCCCAGCACTGCGCCTGCTACCGCGCCTGTACCACAGCCCTGTGCACCTGATGCGCTAAAAAATTGGGCCTGTTCAGTGGTGTTCAGTCGAGGATCGGGTTTTGTCCCGGATAGCAGAGAACTGCCAGTATTGGCACAGCCACTCAGCAACAGCGTTACGGAGATTAACAAGCATGCTGTATTTCGGTTAAAAGCGTTCACTATTTTTTCCTTAACAAATGAATTAAGTAACAATAAAAAAGCATCATTATGAATAAAATTTAAGCAAGTAATGTTTTGAATTAGTTGAAACAAAATCCTGCATTTTAAAAAAAGTTAAAAATATATATATTATTATCGCAAAAGAGTCTAATAATAAGCTCGGGATTAATACCGGTGCGTTACTATCTGTGCGAAAACAATAATAAAATGAATTATTTGTTTTTTTTCAATGTGAATTTTTTATTTATCATTTGTGATGTGAGTTCAGGCCGATATTGTTGGGTTTATCACAGCGTACTCGTGATAAATCACCGGTAAAGGCATAAAAAGGGAGGGTGTCCCTCTCACAAACATAAAATTTTACTGAAGTATATCTTGTTATTCACGGAGTGAATTTGTCTTAACTCTACACGATTGTTTACGCTTGCAGTTAAGGTATTGATTGTATAGATTGATCTGCGTCAAAAATCAAATGCAATTTAACAAAAACACTAAAAATGGGAGGTGTATTCATATATTCAGCTTTGTTTTGGACGTTAAGTATTTTGAGATTTTTTTTGAAAATAGTGCACCTCCCGTTATGCATCTGTAGTGAAGAGGTGAATTGTCACCGTACATGCCTGGATGTTGATTTATTACGACACCAGGCATTCCGTATTTTTATTTTGCGGCGACAAGCTGAGATACTCTTTGCTGTGTCATGTCGTACTGGCATTGGAACATTCTGATGATGTCTGTATCTGAACCCTTAAGTGAAATTTTTCCGCAGATTGATTCTTTATTTCTTATCCACTGTCTTTGCTCGGGCAGCAACGCTTTTTGTCTTGGCTGACCAAGTTCATGCCAGGTTGTACTTAGGTTTCTATCAGCTTCCATAAAGCGTTCACGGGCTTCATTTACCGTTAGTTCCTGCTGTGATGGCGCTGCTGTTTCAGCTACTGGCTGCGATTGTGGGGTTGCAGGAGTTTCAGACTGTTCGTTTTGCACCTGCGTTTGTGTTTGCTGTTTTAATTGTTCTTTTTTAGCTGCTTGCTCAGCCTGCTGTTCGGCAAGAGCCTGTTGCTGTTTTGCGCGCTGAACTTTTTCCTGCTCAACAATTGGCTGCATTATTGATAGCGTGGAGATAAATGCGGCTCCTGCGGAAGCACCGTTATTGGCTACTGACTTTACAAATACTGTTTTTTTGTCGTCCGTTGGCTGAACGGTGTAGTCAATTTTCGTTGAAAAAGTATTGGCATTCTGTTCCAGGTTGTAGCTCTCCATCGTTTTATCAAAGTTTCGTTGGTAATTTTTGCTGTAAAACTCACTGAGATCATTGTACTCATTAGCATCAATTTTCAGACTGACAGTAGCTGAACATGTTCTTAATGTACTATTTGGGTCTTTACTGGTCGTAATAATGTTAGATACGGTAAAAATGACTTTTTCCAGTGAGGATCGTTTCAATGCATTTGTCACTGAAGACGGTGCAACGGATTCAGGGGCCGTTTGTTCAAGTGCGAATTTTTGTAATAGCTCTACTAATGTTTGGGTGCTGATGTCGGATGAACATTCAATAGTATCGTCCCCACATCCCGCTAAAACGAAGGCGGGAAGTAGGAGTAGCGCTTTTTTATTCATTTCAGTTTGTGCCTCAAATGCATCATTATTTTATAACGGTATCGGCCGATTCATCAGAGACTTGAGATAGAAAGTTGACCCAGGATTAAACCGCTAACCGCCAAAACAAAAAAAGGTGCACAACTGTGCACCAAAGGAGAGACAAACACACTTTTTTGTCAACAACATATCGCTTAACTGGCCGCACGTTCCCGCGCGGCCAGCCATGCTATTTCACGGGGCTTCCAGCGTTATAGCGCCTGGGTGAACGTCCGCGAAATCACATCCTGCTGCTGCTCGCGGGTCAGCGCGTTAAAACGCACCGCATAGCCCGAAACGCGGATCGTCAGGTTGGGATAGTTTTCCGGATGCTGAATGGCATCCAGCAGCATCTCCCGGTTCAGCACGTTAACGTTCAGGTGCTGTCCGCCCTCGACGTGCGCCTCGTGGTGGAAGTAACCGTCGAGCAGCCCCACGAGGTTAGTTTTCCGCACGCCATCCTCTTTGCCCAGCGCCGCCGGTACGATGGAGAAGGTGTAGGAGATCCCATCTTTGGCGTAGGTGAACGGCAGCTTCGCCACTGAGGTCAGCGAAGCGACGGCACCTTTGCGGTCACGGCCGTGCATCGGGTTAGCCCCTGGTGCAAACGGCGTGCCGCCACGGCGACCATCCGGAGTGTTACCGGTTTTCTGGCCGTACACCACGTTAGAGGTGATGGTCAGAATGGACTGCGTTGGCACGGCGTCGCGATAGGTTGGCAGCACCTGGATTTTCTTCATAAAGCGCTCAACCAAATCGCAGGCAATGCTGTCCACACGCTCATCGTTGTTGCCGTACTGCGGATACTCCCCTTCAATCACGAAATCGACCGCCAGCCCGGTATGATCGCGCACCGGTTTTACCTGTGCGTATTTGATAGCAGAAAGGGAATCCGCTGCCACCGACAGCCCGGCAATGCCGCAGGCCATGGTGCGATAAACATCGCGGTCGTGCAGCGCCATCAGCGAGGCTTCGTAGCTGTATTTATCGTGCATGAAGTGGATGATGTTGAGCGCGCTGATGTACTGCACCGCCAGCCAATCCATAAAGTGGTCGAGGCTCTCCATCACCGTATCGTAGTCGAGCACTTCATCCATCAGCGGTGCCGTTTTCGGGCCGACCTGAATCTTCAGCTTCTCATCTACACCGCCGTTGATCGCGTACAGCAACGTTTTGGCGAGGTTGGCGCGCGCGCCAAAGAACTGCATCTGCTTACCGATAACCATTGGGCTCACGCAGCAGGCAATGGCGTAATCGTCGCTGTTAAAGTCGGCGCGCATCAGGTCGTCGTTTTCGTACTGCAGCGAGGAGGTGACGATAGACACCTGGGCGGCATATTTTTTAAAGGCCACCGGCAGCGCTTCTGACCACAGCACCGTCAGGTTCGGCTCCGGCGCAGGCCCCATGGTGTGCAGGGTATGCAGATAGCGGAACGCGTTCTTAGTGACCAGCGTGCGTCCGTCCATTCCCATCCCGCCGATCACTTCGGTCGCCCAGATAGGGTCGCCGGAGAACAGCGTATCGAACTCCGGTGTACGCAGGAAGCGCACCATGCGGATCTTCATAATGAAGTGGTCAATCAGCTCCTGCGCCTGCTGCTCGGTCAGTAAGCCGGCCTTGAAGTCGCGCTCAATATAGACATCGAGGAACGACGCGGTACGGCCGAGCGACATCGCGCCGCCGTTCTGCGATTTCACCGCGGCGAGGTAGGCAAAGTAGAGCCACTGTACCGCTTCCTGGGCGTTACGCGCCGGGCGGGAGATATCGCAGCCGTACTTCGCCGCCATCTCCTGTATTTGCAGCAGCGCGCGGCGGTGCTCCGACAGCTCTTCGCGCAGGCGAATAGTGGCTTCGAGGTTCTGACCGCGTTGCAGGTTGGACTGGAGGTCAGCGAACTGCTGTTCGCGTTCACGCACCAGGTACTGAATGCCGTATAGCGCCACGCGGCGGTAGTCGCCGATGATACGCCCACGGCCATAGCCGTCCGGCAGACCGGTCAGCACGCCGGATTTACGGCAGCGCAGCATGTCCGGGGAGTAGGCATCAAACACGCCCTGGTTGTGGGTTTTACGCAGCTCGGTGAACAGGTATTCGAAGTTCGGGTCCATCTCACGGCCGTAGGCATCGAACGAGCTTTTGATCATGTTGACGCCGCCGTAAGGGTGCAGCGCGCGCTTAAGCGGTTTGTCGGTTTGCAGGCCGACGATCTTTTCCAGACTCTGGTCGATATAGCCTGCGTCGTGAGCGGTAATGGTGGTGGCAATATTGGTATCGAAGTCGACCGGCGCGTGCGTGGCGTTCTCGATGCGAATACCCGCCATCACCTTCTCCCAGAGGGCGAGGGTGGCCGACGTCGCTTCAGCCAGGAAGGATTCATCCCCTTCGTACGGCGTGTAGTTATGCTGAATAAAATCGCGGACGTTAATACTCTCTTTCCAGTCCGTGCCGTCAAATCCCTGCCATGCTTCGGCGTACAGCTTATCGCCGGTATCGATATTTACCTTCATGGATATTCTCTCTGCTGACTAACCGTTAATTACGCGTATTCGACGCTGGCGCTAATTTCGCCTAAATGAATCGCATCGATGGCAATCATCTTTTCTTCATTCGTTGGAATAACGCTGCACACCACGCGGGCATCGTGGGTGGAAATAATTCGCTCGCCGTAGGCGTTCGGTAAATTATTTCGCTCGCTGTCGATATTCACTCCCAGTACGGCGAGGTGCTCAATCACCAGGCGGCGAATTAAAACGGAGTTCTCACCGATACCGCCGGTGAAAATAATCCCGTCGAGGCGATGCAGCGAAGCCGCGTGCCCGGCAATATGGCGGGCGATGCGGTGGACGAAGGTTTTAATCGCCAGTTGGGCGCGTT
The DNA here is from genome assembly GCF_036759945.1 of Kluyvera sp. CHPC 1.251. Classification (NCBI taxonomy): domain Bacteria; kingdom Pseudomonadati; phylum Pseudomonadota; class Gammaproteobacteria; order Enterobacterales; family Enterobacteriaceae; genus Kluyvera; species Kluyvera sp. CHPC 1.251. The sequence continues at coordinate 401,763 of NZ_JAPKIC010000002.1, read as the reverse complement.
CATGGCCTTCATGCCACGCTTTTTCCAGTACCCGCAGGTCAGAGGAGAGGCCGGAAATGCCGAGCAGGCCAGACTCCTTATTCACCACCCGTTCCAGGTCAGCGAGCGTCTGCTGGGTTTCACTGGCAACCCAGGCCATAGCGCCGAAGTCCACGTCGCCGCTGCGGGTGCCCATCATCAGCCCTTCGAGCGGGGTCATACCCATGGAGGTATCCACGCTCTGACCGTTACGTACCGCACAGATAGAGGCGCCATTACCGAGGTGGGCGACCACCAGGCCGGAGTCCTGCTCTGGCAGGCTAAGCAGGTCGTGGGCGCGCTGAGAGACGTAGCGATGCGAAGTGCCGTGGAAGCCGTAGCGGCGTACGCCCAGCTCTTCAAAATATTTCCACGGCAGGCCGTAGAGATAGGCTTCTGGCGGTAATGTCTGGTGGAAGCTGGTATCAAATACCGCCACCTGCGTGACGCCGGGGAACAGTTGCTGCGCAGACTCAATACCGCTGAGGTTGGCGTAATTATGCAGCGGCGCCAGCGGTGAAACTCTGCGGATATTCTCAATCACTTCATCAGTAATAATGGCGGATTCGGTAAAGATATTTCCGCCGTGGGCAATACGGTGGCCAATTAAGGCCACGCTGTCATTTAAATCACGCTTTTCGAGTTCAAAGGCAATTGCCTTTAATGCGCCTTCGTAGCTGGCTCACCTCCATTTACGGATAAGAACGCATTTTCAGTGTTAATCCCGTCAGCAATACCCGCCATTAATACATCACAGTTGGTTGCATCCAGTACTGAAAACTTAATTGAAGATGATCCACAGTTAATCACTAATACGACCGGGAATTCATTCATTTTACGACTCATCCTGAGCTTACAGATTAAAACAGTTTGTACACGATGTTGAGAATGGTCAGCAGACCAATAATGGTGACAAACACGTTATCCAGACGACCACGGTATTTCGCCAGCGATGGCGCTTTACGGATGGCGTACATCGGTAACAGGCACAGCAGGGAAGCGATAATTGGCGCACCCATGGCTTCAATCAGGTCCAGAATGTTCGGGTTGGCGTAAGCGACGACCCAGGTGGAGCCCATGATGAAGATCATGCTGATGGTGTTCAGTTTCCCGGAGGAGACTTTGGTTTTATCGCCTTTGTAGCCAAACTTCAGCACCAGGCCGTTCAGCCCTTCCAGCGTGCCGAGGTAGTGGCCGAAGAAGGATTTGAAGATAGCGACCAGTGCGATGATAGACGCACCGTACTCCAGCGTGGTGGCGAAGGTCGACTTGGTGCCCGCCATGGAGGAGAAGTGGTTTGCCAGGTAAGAGAGCACCGGAATGTTCTGCGCTTTGGCTTCCGCCATGTTCTGCGGAGAGAGCGTAAACAGACAGCTAAAGGCGAAGAACATCACCACGGCCACCATCAGAACGCTGGCACGGGAGATAATCTGTGAACATTTCTGCTCGGTGAATTCACGGCCGAAGTCCTTCTCATACTCTTCGCGCTTGGAGACCACGAAGGAAGAGACGATCGGCGAGAAGTTAAAGGAGAACACCATGATGGAGATACCCAGCCATACGGTCACCAGGATACCGTCATGCCCGGTCAGCGCGATATTGCTGAGATCGACCTGATCGATAGCGGCAGAGTTCCAGTAAGGGATCAGCGACAGCGAAATCAGCACCAGGCAGGCAATGAACGGCCAGACCAGGTAGCTCATCACTTTAACCATCAGGTCTTTACCAAACCAGATAACGAAAGCCATCAGCAGCAGCAGGAACAGGGCAACAAAGCCACGGTTCAGCGCTGGCATCTGCAGCTGGTTTTCCCAGAAGGTCATAAAGGTGTTGGTAATGGTGACGCCATAGATCCACAGCAGCGGGCAGATGGCGAAGAAGTACAGGAAGGTGATCACCACGCCGCCCGTCTTACCAAAATGCTCCTCTACCGTTTCGGTGATGTTGCCGGAGGGGTTAGACCCTGACAGGCACAGACGCGCCAGCGCGCGGTGGCAGTAGAAGGCAATAGGGTAAGCCAGCAGCAGCATCAGGAGAATGGGGATTAGCCCACCAAACCCGGCGCGAATCGGGAAGAACAATACCCCGGCGCCGATGGCGGTGCCGAATAAACCCAGGGTCCACGTAGTATCTGATTTACGCCAGACAGATTGTTTGGTCTGGCTGGATATAATGCTTTCAGTAGTACTCATATCCTATCCTCAGCGAAGTGTAATAGTAGAATTAAGCGTCAACTAAACCGGTAATTTGTGATACGCGAGATAAGTCGATATTCCCGCCAGAAATAATGCTGACCGTTTTTCTGTTTTGGATATAGCTATCTAATTTGCCGCTTAATAATGCCGCACAGGCCAGGGCGCCAGCACCTTCGGTAACGACTTTATTACGCTGAATAAGGGCGATCATGCTTTTGCGAATTTCATCTTCGTTGACCAGCACAATATCATCGACGAGGTCACGAACGATTTCATAGGTTAAATTACCCGGGCGAGAGACGTCACAGCCGTCTGCCAGGGTGCCGGTCGTTCGGTGCGTGGTTATATTTCCGGCATAATAAGAGGCCGCCATGCCGTGAACGTTTTCGGATTGAACGCCAATCACTTTAATCGTTGGGTTAATTGATTTAATGGCGATAGCAATACCGGCAATTAAACCGCCGCCGCCGATTGGCACAATCACGTTATCGACATCATAGAGGTCTTCGAGAATTTCCAGACCAATGGTGCCTTGCCCGGCAATCACTTTCGGGTCGTCATACGGTGGGATAAAAATACGGCCTTCCATTTCAACAATTTCGCTCACTTTGGCGATGGTGTCGTTGAAGTTATCGCCGTGCAGAACCACTTCTGCAGAGTAGTCACAGGTGGCTGCCACTTTAGATTTCGGCGCGCCTTTTGGCATCACCACTTTGCCGTCAATGCCCAGCATTGCGCAGGAGAGCGAAACGCCCTGCGCATGGTTGCCCGCCGAGCAGGCCACCACGCCTTTGCGTCTTTCGGCTTCGGTCAGGGAGCTAAGCTTATTAAAGGCACCACGGATTTTAAACGAACCCGTACGTTGCATATTTTCGAACTTCAGGAAGATATCGCCTTTGCATTGCTCACTAAAATAGTTTGAGCGCGGCATACCGGTTTTATAAATTTTACCTGCCAGGCGTTTTTTGGCTTCAATAATATCTTCAATTGCAACTGGGAGATCGTATGTAATATGCATTATAACCTCATAACCTAAGTATTAGGGTAATAGATGTCCGTCACCACTGACCGATAAATAGATCGGTGGTATTTGTACTGGGCTTTTAAAACTACTGGGCTATTTAATATTCATTATTTGTTTTTGCCTGCGTCCATTGCAGGCCGAGTATTCCTTTGCTAATTGCACCAGAATTGATGCGGCTTTTTTTATTCGATAATTCTTTGACCACACGGCGGCGTAGCGCGCCACGGGAAGTACTTCTTCAACATCGAGAGTAATAAACTGGTCTGAGCCAAAAGGTGCGGTCATATCGCAAGGAATCACCGTCAGAAAATCGGCATTGAGAACAAGATTATAAATAGTGACCACCGAGTCGGTCTTAACAATGTTTTCAATGCTGATGCCATTTCGTTGTAGCGTAATAAGCAGTTCGCTGTAGTAGCCCATATTGGTTTGTGGTAACACCCACTGTGCGTCTTTTAGCGAAGCCAGCGTGGGGTTACCGCTGCATGTTCGGGATTTGTTCGCCACCACCACAAACTCTGACTCAAAAAGCGGCTCAACGTGCAGGTCCTGCAGCTTCATCTCATCGCTTAAGGTGCCAATCGCGAAATCCAGGCGACCATCGCGCAGGGCGGGCAGGAACGAGGAGAGCTGTGCTTCGAACATTGAGATCTGTACCTTCGGGAACACCTCTTTAAACTTTTGAATCATGTCAGACATAAAGGTGAAGCCAATCAGCGACGGAAAGCCGAATGAGACATCTACCGTTGCATCGTCGGTCATGCTGTTCATCTCATTCACCATGTTGGTCATCTCACGGGTGATGGATTCCGACCAGGAGAGCAGCACCTGGCCTGGGTGAGTCAGCGTGACGCCGGTATTCTTCCGCACGATAAGCTCGGCACCAAAGTAAGTTTCAATATCGCTTATGATTTTACTGACTGCGGGCTGCGTTAACCCCAGCTCTTTTGCCGCAGAACCAATAGAACCACTACGGATCACTTCCTGAAAGACCACCAGATTCTGTATTTTAGGGAGAATAAATGTGTTCATAACAATCCGTGTTAATTACTTTGTTGACGGAAATAAGTGTAACAAATTAACAGGGCGGGGATTTGTGCGAGCACTCACAAATTGTCTTTTGATGAATTTCAGCATGCTATGGTTTGCTTAATAAATTCATTAATATCAATAAGTTGTTTGTTTTAATATAACGTTTTGTCCTGATTTTAATCAAAAAATAATGGGGGGATAACAATATTTTATGGCGATAACGATGGCCATTTTTTTTCGCCGTTAATAATCGCCATCTGGCGAACTTTCAAGCAATTATCGGGTGATTAACGGTCAATAAATGGCTTAAATTTAATGTGTAATTTATCAACTTAAATTTTAAATGAACCATTATGCTTATTAAAGAATGGCGGGTGTCACATTTTCCGCCCGCGATTGTGCTGAAAGATACGTATTAGTTATTAACTCTAAAAATATTATCTACAATTTATTATCATATATAACATTTATTTAACTGTGGTTTTTTGCCCGATTTTTGGGCGTTCATTTTGGTTATGAAATCGGTTGCTTTTGTTTTGTGTTGTGAAAAGTTTGATAGGCAGTGTTTTGTGTTGATGCTCACAGATCTGCATTCTTCTTTGCGAGGGGGAAATGCGGGGGAGGATAAAGCGAAGAGAAAAGGGTAACCCGATGGGCCACCCTAATAGCCAGATATCAGCTCAGCGCCACCTTAATGCCCAGCGCAATCAGCAGTCCGCCCAGCATCTTATCAATAATCTTCTGCGCCTTTGCCAGCCCACGACGTACCGGCGCGCTCTGGATAAGCACCACCAGCATTGGCCACCAGATAACCGAGACGGTGAGGATCACCCCGGCGTACCACAGTTTCTCCGGGAAACCGGATTTCACGTTCAATACCTGAGTGAAAATAGAGAGGAAGAACAGCGTGGCCTTAGGGTTCAATAGGTTGCACAGATAGCCCTGCAAAAACGCTTTTTTTAGCGTGGTTTCCTGCTGAACAACACCGGTCATATCCATGCTTTTATGCCCACGAGCCAGCAGCGCCAGTAAACCCACCCAGATAAGATAGGCCGCGCCCGCGTATTTCAGAATATCGAACAGCCATGGCGTGGTGGTGATCACTACCGCCAGACCGGCTACGCAGTAAGACATATGCGTCAGCACGCCGCAGGTGATGCCAAAGGCGGTCATCATGGCAGGCAGTCGGCGATAGCGTGCGGCGTTTTTAATCACCATAAAGAAGTCCGGGCCGGGTGACAAAATGCCGAGCGTGGCAATAGACGCAACGAACGCCGTTGCACCAATAGAAGGTATGAACATTAGGGTGGTCTCTTATCAGGAAGGCGAATAAATTAGAGCGGGATCACAAAACCCACTATGACCGGAATCAAGGTTTCCGCGTAATTATCCGCGCTTTATCCTGCAAGCGTCGCCGTCTCGTTGAGCTGCTCCAGCAACTGATTGACCGCCGGGTTCTCCACCGCCTGAACCGCATAGCAAATGCCAATCCGCCGCAGCAGCGGATACCCCGGCAGCGCCCGGGCGCTGAGGTCGCAGCGGGCTTCTATCAGCGAGTGCGGCGCAATTGCCAGACCAAACCCCGCCTCGACCAGATCCAGCGCCAGCGTAAAGCTGCCCGCATTGGCGCTGGGCGCACCGGCCGCCGTGCCGTAAAACGGCAGGAAGCGTTGATGAGAATCGTGGGCCGGATACATCACCCAGGGGTAGCTATAGAGCTGCTCCAGCGTCAGTTCATCCACCTGCGTCAGCGGATGATCGCCTGGAAGCGCCAGCATATAGTGCTCGTCGAACAGCGGCATAAACAGCTCGTCTTCGCAGCGCAGGCTCTCGCAGCCGAGACGAATATCCCCGGTACAGCCAGGGTCGAGCGTGACCAGTGTATCCGGCATCTCAAGACGAATGCGCTGTAGCAGTGAGGCCAGACACGGCGAGGCGATGTCCTGCTCGACGCCGATATTCAGCGGCGCGCGGTCCTGGCGTTTACGAAAGCGCGAGGTGAGGGTCGCCATCTCCTGGAGCATACGGCAGGCGTGCGGATAGAGCGCGCGCGCATCTTCCGTCACCTCCACGCCGCGGGGCTTACGTACAAAGAGTTGCGTACCGAGTTCCTCTTCCAGCGCTTTCACGGTGGCAGAGAGCGCAGGCTGTGTCAGACTTAACTGTTCAGCCGCGCGGGTAATGTTGCGCTCTTCAAATACGCAGATGAAGGCGCTGAGCTGTCGCTTATCCATAGATTTATTTTATGGCTGTGAAAAAAACAAACCATTTTTCACCATTCTCATCCGGATTTAAAGTAGCGCCATCAATTTTATTTATGAGGAATACCAATGAACGCTGCATCTAAACCATTAGTCGTGATTACCGGCGCCAGCTCCGGGATTGGCCTGGCCACTGCAAAACTGCTGTCAGAACGCGGACATGCGCTGCTGCTGCTGGCGCGTCGTGTGGATCGTATGACGGCGCTGAATCTGCCGCGCACCCTGTGTCGTTCGGTAGACGTCACCAACCGTCAGGCGGTGGCCGATGCCATTGCCGAAGCGGAACAGCAGTTCGGGCCGGTTGATGCGATGGTCAACAACGCAGGCGTGATGCTGCTGGGCAACATCGACGATCAGAACCCGGATGAATGGGAGCAGATGATCGACGTTAACGTCAAAGGGCTGCTGAACGGGGTTCACGCGGTGACCAAAGGGATGATTGAGCGTAAAGCGGGCACCATCATCAATATCAGCTCGATTGCCGGGCGCAAAACGTTCCCGAACCACGTGGTCTACGTCGGCACCAAGTTTGCGGTGCATGGCCTGTCCGAAAACCTGCGTGAAGAGCTGTCGCCGCACAACGTGCGCGTGGTGGTGATTGCACCGGGTGCGGTGGAAACCGAACTGCTGAGCCACACGACCAGCGACGACATTAAAGCCGGTTATCAGAGCTGGAAGCAGGATATGGGCGGTAAAGTGCTGAGCCCGGAAGATGTGGCCCATGCTATCGAGTACGCCTATTCCCAGCCGCAGTACGTTTGTATTCGTGAAATTGTGCTGGCGGCGACCCGTCAGGGCGCATAATTTATCGCGAAATAAAAATAGATAGCCTCATTGATAACATTGTTATTCGTGAGGCTATTTTCATAATAGATTATTCTGACCTGATTCCACGCTATTTATTTTTCCTATGACCTGCTGCACTATTATTGCGCCTGATGTGCTTTTACGGTGCGCATTAATATTGTTACCACTTTCTTTGTTAATTTAAAATCACAATAAAAACATAGTGTTAAATATCTGGCACGTGCCTTGCTAATTGAATTCCATCTTGTATACCAACAGGAATTCAACGATGGCATTAATGACAGGACAAACGCTGGCCGCATGGCGTCAGCAAATCAGTCAGGACAGCGACTCCGTTCTTACGCTTTTAATTGAACATGTTAATACCTTCTCCGCAGAGGATAACGCGTGGCTGGCGATCGCCAGCGAAGCGCAGTTGAAGGCACAATTAGCCGCGTTAATTCCGCTGTATCAAAATAACCCGCAAGCCCTGCCATTATTTGGTATTCCGTTTGCGGTCAAAGACAACGTGGACGTGGCGGGATGGCCGACCACCGCGGCCTGCCCGGCATTTGAATATATTGCCGAGCAGGATGCAACGGCGGTTGCCCGGCTGAAAGCCGCCGGGGCGATTGTGGTGGGCAAAACCAACCTCGACCAGTTCGCCACCGGGCTGGTGGGTACGCGCTCTCCCTACGGTGCGGTGGTCAATACTTTCAACCCCGATTACGTCAGCGGTGGCTCCAGCTCCGGCTCGGCCTCCGTGGTGGCGCGTGGCCTGGTGCCGTTCGCCTTTGGCACCGACACCGCCGGTTCCGGGCGTGTGCCCGCCGGGTTTAACAATATCGTCGGCCTCAAGCCGACCAAAGGCTGGCTCTCTGCTAAAGGTGTGGTACCGGCCTGCCGTCTCAATGACACCCTGTCAGTATTTGCCCTGACGGTAGACGACGCCTTTTATATCGCCTCGCTGGCGGGCGGCGCGGATGCTGAGGATGCTTACTCGCGCACCAACCCGGCGACGGCACCCGCTACGTTTGCGCCGACCCCGACCTTTGCCGTGCCGGAGACGCTGAACTTCTTCGGCGACGTACAGGCGCAGGCGGCATGGGAGCAGGCGCTTGATGCGATGCGCGAGGGTGGGGTAACGCTCAAGCCTATCGATTTCTCCGTCTTTACCCAGCTTGCTGAACAGCTCTATCAGGGGCCGTGGGTCGCTGAGCGCACGGCAGCCGTGGGCGACATGCTCCAGCACCCCGAGCAGATGGATCCGACCGTTTATACCATCGTTTCTGCGGGCCTGAACTACAGCGCGGTTGACGCCTATAACGCCGAATACCTGCGCGCCGAGCTGGCGTTAAAAATCCAGCAGACGTTGGGCGAGGTTGACGCGCTGGTGGTGCCAACGTCGCCCACCATCCATACCCTGAAGGAGATGGAGCAGGAACCGATTCGCTTCAACTCCCGGTTCGGTACCTATACCAACTTCACCAACCTTGCTGACCTCAGCGCGCTGGCGCTGCCCGCGCCGTTCCGCGCCGGTGGACTGCCGGCGGGTATCACCCTGCTTGCCCCCGCGTGGCACGACCGGGCGCTGGCCGATTTTGGCCAACGCTGGCAGCAACAGCTGGCGCTGCCATTAGGGGCGACCGGGCTGCCGTTCACGCCAAACGCCACCGCGATGCCGCCGTCCCCGCATCATGTGCGCATTGCCGTGGTCGGCGCGCACCTGCGCGGTATGCCGCTCAACTTCCAGCTCACCACCCGTCATGCCGTCTTTGTGGAAGCCACGCAGACGGCGGCGACCTATCGCCTGTACGCGCTCGCCAATACCCAGCCGCAAAAGCCGGGGCTGGCCCGTGATGCCTCCGGTGCGGCGATTGACGTTGAGCTGTGGGATATCCCGCTGGCGCGCTTTGGCGAGTTCGTGGCGGAAATTCCGTCGCCGCTGGGCATTGGCTCGCTGGAGCTTTGCGATGGTCGCTGGGTGAAGGGCTTTATCTGTGAACCGGCGGCGCTGAACGACGCCGTGGACATTACCGAATTTAAGGGCTGGCGGCACTGGGTTGCCCGTAAGGAGAACCACCATGTTTAACACCGTGCTGATTGCTAACCGTGGCGAAATTGCCTGCCGCGCGATCCGAACCCTGAAACGTCTGGGCATCACCAGCGTAGCGGTCTACTCCGAGGCGGATAAAAACGCCGAACACGTTAAGCAGGCCGATATCGCGCTGGCGCTGGGCGGCGAAAAGGCCAGCGACAGCTACCTGAAAATTGACGCGATTATTGCCGCTGCGCGGGAAAGCGGCGCGCAGGCTATCTGGCCGGGCTACGGTTTTCTCTCGGAAAGCCTGCCGTTTGCCGACGCCTGTGACAAGGCGGGCATTGTGTTTATCGGCCCTACCGCGCAGCAGATTGGCGAGTTTGGCCTGAAGCACCGCGCTCGCGAGCTGGCCGCTGAGGCAGGTGTACCGATGACGCCGGGTACCGGGCTGCTTAACTCGCTCGACGAGGCGCTGAACGCGGCGCAGAACATTGGCTATCCGGTGATGCTGAAAAGCACGGCGGGCGGCGGCGGGATAGGCTTGACGCGCTGCGCCGATGCACAGGCGCTGGCGCAGGGCTGGGAGAGCGTGCGCCGTCTGGGCGAGCAGTTCTTTAGTGATGCCGGGGTGTTTGTTGAGCGCTGCGTGGATCGCGCGCGTCATATCGAAGTGCAGATTTTTGGCGACGGCAAAGGCAACGTGGTGGCGCTCGGCGAGCGCGACTGCTCGCTCCAGCGCCGCAACCAGAAGGTGGTGGAAGAGACGCCTGCGCCAAATCTCCCGGCGGCGACCCGCGCATTGATTCTTGAGGCGGCGGTGCAGCTCGGTAAGCTGGTCAACTACCGCAGCGCCGGGACGGTAGAGTTTATCTACGATGCCGCGCTGGACGCGTTTTATTTCCTCGAAGTGAATACCCGTCTCCAGGTTGAACACCCGGTGACGGAATGCGTTACCGGGCTGGATCTGGTGGAGTGCATGCTGCGCGTGGCGGCTGATGAACCTATCGACTGGGCGCGTCTGGCAAAAGCGCCGCAGGGGGCGGCGATTGAAGTGCGCCTTTATGCTGAAAGCCCGCTGAAAAACTTCCAGCCGAGCCCCGGCGTACTGACTGAAGTGGTTTTCCCGGACGATGTGCGCATCGATACCGGCGTGACCACCGGCAGCGAAGTGTCCGCGTTTTACGACCCGATGATCGCCAAGCTGATTGTTCATGCTCCAACCCGCGCGCTAGCGCTGGCAAAACTGGCGACGGCGCTCGACGCCACGCGACTGCACGGCATCGCCACTAACCTCGACTACCTGCGGCAGATTACCGCCAGCGAGGCGTTTATCAGCGGCACCGCCTGGACGCGCATGCTCGACAGCGTGGTGGCGCAGTCGCCGATGATTGAAGTATTGCAGCCCGGCACCTGGAGCAGCGTGCAGGATTATCCGGGCCGTCAGGGCTACTGGGATATCGGCGTGCCACCGTCCGGCCCGATGGATGATTTTGCCTTCCGTCTGGCGAACCGCATTGTCGGTAACCACGAATCGGCGGCCGGGCTGGAGTTCACCCTTCAGGGGCCGGTGCTGCAGTTCCATGCCGATGCGCTGATTGCCCTGACCGGGGCTGATTGTCAGGCGAAGCTGGACGATGAAGCGGTGCCGATGTGGCAGCCCGTAGCGGTGAAGGCGGGGCAAACCCTGAGTCTGGGCCGTGCGCAACGCGGCTGCCGGGGTTATCTGGCGGTGCGCAACGGCCTCGATGTGCCGGTTTATCTCGGCAGCCGTTCCACCTTCGCGCTGGGGCAGTTCGGCGGCCACGCGGGGCGCACGCTGAAGGTCGCGGACCTGTTGCCAATCTCACGTCCAGAGCTGGCGGCCTGCACCACGCCTGCGCCCATTTCCGAGCCGAAGGCACTCTCGGCGGCGCTGATCCCTGAATACGGTGAAGTCTGGCGCATTGGCGTGCTCTACGGACCGCACGGTGCGCCGGACTTTTTCACCCAGGAAGCTATCGACGAGTTCTTCGCCAGCGACTGGCAGGTGCACTACAACTCCAACCGCCTCGGCGTGCGTTTAGTCGGCCCCAAACCGAGCTGGACACGCCCGAACGGCGGCGAGGCGGGACTGCATCCGTCGAACGTGCATGACTGCGAATACGCCATTGGTGCGATTAACTTTACCGGCGACTTCCCGGTGATCCTCACCCGCGACGGCCCAAGCCTCGGCGGCTTTGTCTGCCCGGTGACCATCGCCAAAGCGGAACTGTGGAAAGTGGGGCAGGTGAAGCCAGGCGACCGCATTCGCTTCTACCCGATTAGCGTGGAAGATGCGGTGGCGCGGGAAAATGCCATGGACCGCAGCGTCGACACCCTGCAAACCACCGCGCTGCCGGAGTTTGCCATGCCGTCGCTTGCCGACCGCGACGGGGTTTCCGCCGCTGGGCTGGTGTCGCTGCCAGCGACCTTCAGCACCCCGGCGATTGTTTATCGTCAGGCGGGCGACAACTACATCCTGATTGAGTACGGCGAAAACGTGCTGGATCTGGCGCTACGCCTGCGCGTTCACGTGCTGATGGAGCAACTGCGCGAACGGGCGCATCCGGGTATTAAAGAGCTTTCCCCCGGCGTGCGTTCGCTGCAGGTGCGTTACGACAGCCGTGAAATCAGCCAGCCCGCGCTGGTGGCGCTGCTGCTGGAGCAGGAGGCACGCATCGGCGATGTCACCCGCATGAAGGTGCCGTCACGCATCGTCCATCTGCCGATGGCCTTTGAGGACAGCGCCACGCTGGACGCCGTCAGCCGCTACGCCGATACCGTGCGCGCAACCGCGCCGTGGCTGCCGAACAACGTCGACTTTATCCAGCGTATTAACGGCCTGCCGACGCGTGAAGCGGTGATGGAGACCCTGTTTGACGCCAGCTATCTGATTCTGGGGCTGGGGGACGTCTACCTCGGCGCGCCGTGTGCGGTGCCGGTTGATCCGCGCCATCGCCTGCTGAGTTCCAAGTATAACCCGGCACGCACCTTCACTGCCGAAGGCACGGTGGGTATTGGCGGCATGTACATGTGCATCTACGGCATGGACTCGCCGGGCGGCTATCAGCTGGTGGGGCGCACGCTGCCCATCTGGAACAAGTTCCTCAAAAACGGGCAGTTCAGCGAGGGCGAACCGTGGCTGCTGCGCTTCTTCGACCAGGTGCGTTTCTACCCGGTGAGCGAAGCGGAGCTGACCCTGCTGCGCGATGATTTCCGCGAAGGCCGTGCGGCGGTGCGCATTGAAGAGACGGTGTTTGATTTTGCCGAGCACCTGCAGTTCCTCGATGACAACGCCGACGAAATCGCCCGTTTCCGTCAGCTTCAGTCTGCGGCGTTTGAAGCGGAGGTGGAGCGCTGGCATCTGGACGATCAGGAGGCCGACGTTGAAAGCCTGTTGCCGACGCAGGAAGAGGCCATTGACGACGGCGCGCTGCCGGTTACCGCCGATATGAACGGCAATATCTGGAAAGTGCTGGTCGCGCCGGGCGAGGCAGTGGAAGCCGGTCAGACGCTGGTCATCGTGGAAGCCATGAAAATGGAGCTGGCGATTCACGCCCCGCAGGCGGGCACCGTAAAACGCATCGGCTGCCAGCCGGGCCGCCCGGTGAGTCCCGGCGACGCGCTGCTGTGGCTGGAATAGGGAGAAGCAGATGACGGAAGCGAACGGCAAAAAGCGCACGGTGGGGCTGGCGGAGCGCATCTATCTGGCGCTGAAAAACGACATTTTTGATTTCCGCCTGATGCCCGGCGAGCACTTTAGTGAAAACGAAATCTCCGAGCGCATGGCGGCCAGCCGCACGCCGGTGCGCCAGGCGCTGTTCTGGCTGGAGCACGAAGGCTACGTGCAGGTTTACTCACGCAGCGGCTGGCAGGTGAAACCGTTCGACTTCACCTATTTCGAAGCGCTGTACGACTTTCGCATCGTGCTGGAGATGGAGGCGGTGAAGCGTCTGTGCGCTATGTCATCGCAGGAGCGTACGGCACATCTCGCGCCGCTGCTCGCCTTCTGGTGCGACGCGCCGCAGATGCCGCCGGGCAAGGAGCTTTCGCGGCACGATGAGGCGTTTCATACCGCGCTGGTGAGCGCCACCGGCAACGGTGAGATGGCGCGCGTGCACGTCGAGTTGACGGAGAAAATGCGCATTATTCGCCACCTCGACTTCACCCGCGAGGATCGCGTGGACGCGACCTACAGCGAACACGCCCAGGTGCTTCGCGCCATTGTGCAGCAGCAAACCGAAGAGGCGCAGCGGATCCTCACTGCACATATTTCACAGAGTAAGGCCGAGGTCAGAAAAATAACCCTACATCGGCTACAGCAGGCCCGTTTACAACCCGTTTCACCGTAGTTGCGGCATCCGCCCCATCCCGGTGGGGAACTTTTATCACTCAATATCGTTTAGGGGTTTTGGTCATGAAAAGACGTTCTTTACTGAAAGCATTTGCCCTGTCGGCCACCTTTTTGAGCATGGGCTTCTCTTTGCAGGCGTACGCAGCAGACACCATTAAAATCGGCATTATGCATTCGCTCTCCGGCACCATGGCGATTTCCGAAACGCCACTGAAGGACGTAGCGCTGATGACCATCGATGAGATCAACGCCAAGGGCGGCGTGCTGGGCAAAAAGCTGGAGCCGGTAGTGGTTGACCCGGCCTCCAACTGGCCACTGTTCGCGGAAAAAGCGCGCCAATTGCTGACCCAGGATAAAGTGGCGGCGGTGTTCGGCTGCTGGACCTCGGTATCGCGTAAATCCGTGCTGCCGGTGTTTGAAGAGCTGAATGGCCTGCTGTTCTACCCGGTGCAGTACGAAGGTGAAGAGATGTCGCCAAACGTCTTCTATACCGGCGCGGCGCCAAACCAGCAGGCGATTCCGGCGGTGGAATATATGATGAGTGAAGACGGCGGCAGCGCGAAGCGCTTCTTCCTGCTTGGCACTGACTATGTTTATCCGCGCACCACCAACAAGATCCTGCGCGCCTTCCTGCACTCGAAAGGGGTTCAGGATAAAGATATTGAAGAGGTCTACACGCCGTTTGGCTACAGCGACTACCAGACCATCGTGGCTAACATCAAAAAATTCTCCGCGGGCGGTAAAACGGCGGTGATCTCCACTATCAACGGCGACTCTAACGTGCCGTTCTACAAAGAGCTGGCCAACCAGGGCATCAAAGCCACCGATGTCCCGGTAGTGGCGTTCTCGGTCGGTGAAGAAGAGCTGCGCGGCATTGATACCAAGCCGCTGGTGGGGCATCTGGCGGCGTGGAACTACTTCGAATCGGTGAGCAATCCGGTGAACGAGAAGTTCGTTGCGGATTACCGCGCTTATGCCAAAGCGCACAAGCTGCCGAATGCCGATACCGTGGTGACCAATGATCCGATGGAAGCGACCTACGTCGGCATTCATATGTGGGCGCAGGCGGTTGAGAAGGCGGGGACGACCGACGTGGATAAAGTGCGTGCGGCGATGGCCGGGCAGACCTTTGCGGCGCCGAGCGGTTTTACGTTGACCATGGACGCGACGAACCACCATCTGCATAAGCCAGTGATGATTGGTGAAATTGAAGAGAACGGTCAGTTTAACGTGGTGTGGAACACCGATAAGCCGGTGCGTGCACAGCCGTGGAGCCCGTATATTCCTGGGAATGATAAGAAGCCGGATACGCCGGTGAAAACGGGTGGGAAGTAAGGTTTGGTCGTGGTGGGGATAACCTGGTATTTGTTAGTAAGGTGAAAGGTTCCGTTCACTTCACGTTGAGTAGAATATGAGGATACTTCACCGGTGAACGTGTTAAGGGGGATAACCGCATCCCCCTTAACAATCCCCGCGGCCCCGCAGGGAAATCGGTGCTTCGCACTGCGCTCGCCTACGAACTCCAGCCTGCGGCACGGCGAAACTCGAGATTACTCGGCCCATCCATGGGCCTCGCCCCTTCGGGGCCAACGCAAGCGTTGTTCAAAATTGCTCCCGGCAATTTTGTCCTGTCTCGGTTCGCCTCAGTCCGCCATCCATGGCGTCCTGACCTTGTCTTCCATTCTCCGTCTCGCCGATTTCCAGCGGGGACTCCGCCGTTTCAGTCACTCTGGTTTTTGCTGTTAACTGAAAGACCGCACGGTTTTGGGTGGCGTCTAAATCGCCGAAGCGTTCCCTGTAGGCCGGGTCAGCCCACATGGATGTGGGCTGAGGGCGTGGTTCACATGGATGTGAACTCGCGCCCGACCCGAAGCCGGAAGGGATAAGCTGAGGGAACCGCGCAGCGGCGATTTTGCCGCCAGAGCCCGGGGGTGCAGGGGGCGGCGGCGATTGGCCGCCCCTTGCGCGCTCCCAGCGCCCGCGCAGTTTATATGGCTAGCGCTGGAGGGGAGCGCAACGGAGTGATAAACCCAAATGCATCTCCCCTTATTGGATATCAGAACAGCACCGAATAGTTCACCCCAAACGTCCGCCCACGACCTTTGTAGTCATACAGCGACGCCGGGCCATAGCCTGGGCTGTAGTACATTGGCGCACGCTGACCCCACACGGTGGTGTAATCGCGGTCGAAGAGGTTTTCGACGCTAAAGCTTAGCTTACCAACCGGCAGAGCATAGCTGCCGAGCAGGTCGATAGTGGTGTAACCGTCAATCTCATTGCCCGCTTCGTCACGCAGCTTAAACGACGTGGTGCTCTGCACGCGTAGGCTCCACGGGTCCGGTGCCCAGCCAATATAGGCGGTGGCTTTTGACGGACTCGCAACCTTCACGTCATATTTTTCCCAGCTGCCGTTCACCTTCGACTCGGTTTTCAGCACGTTGAAGTTGCCGCCGGTGCTCCAGTTGGTGTCCGGAATAAAGTAGTCCACCGCGCCTTCCACGCCGTAAATGCGACGTTTGTCGTCCACCACGCTGATGGTCAGATCTTTATTCGCCTTCACGTTCTTATCGGACAGCGAGTAGTAAGCCGCGATTTGGGTACGCAGGTTATCGCCGGTGTAGCGCCAGCCAAGCTCATAAGAGTCAACTTTGATGCCCTGTAGCTTGCTATCGCTGACGTTGACGCTGTTGGTCAGCGCCCGATGGCCGTTCACCGCCGCTGCATAATCGCCGCGACCGTAATATTTGCCCGGATCCGGTAACTCTACGCCTTGCGAGAAGTTAAACCACGTTTGCTGACGTTCGGTGATATGCATTAACAGACCGGCGTTAAACAGGTAGTTGTCATAGTCTGTCGAACCGCCAGGAATCGCATCGGCGGATTTGATGGCACCGGAAGCAATTTGCTCCTGTACAGCGTAACCAACGAAATCATCGACCTTGTTCTCGGTGTACTGGTAGCGCACGCCGCCGCTCAGAGTGAAGATTTCGTTGATGTCGTAGCTTGATTGTAAAAACGCCGCCAGGTTGCTGATGTCGTAGGAAGGGTAGCGCCCGGTGGTATAAATCTGCTGGTTGTTCATCCCGCCGGAAGCGTTCGCCAGATCCTTATTGAAGTACATCTGGTTGGAAGTAAAGCGCTCGTGATCGGCATCCAGCCCGTAGGTGAGTTGCCAGCCATCCAGCGGCGTACTGTTCAGCGTTAGCTTGGCGCCGTACTGATTGGTTTCCTGCTGAGACGACGAGAAGCTGGTTAACTTCATATTCTTGTCGACGGTCGGGAACGGATAGAACTTAAGGGACTCATCGCGATAGTAAATCTGCCCGACCAGTTCCTGACCAAGGAAGCTGCTGTTGGAATACTGGAGGCTCATCAGGTGGCGTTCGGTGCCCGGAATACGGTCGGAGTTCAAGCCGCTGCTGACGTAAGGTTTGGTGGCACCGGTAAGCGCGGAGAAGTTTTTCCCCAGATTCAGACCATAATCATCATCGCCCTGGCTCTTGTAGTACTGGGTCACCAGCTGTAGCTGCTGGTTTTCATCAATGTTCAGCGTCCCGGTGCCCATCAGATCCAGACGGTCGGAATACTGTAGCCCGGTCTGGGTGTTGTCGAGCAGGGTGGCGTCGCCGTTGCCGTCGTACCAGCCGCCAAACTTCTGATAGGCCACCGACATGCGCCCGGAGATATGTTCGTTACCGCCTGAAACGGCGCTGGCAATACGCTCGTCGTGATCTTTACTGCTGTTGAAGCCGCTCTTCGTACCCGCTTCAAACTCGACCTGAGTTTCCGGCTGGCCTTTTTTGGTCACGATATTGATAAGCCCG
Organism: Kluyvera sp. CHPC 1.251; assembly: GCF_036759945.1. Taxonomy (NCBI): domain Bacteria; kingdom Pseudomonadati; phylum Pseudomonadota; class Gammaproteobacteria; order Enterobacterales; family Enterobacteriaceae; genus Kluyvera; species Kluyvera sp. CHPC 1.251. Next base: position 384,210 of record NZ_JAPKIC010000002.1, on the reverse strand, counting down.
CCGGTACTGCCGCCGCCGTACAGCGAGGTGGCGCCGGAGATCACTTCAATGTGTTCAATGTTGAATGGGTCGATGGAGTCCAACTGGCGGCTGTCGGTACGCGAGGAGTTGAGGCGCACGCCGTCAATCAGCACGACCAGCGGGCGACCGCGCACGTTCATGCCGTAGTTGGTGCGGCTCTGGCTGCTGACGTCCAGGCCGGGAATCAGTTGGGCCAGCGCGTCTTTCAGTTCTTTACCGCCCTGAATCTGTTGTTCCAGTTCGGCATTTTCGATAACCCAGGTGGTTTGCGCCATCTCGGCTACGGTGCGGTTGTTACGGCTGGCGGATATCACCATATTTTCGTCATCGCTTTGTTGGGCGACGGCGGGCGCCATCATGGCAAGCAGCAAGGGGTTAAGCGCCCAGAGAGTATATTTCTTATTAATCATCATCATTCCTGCGCACGGGCAGACAACGATCGGCCCAAAGATGCGCGTAGTGAGTTAAAGAAGCAGCAAGGTGCTGCATGTTTCCCGGCGAGCGCGACGTTCGATGGGAACGGCGATCGCCTGAGACGGTTACTACCGCGTCCGATAGCGGGAAAGACCGGTACGCAGCAAGCGAGGTGAAAAAATGAAAATGGGAAGTTTGTAGATAACGTTTCTCATTATCAACAACCGATTTTGATAGTTGCATATTTCTTCACACTTTGAATAATTTTTTTTCGTCCTGATATAACCACGGAAATAACATGGAATAAGCAATCAAATGGACATAAATAATTATTTTGATCCGCTTCCTGACCTATTTATTTTCCCTATGACGAACTGCGCTATTACCGTGCGTGGATGTGCTGTGGCGGTGCGGTAGAATATTGAATAAAGATATTGTTTTTATTTTAACGTTATTAAAATCAATTAGTTATATATTTGGCATGCGCATTGCTAATTGAATTCCATCTTGTATACCAACAGGAATTCAACGATGAACATAATGATGAGACAACGCGCGGCGCTGTACTTCCCCGCCTTGCTGTTTCTCCTTTTAAGTGGCCTGTTGACCAGCCTTCCGGCGCGAGCCGGTGCGGTGGCCGATTATGGTCATGCCAGCCGTACCGAGCAGGCACAGCTGCTTCAGGCATGGGCCGCCGCCCCGCAGGCTGACCGTCTGCCGCTGCTGCAGGCGCTGAGCCAGGAAACGGTGGTCAGCGATGCTGAGGGCCAACTGTTTACGGAAAAAAATGGCCAGTTAACGCCGCTGGAAGGGCGCGCCGCGCCTGCTGGCAGTACCAAAAAAGTGTTTATGAATAACCGTATTCGTGGACTGGTGGCCAGCGCGTTAGCCTCGCATCAACTGGTCAGCAACGACGTGAAGGTGCGCCTGAACGCGGCGCTGACCTTGCAAAACAGCGCCCAGCAGGACCAACTGCCGATGCTCAGCCAGCGTCTGGCAGTGGAAGCGGATGCCGGTGTGCACACCGCGCTGGCGATTGCCGTCGCCAATTTACAGCTCTCCGATAGCCGGGCGGCGCAGCGTCTCAACGCCGTGAAATTGCTCGGCGAAGCCAGCGACCCTCAGGTGCAGGCGAGCCTCAGCCGACTGACGCAACCGCAAAATGAACCCGACCCGGCGGTACGCGCCGCCTCCGCCGAAAGCCTTAAGCAGGTGCAGCAGCGCCTGAAGTGGGGCGACTGGCTGGGGCAGGCGTTTAGCGGTATTTCGCTCGGCTCTATTCTGCTGCTTGCCGCGCTGGGGCTGGCGATCACCTACGGCCTGCTGGGCGTTATCAATATGGCCCACGGTGAGATGCTGATGCTTGGCGCCTACGCCACCTGGATGGTGCAGGATGCGTTTCAACGCCTGGCGCCGGAGTGGCTGGCGCTTTATCCGCTGGTGGCGCTGCCGGTGGCTTTCTTTATGACCGCGTTGGTCGGGATGCTGCTGGAGCGCACTATCATTCGCCACCTCTATGGCCGCCCATTGGAGACGCTGCTGGCCACCTGGGGCATCAGCCTGATGCTGATCCAACTGGTGCGCGTGCTGTTCGGCACGCAGAACCTTGAGGTGGCGAACCCGGCCTGGCTTTCCGGCGGCTGGAACGTGCTGCCAAACCTGGTGCTGCCGTACAACCGCATCGCGGTGATCCTCTTCGTGATCGGCGTGCTGGCGCTGACCTGGCTGCTGCTCAATAAAACCCGCCTTGGCATGAACGTGCGGGCGGTAACGCAAAACCGCCGTATGGCGGACTGCTGCGGGGTGCCGACCGGGCGCGTGGATATGCTGGCGTTTGGCCTTGGTTCCGGCATTGCCGGGCTGGGCGGTGTGGCGCTGTCGCAGCTTGGCAACGTCGGCCCGGAGCTAGGGCAGGGGTACATCATTGACTCCTTCCTGGTGGTGGTGACCGGCGGCGTAGGGCAACTGGCTGGCACCGTCGTGGCCGCGCTGGGGCTGGGCGTGCTGAACAAAGTGCTGGAGCCGCAGATTGGCGCGGTGCTGGGCAAAATTGCCATTCTGGTCCTGATCGTGCTGTTTATTCAGAAACGGCCGCAGGGGTTGTTCGCATTCAAAGGGCGGGTAATTGACTGATGAGCCAACCTATTACGTTAACTCTCGCGCGGCGTGCGCCGCGATTGACCTGCTCGCTGGCGGCACTGGCGCTGGTGGTTCTGCTGGTGCTGCCGTTTCTGGCGCTGCTGCCAGCGGATAATCCGCTGGCTATCTCCACCTACACGCTGACGCTGATGGGCAAGATCCTCTGCTATGCGGTCGTGGCGGTGGCGCTGGATCTGGTCTGGGGCTACGCCGGGCTGCTGTCGCTGGGCCACGGGCTGTTCTTTGCTCTCGGCGGCTACGCGATGGGCATGTACCTGATGCGCCAGGCGTCGGGCGACGGCCTGCCGGCATTTATGTCGTTCCTATCGTGGAGTGAGCTGCCGTGGTTCTGGACGGGCACCCAGCATTTTGCCTGGGCGCTGTGCCTGATTATCCTCGTTCCCGGCCTGCTGGCGCTGGTGTTTGGCTACTTTGCCTTCCGCTCGCGCATTAAGGATGTCTACTTCTCGATCATGACCCAGGCGTTGACCTACGCCGGGATGCTGCTGTTTTTCCGCAACGAAACGGGCTTTGGCGGCAACAACGGCTTTACCGGTTTCACCACGCTGCTGGGCTTTCCGGTATCGGCGACCGGCACGCGTATTGCGCTGTTTGTCGCTACCGTGCTGCTGCTGGCGGGCTCGCTGGTGATTGGCCTGATGCTCACCCGCAGCAAGTTTGGCCGGGTGTTAACCGCCGTGCGCGATGCGGAAAACCGCCTGATGTTCTGCGGCTACGACCCAAAAGGCTTCAAGCTGTTCGTCTGGACGCTCTCCGCTGTGCTGTGCGGGCTGGCGGGGGCGCTGTACGTGCCGCAGGTGGGGATTATTAACCCCAGCGAAATGTCGCCAACCAACTCGATTGAAGCCGCTATCTGGGTGGCGCTCGGCGGACGCGGCACGCTGATTGGCCCGATTCTCGGCGCGGGGATCGTCAACGGGGCGAAAAGCTTCTTCACCGTCGCCTTCCCGGACTTCTGGCTCTTTTTCCTCGGCCTGATGTTTATTCTCGTCACCCTGTTCCTGCCGCGCGGCGTGATTGGCCTGCTCAAAAGGAGGAAGCATGACTGATTCCCTGTTCACCCAGCCGCAGCCGCAGGACCGCTATCGCGAAACCACCGACCCGGTGCTGCAGCTGGAAAATATCAACGTCAGCTTTGACTCGTTTCGCGCGCTGACCGACCTGTCTCTGTCGATTGGCGTCGGCGAACTGCGCTGCGTCATTGGCCCCAACGGCGCGGGAAAAACCACGCTGATGGATGTGATCACCGGCAAAACGCGGCCGGACAGCGGCAAAGTCACCTACGACCAGAACGTCGACCTGATGGGGCTGTCGTCGGTAGAGATTGCCCGCGCGGGCATTGGTCGCAAATTCCAGAAGCCAACGGTGTTTGAGGCGATGAGCGTGATGGAAAACCTCGAAATCGCCCTGAAGATGGATAAATCGGTCTGGACCTGCCTGCGCGCCACGCTCAACGGCAGCCAGCGGGATCGTATTGATGAAGTGCTGGAGCTACTGCGGCTCACCGCCCACCGTCATCGCCCGTCCGGGCTGCTTTCCCACGGGCAAAAGCAGTTTCTGGAAATCGGCATGCTGCTGGTGCAGGAGCCGCATCTGCTGCTACTTGATGAACCCGCCGCCGGGCTGACCGATGCGGAAACGGACTATATTGCCGAGCTGTTTCGTGAGCTGGCGGGCAAGCACTCGCTGATGGTGGTGGAGCACGATATGGGCTTTGTTGAAACCATTGCCGACCACGTCACCGTGCTGCACCAGGGGCAGGTGTTGGCCGAGGGGTCGCTGCGTGACGTGCAGGCTAATGAGCAGGTTATCGACGTCTATCTGGGGCGCTAATATGTTACAGGTGAATGAGTTAAATCAGTATTACGGCGGCAGCCATATTCTGCGCGGCCTGTCGTTTGAGACCACACCGGGCGAGATAACCTGCCTGCTGGGGCGCAACGGCGTGGGTAAAACCACGCTGCTGAAATGCCTGATGGGCATCATCCCGACGAAATCCGGCACGCTGCACTGGCAGGGCAAACTAATTAATCACTGCAAGCCACACCAGCGGGTGCAGCAGGGGATTGCTTACGTGCCGCAGGGGCGCGAGATTTTTCCGCGTCTCACGGTCGAAGAAAACCTGCTGATGGGGCTGTCGCGTTTTTCCGGCTCGCAGGCCAAAAGCGTGCCGGAGGAGATTTACGAACTGTTTCCGGTGCTGCGCGAAATGAAGCTGCGGCGGGGCGGGGATCTGTCTGGTGGCCAACAGCAGCAGCTGGCGATCGGCCGGGCGCTGGCGTGTAAGCCGCAGCTGTTGATCCTCGACGAGCCAACCGAAGGGATCCAGCCGTCGGTGATCAAAGAGATCGGCGCGGTGATTCGCAGCCTCGCCAACCGTGGCGATATGGCGATCCTGCTGGTGGAGCAGTTTTATGATTTTGCCGCCGAGCTGGCGGACAGCTACCTGGTGATGTCGCGCGGCACAATTATTCAACGTGGGCGCGGCGACGAAATGGAGGCGCAGGGCGTGCGCCAGTTAGTGGCGATATGACAGTGGGGGGGCCGTTGTAGGCCGGATAAGGCAACGCCGCCATCCGGCAATGTGCACCGTATTGCCTGATGGCGCTACGCTTATCAGGCCTACCAGCTATACCCCTGACACGCCCCGCGCAGCCGCGATAAAAACTGCTGGGCGTTGGCCGTGAGCGCTGATTTCTGCGACCAGACCGCGCAATACTGCGCGGCGGGCAGGGTGGAGACCGGCAGCGTGACGATTTTCCCCTCCAGTTTAAGCGGCTGGCTCATGGCGCGGGCGACGATGGTCAGGTAGTCGGATTCCAGCACCATATTCAGCCCGGTGATCACCGAATCGGTACGCAGCGGCGCAATGGCCAACTGGCGATAGAAGTGGGCGAGTTCATTCTGTAGCTGCTGGTAGTAGCCCATCGGCGACTCTGGCAGCAGCCATTTTGCCCGCCGCAGCGCCATCAAATCTCCCTCATTCGCCAGCGGATGCCCGTGGCGCGCCACCACGCAAAACGGCGTGGTGAATAGCGGCTCAATCATCACCCCTTCCGGTGGGTGCATCGGGTCGATGGAGCCGACGGCCAGGTCTATCTCACCGCTGCGTACGCCGGGCAGCAGCGAAGAGAGCTGCCCCTCTTTGAGGGTGAGCGCCACCTGCGGCAGCGCCTGCTTAAAGGCGTCGGCGACGGCGGGAAACACCGTTAGCGCAATGAGCGACGAGTAGCCGATGGTCAGGCGGCCGTGAGTGGCATGGTTTATCTGCTCCACCTCATCGGCAGCGCGCCGCAGCTCCTCCAGCACCCACTCTGCGCGCTGCGAAAACGCGCAGCCTGCTTCAGTCAGGGTGATGCCTTCTTTGCTACGCAGTAAAAGTTGCGTCCCCAGGGTTTGCTCCAGCTCACGCAACGTGCGGCTGAGCGCGGGCTGAGACTGCCCCAATTCGCGGGCGGCCGCACGGATGCTGCCGCTGCGCGCCACCTGCTTTAGCGCCTGCAGCTGGTTCACTTTTGGTAAATATTTCACCGCTTACCCCTATCAGAAAAAAGCATCACCTATAGAAAAATTACATCTTCCCGCCTTTCGGGTAAAGGGCCAGGATACGTAGGGGCAATCGTCCTCACACAACATCTATCCTCATGAGACACAAGGCGGAAAAATAATGAAAAGTCAGTCTCAAATGATCTTTTTGCTGTTTATTGGCTACGTATTTGTCTACATCGACAAGACCGTGACCGGCTTTGCTTTATTGCCGATCGAAAAAGAGTTTGGCCTGAACGCCGAACAGCTGGGCTATATCACCGGGATCTTCTTCCTCGCCTATTCACTGTTTCAGGTGCCTGCTGGCTGGCTGAACGACCGTATTGGTTACAAAACCATGCTGGTGCTGTCGCTGGCGGCGCTGGGTATTTTCGCACTTTGCTTCGGTGCGCTGGGCGCGAGTTTCGGCCTGCTGCTGCTGTTTCGTTTTCTGGCGGGGGTGGGCCATTCCGGCTATCCGTGCTCGTGCGCCAAGGCGGTGGTCAGTAATTTCAGCGTCGAGAAGCGCACCTTCGCCCAGTCGATTTTGCTCTCCTCCGCGGGGCTGGCGATGACCATCGGGCCGATTATCGCGGTGAACGCACTGGCGATGATGGGCTGGCACACCTCGTTTACCGTACTGGGGGTGATGGTCTGCGTGATTGCCGCGCTGATTGCGCTGCGCGTACCGCGCCAGCAGGTGACGCCGAGCGTGAAAAAGCAGTCCGTCTCCGGCGCGGCGCTGTGGCGTAACCCGACGGTTATCCTGCTGTTTCTGTCGATTTTCTGCGTCAACATTCCCAGCTACGGCCTGATGGCGTGGCTGCCGAAATTCTTCGTCCAGCATATGGGGATGTCGCTGTCGGCTTCCGGCTATGTGGTGGCGGCGGGCGGTCTTGGGATCTGGATCTCTTCGCTCGGCACCGGCTGGCTGGTGGGCAAATACTTCCTCAACCGCGAACCGCTGGTGATTGCCATCAGCGCGCTGCTGAGCGCCGTGGCGATTTTTGCCATCTTCCATGCCGCCACGCCGCTGGCCGCCAGCCTGCTGCTGTTCGTCGGTGAGGTCTTCCTGATGGCGACGTTTGTCACCGCCTTTACGCTGCCGATGAAGCGGCTGCCGGAAAATATGATGGGCTCGGCGATTGGCCTGATCAATACCGGCGGCACGCTGGGCGGCTTTGTCTCACCTATCGTGATTGGCTACCTGGTGGAGAACACCCACGGTTACGCCAGCGCGTTTACGTTTCTGTCACTGGCGATGGTCTGCTCCGCTCTGGCGGTGCTGCCGCTGATGAAGCGCCGTACCGTCGCCAGCCTGCCTGTTGTTGAGTAGAAGGAAAATCTGATGAATCACACCACTGAACAGTTAATCTCTGCGGCCTTTGAAGATGCGCTGCGCTGGCGTCGTCATATTCACGCCCACCCGGATTTATCGTTTCAGGAGAAGCCAACGGCGGACTATATCGCCCGCGAGCTGGCGTCGTTTACCGGTCTGGAAATCAGTCGCCCGGTGGAGAATTGCGTGATTGCCGTGCTGCGCGGGGCGCATTCGGGGCCGATGTGGGCGCTGCGCGCCGATATCGATGCCCTACCGCTGCAGGAAGAGAGCGGTGAAAGCTTCTGCTCAACCGTGCCCGGCGTGATGCACGCCTGCGGTCACGATGCCCATGCGGCGATGCTGATGGGGGCGGTCAAAGTGATCTGCCAGCTGCGCGACCGGCTGCACGGCAGCATCAAGTTTATCTTCCAGCCTGCCGAAGAGGTGCCGCCGGGCGGCGCGCGCGAGCTGGTTGAACTGGGCGTGGTGGACGATGTGGAACATATTTTCGGTCTGCACGTTTTCCCGACCAGCCCGGTAGGAACCATCGCCTTAAAAGAGGGCGTTTATGTGGCCTCCAGCGACAACTTTGATATCACCATTCGCGGTAAGGGCGGTCACGGTTCGATGCCGCAGCACTGTATCGACCCGGTGACCATCGGCGCGGAAATGGTGGGAGCGTTGCAGCAGATTGTGGCGCGCAATATCGACCCCGGCACCGCGCCGGTGCTAACCATCGCCACTTTCCAGGCGGGCGATAGCTATAACGTTATCCCCGACAGTGCGCGCCTGGCAGGTACGTTGCGTACCCACAATCAGCAGGTGCGGGAAACGGTACCGGGGCTGATGTCGCGCATTGTGAACGGTATTGCGGCAGCGCACGGCGCGGGCTGCGATATCCAGTGGCAGAAAGGCTACGCGGTGGGCAACAACCATGAGGTAACCAACGCGATTGCTCGTGAGGCGATTGGCCGCCACTTCCCGGCGGGCACGCTGAAGCTGGAAGAGAAGGCGCTGTTCGGCAGCGAAGATTTCTCCTCATACCAGGAGAAAATTCCGGGGACGTTCTTGTTTATCGGCTGCGGTAATAAAGAAAAAGGGGCGACGTGGAATGTGCATAACCCGCATTTCCGCATTGATGAGGATGCGCTGGCGGTAGGGATTAAAACCCATATTGCGCTGGTGGGTCAGTTGTTGAATCTTGAGTAGGGTTACCCCTCAGCCTAACCCTCTCCCCGCAGGGGAGAGGGACCGTTTTGCGTTATTTGATGTTAAGCGAATAAACGGCTGGCAGCGCACCGGCTGATTTTACCAGTTCAAGCGTGATTTTTGACGCCGCCATCGGCGTCTCCAGCGTATGTTGGCAAAGCGAATGGTGGTTGTCTTTCACTTCTGCAATCAGCAGGTTATCAACCCATAACCGATAGTGGGTGGCGCAGTGCGGCGTAACCGCCTCGGCATGGCCCATCTGCACGGTTTCCATCGCATTATCGAAATCGTTATCCAGCATCAGCGTCAGCGAGCGGATTGTCTGCGGCGTATCCCATTCCCAGGTCAAACGCGGCGCGGCGTCATCCGGTGCGGGTACCCAGCCGTTAGTCTGCTGTTCCGGTCGCAGGCGGCCGTTGAGCAGATTTTTCACGTCATAGCAGCGCAGCGGTGTGGCGAAACGCAGGGCGGGCATCACCTGATGTGGGCGGCGGCGCGGCACCCAGAAATCAAATGCCTCAACGCCGAAATCACCGTCAACCACCTGGCGAGGGTGCTTCGCAACGCGAGCATTCTGGCTGTTGAAGACCGTCATTATGCCCGGTAGCTCTACATCGCTCAGCGCAATCTCAACGTCGCTGTTGCGCTCAAAAGCGATAAACAGATAGCGGTCAGTATCGCTCTTGCCGTTAAATTCCACGCGGTATTCACCGGCTTGCTGAACCGACAGCGTACGTTCATCCAGCAGCGTGTCTGCGCAGTAGTTGGCGGCCTTTTGGCTGCTCAACAGGCTAATTTTCACCGTCTGAGAGGACGCTGCCCGCAGGGTAAAATGCAGCGCCGGAAGCGACTCACCGGCCTTCACGGGCAGCAACAGCGCCATGCGTTCATCCAGCGCCATCCAGCGGCCGCTGGCGGGAAGTTCGCTCAACGCCATTTCACTGCTGGCGGAGACCCGAGCGCCGCGCGCCGGATCGCGTAGCTGCTGGCGTGGGATATAGCAGCCGGACTGCTGCAAATGCTGCTGTAACTTTCCGATATGATTCGCTTCCGCCAACTGCGGCGCACTGAGCTGATGCTGTTGGCACAGCGCGGCGGCGCGGCCAACGACTTCCCCGAGTAGCCCACAGGTACACATCACTCGGGCGCTGCCGAAGGCCACGTGAGAAGCCGAGATCAGGCGTCCGGTCAGGAACAGATTGTCCAGCGAGCGGCTGTAGAGACTGCGATAGGGAATAGTGTAGGTGCCTTTGCTGTGGAACTGACGGCAGCCATCATGCTGGCTGTAGACGCCATCCGCCGGGTGCAGGTCGATGGACCAGCCGCCGTATCCCACCGCATCGTAATGGTCACGCTGCTCGATGATGTCCTGCTGGCACAGCAGATGATCGCCGATAAAACGACGGCTTTCGCGTTTACCGGGAATAGAACCGACCCATTCGATGGTCAGGTTCTCCGCTTCCGGAAACTCGCCGGAGTTTTTAATGTAATTCCACACGCCCCAGACGATTTTCCACAGCTCCCACTTAATTTGTTCGCTGTCGTGAACGGTATCAAGGCGGCCGCCCCACTCCAGCCACCATAGATCGCAGCCGTTAAGGGTAGAGGTCAGGCGTTTGTAGCGCGGAATAGCTTCAATGTCCTGGAGAGCGAAAGAGGGCGGCACGAACTTCACCGCTTCGCTGCTTTTACGGGTATAGAAATAGATGGAGTGACCGAGTTTGTGACCGAAATTGTCGCCAGGCGCCATTTTTTCGCCCAACTCTTCGGCATCTTCCGCACCGATGCGGTACTCTGCCCCAGCGAGATGCCCCAGCACGCCATCACCCGTAGCATCGCAAAACTGCGCGGCTTGAATATGGTAGAAAGTTTCGTTGACGGCGTTAAAACCTGTCGCTTCGGTAATCCGCTGGCCTTCGCGGTTCACGGCATAAATGGCGGTGTTGAGCAGTAGGGTAAGGTTCTTCTCGCGCTGCGCTAAATCCAGCAGCAGCAGGTCGAACATCATCGGATTGCCTTCTTTGTTACGCCACAGATTCTCTTCGAGGATCTCGCCCATGATACCGCCTTCACGTGACCAGCGGTTGTTATTGCCCATATGCGAAGTGGCGCCGTTAGCCCACAGACGAACTTCACTGGAGGCGTTGCCGCCAAGCACCGGGCGGTCCTGCACCAGGACCACTTGCAAACCGTCACGGGCGGCAGCGAGGGCGGCGCAAAGCCCGGCCAGACCGCCGCCAGCGACCAGAAGATCGGTGCGCAGCGTCTGGTGGGGAAAATCTCGTTCATGGGTTTGCTGGAAAATTTGCATAAATTGTAATTCCTGCCTTTCTGGCGATAAAATAATAGTCTTTAAAAAATGGGATCCCGCTATGTCGTCTCAACCTAATCAAAGCCTTATCGACGGCATTCGCTGCCTGCAATATCTGGTCTCCAGCGATCGGGCTATTGGTTGTCGCGAACTGGCGCGCCTGATGGGCATTAACCCCACCCGCGTGAATCGCCTGCTGATGACCATGGCCGCTATCGGTCTGACTACTCAGGATGAGCAGCGTCGCTACCTACCAGGACCTGGCATTCACGCGCTGGCGGCGCAGGCAATTCGCGGTTCCACGCTGTTCTCTAAGGCCCTCCCTTTGCTGGAAACCTATGCCCCGAAAGATATCGTGGTGGCAATGGGTGTCCTGTGGGAGGACCAGGTTATCTACATCTTCCACTCCCGCCCTGGCAGTCATATCAGCCAGGCGCTGGCGGGATTCCATATGATGCCGGCCTGTCAGTCGGTCATCGGTATTGCGCTGCTGGCGGCAGAAAGCGACGAAGTGCTAGCGGCGCGCTTCAGTGCCGATGAAATGACACGTATTGCGCCGTATCTTCAGCAGCAGCGCCAGCAGGGGCACGTGGTCTGGCAGCACGATGACGGTGAGCTGTCCCTCGCGCAGCCTATCCAGTTCGGTTCTCATAAAGCCGCGCTGGCCTTTGCCGGGATGTACGACGCCACCCCAGAGCAAACGGCTTCGCGGCTGGCTGAACTGATCACGCTTTGCGACCGGCTGACGGCATAGTGCTGTCGCCGTCGAGGTCAATCTTTCCGACCACGAACAGATAAGAGCAAATCCCCAGACAGGCCAGTACGGCGATGAAGCCGAGCGCTGGGGCAAAGTTGTGTCCGTCGATCAGCGCGCCGATAGCAATCGGGACAACGATGGACGAGAGTGCGCCGGTAAAGTTGAATACGCCGCCTGCCAGGCCAATCAGATGACGTGGCGCGAGAGCGGTCACGAACACCCAGGTAATTGTCGCCAGGCCGTTGCCGAAGAAGGCGATGGACATAAACAGAATGATGAGCGTTGGGTTATCGGTGTAGTTGGCGCCGAGAATAAACAGCGTCAGCGCCATGCCGAGGATCACCGGTGCCTTGCGGGCAAAGCTGGTGGAGACGCCACGCCGGATCAGGCGGTCGGAAACAAATCCTGCCAGCAGCACGCCGACGAAGGCTGCAAGGTAAGGGACGGAAGCCACGTAGCCAGATTTAATGAAGTCCATATGGCGATACTGCACCAGGTACGTCGGAAACCAGGTCAGGAAGAACCAGAAGGTGGCGGAGATGGTGAACTGGCCGAAGTAGATGCCAATTAGCTTACGGCTTTTGAACATCAACCCAAGATCCTGCCAGCTGAACGGGCGCTTTGCGGCGTTCTCGCGGCTTTCCATCACGGCACCGCCTTCGCGCAGGTGATCCAGTTCGGCTTTCGATACGGTTTTATGATCCAGCGGATCGCGGTAGACGCAGTACCACAGTACGCCCCAGATCATCCCCACCACGCCGGTAATCAGAAACAGACCTCGCCAGCCGAAGAGATCCTGTACGTGGAACAATACTGGCGTCATCAGCGCCATCCCGACAAATTGGGCAGAAGAGTAGATGCCGATAGCGGTCGCGCGCTCTTGCTCCGGGAACCAGCTGGAGATGACGCGGTTGTTCGACGGCATGACCGGTGCTTCAAAGGCTCCCACGCCTAAACGCAGGCCGACCAGCGAACCAAAGCTATTAGCGACGGCGTGCAGCGCGGTAATCAGCGACCAGATAAACAGCCCAACGCCATAAACCAGGCGAGAGCCAAGGCGGTCAATCAGAAAGCCACCGGGGATCTGTAGCGCGGCGTAGATCCAGCCGAAAGCGGAAAAAATTAACCCCATTTGTAGCGGAGTAAACTGCAGTTCTCCGGACATTTGCGTGGCGGCAACCGAGAGGTTAGTTCGATCCATGTAATTGATAATAATATTAATAAACACCAGGCCTAGCACAAAGAAGCGTACCCGTCCGGTTGAACGGGCGGCAGATCCTGTTATCGGTTGTTCTGACATAGTGGTGTTCTCATCATGTGAGGTTTTAAAGGGTACGAAGCGTAATATCATTGTTGTTAGTGTTTCTTTTATAGAAACACTTAGTGGGATGCAAAGCGAGATATTAAGAAGTGTGATCTGTATTAGATTTGTACAGGAATGAAACCGGTTTTAGGTTTTGGGAGAGGAAATGGATGTGGGATGGAGTGTATCCCCCTCACCCCAAAGGGGAGAGGGGAACGAATGTGCGGGAAGATAGTACGGCACTCAAAATTGGCGGGACTTTCTCCCTCTCCCTTTCAGGGGAAGGGCCGGGGTGAGGGGGCGAGCACCGAACCCTCACATTCAGATAAAATCAGCGGCGCGAAACTTCGCCAGCGCATCCTGCTTCTGCTCCGCCGTCATTGGGCGCAGCGGACGGCGCGGGTCGCCAACATCAATGCCGTGCAGCTGCATCGCCAGCTTCCCGGCCGCCACGCCGCCGTACTGCACCAGCACGCGGATAATGGCGATCACTTTATCCATGCAGGCAGCGACGTCCTGATGGTTACCCTGATTGAAGCTGTCGATCAGGCGATGATACAGCGGTGCCGCATAGTTATAGGTGCTACCCACCGCGCCAACTGCGCCGCAGGCCAGCCCTGCCGGTAAAAACTCATCCACGCCGAATGGAATATCAAACTGGCCGTTTTTCACCCGCAGGCAGCGCTGGAATTCGTACATGTCGCTGGAGTTAAACTTCATCCCGGACAGATTCGGGATTTTATCCGCTGCGGCAATCAGGAACTGCTCCATATCCAGGTTCAGCCCGGACATCCCCGAGTGATAGTAGTAGAAACCTTTTGATGGTGCGGCGGCAGCGTTCAGTCGGCAGTATTCCACCAGATCATCAACGTTTGAAGGTTTGAAGAAGCACGGGCCAATCACCGAGGTGGCGAAAATATCTAACGTCTCCGCGTGACGGCTTAGCTCCAGCGAATCGGCGATGCTCAGCGCACCGGTATGCAGCGTGATGCTGAGCTTACCGTGGCTTGCCGCGACCCAGCGCTCGGCGACCTTTTTACGCTCGGCAACGGAGCAGTGGATGCCCTCACCGGTAGTGCCAAGAACGTACACGCCCTTCACGCCCTGGCCAATAAGATGCTCGGCAATCTGGTCAATGACCGGATAGTTCACTTCACCATGGGCGTCGAAAGGGGTATGCGGTGCGGCGATAAGACCTGTTAGCTTTTCCATGTAAACCTCAACTGGTGTTTTTCTTCTTAACTAAAAGTTAAATGAAGCATAACTCCAATTTGCGGTTAAATGATACCCACGACGAAAAGCGAGAGTATCAGAGTGTGATCGATAGCACTAAATCAAGCCTGACGAGGGTCTGCCAGCGCATCCATGGTGCGCAGCTTGTTGGCCTTCGCGCGTTCCGGATCTTTTTGCACCAGCAGGGTGTAGATGAGATCCAGCACGAACAGCTGGGCGGTCTTGGTGCCGATAGAATCGCCCTGCAGTCGTCCCTGTCGGTTACCGTTGATCAGGGTGAAATCAGCCACTTTGCTCAGCGGAGAGCCGAGGTTGTGGGTCAGCGCAACGGTGGTGGCACCGGCGTCTTTAGCCAGCTGCAGTGCGTGGGTGGTTTCTGGCGAATGGCCTGAATGGCTGATGCCGACGGCGACGTCGCCCGGTTTCAGCAGGGAAGCCTGCATATACATGAAGTGGTTGTTGGTCAGCGCGTCCACGCGCATACCGATACGCATCAGCTTGTGTTTCATATCTTCGGCGGTGATACCGGATGCGCCCACACCGAAAATATAGGTGCTATTGCAGGCGTGCAGGGCATCAACGACCTGCTCGACCTGCCGCATATCAAGTAGATTTAGCGTCTCGGAAAGCACGTTGGCAATCACCCCTTGCAGCTTCAGGCCGATGGTGTGGGCATCATCATTTTCCACCACCTCGGCGTCCAGCAGGGTGTTGCTGTCGTCGCTGTCGACCATCGCCAGCTCAATGGCGAGCTCCATTTTGAAGTTCTGAAAGCCCTTGTAGCCCAGCAATCGGCAGAAGCGGATCACCGAGGCTTCCCCTGCGTTGATCTCCTGCGACAGATCGGCAATAGAAAGCTGTGTCACTTTGTGAGGGGAGGTCATGATGTAGTGGGCAATACGTTGTCCGACGCGGGTCAGACTGCTCTGCATGGCCCCCAGAGTATCAAGTATTTTTCCGGCTTTGACCGGTGAGTTCGGACTCTCCATTGCTTCCTGCTCTTCACGCTGACTGTGGGCATTCATGATGGGGCAGCGCCTGCGGTCAGGCAAGAAAATCGGCGTAAAAAGCGCGTAATCGCCGCCATTTTACCCGCTCCGTTGCTGAACCTGAGCCAATGTTGTGACCCAGATCGATTTTTTCTCCTCCTCCACGCTTACCCCTATGACGTTGTTCACACATTTCATGATGCCTTCTTGTGGTGTTTTGCTTCCTGTTAATAAATTAAATGGAGTTTTACTTCAATAGAGTGTGACGCCCGCTTTCTTTCGGCGTTTAGGTAGTGGAATTTGCTCATCACAGGAGAGCAACATGAGTGGAATTACAAAGGCCATTCCATGGTACAAACACCTTAATAAATCCCAGTGGCGGGCTTTCTCTGCCGCATGGCTTGGCTATTTGCTTGATGGTTTTGATTTTGTCTTAATTGCCCTGGTGTTAACGGAAGTACAAAGCGAGTTTCAGCTCACCACCGTTCAGGCGGCGAGCATTATTTCGGCGGCGTTTATTTCTCGCTGGTTAGGTGGCCTGCTGCTCGGCGCAATGGGCGACCGCTATGGCCGCCGTCTGTCGATGGTCACCAGTATTATTCTCTTCTCGGTCGGCACGCTGGCCTGTGGTCTGGCACCAGGCTACGCCTCGATGTTTATCGCCCGTATGGTTATCGGTATGGGGATGGCGGGGGAGTATGGCTCCAGCGCTACCTACGTCATTGAAAGCTGGCCAAAACATTTACGTAATAAGGCCAGCGGCTTCCTGATTTCCGGTTTTTCCGTCGGCGCGGTGGTGGCGGCCCAGGCTTACAGCCTGATCGTGCCACTCTGGGGATGGCGCGCGCTGTTCTTCATTGGCATTTTGCCGATTATCTTCGCGCTGTGGCTGCGAAAAAATATCCCCGAAACCGAAGACTGGAAGGCGCGTCAGGCGAGCAAAACGCCGGTACGTACCATGGTCGATATCCTCTATCGCGGTCGGCTGCGCGTGCTGAATATCGTGATGAGCGGTATGGCTATCGCGGCGCTGTGGTTCTGCTTCGCGGGTAATTTGCATAACCCAGCGATCGTGCTGCTGTTGGCGCTGGTGTGTACGGTTATTTTTGTCAGCTTTATGGTGCAGAGTAGCGGCAAACGTTGGCCGACGGGCGTGATGCTGATGGTGGTGGTGCTGTTTGCCTTCCTCTACTCCTGGCCTATTCAGGCGCTGTTACCGACCTATCTGAAAAGCGAACTGGGCTACAACCCGGCGACCGTCGCACAGGTGCTGTTCTTCAGCGGCTTTGGTGCGGCGGTGGGCTGTATCGTCGGCGGCTTCCTTGGCGACTGGTTGGGTACCCGCAAAGCCTACGTTTACAGCCTGCTGGCTTCGCAGGTGCTGATTATCCCCGTCTTTGCCATCGGCGGTTCAAGCATCTGGGGGCTGGGTATCCTGCTGTTCTTCCAGCAGATGCTGGGTCAGGGGATTGCCGGGATCCTGCCGAAGCTGATTGGCGGTTATTTCGATACCGACCAGCGTGCCGCAGGGTTGGGCTTTACCTACAACGTGGGTGCGCTCGGCGGCGCGGCGGCGCCGGTCATCGGGGCGCTGGTGGCGCAGCATCTGAGCCTCGGCTCTGCGCTCTGCTCGCTCTCTTTTGGCCTGACCTTCGTGGTTATCCTGCTTATTGGTCTGGACATGCCGTCCCGCGTTCAGCGCTGGCTGCGTCCGGAAGCGCTGCGTACGCATGATGCTATTGACGGTAAACCATTTAGCGGCGCGGTGACGCGCCAGAGCGAAAAATCCGTTCCGGTTTGCGGTAAGCATTAATTCAAGGCGCCCGGACGCGCCGGGCGATCATATTGAAGTTAAGGATGTACTTATGTCGTTGTTAGAAAAGATGGATGCAGCAATTAAGCAGCACGGTGGGCTTATCGTTTCCTGTCAGCCGGTACCCGGCAGCCCGTTAGATAAACCGGATATTGTCGCGGCAATGGCGCTGGCGGCGGTGCAGGCGGGGGCCGTGGCGGTGCGCATCGAAGGGATTGAAAACCTGCGGGCGACGCGTGCGCTGGTTGCCGTGCCGATTATCGGAATTGTGAAGCGCGACCTCGAGGACTCCCCGGTACGCATCACGCCGTTTCTGGAAGATGTCGATGCGCTGGCGCAGGCCGGGGCCGATATTATTGCCTTCGATGGGACTGAGCGCGTGCGCCCGGTTGCGGTGGCGGAAACCATTGCCCGGATCCATCACCATCAGCGCGTGGCGATGGCGGACTGCTCCTCGCAGCAGGATGCGGCGTTCTGTCATCAACTGGGGGCCGATATTATCGGCACTACGCTCTCTGGCTATACCGCCGACGTGGTGCCAAAGGAGCCGGACCTGCCGCTGGTGGCTGCGCTCAGCGCGAAAGGATATCGGGTGATTGCCGAAGGGCGGTTTAACGCCCCGGCGCAGGCGGCGCAGGCAATGGCGCGCGGCGCCTGGGCGGTGACCGTGGGTTCCGCCATTACTCGCCTTGAACACATTTGCCAGTGGTACCGCGACGCGATGACAGAGGGCGCGGTATGAATACGCTGGCGATTGATATCGGCGGTACCAAACTTGCCGCGGCGCTTATCAACGCGCAGCGGCAGATAGTCGAGCGTCAAACGCGACCGACACCTGCTAGCCAGACACCGGGTGCGCTGCGTGAGGCGCTTCAGTTATTAATTGCTCCGCTCGTAGGGCGAGCGGATCGTGTCGCCGTTGCCTCAACCGGCATTATTCGCCACGGCGTGCTAACGGCGCTTAACCCGGACAATCTCGGCGGACTGGCGCAGTTTCCGCTGGTAAAGACGCTGGAGCAGCTCAGCGGGCTGCCGTGCCTGGCAATCAACGACGCGCAGGCGGCAGCATGGGCGGAGTATTGCGCGCTGCCGGGCGAGGTTCATGAGATGGCGTTTATCACCGTCTCCACCGGCGTGGGGGGCGGAATTGTCAGCCATGGCAAATTGCTTTCGGGTCATCAGGGGTTGGCGGGGCATATCGGCCACACGCTGGCGGACCCGCACGGGCCGATGTGCGGTTGCGGGCGCAGAGGCTGCGTGGAGGCGATTGCCTCGGGCCGGGCGATTGCCGCTCAGGCCGTGGACGATTTGCGCGGTCTGGATGCCAAAGCTATCTACGCGCACTATCAGCAGGGCCACCCGCAGGCGACGCGCCTGATTGAACGTTCGGCCCACGCCGTGGCGCGGTTGATTGCCGATCTTAAAGCCAGCGGCGACTGCGAATGCGTTGTGCTTGGCGGCAGCGTTGGGCTGGCCGAAGGTTATTTGTCGTTGGTTTGTGCCTCGCTGGCGCAGGAACCGGCGGCGTTTCACACCCCTATCATTGCTGCTCATCACCAGCACGATGCCGGTTTACTTGGCGCGGCGCTGTGGGCAGAGGAGTTTCCATTATGATTATTGGCGATAGCCGCCACCCCGAAAAGGCAGGGTTGCCTCCTGCGCTGCTGGCGGCGCTGAAGCTGGCCTTAGAGGCCAATCCTCAACGCTGCGAACCGGGCTGCCACGTTTTACAGGGCGATGATATCTTTATGAATGTGATGCAGTTTATGACACAGCCTGCGCAGGCTAAGCGGGCTGAACTGCATGCGGACTATATTGATGTGCAGATCCTGCTGGCGGGAGAAGAGCACATTGATTTCGGGCTTGTCGACAGCGCCCGGCAGTGCGATGAATGGCACCGCGAAGAGGATTACCAGCTGTGCGATGAGATGGCGGGGCAGCAGTCCGTTACGTTGCAGGTGGGAATGTTTGCGGTGTTTTTCCCCGGCGAACCGCATAAGCCGGGCGTTCAGGTGAAAGTTCCTGCGGAAATAAAAAAGGCGGTGGTGAAAGTGCATCGCAAACTGATGGAAGGATAGGCTTTTGAGCCACCCCGGAGTCGGCTAGCGCCTCGACCGGGCTACATTAACAGTAGCCCGGTCAGGCGTAGCGCCGCCGGGGGGGTTAGGTCAGCTGGCCGGGTTCACTTCCAGCTCAGGCTCTGGCGAACGCAGCAGCGCCCACAGAATAATCGCCCCAATCACGTCAAACGCCGCCAGCACCGCAAACAGCGGGCTGAAGCCTAAGGTGTCAGCCAGGGCGCCAACCACTAAGGCGAACAGCGTGCTCGCCGTCCATGCCGCCATACCGGTAAAGCCGTTGGCGGTGGCCACTTCGCCCGGATCGAACATATCGGAAGAGAGTGTAATCAGCGCGCCGGACAGCGACTGGTGAGCAAAGCCGCCGACGCACAGCAGGGCGATGGCGACAAACGGGCTGCTGAACAGGCCGACCATGCCCGGCAGGATCATCAGCGCTGCGCCCATGGTCACCACCAGTTTACGGGATACCACGATATTCACGCCAAAGGTGCGCTGGAAAATCCCCGGCAGATAGCCACCGATGATGCAGCCCATATCGGCAAACAGCATTGGGATCCACGCGAACATGGCGATATCTTTCAGGTTAAAGCCGTAGGTGTGCACCATAAACAGCGGGATCCACGCGTTGAACGTCCCCCATGCCGGTTCGGCAAGGAAGCGCGGCAGGGCGATACCCCAGAATTTACGCTGACGCAGCAGTTGACCGATATGCACCTTATCCACCACCTTGCGCTCCGGCTGGCCGTTGGTGATGTAGTCGAACTCCTCTTTGCTCAGGCTTTTGCACTGCCCTGGGCGGTTATAAACCAGATACCAGCCCAGCGCCCAGACCATGCTGGCAATCCCGACGATGATAAATGCCAGACGCCAGCTGTGAATGAAGATGGCCCATGCGACCAGCGGCGGCGCAATAATCGCCCCCATGGAGGAGCCGACGTTGAAATAGCCGACGGCAACGGAACGTTCGTTATCCGGGAACCATTCGGTAACGGACTTCAGACCGGCGGGGATCATCGCACTCTCGGCGAAGCCACCCAGGCCGCGGAACAGCGCCAGACCCTGCCAGCTGTTGGTGAAGGCCGCGCCAATACAGAAGATGGCCCACATGCCGCCAAACAGGGTGTAGCCAACTTTGGTGCCAAGGGTATCCAGCACATAACCCGCGATAGGCTGTGCGATGGTGTAACAAGCGGAGAAGGTTGCCACAATCCAGGAATATTGCTGGGTCGTGATGTGCAGATCGCTTTGCAGCGTTGGTGCTGCGGCCGAAATAGTATTGCGGGTTAAATAACACAGAATCGTGCCAAGCGTGACAAGAGCCACCATAAACCAGCGCGTATGACCAGTGGTGCGCATAAAACTTTCCTTTACTTCTTAGAATGTGAAACGGCCTGTGTTGGGTGGACAGGCACAACTACGGTCATACAGAGAGAAGATAATTTGCCGGGCCAAAAAGAGGCTGGAGCAACGCACTGCGGTCCATTTATGAGATTTAGTGAATCCGTGTCACATTTTTTCCGAATACTAAACTCATGTTTCAGAAATTTTTGTGATCTAATTCAAAATTATTAAGATGGCATACCACCTAAGTGTATCAAGGTAAGTAATGGCGTAATGAGGCGTGAAGAGAGCGGGATGCTGCCTGATTTACATCAATAAACAGGCAGATTTTGGAAACTATTTTTGCAGGGAGATGAACTCGTGCAGCAAGGCGGTGAGCTGCTTCATTTTTTCAGGCGTGAACTGTTTTTCAATCTGCTGATAGGCCTCTTCCACTTTTGCCTGTGCGCGCTCGTAAAGCGCGTACCCCTCTTTGGTTAGCGAGACGTACAGCTTGCGCTGATCGTTCACCGGCTTTAAGCGCAGCACCAGGCCATCGCGCTCCATACGCGTGAGGATCCCGGTCAGGCTGGGGCGCAAAATACAGGTAGCGGCGGCCAGGTCGTGGAAATCCATCGATGGGTTATCGACCAGCACGCGGACAATGCGCCACTGCTGCTCCGTCAGGTTGTGCTGCTTTACGATCGGCCGAAAATAGGTCATCGCCACTTCCCGCGCCTGCATCAGGGCGATGGTTAAAGAATCGTGCATTCTGCCACTCCAGCCTTCTCATCATTAATATATGAACAATATAGCAATGTTGCTTTTATCTACAGCTGATTTTTACCGAAACCTGACGTTAACGCAATGTTGTTTTTATAACTAATTGATAAGCATAAGGTGTATTTATTTTATGTGAAATTATTGTTAATCAAGTCACAAAAAATTGACTTGTGTTTGCTAAATGAGCGGCGGAAGCATAAAACACATCATTAACATATTAATGAATTGTTCGTCGTCTCTGAGGAGCTGTAAATGAAAGGTACCGTTTTCGCCGTGGCGCTCAACCACTGCAGCCAGCTTGATGCCTGGCGCGACGCGTTCGAGCAGGCCCCCTACAAGGCACCGCCTAAAACCGCCGTCTGGTTTATCAAACCGCACAATACCGTTACCGAAGCCGGTCAGCCGATCCCGTTCCCACAGGGTGAAACGGTATTAAGCGGCGCGACGGTGGCGCTGGTGGTGGGCAAAACGGCCCGTAAAGTCCGCGTCGAAGAGGCCGCTGACTATATCGCCGGTTACGCGCTGGCGAACGAAGTCAGCCTGCCGGAAGAGAGCTTCTACCGCCCGGCGATTAAAGCCAAATGCCGCGACGGCTTCTGCCCGCTGGGTGACGTGGTGAGCGTTGATAACGTTGACAACCTGACCATCATCACCGAAATCAACGGTCGTCATGCTGACCAGTGGAGCACCGCTGACCTTAATCGCAGCGCCGCTGAGTTGCTGAGCGCGCTGAGCGATTTCGCCACCCTGAACCCAGGCGATGCCATTCTGATGGGGACCCCTCATAACCGCGTTGCGCTGCGCCCCGGTGACCAGGTGCGCGTGCTGGCTGAAGGCTTCCCACCGCTGGAAAACCCGGTGGTTGCCGAAGCGGATGCCCGTCCGGTGCCACGCCCGCACGACCACGGCACGCTGTTCGCGTTGGGGCTGAACTACGCTGACCACGCCAGCGAGCTGGACTTTAAGCCGCCGGAGGAGCCGCTGGTATTTATCAAAGCGCCTAACACTTTCAATGGCGACAACCAGACTTCGGTGCGCCCGGATAACGTCGAGTACATGCACTACGAGTCTGAGCTGGTGGTGGTGATTGGCAAAACCGCGCACAAGGTGAGTGAAGCCGACGCCATGGACTACGTCGCGGGCTATACGGTCTGCAACGACTACGCCATCCGCGACTACCTGGAAAACTACTATCGCCCGAACCTACGGGTAAAAAGCCGCGACGGGCTGACGCCGATTTCCCCTAACGTCGTGCCTAAAGCGGCGATTCCTGACCCGCACAACCTCACTCTGCGCACCTACGTCAACGGCGAGCTGCGCCAGGAAGGCACCACCGCGGATCTGATCTTCAGCGTGCCGTTTCTGGTCTCGTACCTCAGTGAATTTATGACCCTGCAACCGGGCGACATGATCGCCACCGGCACGCCGAAAGGGCTGTCCGACGTGGTGCCGGGTGATGAAGTGGTGGTGGAAGTTGAGGGCGTGGGTCGCCTGGTGAACCGGATTGTCAGCGAGGAGTCTGCAAAATGAAAAAGATTAACCATTGGATTAACGGTAAAAACGTCGCCGGTCAGGACTATTTTCACACCACCAACCCGGCAACTGGCGAGGTGCTAGCAGAAGTCGCCTCCGGCGGTGAAGCGGAAGTGAATCAGGCAGTGGCGGCGGCGAAAGAGGCCTTCCCGAAGTGGGCTAACCTGCCGATGAAAGAGCGTGCACGCCTGATGCGCCGTCTGGGTGACCTGATTGACCAGAACGTGCCGGAAATTGCGGCGATGGAAACTGCCGACACCGGCCTGCCGATCCACCAGACCAAAAACGTGCTGATCCCACGCGCGTCGCACAACTTCGAATTCTTCGCTGAAGTGTGCCAGCAGATGAACGGCAAAACCTACCCGGTTGACGACAAGATGCTCAACTACACCCTCGTACAGCCGGTGGGGGTGTGTGCGCTGGTATCGCCGTGGAACGTGCCGTTTATGACCGCCACCTGGAAGGTCGCGCCGTGTCTGGCGCTGGGCAACACCGCGGTGCTGAAAATGTCTGAACTGTCGCCGCTGACCGCCGACCGTCTGGGTGAGCTGGCGCTGGAAGCCGGTATTCCGGCGGGCGTGCTGAACGTGGTGCAGGGCTACGGCGCCAGCGCTGGTGATGCGCTGGTACGCCATCATGACGTACGCGCCGTCTCCTTTACCGGCGGCACCGCTACCGGGCGTAACATCATGAAAAACGCCGGGCTGAAGAAATATTCTATGGAGCTGGGCGGCAAATCGCCGGTGCTGATTTTTGAAGACGCCGACATTGAACGTGCGCTGGACGCCGCGCTGTTCACCATCTTCTCCATCAACGGCGAACGCTGCACCGCCGGTTCACGCATCTTTATTCAGCAAAGTATCTACCCGGAATTCGTTAAACGCTTTGCAGAGCGCGCCAACCGTCTGCGCGTCGGTGACCCGAACGACCCGAATACTCAGGTCGGTGCGCTGATAAGCCAGCAGCACTGGGAAAAAGTCTCCGGCTACATCCGCCTTGGTATCGAAGAGGGCGCGACCCTGCTGGCCGGTGGCCCGGAAAAACCGACCGACCTGCCTGCGCATCTTAAGAACGGCAACTTCCTGCGCCCAACGGTGCTGGCGGATGTCGATAACCGCATGCGCGTCGCCCAGGAAGAGATTTTTGGCCCGGTAGCCTGCCTGCTGCCGTTCAAAGACGAAGTGGAAGGTCTGCGCCTGGCGAACGATATTGAGTACGGCCTGGCCTCTTATATCTGGACGCAGGACATCAGCAAAGTGCTGCGTCTGGCGCGCGGTATCGAAGCCGGGATGGTGTTCGTCAACACCCAGAACGTGCGCGACCTGCGCCAGCCGTTCGGCGGCGTGAAGGCCTCCGGGACCGGTCGCGAGGGCGGCGAGTACAGCTTCGAAGTGTTCGCGGAGATGAAAAACGTCTGCATCTCCATGGGTGACCATCCAATCCCGAAATGGGGAGTCTGATATGGGTAAGTTAGCGTTAGCAGCAAAAATCACGCACGTGCCGTCGATGTACCTCTCTGAAATTCCTGGGAAAAACTTCGGTTGCCGTCAGGCGGCCATCGATGGGCATAAAGAGATTGGCAAGCGCTGCCGTGAGATGGGCGTCGACACCATTATCGTGTTCGATACCCACTGGCTGGTCAACAGCGCCTACCACATCAACTGTGCAGAGAGCTTTAAGGGCATCTACACCAGCAACGAGCTGCCGCACTTTATCCGCGACATGACCTACGACTACGAAGGCAACCCGGCGCTGGGTCAACTGATTGCCGACGAAGCCGTGGCGCTGGGCGTGCGCGCCAAAGCGCACAACATTCCGAGCCTGAAGCTGGAGTACGGCACGCTGGTGCCGATGCGCTATATGAACGCCGATAAGCATTTCAAAGTGGTTTCTATCTCGGCGTTCTGCACCGTGCACGACTTTGCCGACAGCCGCAGGTTGGGCGAGGCGATCCTGAAAGCCATCGAGAAATACGACGGTACGGTGGCGGTGTTTGCCAGCGGCTCGCTGTCGCACCGCTTTATCGACGACCAGCGTGCGGAAGAGGGGATGAACAGCTACACCCGTGAGTTCGACCATCAGATGGACGAGCGCGTGGTCAAGCTGTGGCGCGAAGGCAAGTTCAAAGAGTTCTGCACCATGCTGCCGGAGTACGCCGATTACTGCTACGGCGAAGGCAACATGCACGACACCGTGATGCTGCTGGGGATGCTGGGCTGGGATAAATACGACGGCAAGGTGGAGTTTATCACCGACCTGTTTGCCAGCTCCGGTACCGGGCAGGTGAACGCCGTATTCCCGCTGCCAGCGTAAGGAACAACCATGCCGCACTTTATTGCTGAATGCACTACCAACATCCGCGAGCAGGCTGATTTACCGGGCCTGTTTGGCAAGGTGAACGAGGCGCTGGCCGCCACCGGGATTTTCCCGATCGGCGGCATCCGCAGCCGCGCCCACTGGCTGGATACCTGGCAGATGGCCGACGGTAAGCACGACTACGCGTTTGTGCATATGACGCTGAAAATCGGCTCCGGCCGCAGTCTGGAAAGCCGTCAGGAAGTGGGGGAGATGCTGTTTGGGTTGATTAAAGCCCACTTCGCCACGCTGATGGACAGCCGCTATCTGGCGCTGTCGTTTGAGATGGACGAGCTGCACCCGACGCTGAATTACAAACAGAACAACGTGCACGCGTTATTTAAATAAGACATTGGCACGGTCGGTCCCCTCGCCCCTTTGGGGAGAGGGGGCACCTCAGCGGCCTGATGCCCTCACCCCGGCCCTCTCCCACGGGGAGAGGGAGAAAACACGCGCTCGGTCAGTCCCCTCGTCTCTTTGGGGAGAGGGAGAAAACACGCGCTCGGTCGGTCCCCTCGCCCCTTTGGGGAGAGGGTTAGGGTGAGGGGGCACCTCAGCGGCCTGATGCCCTCACTCCGGCCCTCTCCCACAGGGAGAGGGAGAAAACACAGCCACAGGAATCACTATGCTCGATAAACAAACCCGTACCCTGATTGCCCAGCGGCTGAATCAGGCTGAAAAACAGCGTGAGCAGATCCGTGCCGTCTCGCTGGATTACCCGGACATTACCATCGAAGACGCCTACGCCGTACAGCGCGAATGGGTTGAGATGAAGATTGCTGAAGGGCGCACGCTTAAAGGCCACAAAATCGGTCTGACCTCAAAAGCGATGCAGGCCAGCTCGCAGATTAGCGAACCGGACTACGGCGCGCTGCTCGACGATATGTTCTTCCATGACGGCAGCGACATTCCGACCGATCGCTTTATCGTGCCGCGCATTGAAGTGGAGCTGGCGTTCGTGCTGGCAAAGCCGCTGCGTGGACCGAACTGCACGCTGTTCGATGTTTATAACGCCACCGACTACGTGATCCCGGCGCTGGAGCTGATTGACGCCCGCAGCCACAACGTGGACCCGGTAACCCAGCGGCCGCGCAAGGTGTTTGACACCATCTCCGACAACGCCGCCAATGCGGGCGTGATCCTCGGCGGCCGCCCGATTAAGCCTGACGAACTGGACCTGCGCTGGATCTCCGCACTGCTCTACCGCAACGGCGTGATTGAAGAGACCGGCGTTGCCGCAGGGGTGCTCAACCATCCGGCCAACGGCGTGGCGTGGCTGGCAAACAAGCTGGCGCCGTACGACGTTCAGCTGGAAGCGGGGCAGATTATCCTCGGCGGATCCTTCACCCGTCCGGTACCGGCGCGTAAGGGCGACACCTTCCACGTCGACTACGGCAACATGGGCGCGATCACCTGCCGGTTCGTATAAAAGGAAATGACGATGATGAAGAACAGTTTTAAAGACGCGCTGAAAGCCGGCCAGCCGCAGATTGGCCTGTGGCTGGGGCTATCCAGCAGCTACAGCGCCGAACTGCTGGCGGGAGCGGGCTTCGACTGGCTGTTGATTGACGGTGAACACGCGCCGAACAACGTCCAGACCGTGCTGACCCAACTGCAGGCGATTGCGCCATACCCAAGCCAGCCGGTCGTGCGTCCGTCGTGGAACGATGCGGTGCAGATTAAACAACTGCTCGACGTGGGCGCGCAGACCCTGCTGGTGCCGATGGTACAGAACGCCGATGAAGCGCGGGCAGCGGTTGCCGCGACCCGCTACCCGCCGCAGGGTATTCGCGGCGTAGGCAGCGCGTTGGCACGTGCATCGCGCTGGAACCGTATGCCGGACTATATCCATCAGGCTAACGACGCGATGTGCGTGCTGGTGCAAATTGAAACCGGCGAAGCGGTCAGCAACCTGGCGCAGATCCTCGACGTGGACGGGGTCGATGGCGTATTTATCGGCCCGGCGGATCTCAGCGCCGATATGGGCTTTGCCGGTAATCCGCAGCACCCGGAAGTGCAGGCGACGATTGAAAAGGCCATTGTGCAGATTCGTGCGGCGGGGAAAGCGCCGGGCATTCTGATGGCCAGTGAACCGCTGGCGAAGCGCTATCTGGAGCTGGGGGCGCTGTTTGTCGCCGTCGGTGTCGATACCACGCTGCTGGCCCGCGGCGCAGAAGCGCTGGCGGCGCGCTTTGGCGCGGAGAAAACCTCGCTGGGTTCGTCCGGCGTGTATTAACCCCTGTCGGGCGGCGCTGCGCTTATCCGGCCTACCCGTAGGCCCGGCAAGCGCAGCGCCCCGGGCAAAACCAGCTTCACCCTACGCAAATTCCCATCAGAGGAAAGGATAATGAGCGACACATCACCTGCAATCCCGGAGCAACTCAACCCGGCCGACCAGCACAAGCAGCTGACGGCGGGCCAGCAATCGGTTATCAATAAACTGTTTCGTCGTCTGGTTCTGTTTTTGTTTGTGCTGTTTATCTTCTCATTCTTAGACCGTATTAATATCGGCTTTGCCGGGCTGACGATGGGGGCGGATCTCGGCCTCAACGCCACCATGTTCGGTCTTGCCACCACGCTGTTCTACGCCACCTACGTGATTTTCGGTATTCCCAGCAACATTATGCTGAGCATCGTCGGCGCGCGGCGCTGGATTGCCACCATTATGGTGCTGTGGGGCATCGCCTCCACCGCCACTATGTTCGCCGTCGGGCCAAAAAGCCTCTACGTGCTGCGCATGCTGGTGGGCATTACCGAAGCCGGGTTCCTGCCCGGCATTCTGCTGTATTTAACCTATTGGTTCCCGGCGTTTTTCCGCGCCCGCGCCAACGCCCTGTTTATGATTGCCATGCCGGTAACCACCGCGCTGGGTTCGATTGTCTCAGGCTATATTCTGTCGATGGACGGTCTGCTGAACATGCACGGCTGGCAGTGGCTGTTCCTGCTGGAAGGCTTCCCGGCAGTGCTGCTTGGCGTGATGGTCTGGTACTGGCTTGATGACTCCCCGGCGAAGGCCAAATGGCTGACCGACGAGGATAAAAAGTGTCTGCAGGAGATGATGGATAAAGACCATCTGACGCTGGTGCAGCCGGAGGGCGCGATTAGCCACAGCGCCATGCAGCAGCGCAGCCTGTGGCGCGAAGTGTTTACGCCGATCGTCCTGATGTACACGTTAGCCTACTTCTGTCTGACCAACACCCTGAGCGCGATCAGTATCTGGACGCCGCAGATCCTCAAGAGCTTTAACGAGGGCAGCAGCAACATCACTATCGGCCTGCTGGCGGCGATCCCGCAGGTTTGCACTATTCTCGGCATGATTTACTGGAGCCGCCATTCGGATAAGTACCAGGAGCGTAAGCACCACACGGCGCTGCCGTTCCTGTTTGCCGCCGCCGGCTGGCTGCTGGCTTCGGCCACCAACCATAGCTTGATCCAGCTGTTGGGGATCGTGATGGCTTCGACCGGTTCCTTTAGTGCGATGGCGATCTTCTGGACCACGCCGGATCAGTCCATCAGCCTGCGGGCGAGGGCGATCGGTATTGCGGTGATCAACGCCACCGGCAACATCGGATCGGCACTGAGCCCGTTTATGATCGGCTGGCTGAAAGATGTGACCGGCAGCTTTAACAGCGGATTGTGGTTTGTTGCTGCGCTGCTGGTGCTAGGGTCGGTGATTATCTGGACGATCCCGATGAAATCCTCGCGCCCGCGCGCCACGCCGTAAGGAGCCGCCGCTATGTGCCAGCGTGCGATTACCAATATCGACATCAGCACCGAGTATGAGGAGAGTCTCGGCAGCAAGGATGTGCACTATCAGTCGTTCGCCCGCATGGCGGCGTTTTTTGGCCGCGATATGCAGGCGCATCGACATGATCAGTTTTTCCAGATGCACTTTCTTGATACCGGGCAGATTGAGCTGCAGCTCGACGATCATCGCTATTCGGTGCAGGCACCGCTGTTCGTGCTGACGCCGCCGTCGGTACCGCACGCGTTTATCACCGAGTCGGATAGCGACGGCCACGTGCTGACGGTTCGCGAAGATTTGGTCTGGCCGCTGCTGGAGGTGTTGTATCCCGGCACCCGGGAGGCGTTTGGCCTGCCGGGGATGTGCCTGTCGTTGGCGGACAAGCCCGACGAGCTGGCGGCGCTGGCGCATTATTGGCGGCTGATTCAGCGCGAGTCGACGTCCGATCTACCGGGGCGCGAACACACGCTGGTGCTGCTGGCGCAGGCGGTGTTCACGCTGCTGCTGCGCAACGCGCCGCTGGATGACCACGCGGCAAGCGGCGTACGCGGCGAGCTGAAGCTGTTCCAGCGCTTTAACCAGATGATTGATACCCACTATCACCGTCACTGGACGGTGCCGGACTATGCCAGCGAGCTGCATCTGACCGAATCCCGGCTGACGGATATCTGTCGCCGCTTCGCCAACCGGCCGCCGAAGAGGTTGATATTCGACAGGCAACTGCGTGAGGCCAAGCGGCTGCTGCTGTTTTCCGACAGCGCGGTGAGCGAGATTGCCTGGCAGCTTGGGTTTAAGGATCCGGCCTATTTTGCCCGCTTTTTTAACCGCTTAGTGGGATGTTCGCCGAGTGCGTTTCGCGCGCAGAAAGTACCGGTGTCGTAGGTTCCCCCTCACCCTAACCCTCTCCCCATGGGGGAGAAGGGACCGATCGTGCTCAATTTTCTCCCCTGCCCCTTTGGGGAGAGGGGACCGATCGTGCACGATTTTCTCCCCTGCCCCTTTGGGGAGAGGGGACCGATCGTTCTCGATTTTCTCCCCTGCCCCTTTGGGGAGAGGGGACCGATCGTGCTCGATTTTCTCCCTCGCCCCTTTGGGGAGAGGGCCGGGGTGAGGGGCAAACACGCACCAAACCCTACCCAGATCACAGAACCACCCCTCGCCCGAAAAGTACCAGCCGTTGACCCAAAAGTCTCTTCACCGTCTGCCCTTTAAACGCTTCAATTACGAAACAAGAACAAAACATAAATTTAACAAATCCGATGAATACTGGAGTGTACCCGAATGAAACCTGAAGATTTCCGCGCAGACACGAAACGCCCATTAACCGGTGAAGAGTACCTGAAAAGCCTGCAGGACGGCCGTGAGATCTACATCTACGGTGAACGCGTCAAGGATGTCACCACCCACCCTGCGTTCCGCAACGCGGCGGCCTCCGTGGGCCAACTGTACGATGCGCTGCACAAGCCGGAAATGCAGGACAAACTGTGCTGGAACACCGATACCGGCAGCGGCGGCTACACCCACAAATTCTTCCGCGTGGCGAAAAGTGCCGACGACCTGCGCCAGCAGCGCGACGCCATCGCCGAGTGGTCACGTCTCTCCTACGGCTGGATGGGACGTACCCCGGACTACAAAGCGGCCTTCGGCAGCGCGCTGGGCGCGAACCCGGCGTTCTACGGCCAGTTCGAGCAGAATGCCCGCAACTGGTACTCGCGCATTCAGGAAACCGGCCTGTACTTCAACCACGCGATCGTCAACCCGCCAATCGACCGTCATAAGCCAGCGGATGAAGTGAAAGACGTCTACATCAAGCTGGAAAAAGAGACCGATGCCGGGATTATCGTCAGCGGCGCGAAGGTGGTGGCGACCAACTCGGCGCTGACCCACTACAACATGATTGGCTTTGGCTCCGCGCAGGTGATGGGCGAAAACCCGGACTTCGCGCTGATGTTCGTTGCGCCGATGGATGCCGAAGGCGTGAAGCTAATTTCCCGCGCTTCCTACGAGCTGGTGGCGGGCGCAACCGGCTCGCCGTACGACTACCCGCTCTCCAGCCGTTTTGACGAGAACGATGCGATCCTGGTGATGGATAAAGTGCTGATCCCGTGGGAAAACGTGCTGATCTACCGCGATTTCGATCGCTGCCGTCGCTGGACGATGGAAGGCGGTTTCGCCCGTATGTATCCGTTGCAGGCGTGCGTGCGTCTGGCGGTGAAACTCGACTTCATTACCGGCCTGCTGAAGAAATCGCTGGAGTGCACCGGCACCGCGGAGTTCCGCGGCGTGCAGGCGGATCTCGGTGAAGTGGTGGCATGGCGCAACATGTTCTGGGCGCTGAGCGACTCCATGTGTTCTGAAGCAACCCCGTGGGTTAACGGCGCGTACCTGCCGGATCACGCGGCGCTGCAAACCTACCGCGTGATGGCCCCAATGGCCTACGCCAAGATCAAAAACATCATTGAACGTAACGTCACCAGCGGTCTGATCTACCTGCCGTCGAGTGCGCGCGATCTGAACAATCCGCAGATCGACCAGTATCTGGCGAAATACGTGCGTGGCTCCAACGGGATGGATCACGTCGAGCGTATCAAGATCTTAAAACTGATGTGGGATGCGATCGGCAGCGAGTTCGGCGGCCGTCACGAGCTGTATGAAATTAACTACTCCGGTAGCCAGGATGAGATCCGCCTGCAGTGTCTGCGCCAGGCGCAGACCTCCGGCAACATGGACAAAATGATGGCGATGGTCGATCGCTGCCTGTCTGAATACGACCAGAACGGCTGGACGGTGCCACACCTGCACAACAACGCTGATATTAATCTGCTGGATAAGCTGCTGAAGTAATTCGCAGCGGGAGGTCACAATGCAATTAGATGAACAACGTCTGCGTTTTCGCGATGCCATGGCCAGCCTGTCGGCCGCCGTTAACGTCGTCACCACCGAAGGGGAAGCGGGCCGCTGCGGGATCACCGCCACCGCCGTCTGCTCGGTGACGGATTCGCCGCCGTCGGTGATGGTCTGTATCAACGCGAACAGCGCCATGAACCCGGTATTCCAGGGCAACGGTAAGCTGTGCATCAACGTGCTCAACCATGAGCAGGAGATCATGGCCCGCCACTTCGCCGGAATGACCGGAATGGCAATGGATGAGCGCTTTGGGCTTTCCGGCTGGCAGCGCGGCGTGCTGGAGCAACCGGTGCTGAAAGGGTCGCTGGCAAGCCTGGAAGGCGAAATTCGTCAGGTGCAGACCATCGGCAGCCATCTGGTCTATCTGGTGGAGATTCAGAACATTGCATTGGGGGAAGCGGAGAGCCACGGGCTTATCTATTTCAAACGCCGTTTTCATCCGGTGATGATGGAAGCGGAAGCCCTGGCTTAAGGGGGCCGTCGATTCTCCGGCGTCGGCGCTCACGCGCTTCGGCCGGGCTACGATTTCAGGGTAGCCCGGCCGAACGTCGTTACGGTTTAAAGCCGAGGCTTTCGGAAAGCGCAGCCGCCTGCTGGCGAAGCAGGGCAAGGGTAGGGCTGTCGGCATTGAGATTCAGTATCTGCGTCTCATCAAACAGCGTCAGCGCAAAATAGATAGCGCCGCTCAGTTCAAACACCGGCGCGCTGACCGAGCTGATGCCCGGCACCGGTGCGTCATGCTGCATATCCAGGCCAAGCGCGCGGATCTGCGGAAACTCTTCACGTTTCGCCTTACTCAGTGCCTGACCGGTCGCGCTTTTATAGGCATTAGCGATGATATCGTCAGGCATCCAGGCACAGAAGGTGCGCCCAATGGACGACGACGCTAGCGACATCACTGACCCAAGACGAATTTCGCTGTACAGCGTATGGCGTGGTTCGGTGAAGCTAATCACCGTCGGGCCGTGGTTGCCCCACACGCTTAAGGCCACGCCGTGCCCGGTGCTTTCAGCAAGCAGTCGGGTAACGCGTTCCCCTTCGCGCTGCGGATTCAGATAGTGCAGCCCTAAAATCCCCAGCTCCTGCGACAGCGAACCTGCGCTGTACAGGCCGCTCTGCTCGTCTTTGCTCACCAGACCCGCGCGCACCAGGCTAATCAGGTAGGGGAAGACTTTGGCCGAGCTCATCTGTGCGGTGCTGGCAATCTCTTTGAGGCTTTTACGGATGCCGCTGGCGATAAGCGATTCCAGAATATCGGCGGCGACTTCCACCGACTGTACCCGACGCTGTGATTTTTCGCTCATTGGGCGTCTCCGCTCAGGGCCAGGGCTTCCGCTTTTAGCAGGTTGCCGATCGCCATGAGTTTCTGTTCATCCAGTTGATGAGAGGCCGAGAAGGCGCTGATGGCCAGCTGCAGGTTGCCGTCACCGTCCAGTACCGGGGCTGAGAGCGCCGAGACGGAGGGGGTGGGTACGCTGCGGGAAATCGACAGGCCCTGCTTGCGGATATGAGCCAGCGTCTGCTGAAAGTCGTCGCAGCTAAACAGCTGGCGGTCATCGCGGGTGAAGGTTTGCGCCCGGATAATCTCATCGCACGCGGATTCAGGCATCAGGGCGGCAAACAGCTTGCCAGTGGCGGTGCGGGTTAGCGACAGGGCGGAGCCCTGCTTAAAGCCGAGGTTCATCACCATGCCGTATTCGCGGTAGAAAATGACCACCGGGCCAAAGCGGGTCCAGACGGCGACAAATACGTTCAACTGGTGCTGCTGGCCCAGACGTTCGACGGCGGCAATTGCCGCGTTCACTTTTGGCGCGGCGTACAGCGCGTTGATCCCCAGACGCAGCGACAGCGAACCGGGCTCGTACTTTTGCGTCACCGGGTCTCGCTTGAGCATGCCGGTGCGTTCCAGACTCACCAGATAGCTGAAAATCTGGGCGGGGGCGGAGTCGACCCGTTCGGCGATTTCGGTCAGGCTCATCGGTGCGGACTGTTCGACCATCACCCGCAGAATGTGCCCGGCGACCTCAACGCTCTGAATCCCTCGTTGTTCCGACTTCATGATGACGCTGCGCTCCAGATTGGCTTCTGAAAGAAGGGGATAGGTACTCTAGCATAGTCATCGGAGAGGAGGGAGTTTCCCGGCGTCGCGTTGCCCGGCCGTGCAACGCGTCGCCGGAAGGGCTCGTTAGCTGACCAGATAGCCTCCATCCACCGGCAGCACCACGCCGGTCACATAGCTTGCGGCACTGGAAGCAAGGAAAGTTACCGGCCCCACCAATTCCTGCGGCGACGCCACGCGCCGCAGCGGGATGTGGGTTAAATAGCTTTCAAGCGTGCTTTTATTTTCCCGCGTGGTGGTGGTCATATCGGTATTCACTACCCCCGGCGCGATGGCGTTTACACGAATGCCATGCCCGGCCAACTCCGCCGCCAGCGTGCGGGTCAGCTGCGCCAGGCCGCCTTTGGAAACGGCGTAAGAAAACGCGGTAGGGGCCGCCACGAAGGATTGAATCGAGGCGACGTTGATAATATTGCCTTTACTGGCAATCAGCGACGATAAGAACGCCTTGCACATATTAAACGGCCCCAGCACGTTCACCGACAGCGTCAGGTGTAGCGCTTCGTGGGCATCGTCAGAATCAAATGGGATGCGTTTTAAAATTCCGGCGTTATTCACCAGCACGTCGAGGTGACCAATATTGGCCGTCACCTCTTCGGCCAGCTCTTCGCAGCTCTCAATATCGCTGACGTCCACACCAAAGCTCCAGACCTTCGCGCCCTGATGACGCAGTGCCGCCGCCGTCTCTTCGACCGCCGCGCTATCCACGTCGACCAGCACCACCCGTGCGCCGGCCTTCGCCATTCCTTCCGCCATTGCCGCACCGTTACCGCGCGCCGCGCCGGTAATTAACACCAATTTATCGTTCAGGCTAAACTCGCTATTCATCGCTTCTGCTCCTCGGCTATGACGCTTTTTTGATGACAGGCTCTGCACCGGCAACCGTCTGCCCGGCAATGTACTTCGCGACGGCGTAGCCAAAGGTTAACGCCGGGCCGAGGGTTATCCCTGCACCAGGATAGTTGCCGCCCATAATGCTGGTGGCATCGTTGCCGATGGCATACAGCCCGGCAATAGGCGTGCCGTCTTCAGCCAGCGCCCGGCAGTGTTCGTCAACCGGAATCCCGTTATAGGTGCCGATATCCCCCGGATGAATTTTCACCGCATAGAACGGCCCCCGTTCGATAGCCTTCAGGCACGGGTTCGGCTGGTGCAGGGCATCGCCCTGATAGCGGTTGTAGGCTTTCGAACCTTTACCGAACGCTGGGTCATGACCGCTGGCAGCGCCCTGATTAAAGGTAGTGACCGTTTTTACCAGCCCCTGCGGATCAATTCCGGCCTGGCTTGCCAGCGCTTCCAGCGTCCCTCCTTTCAGCAGATAACCGGACTTCAGATGGCGGCCTATCGGCAGCGGGAAGGGGGCGACGCTGCCTAAACCATAGCGGCGCAGGGTAGGGTGGTCGCAGATAAGCCATGAGCAGGTTTCGCTTTCCCCTTCACAGGCTTTGATCATCGCCTGCACATAGTCGTGGTAGGAATTGGCCTCGTTGGTAAAACGCTGCCCCCTGGCGGTGACTGCAATCACGCCGGGCTTGGCGCGGTCAATAAAGTGCGGCATTACGCCCTGGCTGCCGTCGGCGCGTGTTGTCAGCGAGACCGGAGACCACGCGGCGGCGTTCGCCAGATGGCTATCAATCTTGCCACCGAGCGCCTCAAACAGCCTGAAGGTGTCGCCGGTGTTGGATTCCACCGTTGGGCTCCAGTGTTCCTTACCGGTAGGCGCGTGACGATAGTTGGCTTTACGGCGCTCGACGTCATGCGAGAACCCCCCGGCGGCCAGTACAACCCCTCTGTTGGCATAGACGGTAATGATTTCATTGTCTTTTTTAATCTTCGCCCCGACCACGCGCCCGTTTTCATCGAGCAGTTCCTGAATCGGTGAGTTGCGCCAGATAGGGATGTTTTTATCCAATGCGGATTTTGCCAGACGGCCCATCAGCGCATTGCCGTTGGTCAGCAGCATCCCGCGTCCTAACGTCAGGGTTTCCCAGAAATGCTTCGACAGGCGTTTTGCGGCATAGACCGCTGACTGCAGCGAGCGAGTCGCGTTCATCAGATGGCGAATATCTTTGCCGGAGCCAATCATCATGCCGAATACCGTCAGCTCAGGCAGCGCGGGCTCCAGGTGCTTGAGGCTGTCGCCCAGCTCACGGGCATCGAACGGTTTTGCCACCATCGAGCGCCCGCCTTGCATCGCCCCAGGCGCTTCCGCGTGATAGTCAGGGAAGGTCAGCGGCATTTCAAAATCGACGGCCGTGTTTTGCAAGAAGAAGTCCACCGCCTGCGGGCCGTGCTGCAAGAAGGCGGAGACGCGGGCATCGTTGTAGCTCGCCCCGCCTTCGTGGCGCAGATAGGTTTTTACCGCCTCCGGTGAATCATCGTGGCCGTAGGCTTGTGCCAGCTTTGTGCAGGGGATCCACAGCCATCCGCCCGATCGCGCTGCGGTGCCGCCGAAGCGGGCGCGTTTTTCAATCATCAGCACATTGAGCCCCTGATGTGCCGCGGTTACGGCGGCAGACATCCCCGCCGCGCCCGTACCGACTACCAATAGATCACAGTGAAATTCTTTAGCATTTGACATGACGTTCTCCGTTTACCACCGACGGCCATTTTCTGGTCAGTTGTCATGCAAGCTAGCAATGAGTTTGATAATGATCAATTGTTTTGCATTTATATAATTTGAAAGTGCGATCGCGGATCGAATTTTGCCGGATCTGACAGGGAGACGACCTTCGATGCCGATCGTGATCGGACGGGAAATGTGGGGTGATGGAATGAACGGTGGGCAGGGGGGAAGTCTTTTTAATATTGAATAGATTAATAATTCGGGATTACCGAAATAATTCAGAAGTATTCTGTACTAACCTGACGTTATTTATCTCGATGGGTAATTAATTAGTGCTATTAATCAATCTAAACGCGTACGGCAATGTTATTGCGAGGTCTGTTTTTTTAATTGCGATAAAGCGTGCATTATCATCTCTTCCGCCCTCTGACGGGCAAATTTAGTCAGCGTCGCTTTGCTAAAATGCTGGCCGCAGCCGCTGCAGCATAAAGGATATTCATCAGCGGAGTTCGTTATTTTTTCAACATCGGTAATTTCTGTTGTATGGTTACATTTAGGACATGAATATTTTATTAAAATCACAAACCGGCCTCCTTTATTCTTGCTATAAAATAGTTCAATAGCACATATTGTTAAAGCATTTGTGATTATTAAATAGCCACTCATTATGTGTTGGTTGATGAAGTGGTTGTTTTTTAACCGCGCAGTAAAGCAAGCGGAGCGCTAACGGAAAAGGACGGGAAAGCAATGGATAAGCAATTCGCGCAGGGGAGCATGAGCGAAGCCGATAAGCTCGCGGATCTTCTCAACCACAATACGGATTGGATCTGGGAGGTTGACGCGCAGGGGCGCTATGTGTGGGTGTCCAACGTGGTGAATAACCTGCTGGGCTACTCGCCTGAAGAGGTGCTTGGTCGCGCGCCGTTTGATTTTATGGAACCGGCAGAATCGGAACGGGTGCAGAAATTCTTTGGCGATGTGCTGACTTCCCGGCAGCCCTTCAACGGCATGATTAACCGCAACCGTCGGGCAGATGGCAGTGCGGTGATCATCGAAACCAGCGGTATTCCGCTTTTTGATGCCGAGGGAGAGTTAACCGGGTATCGCGGTATCGACCGCGACATCTCTCAGCTGGGTGAACGGGTATTGCAGCTGGAGTCTATCTACCAGAACACGCCGCTGGCGCTGTGCGTGATTAACCGCTTTGGACAGCTCACTAAAGCAAATAAAGCGATGGGCGAGCTGCTCGGTCAGCCGGAGGATGCGCTGATTGGCCAGTGCCTGCGGGATATCATGCCGGAATGGAATCTGTTGTTTCAGCAGGATTTTATTCGACTTGATGCCGGAGAGGAGATCGCCAGCAAAGAGGTTTTCCTCTACGGGCGTTATTTCTATATTAAGCCAATGCCGGTATATAACGCGGGCGGAAACGTGGCGGGGATCTCCTCCGCGTGGATGGATATTACCGACCGCAAGCTGGCGGAGCAGCAGCTCGCCAGCGCCAACCAGGTGCTGTTGCAGTACGCCGAGCGGGACCATCTGACCGGATTGTTCAACCGCCGCTACATGGATGAACGGCTGAACTATGAGATCACCCGCGCCCAGCGTGAGGGGGCATCACTCTCACTGTGCATGGCCGACCTCGACTTTTTCAAACGCTATAACGATACCTACGGCCATCAGGCGGGCGATCGCGTGCTGAAGGCGGTGGCGGACACGCTGAGGGGAGGGCTGAGGCCGGACGATAGCGTCAGCCGCTACGGCGGCGAAGAGTTTTTAATCATGCTTCCGGACACTGGGGCAGAGGGGGCTCGAATGGTGGCCGAGCGTCTGCGCGAACGGGTGATGGATCTGAATATCGAGCATGAAACCAGCCCGCTTGGCGGCGTGCTGACCATCAGTCTTGGCGTGATGACCTGGGATGCGCCGCTGTACGTGTGCAGCATCCAGAGCCCGGCGGATATAGGTGCTGAGCTTATCCATAGCAGTGATGCGGCGCTTTATCGCGCCAAACAGCAGGGGCGTAACCGCGTCGTCGCGGTGTAAGCAGAAGGCTCGGCAATTGATTCACCACAAAGAGGCCCACTGCGGGCCTCTTTATAATCGGGCCTACTCCTCTACTGTGATGGTAAAGAAACATGGCTTATCAACTGAACCTCAACTGGCCGGAATTTTTAGAAAAATACTGGCAGAAGCAACCGGTCGTCCTGAAGAACGCGTTCCCGAACTTCGTTGACCCGATTACCCCGGACGAACTGGCCGGTCTGGCGATGGAGATGGAAGTCGACAGCCGTCTTGTTAGCCATGTCGACGGCAAATGGCAGGCCAGCAACGGCCCATTTGAAGATTTTGACCATCTGGGCGAGGAAAACTGGTCGCTGCTGGCGCAGGCGGTGAACCACTGGCATGAACCTTCCGCCGAACTGGTGCGTCCGTTCCGCGTGCTGCCGGACTGGCGGCTGGACGATCTGATGATCTCCTTCTCGGTGCCGGGTGGCGGTGTGGGGCCGCATATTGACCCGTACGACGTGTTTATTATCCAGGGCATGGGTCGCCGCCGCTGGCGCGTGGGTGATGCGCTGCCGTTAAAACAGCACTGTCCGCACCCGGCGCTGCTGCACGTCGAGCCGTTTACGCCAATTATTGAAGTGGAAATGGAGCCGGGCGATATTCTCTATATTCCACCAGGATTCCCGCACGATGGTTATACCTTCGAAGCGACGCTGAACTACTCTGTTGGTTTCCGCGGGCCGAACGGTCGCGATCTGATCAGCAGCTTTGCCGATTACGCGTTGGAAAACGATCTGGGCGAGAAGTACTACACTGACCCGGATCTGACCTGCCGCGAACACGCAGGGAAAGTGGAAGATCATGAGCTGGAGCGTCTGCGCACCATGATGATCGATATGATCCGCCAGCCGGATGATTTTAAGCAGTGGTTCGGCAGCTTTATCAGCACGCCGCGTCATGAGCTGGATCTTGCGCCAGCCGAGCCGCCGTACGAGCCGGAAGAGGTTGCTGCCGCGCTGGAAGACGGTGAAACCCTGCGCCGTCTGAACGGCCTGCGGGTGCTGAATATCGGCGGCTGCTTCTTTATTAACAGCGAGCGGGTAGAAACCTGCGAGCCGCAGGCGATGGACGCGCTGAGTCACTTTACCGAAGTGGATAAAACACTGCTGGGTGAGGCGCTGCAGAATCCGGCGTTTGTGGTGGAGCTGACGGCGTTGATTAATCAGGGGTACTGGTTCTTCGACGAGTAGGCGGTGAGGGTGCGCGTTGTACCCTCACCCCGGCCCTCTCCCTGAAAGGGAGAGGGAGTAAAGCGGCCCCCTCGCCTCATTGGGGAGAGGGAGAAAACCATCCCTACCAACGATGCCGAACGGTTCCCTCGCCCCTTTGGGGAGAGGGCTAGGGTGAGGGGAAAACCCCGCACCCTCCCTCATTTCTGGTGATCCCCCCGTTTTGCAATTGCTGACCAATCGTTGTATAACCTCCTTCTGATTTGGATGTTTAGATGTCCATACGTTTAGAAGGTAATAATGCAAAACACAACACAACAACAAGGTGGGCAGTTAAAGCGCACCATGAAAACCCGCCACCTGATTATGCTGTCGCTGGGTGGCGTTATTGGCACAGGGCTATTTTTCAATACCGGCTATATCATCTCCACCACCGGCGCGGCGGGTACGCTGCTGGCCTATCTGATTGGCGCGCTGGTTGTCTGGCTGGTGATGCAGTGCCTTGGCGAACTGTCGGTGGCGATGCCGGAAACCGGGGCGTTTCACCTTTACGCCTCACGCTACCTCGGCCCGGCCACCGGCTACACCGTGGCGTGGCTCTACTGGCTGACCTGGACGGTGGCGCTCGGTTCGAGCTTTACCGCCGCCGGGTTCTGTATGCAGTACTGGTTCCCGCAGGTGCCGGTGTGGATCTGGTGTCTGCTCTTCTGCGTACTCATTTTCGGCCTTAACGTTATTTCGACTCGCTTCTTTGCCGAAGGCGAGTTCTGGTTCTCGCTGGTGAAGGTCATCACCATCGTGGCGTTTATCATCCTCGGTGGCGCGGCTATCTTTGGCTTTATTCCGATGCAGGACGGCTCGCCGGCGCCGGGGCTGTCGAACATTACCGCTGAGGGCTGGTTCCCGCACGGCGGGCTGCCAATTCTGATGACCATGGTCGCGGTGAACTTTGCTTTCTCGGGCACCGAACTTATTGGCATTGCCGCAGGCGAAACCGAGAACCCGCACAAGGTGATTCCGGTCGCCATCCGCACCACCATTGCGCGGCTGATTATCTTCTTTATCGGTACCGTGTTTGTACTGGCGGCGCTGATCCCGATGCAGCAGGCTGGGGTGGAAAAAAGCCCATTTGTACTGGTATTTGAAAAGGTCGGGATTCCGTACGCGGCGGACATTTTTAACTTCGTGATTCTGACGGCGATTCTTTCGGCGGCGAACTCCGGGCTGTATGCCTCCGGCCGCATGCTGTGGTCGCTCTCTAACGAACGTACGCTGCCGCGCTGCTTCTCGCAGCTGACCAAAAACGGCGTGCCGCTGGTGGCGCTGTCGGTCAGTATGCTCGGCGGGCTGCTGGCGCTGTTCTCAAGTATCGTCGCGCCGGATACCGTGTTTGTCGCGCTGTCGGCGATTTCCGGTTTTGCGGTGGTGGCGGTGTGGATAAGCATCTGCGCCTCACACTTTATGTTCCGTCGCCGCCATCTGCAGCAGGGGAAAGCGCTGAGCGAACTGCACTACCGCGCGCCGTGGTATCCAGTGGTGCCGGTGCTGGGCTTTGTTCTCTGCGTGGTGGCCTGTCTTGGCCTCGCTTTTGACCCTTCACAGCGGATTGCGCTGTGGTGCGGGATCCCGTTTGTGGCGCTGTGTTATGGTGCCTACTATCTCACACGTTCACGCCCGACCGAGGAGGCGCCGCAGCATGCCGCAGAATAATCCCTTAACCTCAATTCTGACTGACCATCCCTTTGTACTGCTCGACGGTGCGATGGCGACCGAGCTGGAGGCGCGCGGCTGCGACCTGGCCGACAGCCTGTGGTCGGCGAAAGTGCTGATGGAAAACCCGCAGCTGATTTATGACGTGCATCTCGACTACTTCCGCGCCGGGGCACAGGTGGCGATTACCGCCAGCTATCAGGCGACGCCGGACGGCTTTGCCGCGCGCGGTCTGGATGAAACCCAGGCTCGCTCGCTGATCGCCAAAAGCGTGGAGCTGGCGAAGCAGGCTCGCGACTCGTACTACGCGGAAAACCCGGCGGCGAAGGGGCTGCTGATTGCCGGTTCCGTGGGGCCGTACGGAGCTTATCTGGCGGACGGTTCAGAGTATCGCGGCGACTACCAGCGCAGCGCGCAGGTGTTTCAGGATTTTCATCGCCCGCGTGTTGAAGCCTTGCTGGAGGCGGGCGTTGACCTGCTGGCCTGCGAAACCCTGCCGTCGTTTGATGAAATTCGCGCACTGGCGCAGCTGCTGGAAGAGTACCCGGTGGCGCAGGCGTGGTTCTCGTTTACCCTGCGCGATGCTCAGCACCTGAGCGATGGCACGCCGTTGCGGGATGTGCTGGCGTTACTGGCGGACTATCCGCAGATTCTGGCGGTGGGTATTAACTGTATCGCGCTGGAAAATACCGTCGAGGCGCTGGAATATCTGCATGGCCTGACGCCGCTGCCGCTGGTGGTTTATCCCAACTCCGGCGAGCATTACGATGCGGTAAGCAAAACCTGGCATCACCACGGCGAAGCCTGCGCTACGCTGGAAGGCTATCT
The DNA here is from genome assembly GCF_036759945.1 of Kluyvera sp. CHPC 1.251. NCBI lineage: Bacteria > Pseudomonadati > Pseudomonadota > Gammaproteobacteria > Enterobacterales > Enterobacteriaceae > Kluyvera > Kluyvera sp. CHPC 1.251. The sequence goes on along the minus strand of NZ_JAPKIC010000002.1, from coordinate 341,968 downwards.
ACCACAGTGGCTGGCAGCAGGGGCGAAGTTGATTGGCGGCTGCTGTCGGACCACGCCGAAGGATATCGCGGCGCTGAAGGCGCACTGCTGATACGGTAGTTACCCGGGGGTCACATGTAGGCCGGATAAGGCGACGCCGCCATCCGGCGATGTGCGCCGGGCTGCCTGATGGCGCTTCGCTTATCAGACCTACGATATCTCCGGGGAAATCCCACTCCCCAACTATCTTTTGCCACTTTTCTTCTAAAAACGAATTGGAATTAACAAGCATTTTTAATTCCTTTATCAAATACCCCGCGCCGGAAATACTGCCTCCATAACAAGACATGGGAGCAGGACATTATGGCAATCGCATCGCGTTTCACCCTTATCGCCGCTACGCTGGCACTGTTGGCATTCCAGGCACAGGCCGTGGACGTCACCATCGCCTATCAAACCTCCGCGGAACCCGCCAAAGTGGCGCAGGCGGACAAAACCTTCGAAAAGCTGAGTGGTGCAAAACCGGACTGGCGCAAGTTTGACAGCGGCGCGAGCATCGTCCGCGCGCTGGCTTCCGGCGATGTTCAGATTGGCAACCTCGGCTCAAGCCCGCTGGCCGTTGCCGCCAGCCAGCAGGTGCCGATTGAAGTTTTCCTGCTGGCCTCACAGCTCGGCAACTCCGAAGCGCTGGTGGTGAAAAAAGCCATCACCAAGCCTGAAGACCTGATTGGCAAACGTATTGCCGTACCGTTTATCTCTACCACTCACTACAGCCTGCTGGCGGCGCTCAAGCATTGGGGCATCAAGTCTGGTCAGGTACAGATCCTGAACCTGCAGCCGCCGGCGATTATTGCCGCCTGGCAGCGCGGCGACATTGACGGTGCTTACGTCTGGGCGCCGGCGGTGAATGAGCTGGAAAAAGACGGCACCGTGCTGACCGACTCGTCCAAAGTCGGTGAGTGGGGGGCGCCAACGCTCGACGTGTGGGTAGTACGCAAAGATTTTGCCGACAAGCATCCTGAGGTGGTGAAAGCCTTCGCCAAAAGCGCGATTGACGCCCAGCGCGGCTATATCGACAACCCGGATAAATGGCTGGCCCAGCCGGAGAACATCAGCAAGCTGGCGCGCCTGAGCGGCGTTCCTGAAGCGGACGTTCCTGGGCTGGTGAAGGGCAACACCTATCTCACCGCCGAACAGCAGGCACAGGCGCTTAACGGCCCAGTGAATAAGGCGATTGTCGATACCGCGCAGTTCCTCAAAGAGCAGGGCAAAGTCCCGGCGGTGGCGACTGACTACAGCCAATACGTCACCGATCGTTTCGTGAAGTAAGGAGGCCATGATGCTGCAAATCTCGCATCTTTCTGCCGACTACGGCGGTAAACCGGCGCTGGCAGATATCAATCTCACGCTGGATAGCGGCGAACTGCTGGTCGTGCTGGGGCCGTCCGGCTGCGGTAAAACCACGCTGCTGAACCTGATTGCCGGATTCGTGCCGTATCAGCATGGCAGCATCATCCTTGATGGAAAACACGTTGATGGCCCGGGGGCCGAGCGCGGCGTGGTCTTTCAGAACGAAGGATTACTGCCGTGGCGCAACGTGCAGGATAACGTCGCGCTGGGGTTGCAGCTGGCCGGGGTGAACAAAACCGAGCGTCGGGATATTGCCGCGCTGATGCTGAAAAAGGTCGGGCTGGAGGGCGCTGAGAAGCGCTTTATCTGGCAGCTCTCCGGCGGCCAGCGCCAGCGGGTTGGCATTGCTCGCGCGCTGGCGGCGAACCCGCAGTTGTTGCTGCTGGATGAACCGTTCGGCGCGCTCGACGCCTTTACCCGCGAGCAGATGCAAACCCTGCTGCTCAAGCTGTGGCATGAAACCGGCAAAAAGGTGCTGTTGATTACCCATGACATCGAAGAAGCGGTGTTTATGGCGACCGAACTGGTGCTGCTGTCGCCGGGGCCGGGCCGCGTGCTGGAGCGTTTATCCCTCGATTTTGCCCGTCGATTTGTCGCCGGTGAATCGTGCCGTAGCATCAAGTCTGACCCACAGTTTATTGCCCAGCGCGAATACGTGCTGAGCCGAGTGTTTGAGCAACGGGAGGCGTTTTCATGAGCGTGGTGATTAATGATAAACCGCGGCCACGCACGCTGAAGCTGCGCTGGCCGCTCTCGCGCCACCTGACGCTGAGCCTCGCTACGCTGCTGGTGCTGCTGGCTATCTGGTGGGCGGTCGCGGCGGCACACTGGGTTAGCCCGCTGTTTTTACCGGCGCCGGGGCAGGTGCTAAATAAGCTGCTGACCATCGCCAGCCCGCAGGGATTTATGGATGCCACGCTGTGGCAGCATCTGGTGGCGAGCCTTGGACGTATCGTCGTGGCGTTGCTAGCAGCAACGATAATCGGCATTCCGGTGGGGATCGCCATGGGCCTGAGCCCAACGGTGCGTGGGATCCTCGACCCATTAATTGAACTCTATCGCCCGGTGCCGCCGCTGGCCTATCTGCCGCTGATGGTTATCTGGTTTGGGATCGGTGAAACCTCGAAGATCCTGTTGATCTATCTGGCGATTTTCGCTCCGGTAGCGATGTCGGCGCTGGCAGGTGTGAAAAGCGCGCAGCAGGTACGTATTCGCGCCGCACAGTCGCTCGGTGCCAGCCGCGCTCAGGTATTGTGGCTGGTGATTTTACCCGGCGCGCTGCCGGAGATTCTCACCGGGCTACGCATTGGGTTGGGCGTGGGTTGGTCGACGCTGGTGGCCGCCGAGCTTATCGCAGCGACCCGCGGGTTAGGTTTTATGGTGCAGTCCGCCGGGGAGTTTTTAGCCACCGACGTGGTGCTGGCTGGCATCGCGGTGATCGCGATTATCGCTTTTAGTCTGGAACTCGGGCTGCGTGCGCTTCAGCGCCGTCTGACCCCCTGGCATGGAGAAATACAATGAGTGAACGTCTGGCAATTACCCCGCTGGGGCCGTATATCGGCGCGCAGATTTCCGGCGCGGACCTGACCCGTCCGTTGAGCGATAACCAGTTTGAACAGCTGTATCACGCGGTGCTTCGCCATCAGGTAGTGTTCCTGCGCGAACAGCTGATTACCCCTGAGCAGCAGCGTGAACTGGCGCTGCGCTTTGGCGACCTGCACATCCACCCGGTTTACCCACATGCGCCGGGCGTGGACGAGATTATCGTGCTGGACACTCACGACAATAATCCGCCGGATAACGACAATTGGCATACCGATGTCACCTTTATTGAGACGCCGCCTGCCGGGGCGATTCTGGCGGCAAAAGAGCTGCCTTCCACCGGCGGTGATACGCTGTGGACCAGCGGCATTGCAGCCTATGATGCGCTCTCCGAGCCGTTTAAGACGCTGCTGAGCGGCCTGCGTGCTGAGCACGATTTCCGTAAATCGTTCCAGGAGTATAAGTACCGCAAAACCGAAGAGGAACACCTGCGCTGGCAGGAGGCGGTTGCCAAAAATCCACCGTTGCTGCACCCGGTGGTGCGCACGCATCCGGTGACTGGCAAGCAGGCGCTGTTTGTGAACGAAGGGTTTACGACCCGGATTGTCGACGTAACGGAAAAAGAGAGCGAGGCGCTGCTGAGCTTCCTGTTTACCCACGTGACCAAGCCGGAGTTTCAGGTGCGCTGGCGCTGGCAGCCGAACGATGTGGCGATTTGGGATAACCGGGTGACGCAGCATTATGCGAATGCGGACTATCTGCCGCAGCGGCGGATTATGCATCGGGCGACGATTCTGGGGGATAAGCCGTTTTATCGCGCGCCGTAAAAGAACATTACGCCGGACTGTTCCCTCTCCCCTTTGGGGAGAGGGTTAGGGTGAGGGGATTGTGCACGTAGTACCCTCATCCCAGCCCTCTCCCTGGAAGGAAGAGGGGGCACTACTGATCTAAATGCGCCCCGATATACCGCTGATACCGATTCGCCTTCAGATAGGTCAAATCCACTAACACCAGCCCATCCACGCAGTTGTTAAACTCCGGGTCGCTGCCAAAGTCGATAAACTGCACGCCGCCGGGTTCGCACACTTCCGAATACTGCTTGTATAGCGGCGGAATACCGCAGCCGAGGTTGCCGAGTAGCGATTTTAGCCGCGTCAGATCTTCGCTGTAATCCTCGCCGCCGAACTGCGCCAGCACATCGGGCAATGATGCCGGGTACGGGCGACGTGACTCCGCCAGCGGATGCGTGGCCGGGAACCACAGGCGATAAAAAGCGACCAGCAGATCCCGTGCTGACGGCGGCAGTCCGCCTGAAATAGAGACTGGGCCAAACAGGTAGCGGTAGTGCGGATAGCGCGCCAGATAGGCACCGATGCCGGACCACAGATAATCCAGCCCGCGTCGACCCCAGTAGCGCGGCTGAATAAAGCTGCGTCCCAGCTCAATCCCGTGTTGCAGAATGTCGTCCATGCGCGCGTCGTAGTGGAACAAACTGTAGCTGTAAATACCGTCCAGCCCGCGCTTTTCTAACTGCATGGCGGTAGGCATAAAGCGATAGGCACCGACGATTTCCAGATCTTCTTCATCCCAGAGGATCAGATGCAGATAGTCATCATCATAGCCATCGACATCGCGGCGCTTACCGCTTCCTTCCCCCACTGCCCGGAAGGCAATTTCACGCAGGCGGCCCAGTTCGCGTAGCAGCGGCGCATCTTCCTGACCGTTACGTTGCCACAGGTAAATCACTTTGCCGTCAGCCGTGCGCCCCAGACACTCAGCCTGGTTCAGCTCGCGCTTCAGTAACGCGCGGGCTTCCGGGCGAGCAATGGCGCTTTCGGTTTTAAATATCCCCGGCAGCCCTTTACCTAACAGATGTACGTGGCGATAGCATTTCTCGGTCATTTCACGCGGCGTAGCCTGTGGGTTAAACCACGCGGACCAGGCGATCTGCTCGCCAATGGTCACCGGCAGGCTGCCGTTACGGCGGCGGAACATCTGCTGCATCAACAGCAGCAGCGGCAGATGTTGTGATATCAACGTGCTGGCGTAGAACAGTGCGCTATTCCGACCGTCTATCCATGCCGGTAGCAGCGGCGCGCGGTATTTGGCCGCGAGCTTAATAAAACCGGAATGCCATTTTTTATCGCGGATCCCCCGACGTGTCAGCCGTGATACTTCGCCTGCCGGGAAGAAAATCAGTACACCGCCATTTTGCAACTGCGCGTCCATCTGCTGGAGCGCCGCTTTTGAGGTGCGGCCGTTGATGTTATCAACCGGAATAAACAGCGAGCTGAGCGGTTCAAGGTGGGTCAACATACGGTTGGTGACGACTTTCACATCGCGACGCACGCGGGAAACAGCGTAGAGCAGGGCCAGACCATCGAGCGTGCCGGTAGGGTGGTTAGCGACGATGACCAGTGGGCCATTTTCAGGGATTTGTTCCAGGCAGCGAACCGGAACGGCGCAGTCAATATTGAGATGTTCCAGCACCTGTTCGACGGTATCTAACCCTTTCAGGTGGCGGTGGCGTGCGGCAAACTGTTGAAATTCTTCTTCATGCAGCAATTTCTTCAGAACTTTTTTCTGCCAGGGGGCGGGCCTCGCCTGAGGCCACAGGTCATCGAGTACGTTGTCGAGACTAAACATGGTGGCTCCTCCTCCGTCATGCTGTGACAGTAGAAGGGGGATATGTCGGTTGTATGGCGGTTTAGTGACGTTTTGAGGGGGCCTTGAAATGTATCCCGGCCAAGCGCAACGCCGCCGGGAAAACCCGGAGTAGGCGTAAACGCCTCGTCCGGGCTACCTGCACAAGCGTAGCCCGTCCAGGCGTAGCGCCGCCGGGAAATCCAGCGCGTAATTAACGCAGGATTTTCTTCTCGGCTAAGTCGAGCGCGAAGTAGCTGAAGATAAGGTCCGCGCCTGCGCGTTTGATGGCGCCCAGGCTTTCCAGCACCACTTTCTCTTCATCAATTGCGCCGGCCTGCGCGGCGAATTTAATCATCGCGTATTCACCGCTCACCTGGTAGGCGCCAATCGGCAGCTCGGTACGCTCACGGATATCGCGCAGGATATCGAGGTACGCACCCGCCGGTTTCACCATCAGACAGTCGGCGCCCTGAGCTTCGTCCAGCAGCGACTCGCGAATCGCCTCGCGGCGGTTCATCGGGTTCATCTGATAGGTTTTACGATCGCCCTTCAGCGCGGTGCCCGCCGCTTCACGGAACGGGCCGTAGAAGGAGGAGGCGAATTTGGTGGAGTAGGACATGATGGCGGTATCGGTGAAGCCTGCCGCATCAAGCGCCTGGCGAATGGCCTGCACCTGACCATCCATCGCTGCGGAAGGGGCGATAAAGTCCGCGCCTGCCGCGGCGGCAACGACGGCCTGCTTGCCAAGGTTGGCAAGAGTCAGATCGTTATCGACACCGTGGTCGCACAGCACGCCGCAGTGGCCGTGAGAGGTGTATTCACAGAAGCAAGTATCGGACATGACGATCATCTCCGGTACGGTCTGCTTGCAGATACGCGACATACGCGCCACCAGACCGTCTTCTTTCCAGGCATCGCTGCCGGTGTCGTCGGTATGGTGTGAGATCCCAAAAGTCATCACCGAGCGGATGCCGGCGTTTGCGATGCGTTCAATCTCGCGTGCCAGATGTTTCTCTGGAATGCGCATCACGCCCGGCATCGCCTCGATGGCTTTGTAATCGTTGATTTCTTCTTCAACAAAAATCGGCAACACCAGGTCATTTAAGCTCAGTGTTGTCTCTTCAAACATAGCGCGCAGCGCAGGAGATTTGCGCAGGCGACGGGGGCGATGGAGTAAGTCTGTCATGGTATGCCTGATGTTTGTGAAACAAGGAACGCTATTGTAACCGAATCAGGGCGAAGATGTTTTACCAAAGTGGTGCTTATGCGGTTGGTGGAGGCAGGGGCTCAGTGAATGTAAGAGGTAGATTAATAATAATCATGGTAGATAATATTATCTTCTTATTATCCCTTTAAGATATATATAATTTGTGTGCTTTTATTTTATTTATAGATGAACCTTTTAGGTGTTTCATTGTGTATGGTTTTCAGATTTTATTTTTATTCATTCGTTGAATTTAAAGTTCTTAGTTTATTTATTAAATCTTTCATTGTTTTATTTTAATTTATTGATTTTTCTATCTTATTTTCTTTTGTTTTATATTTTGGTGGGCGGTTTTATTTATTCTTTTTGTCCGGATTCGAACTATGCATAAACTATAATTGAACCATTTGTCATGAGCGTCGCATAATTCTCTCCGCATACATAGAATGTTTTATTGCAATTGTTAATTGATGGACCAACATATATATCCCTGAGGAGGGATGACAAATGCACTCCTGGAAAAAGAAACTTGTAGTATCACAATTAGCATTGGCCTGCACTTTGGCGATCGCTTCTCAGGCAAATGCTTCTACTGATATCTCTGGCACCACCTACACCACCTTTAACCACTATAACGATGCAACTTATTCTGACGGCGTTTACTTTAATGGTTATGCAGGCTGGAACAACTACGCGACCGATAGCGTTTATAACGGCAATATCTATCCGGTAATCAATAACGCTACCGTTAACGGCGTGATTTCTACCTATTATCTGGACGATGGTCTTTCTACCAACACCAATACCAACAGTCTGACCATTAAAAACAGCACCGTTCACGGTATGATCACCTCTAAGTGCATGACCACCGATTGCGCGGATCGTGACGCAACGGGTTATGTTTACGACCGTCTGGCGCTGACCGTTGATAACTCCACCATCGATGATAACTACGAACATTATACTTATAATGGTACGTATACCGATGGCACTGCAGATACTCACGTTGTTAACGTATATGACCTGGGTACTGCGATCACTCTGGATCAAGAAGTTGATCTGGTTATTAAAAATAACTCTCACGTAGCCGGTATTTCCCTGACCCAAGGCTATGAGTGGAGCGATGTTGACGATAATACCGTCAGCACCGGTGTAAACAGCAGCGAAGTATTTAATAACACTATCAACGTGACTGATTCTACCGTGACCTCTGGCTCATGGTCTGATGAAGGTACCTCCGGTTGGTTCGGCAATAACAGCAATGCCAGCGATTACAATGGCTCCAGCTTCACCGCTGATGACGTTGCAATTTCAGCTATTGCTAACCCATCTGCTGATAACGCAATGCAGACCACCGTTAACCTCAGCAACGCTACCCTGAACGGTGATGTCTTCTTCTCCAGCAACTTCGACGAGAACTTCTTCCCTAACGGCGCTGACAGCTATCGTGATACCGATTCCACCGTAGATACTAACGGTTGGGACGGCACCGATCGTATGGATGTTACTCTGGATAACGGCAGCAAGTGGGTCGGCGCGGCTATCTCTGCGCACCAGGTTGACACTGACGGCGATGGTGTTTACGACAGCTATGCGGCAGGTACTGAAGCCACTGCTACGCTGATTGACGTTGCAGCTAACAGCCTGTGGCCATGGTCAACCTATGGGATTGATAACAGCGATACATCGTATGACGAAAATGGTCACGTGGTCGGTAAGAACGTTTACCAGAGCGGCCTGTTCAATGTGACCCTGAAAAATGGTTCGCAGTGGGATACCACTAAAACTTCTCTGATCGATACTCTGAGCATTAACAGCGGTTCCGTTGTCAATGTTGCTGATTCCAGCCTGGTTTCTGACACCATTTCTCTGACCGGCAATTCTGCACTGAACATTAAAGAAGATGGCCACGTTGCGACTGATGAACTGACCATCAACAACAGTACCGTCACTATTGCTGATGATGTTGCTGCTGGCTGGGGCGTAGACGATGCGGCTCTGTATGCCAACACCATCAACGTCACCAACAGCGGTGTTCTTGATGTGGGTAACAGCACCGCGTATGCGCTGCAGACCGACACGCTGAATCTGACCAGCACCACAAACTCTAACGGTAAAGTGAAGGCTGGCGTATTCGATATTCATAGCAACAACTTCGTGCTGAATGCCGATCTGACCAACGACCGTACCAACGACACCACCAAGTCTAACTATGGCTACGGTGTTATCGCCATGAACTCTGACGGTCACCTGACCATCAACGGTAACGGCGATTCAGATACCTCTTCCGACCAGTCTGAAGTGGATAACGCTGGCGATAGCGTTGCAGCAGCAAGCGGTAACTATAAAGTTCGTATCGATGACGCAACAGGTAAAGGTTCCATTGCTGATTACAAAGGCAAAGAGCTTATCTACGTTAACGATCAGAACAGCACCGCAACCTTCTCTGCGGCAAACAAAGCCGATCTGGGTGCTTACACCTATCAGGCTAAGCAGGTTGGCAACACCGTAGTGATGGAACAGACTCGCCTGACCGACTACGCGAATATGGCCCTGAGCATCCCATCTGCTAACACCAACATCTGGAATCTGCAGCAGGATGCCCTGAACACCCGTCTGAACACAGCTCGTCATGGCTTCACCGACAACGGTGGCGCATGGGTCAGCTACTTCGGCGGTAGCTTCAGTGGTGACAACGATGTCCTCAACTACGACCAGGATGTCAACGGCATCATGGTGGGTGTGGATTCTAAGATCGACGGCAATAATGCACAGTGGATCGTCGGTGCCGCTGCGGCCTTCGCGAAAGGCGACATGAACGAACGTACCGGTCAGGTTGACCAGGACAGCCAGTCTGCCTACATCTACTCCAGCGCTCGTTTCGCAAACAACATCTTTGTTGATGGCAACCTGAACTACAGCCGCTTCAACAACGACCTGACTGCAAACATGAGCGACGGTACCTATGTTGACGGCAACTCTACTGCAAATGCATGGGGCTTCGGTCTGAAAATGGGCTACGACTGGAAAATCAACGATGCGGGTTACGTGACTCCGTACGGGGCAATTTCTGGTCTGTTCCAGTCTGGCGACCACTATCGTCTGAGCAACGACATGAAAGTTCAGGGCCAGGACTACGACAGCCTGCGTTATGAACTCGGTTTCGATGCCGGTTACAGCTTCAACTTCGGCGATCAGGCGGTATCTCCGTACTTCAAACTGGCTTACGTGTATGACGATTCCAGCAACGATGCCACCGTTAATGGCGACAGCATCGACAACGGCGTGAAAGGTTCAGCGGTTCGCGTTGGTCTGGGTAGCCAGGTTAGCTTCACCAAAAACTTCAGCGCTTACACCGGTGTTAACTACCTCGGCGGCGGCGATGTTGATCAGGATTGGGCGGCTAACGCCGGTGTGAAATACACCTGGTAATCCTCATAACACCGGGAAGGAAACTTTCCGGTGTTTTACGCTTTATTCCACGCCCGTCATGATGACGGGCTTTTTTGCAGGGATTGCATAACATGCCTTCTTCAAGCAAGCCGCTCAATGAATTCATGGCTCTTGATAAAAAACTGTCTCAAATAGGGACGCGCTTCCAGATTGCTGCAGGGGAAATGCTTCTTCCTGCCAATTGCACCATGAATGATGTCACGGTTGTCGTTCAGCAGGGCGCGGTGTCGCTGCACCGCAGTGAGGGGCATATTCTGTACGGCATCGTCCACAGTCCGTCGATTTTTGGTCTGGCGGGTGCAGCGAATACCATCCGTAATGAATACCAGTTGGTCGCAGAGAGCGACTGCCGTGGTTACTATCTTCCGTCACGGGAAACGCTCAAGTGTCTGGAACGCTATCAGCTATGGCGAGACGCATTTTACTGGATGACATGGCAAACCCGGATGCTAGAAATGCGTGACAGACAGCTCATTGGCACCAACCATTACCATCAGATCCGCTCTACGCTGCTGACGATGATCGACTGGGATGAAGATATCCGTTTGCGAATGGGGGTGCTGAGCTATATTCAGCAGCGCACGCGAATCTCACGTTCAGTCATAGCCGAAGTGCTCTCCGCGTTACGCAAAGGGGAGTATATCGAGATGGAGAAAGGCAAACTCGTTAGCATCACTCGCTTGCCTACTCACTATTAAGACGCCGGAATGACGGCAGCTTTGTTGCCGCTCAGTTCGGTCACCAACTCGTTGATACCGTCGCTCATATTCACAAAACGGGTAAGCGGAGAACGCGTGACCACCACAAATGCGCCCACGTTAGCCTGAGGTATCATCGCCATATAGGTGATAAAACCGCCGCCACCGCCGGTTTTCTGGATAATACCCGGCCGCCCATTTTTCGGCGCCATATAGACCCAGCCTAGCCCTAACGCATCAGCATGGCCCGGAACGTCCATACCCACCACGCGCGTGAGCTGATTGCGCTTGTAGACCAGGGTTTGCATGCGATCGGCCTGACTGCTGCGATGATAGAAATCAGATGAAAGATACTGCTGCATCCAGCGCATCATATCGCCCGGCGTGGAATAAACACCGCCGCTGCCCATGGCCGCGAGCGTGTTATTGCACGGACTTGCTCCTTTTTCCGCCACCATCAGACGACCACATTGATCCGGAGAGGGGGTAAAGGTGGTGTCCTTCATGCCCAGCGGACGGGCGATTTGCTCTTCAAACAGCTGCGGGTAAGGTTTATGCGTTGCGTTGCCCAGCGCGTCGGCCAATAGGTCAAACGCCAGGTTCGAATAGCTCGCCTGTGAGCCTGGCGCAGCGTGCAGTTTTGCCGTGGAGAGATAGCTCCAGCGCTGAGACTGCGTTGGCCAGACGAATACCGGGCGATTAGCCGCGCCGCCCGGCATTTCGCGCGGCAGGCTGCTGGTATGGGTTGCCAGATTGACCAGCGTTATCGGCGCGCCGTTATAGGTGGGAACGCGTGAGCCCGGCGGAGCATATTTGCTGAGCGGATCGTCAAGCTTCACCACGCCCTGGTCGAGCAGTTTTACCAGCATCTCGCTGGTCATTAGCTTACTCAGTGAGGCAATGCGGATAACGGAATCGAGCTGGGGATGCACGTTGTTGCCTGGGCGCGTCTCGCCAAAGCTTCTGAACACCCGCTGGTTGCCATCGATGACCACCAGTGCCATGCCGGTTGCGCCGCTACCGTAATAAATATGATTGGCGTAACGGTCAACAATATCGGACGCAAACGCGGGGGTGGTAAGAGGCTGTGCAGCCTGCACCGAGGTCAATGACGCCACGCAGAGCGCGGCAGAAAAAAACAGACTACGTTTCAACGGAGGCATCCATGAATTGAAATGGGGAGATAACGCGTATTTATACTAAAAATACAACGAATCGGCATCAGGCGCAGCGCCATTAAACGGTATGATAGCGGGAAAAACGTAACCGAGCGTAAATGCAGTGATTATTCATTGAGGTGGATACGCACTTTTGTGATCCGGCGCGTATGATACATACGATGCCATCTGGCGAACTCTATCGCCATTTTCAGGTCTGATTGCACAGTTACATCGCCTAATACCTCTTTACGGTAAAAATGATCCGTAGCGGTATTCTGTTGTCACAGCACAAAGCAGAATCATAAGAAGTTAGCAGGAGAGCACTATGTTTAAGTCTTTTTTCCCTAAGCCGGGTCCCTTTTTTATCTCGGCATTTATTTGGGCATTAATAACGGTCATTTTCTGGCAGGTGGGGGGAGGCAGTTGGTTGCTGCACCTCACCGGAGCGAGTCGTGATGTGCCAATCAGTGCGGCGCGCTTCTGGTCGCCGAATTTTATGGTCTTTTACGCCTACTATGTGGCGTGCGTTGGGTTATTCGCGGCTTACTGGTTTATTCGTAGCCCACACCGTTGGCAACTTTGGTCAATATTGGGAACCGCGCTGATCATTTTCGTCACCTGGTTCCAGGTCGAAGTCAGCGTAGCGATTAACGCCTGGTATGCGCCGTTTTACGATCTGATTCAGTCTGCCCTCTCGGCACCGCATAAAACGACGATCTCACAGTTTTACCAGGAGGTCGGTGTCTTCCTGGGGATTGCGCTTATTGCCGTGATTGTTGGCGTTATGAGTAATTTCTTTATCAGCCACTATGTCTTCCGCTGGCGTACTGCGATGAACGAATACTACATGGTCCACTGGCAGCATCTGCGCCATATCGAGGGTGCCGCTCAGCGTGTGCAGGAAGATACCATGCGTTTTGCCTCTACTCTCGAAGATATGGGGGTTAGCCTGCTTAACGCCGTCATGAAGCTGATTGCGTTTTTACCGGTTCTGGTCGCGCTCTCCCCGCATGTCCGTGAGTTGCCGATTGTGGGTTATGTACCATATGGTCTGGTGATTGCCGCTATCGTATGGTCATTGTTGGGAACCGGTTTATTAGCCGTCGTGGGGATCAAACTCCCAGGTCTGAACTTTAAGAACCAGCGTGTGGAAGCGGCCTACCGTAAAGAACTGGTATATGGGGAAGACAATGCTGAACGCGCCACGCCGCCAACGGTAAAAGAACTCTTTAGCGCCGTGCGTCGTAACTACTTCAAGCTTTATTTCCATTACACCTATTTTAATATCGCCCGTATTATTTATATTCAGGCGGATGCCGTTTTCGGTTTGTTCCTGCTGTTCCCATCGATTGTTGCCGGTACGATTACGCTGGGTTTAATGACCCAGATCAGCAACGTTTTTGACCAGGTTCGCAGCTCTTTCCAGTACCTCATTAACTCCTGGACAACGCTGGTGGAACTGATGTCCATCTACAAACGTCTGCGCAGCTTTGAACGAGAACTGGATGACAAAGAACTACCAGATGAAATCGCTCAACCGCAGGTTTAATAACAACGCTTTCATTTTATAAGGATATCTCATGGCGATTGCCGCATCGCGCTACCTTGCGCTCCCTCTGCCTTTCCTGGCGGTACTGCTCAGCGCCTGTACCAGCCAGCAGGCACCCACGATGAAGGCGGGAGAAAAACCGGTAGATGTGGCAAGCGTTGTGCGGCAAAAAATGCCGGCCAGCGTGAAGGACCGCGATGCCTGGGCACAGGCGCTGGCGAAAACGTTTGAAAGCCAGAAGCTTTCGCCAACCGAAGAGAATATCTGTTCGGTGCTGGCGGTGGCCCAGCAGGAGTCTAACTACCAGGCAGACCCGGCGGTGCCGGGGTTAAGCAAAATTGCCTGGCAGGAGATCGATCGTCGTGCCGAGAAGATGCATATTCCGGTCTTCCTCGTGCACACGGCGCTGAAAATCAATTCGCCTACCGGCAAGAGCTACAGTGAACGGCTGGATAGCGTCAAAACGGAAAAACAGCTCAGTGCCATTTTTGATGACTTTATCGGTATGGTGCCGATGGGGCAGAAGCTGTTTGGCTCGCTGAACCCGGTACACACCGGAGGGCCGATGCAGGTAAGCATCGCCTTTGCCGAGCAGCACCAGAACGGCTATCCATGGAAGATGGACGGCACCGTGCGTCAGGAGGTCTTTACCCTGCGCGGCGGCTTATGGTTTGGCACCTATCATCTGCTGAACTATCCGGCCAACTACACGGCGCCGATTTATCGTTTTGCTGATTTTAACGCTGGCTGGTATGCCAGTCGCAATGCGGCATTCCAGTACGCGGTGAGCAAGGCCACTGGCGTAAAATTAGCGCTCGACGGTGATGTGATTCTCTACGGTAGCGATGAACCTGGCAGTACGGAAATGGCGGTCAGAAAGCTTGCCAGCCAGCTATCGCTTAGCAATAGCGATATCCATCGTCAGCTGCAAAAAGGCGATAGCCAGGCGTTTGAAACCACTGCGCTCTACAAAGGTGTTTATAAAATTGCTGAGCAGAAGGCGGGTAAATCACTGGCAAAAGAGATGTTGCCGGGGATTCAGCTTGAAAGCCCGAAGATCACCCGTAAATTAACCACGGCGTGGTTTGCAAAACGGGTGGATGAGCGTCGGGCCAAATGTATGGCCAGCAATTAATCGTGATGACGCAGGCGGCGCACGAGGGATACAACGCCCAGAATAGCGCAGCCTGCCAGGAACGGCACCACGCCAAATAGCGTACTCACGCCAAGGCCAATTTCAACGCGCGGACGACCACTGTCCTGCATTTGCATCAGATGCTCATAGACACCGGGTGCGTGAACCACCAAAGTCAACAGCTGCGCGCCGACCGAAAAACAGAGCAGAACGAAAAGCGCGTAGGCCAGGTTGCCTGAGGCGGAGGAGTCCCTCTTTTTCCCACTGAACATGAGTTTTGACAACGTGAAATCTGTCATTGAGACCTCCAGGATAACGTAAATGCCGATCGTTTCGTGATACTGGAGTGAGTGTGGCAGCAGAAAGGGATTGTCAATATCGGATTTATGGTAAATTTTGAGCAGGAATAGTCCTGGATTATCACTCTGGCTTATTGATTATCCGTTTTCGGCTTGACGTTAATTGATTTAACATCTGCGAATTGTTGTTTACACCACAGACGCTGGCGCGGGTTTATGGCATCATCTTTTTTTTATGCTGGAGCCGCTATGAACCTGCCTGCAAAAATTCGCCGTGATTGGCATTACTACGCCTTTGCCATTGGTCTTATCTTTATTCTGAACGGAATAGTGGGGCTGCTTGGGTTCGAAGCTAAGGGCTGGCAAACCTATGCCGTGGGGATGGTGACCTGGGTGATTAGCTTCTGGCTGGCCGGTTTTATCATTCGCCGTCGGGAAGAGTAGTTCATTTGGTGGATTTGTTATGCCTGCATCAGCTTCACAGTTGGCTGCCTGATGGCGCTACGCTTATCAGGCCTACAAGAGTTGTATCGTTACTGTAGGCCGGATAAGGCAACGTCGCCATCCGGCGATCAGCGCCGAATTGCCTGATGGCGCTGCGCTTATCAGACCTACAAGAACTACATCGTTGTGAAGCTATTACCCGTTCATCGACGTTTTCAGCGCCTTATCGGCCTGATAACGTTCCAGCGCCAGCTCAATCAAACGCGTAATCAGCGAAGTGTAATCCAGACCGCTGGCCTGCCACAATTTTGGATACATACTGATATTGGTGAAGCCCGGCAGGGTGTTGATTTCGTTAATTACCACGTCGTTATTTTCGGTCAGGAACACGTCAACACGCGCCATCCCGCTGCAGCCTAAGGTCTGGTAGGCTTCAATCGCAACATGACGAATTTTGTCGTTCACTTCGGCGGAGATTGCCGCCGGAACCACCACTTTCGCGCCGTTATCGTCAATATACTTGGTGTCGTAGGCGTAGAATTCGCTGTTCAGGACGATTTCGCCACAGGTGCTGGCCTGCGGGTCATCATTGCCGAGCACCGCACACTCAATTTCACGCCCTTTAATGCCCTGTTCAACCACCACTTTGTGGTCAAATTCAAACGCCAGCGCCACGGCCTGCTGATACTGTTCGGCGCTGTTCACCTTACTGACGCCGACGGATGACCCCTGGTTTGCCGGTTTAACAAACAGCGGCAGGCCGAGCTTCGCTTTAATTTCCTCGAACGAGAAGCTGTCGCGGGTGCGACGGGTTAACGTCACAAATGGCGCGATAGAAAGCCCAGCGTCGCGCAGCAGACGCTTGGTGACGTCTTTATCCATACACGCAGCGGAACCCAGGACGTCAGAGCCGACGAACGGCAGGTTTGCCATACGCAGCATGCCCTGCAGGGAACCGTCTTCACCCAGGGTGCCGTGAACAATCGGGAAAATCACATCGATGGCATCCAGCGGCTGGCCGCTTGCAGCATTGATCATCTGCTGATGCGCTTTGCCAGGGATATGTGCCAGTGTGATATCGGAAGGGCGTAGTGCGATATGGGCCGGGTCGTGGGCGTTTAACAGGTAGTTTTGCGCATCGCTGATATGCCACTGCCCCTGCTTATCGATCCCCAGCAGAACGACCTCAAAACGCGTCTTATCAATCGCTTCTACGATATTTTTAGCTGACTGTAGGGAGACTTCGTGCTCCGCTGATTTGCCGCCAAAAACAATCCCAACCCGCAACTTTGCCATCTCAAATTCCATCCATTCCAAACGCAAAGCACATAACATACCACGGGTGTGGGGAGGCATCTGCCTTTTCCATACCAAAGTGCGTAAATCACAGGCAAGGCTTAAGAATAAGTGACTGCATAATAGCGCCTGAAGCGTGATATTTATCACACAAAAGCGCTGAGTGGCTGATATTGTTCTGAAATAATGCATTAAGCATCTCTGACAATACGGCGCAAAGCGCAACTTGCTAACCTGTTTACTTGTCCTCGCAAAAAGAACGAATACGTGTAGTTATGGAATCCTGGAAGGTTAACCTTATTTCTGTTTGGCTCGGTTGTTTTTTCACCGGGTTGGCTATCAGCCAGATCTTACCGTTTTTGCCGCTTTACGTGGCGCAGTTGGGCGTCACCTCCCATGAATCTCTCTCCATGTGGTCCGGGTTAACCTTCAGCGTCACCTTCCTGGTTTCTGCGATTGTTTCGCCAATGTGGGGCAGCCTGGCCGACCGTAAAGGCCGTAAGCTTATGCTGCTGCGTGCCTCGTTGGGGATGGCGATTGCTATCCTGTTGCAGGCTTTTGCAACCAACGTCTGGCAACTCTTTATCTTGCGTGCGGTAATGGGCTTAACCTCAGGCTATATTCCTAACGCGATGGCGCTGGTGGCCTCTCAGGTACCGCGTGAGCGCAGCGGCTGGGCGCTCAGCACACTGTCCACGGCGCAAATCACTGGCGTTATCGGTGGGCCGCTGCTGGGCGGCTTCCTGGCCGACCACGTTGGCCTGAGAATGGTCTTTTACATCACCGCGTTCCTGCTGCTGGTGAGCTTCCTGGTGACGTTGTTCCTGATTAAAGAGGGCCCGCGCCCGCAGTTCAATAAAGGGGAGAAGCTCAGCGGGAAAGCGGTATTTGCGACGCTGCCCTATCCGGGGCTAGTGATTAGCCTGTTCGTCACGACCATGGTTATTCAGTTATGTAACGGGTCTATCAGTCCGATTCTGGCGCTGTTTATTAAATCGATGTCACCCGACAGCGGCAATATCGCCTTCTTAAGCGGCATGATTGCCGCCGTCCCCGGCGTATCGGCGCTCATTTCGGCCCCGAGGCTGGGTAAACTGGGCGATCGTATCGGCACGGGCCGCATACTGTTGGGGACGCTGACGTTTGCGGTGGTGCTGTTCTTTGCTATGTCGTTTGTTACCACGCCGTTTCAGCTGGGCGTGCTGCGCTTTATTCTTGGCTTTGCCGATGGCGCGATGCTGCCTGCGGTACAAACGCTGCTGCTGAAGTATATTAGCGAGCGCGTCACCGGGCGTATTTTTGGTTATAACCAGTCCTTTATGTACCTGGGTAACGTGGCCGGTCCGTTAATAGGTGCCTCCATTTCGGCGATGGCCGGTTTCCGCTGGGTATTTATTGTCACCGCGGTAATTGTGCTGATTAACCTCTGGCAATTAGCGGTAATGCTGCGTCGGGCGCAACCCGTACGTCAGTAATACCGGTATTGAGAGGGGAATAAACGCGGTGGCGTTTATTCCCTGATTATCGCACTACACTCTTCATATTACCTCTTTGCGCCCTGCATTATTAAATGAGAAAAACGTTTCGCTGGCGGTATTGGTAAGTAATTCCATGATATTGATGAGGATTATATTTTTACCGAGGACTATTGCAGAATACGTAATATATTGTAATTCTATTCGGTGTTGCTGAAAGGGGAATAGCACCGTAGGGTTTCACGGTCTATTTATTTTTTTCAGGGCTTGAGTCCTGCCCACGCCGTCATACAAGGAAAACGCGCGATGAAAAATTTCATTGCAGAACTGCTGGTCAAACTGGCCGAAAAGGAAGATGAAGCAAACGCGTTACGTATTCAGGTCGATGCACTTGAAGTGGTGGTGACCACGCTTTTACAGCATTTACAGCAAGGTTCTGGCCCGGCACTGGAGGATGAAATAGCCGCGACGTTGAATAAACTCGCTCCCACAGAACACGCCGAAGACCATAATAGCGAACTCTTATATAACCACGTTAAACGGTTATTTCTGCATCCCTAAAATTAGTAGGTAATGACATCATTTGGGGTGTCATTAAAATGTCACGCACTTTTCTTACAGTCTCCATGTTTCATTTTTTAAGTATTTGTACATGGAGAAACTAACGTGAAATACAGTGCTATTTTTGCCGCATTATTACCTCTGCTGGGTTTATCTGCCGCACACGCGGACACATCAACTGCCGTTCTGGATAACCGCGCCGCGCAAGGGGATATTACCCAGCCGGGCGGTGCTCGCCGTTTATCTGCCGATCAAACCGAAGCCATTCGCGCTTCTTTGAATAATAAGCAGGCCAAAAACGTTATTCTGTTGATTGGCGATGGTATGGGCGATTCTGAAATTACCGCTGCGCGTAACTATGCTGAAGGGGCGGGTGGTTATTTCAAAGGTATCGATGCGCTGCCGTTAACCGGGCAGTACACGCACTACGCGCTGAATAAAAAAACCGGTAAGCCGGATTATGTAACCGATTCTGCGGCGTCCGCAACGGCCTGGAGTACCGGGGTGAAAACCTATAACGGTGCGCTGGGCGTGGACATCCACGAAAAAGATCACCAGACCATTCTTGAGCTGGCAAAAACGGCTGGCCTGGCAACAGGGAACGTTTCTACCGCCGAACTGCAGGATGCCACTCCTGCTGCGCTGGTATCACATGTGACTTCGCGTAAATGCTACGGCCCAAGCGTGACCAGTGAAAAATGCCCAACCAACGCGCTGGAGAAAGGTGGCAAGGGCTCCATCACCGAACAGTTGCTGAATGCGCGCGCGGATGTGACGCTGGGCGGCGGCGCGAAGACCTTTGCTGAAACCGCAACGGCGGGGGAATGGCAGGGGAAAACGCTACGTGAACAGGCGCAGGCGCGAGGCTATCAGCTCGTTGATAATGCCACAACGCTGGCGGCGATTACCCAGGCAAATCAGGATAAGCCGCTGCTGGGCCTGTTCTCCGATGGCAACATGCCGGTACGCTGGGAAGGGCCAAAAGCCTCTTTCCACGGCAATCTCGATAAACCGGTCGTGACCTGCGCCCCGAACCCGAAACGCGATGCCAGCGTACCGACTCTTGCGCAGATGACCGATAAAGCGATCTCTCTGCTGAGCACCAGTGAAAAAGGGTTCTTCCTGCAGGTAGAAGGCGCGTCTATTGATAAACAGGACCACGCGGCAAACCCGTGTGGCCAGATTGGCGAAACGGTTGATCTGGATGAAGCGGTACAGAAAGCGCTGGAATTTGCGAAAAAAGACGGCAATACGCTGGTGATCGTCACCGCTGATCACGCTCACGCCAGCCAGATTATCCCACCGGAAACGAAGGCTCCTGGCCTGACGCAGGCGCTGAACACCAAAGATGGTTCGGTGATGGTGATGAGCTACGGCAACTCGGAAGAAGAGTCGATGGAGCATACCGGCACCCAGCTGCGCATCGCGGCCTATGGCCCGCACGCGGCGAACGTGGTTGGCCTGACCGACCAGACGGACCTCTACTACACCATGAAAGCGGCGCTGGGGCTTTAAGCCCTGACACCCGCCCGACGGCAATATTTTGTCGTCGGGTTGGTAATATTCCTTCCAGCGACCAGACTTACAGAGTTCTACTCACAAAAGGATGGTGCAATGAAAACAACATTACTGGTTACCCTACTGTGTGGTCTGTTTACGGCGGGTGCCGTGTCTGCGGCAACGACGGCGGCAGCGCCGGAGAAAACCCTGACGCCGCAGCAGCAGCGCATGAGCACGTGTAATCATGAAGCCGCGTCAAAAACCCTGAAAGGTGATGAGCGTAAAACCTTTATGAGCAGCTGTCTGAAAGGGGAGAGTGCGGCCGCTGACGGCAAAAAACTGACCCCGCAGCAGCAAAAAATGAAGGATTGTAACGCGCAGGCAGCAACCAAAACCTTAAAAGGTGATGAACGTAAAACCTTTATGAGCACCTGTCTGAAAAACAAATAAGTAACGGCGCCGTAGGCGCTTTTTTATGGCAAGAAAATCAGGCCCGGCACGATGCCGGGCCTGAGACTTATGACTTGCTCATTTTCTCTGATTTTTCCATGCATTTGGCCATCGCTTCGATGACCGCAGAGCGGAAGCCTTTCTCTTCCAGCACGCGCACGGCTTCAATAGTGGTACCACCAGGGGAGCAGACCATATCCTTCAGCTCGCCCGGATGCTTACCGGTTTCCAGCACCATCTTCGCCGAGCCCATGACCGCCTGTGCGGCAAACTTATAGGCCTGAGCGCGCGGCATTCCGCCCAGCACGGCGGCATCGGCCATCGCTTCTATAAACATAAAGACGTAGGCTGGCGCTGAGCCGCTGACGCCTACTACCGGATGGATCATCGCTTCGGCGATTTCTTCAGCCGCGCCGAAGCAGCGGAAGATATTCAGCACATCGGCGATATCTTCCGGCGTCACCAGCGCGTTCGGGGTGACGGAGGTCATCCCGGCATTCACCAGCGATGGGGTATTAGGCATGGCGCGTACGATTTTACGATCGTGACCCAGCGCGCGCGCCAGCTGCTCCAGGGTTACGCCCGCCGCGATGGACACCACCAGTGAGTCTTTATTCAGGCTAGAGGCGATATCACTCAGCACTTTAACCATAATGCCCGGCTTCACGGCACCAAAGACGATGTCGGCAACCTGAGCCACTTCCTGCGGACTTTGTGCCGCATTAATGCCGAACTCGTCGCGCAGCGCGGCCACTTTATCCGGTGACGGCGTGTAGACCCAAATCTGCCCAGGAAGTACCTGGCCGCTGGCAATCAGGCCACCAAGAATGGCTTTCCCCATGTTGCCGCAGCCAATGAAGCCAATCTTCTTCTCCATTTCTCTCTCCCTCTGTCTGTTTTTTTCGTAGTTTACTGTTATAGGCGATTCCCGGCGATGGGTAACCTACTTTTATCATTCAACTGGCAATTATTACGTACGCGCCCCGGCTCTCTGTATAATCACGCTTTGCGATAATATTCACTCTGGAGTATCGATGACCATTTGGGTTGATGCGGACGCTTGTCCGAACGTGATTAAAGAGGTGCTGTTTCGCGCCGCAGACCGCACGCAGATTGAGCTGGTGCTGGTCGCTAACCAGTATCTGCGTGTGCCACCATCGCGTTTTATCCGCGCGATGGTGGTACCAAAAGGGTTCGATGTGGCCGATAACGAAATTGTTCGTCTCTGCGAGCCCGGCGATCTGGTGATCACTGCCGACATCCCGCTGGCGGCTGAGGTGCTGGAAAAGGGCGGCGCGGCGCTGAATCCTCGCGGTGAACGTTACAGCGAGGCGACCATCAAGGAGCGCTTAACCCTGCGTGATTTTATGGACACCATGCGCTCCAGCGGTATTCAGACCGGTGGACCTGCGGCGCTCTCCCAGCGCGATCGACAGCAGTTTGCCGCTGAACTGGATAAATGGCTGCTGGCGGTAAAACGCGGTTGACGTGATTTCTGTCACATAAGTGTGCTACCTTTTGCCGCAACGTCTGGCTTGTCAAAGCCCGGCACTTTCATGTACTGTTAGCGACACGCTTTGTGGCATGTTTTTTTTACGCTTAAACGGCGCGGTATAAAAGCCCATCGCGGTGAAACAGGTCTCTGATTACACCTTGGTGTAACATAAGGTTTACACTTACTTGTGTACTAGTTTGGTGATATCATTAACGCTTCATCTACTTATCCCGCATTTACGCGTCATCAGGGGGAATTCCAGGTCATGACACAGCCGATTTTTCTTATCGGAGCCCGAGGCTGCGGAAAAACGACGATAGGTCAAGCGCTTACCCATGCCTGCCATTTTCACTTTGTTGATACTGACCTGGCGTTACAGCAGCAGTCCGGTATGAGCGTGGCGGAGATTGTCGACCTCGAAGGCTGGGGGGGATTTCGCGCACGCGAGACTCAGACGCTGATGTCGGTCACCCAACCGAGCACGGTGGTAGCAACGGGCGGCGGTATCATTCTCGCACCGGTT
Source organism: Kluyvera sp. CHPC 1.251 (assembly GCF_036759945.1). NCBI lineage: Bacteria > Pseudomonadati > Pseudomonadota > Gammaproteobacteria > Enterobacterales > Enterobacteriaceae > Kluyvera > Kluyvera sp. CHPC 1.251. The sequence continues at coordinate 319,149 of NZ_JAPKIC010000002.1, read as the reverse complement.
AACCGCGAATTTATGCGCCAGAATGGCGTGGTTATCTATTTGAACGCTCCGGTGCCGGTTCTGGCGCGTCGTCTGGAAGCATTTCCAGAAGCATCCCAGCGTCCGACGCTGACCGGTAAACCGATTAGCGAAGAAGTGGCTGAAGTGCTGGCGCAGCGAGATGCGCTGTATCGCGAAACCGCCCACTACGTTGTTGATGCCTCTGCGGCGCCTGAGCGCGTTGTTACCCTGATTCTTGATGCTCTGCACCTGGCCACGGCCAGCTAGCAGGGCACGCCTGCTGTCCCTCTTTATTCTGCGTTTTCTCCTCCTCAGGTTTTACCTCTGACTGCCGATATAACCATTTTTATTTTGTGGTTATGTTGTGCGTAAGTCACATTTTTGGTTTATCATTAATGTTATAGAAAAGTTAAAATCAAACTTTATCAGGAGAGTACTGGAAATAACGGGAATCTTTACATTCTGCCCGACGGATGAACTGCTACGCTTTTGAGCGGTATTTTTCATCCATCCAGGTGGCTATGTGTAAAGCGAACATCAGAGAAGCAGAAGGTAGATAACATGAGTGCAACGATGGCGATTCTTACGATTGGGGTAGTGCCCGTCAGTGAAGTGTTGCCGCTATTGACCGAGCACATCAGGGAAGATCAAATTACCCACATTAGCCTGTTAGGCAAAATGAGCCGTGTGGAAGTCATGGAAGAGTATGCACCAGAACCCGGTGAAGAACGTTTGCTGGTTCTGTTAAATGATAACCAGTTTGCTGAAGTTTCCCGCCTGAAAGTCGAGCACAGCCTGCAGGCCGTGATTGAGGTGCTGGACAATCAATCTTATGACGTCATTCTGCTACTGAATACGTTTAAATTACGCAGTATGGTGGCGCGCAATGCGATTCTGCTGGAGCCCCAGCGTATTATTCCACCGTTGGTCGCCTCTATCGTCGAGGGGCATCAGGTCGGGGTTCTGGTCCCCGTAGAGGCCATTCTCGATGCCCAACAGGAGAAGTGGCAGATGCTGTCCAATTTGCCTTACTACGCGCTGGCTAACCCGCTTCGCGATACTGACCAGCACCTGATTTCAGCCGGTAACTCGCTGCTGGATCAAGGGGCTGATGTGCTGGTGTTAGACTCGCTGAGCTATCACCAGCGTCACCGTGACCTGCTACAAAAGGCGCTGGATGTGCCGGTTCTCTTGTCGAATGTGCTGGTGGCCAGACTGGCGGCAGAATTATTGTGTTAAGCGTATGATTTCGCGTGACAGGTTTCTGTTCGCAACCCTATATTGGTCTTTTGACGACGAGATAATAAGGGCCTGTTTATGCTTCAGAGCAACGAATACTTTGACGGAAAAGTGAAATCCATTGGCTTTACCAGCAGCAGCACGGGTCGTGCTAGCGTGGGCGTGATGGCGGAAGGCGAATACACCTTCGGTACCGCGCAGCCGGAAGAGATGACCGTGATTAGCGGCGCGCTGAACGTGCTATTACCGGGTGAAATCGAATGGAAAGTCTATTCCGCTGGGGAAGTGTTCAACGTACCGGGCCACAGCGAATTTAACCTGCAGGTTGCAGAGCCAACCTCTTATCTGTGCCGCTATCTGTGATGCATTCCCTTCCTGCTGAGGCAGGAAGGGAATTTCCCGCTTAACGTTGGGCTTCGCCGCCTAAACCTTCTACCAGGCTTTTAATCATCGCCGCCAGCTCGCCGGTCATCAGAATAAAGTCTGCGTCGAAACGCTGAGCATAGTCGTCACGGTCGATATCTTCGTTCTGATCGCGCAGTTCGTCACAGAACTTCAGACGCTTGATGGAGCCGTCATCGCACATCACGAACTGAATGCGTTGCTGCCAGTCGAGCGCCAGCTTGGTCACCAGCTTACCGGCTTCGATATGGCAGGCGATCTCATCGCATACCAGATCCTGTTTCTTCGCACGGATCACGCCGCCGTCTTCGAGGATCGCTTTCAGCTCGGCTTCATCCAGAATCTGGAAGCTTTGCGCCGCCGATCCGGAACGTACCCATTCGGTCAGGGTCAGTTCGATTGGATTTTCCAGCGTCAGCGGCACCACCGGCAGCGAGCCGAGACTTTTACGCAGCAGCGCCAGGGTATCTTCCGCCTTTTTGGCGCTGGCGCAGTCAACCATAATCAGATCGTTAACGGTGTCGATCCACATCATCGTCTGGCTGAAGCGGCTAAAGGCACGCGGCAGCAGAGAGTGCAGGACTTCATCCTTCAGCGAATCTTTTTCGGTTTTCTTGAGCTTACGGCCCTGATCGGCTTCGAGCTTTTGGATCTTCGCTTCCAGCGCCTGTTTAATCACCGGAGAGGGCAGGATCTTCTCTTCTTTGCGGGCGCAAATGATGATCTGACCATTTACTGTGTGCGTCAGCGCATCGCTGTGTGAGCCCATCGGCGGTACCCAGCCGGTTTTTGCCATATCCTGGCTGCCGCATGGGGTGAAGGTCATCTCAGCGAGCTGTTTCTCCATCTCTTCCGCGCGCAGGGAGATGTCGCGGCTGAGACGATAAACCATTAAATTTTTGAACCACAGCATGATAATTTCCACGGTGTTGTCGTTAAATCAGCGGGCAATGATAACGAATTGTCCTCGCCCTTGCATTGTTTTAAACAGGAGTTATGAATGCGAATTGGTATCGATCTGGGTGGAACGAAAACCGAAGTCATCGCGCTAAGCGACCAGGGTGAGCAGCTTTATCGCCACCGCTTGCCCACGCCACGTGATTATCAGCAAACCATTGAGAACATTGCGCATCTTGTTGCTCTCGCCGAAGAGGCAACCGGGCAAACAGGCACGGTTGGCATGGGCATTCCCGGCTCAATTTCCCCCTATACCGGAGTGGTGAAAAACGCCAACTCTACCTGGCTCAACGGCCAGCCGTTTGATAAAGATCTCAGCCATCGCCTCAATTGCGAGGTGCGACTGGCCAATGATGCTAACTGCCTGGCGGTATCTGAAGCAGTGGACGGTGCGGCAGCAGGGGCGCAGACGGTGTTCGCGGTGATCATCGGTACCGGCTGCGGCGCGGGCGTGGCGCTGGGCGGTCGCGCGCACATCGGCGGTAACGGCACGGCGGGCGAGTGGGGGCATAATCCGCTGCCGTGGATGAACGATGACGAGCTGCGCTTCCGGGCGGAGGTGCCGTGCTATTGCGGCAAGCAGGGCTGTATTGAAACCTTTATTTCCGGCACCGGCTTTGCCACCGACTATCAACGTTTAAGCGGCAAGGCGTTGAAGGGAAATGAGATTATGCGCCTGGTTGATGAGGGTGACGCGCTGGCCGAGCAGGCGCTCCACCGTTACGAACAGCGGCTGGCAAAATCGCTGGCGCACGTGGTGAATATTCTTGACCCTGACGTAATTGTGCTGGGCGGCGGGATGAGCAACGTTGAACGGTTGTATCAGACGGTGCCGGAGCTGGTGAAAGCGTGGGTATTCGGCGGCGAGTGTGAAACGCCGATTCGCAAGGCGCTGCACGGGGGCTCCAGCGGAGTCCGTGGGGCGGCGTGGTTGTGGCCGGCGTGATTTGGCCCTCAGCCTAACCCTCTCCCAGAGGGAGAGGGGACCGTTCGGTATCGCTTTTCACCCTCTCCCTCTGGGAGAGGGCCGGGGTGAGGGGAAACCTCACTCCACGCTAAACATTTTATCCAATCGGCTATACCCCAATCCGTTGATCTTCTTCACCTTAATTTGTACCGGGATCCGCTCTTTCATCGCCTCTACGTGGCTAATCACGCCGATGATTTTACCGCTGGCGTTGAGCGTATCCAGCGCGTCCAGCGCCGTATCCAGCGTTTCGCTATCCAGCGTGCCGAACCCTTCATCGAGGAACAGAGAGTCGATGCGCGTTTTATGGCTTACCAGGTCGGAGAGCGCCAGCGCCAGAGAAAGGCTGACGAGGAAGCTTTCACCGCCGGAGAGGGTGCGGGTATCGCGGACCGCATCTGCCTGCCAGGTATCGACCACTTCCAGCTCCAGCGCGTCGCTGACCTTACGCTGAAGCAGATAGCGACCGTGCAGGCGGCTGAGCTGTTCGTTGGCGAGCCACACCAGATTATCCAGCGTCAGCCCCTGAGCAAATTTGCGGAACTTATCGCCCTCTTTAGAGCCAATTAGCGCATTCAGATGCGCCCAGTCCTCCAGCGCAGCGCTGGCTTTTTCTATCTCCAGGAACAACGACTGCTGCTGCTGGCGGTTCTCTTCATCCTGCTTCAACTGCTGGCGCAGTTCGCCCTGGCGTTCGCTGTTTTCACGGAGCTGTCGGGAAATGTGCTGGAGCTGCGTCTGGGCATCTGCCAGCGTCAATACTTCGCTCAGCGTTTCCGGTCGCTGGGTCAGATGGCGCTGTAGTGCCTCCTGCGCCTGTGCCGCTAACGTCTGGCGCTGCTGATGCTGCGTTTCCAGCGTCTGTTTAAGCTGCTCCAGGCGCTGACGTTCATGTTGATCCAGCAGCGCACTGAGGAAGTCCTGACGATCGCTAAAGTGCGACTCGGCCAACGCCTGGTCGAAGGCCTGCTCGGCCTGCTGCAGACGCTGTTTCTCCTGCGCTTCCTGCTGCTGGAGCGTGTGCCACTGGCTCTCCAGCGATACGCAGTCATGGTGCACCTGCTGCCAGCCGTCGAGGGTGACCGGGTGGAAATCTTCTGGATTTTGCACTGCAGGAAGGGTATCGAGCAGCGGTTGGATTTGCACGAGCTGCTGCTGAATTTCCTGATGCTGTTTTTGCTGCTGCTGCCAGCGCTGGGTATCCGCCTCACGGGCAGCTAGCCAGCGGTGCTCTTCGCCAGGCTGCGGGACAGCGAGGCCGAAACCGGCAAGCGTCTGGGTCAGCAAAGCGGCGCTCTGCGCCAGTTCATTCTGCTGTTGGGTATGCTGGGCGCGTAGCTCGCGGAGCTGTGCATCGAGCGTCAGGCGCTGGCTGTACTGATAACGCTGCTGTTCGGCCTCTTCCTGCGCTGCCAGCCAGCCGTTGATATCGTCAGCAGGCTGTAGCGTAATATCCAACCCCTGAATGACCGTTTGCCACTGTGATGTAAGTGCTTGCTCTCGCTCACAAAGTGTTTCCAGCTCGGCATTTTCCTGCTGCTGCTGTTTTTCCAGCGCGGCCTGCTGACCGCGCTGCGTGGCGCCTTCTTCCGCCAGTTGGGCGACCTCTTTCTCCAGCGCATCGCGGCGGGCTTTGTTGGCATCCGGGGCTAACGCCTGGTACTCCGCCAGCGCCGGGTGGCTGGTCGAGCCGCACAGCGGGCAGGGCGCGCCTGGCTGCAAACGCGCACGCTCGGCCTCGAGACGCACGATTGTCGCCTCCAGCTCGCAGATGGCATTGACGTCGTCGCGCTGCTGCTTTTTCTCTTTATAGACCTGGCGGAGCTGGGTGAGCCCGGCGGTCAGCGTCTCCAACTGCTGTTGGCGCTGCTGCTGTGCGTGCAAAAGCTGCTGGCGGCGTGTTTGCAGCGGTATGAACTGTGAATGCAGTGCGCTTAGCTGCTGGCGCAGCGGGCGGGTTGCCGCGTGCTGGGCTATCTGCCCGGCCACGTCTTCCTGAGTCAGCGTCAGCGCCGAAGGAGGCAGTTGGGCGAGCTGTTTTTCCAGATCAACCAGGCGCTGCGCAGCGGTCTCCAGTTGAGCACGTTCACGGGACTGTTGGCTGAAAGCGCTGCGCCAGCCGGTCAGTTCCCCCAGCCACTGCTGGATGTGTTCGTTTTCCTGCAGCCACTGCTGAAGCTGGGTTTGGGTCTGCTGGAGCGCGGCGGCCTGCTGCTCAGCGCTCAGACGAAGACGGTCGCGAAGGCGGCGGGAATCATGTAAGCGAGTATTTACTTGCTCTACTAACTGATGGGTTTTCACCACCGTGGCGGCCTGTTCCTGTAGCTGCGTCCAGCGCGGGCGTAACGCTTCCGCAGGCTGCGCCCGGTTGAGCGCTGCAAGCTGCGGCTGCGCCTCTTCCAGCGCCTGACGGGCGGTATTGAGCGACTGCTGGTGGATCTTCCCGTCCTGTTCCAGCTCCTGCTGACGGGTGAGCCACTGTTGATGCAGCGCAGCGATGGTCTGCTGTTGTTGCCACTGCTGCTCGTCAGAAGTAAGTGCCTGCAAACTCTGTGTCAGGGTCTGTTGCTGCTCTTCGCTCAACAGCACCACGCCGCTGGCCTGCGCCTGAAGCTTCTCCAGCTCGCCACGCGCCTGCTTATGTTTTTCAAAGACCTGCGCTGAAATCTGGCCATAGATTTCGGTACCGGTCAGCTCTTCGAGCAGTTCCGCGCGTTCTTTGGGCTCGGCGTTGAGGAAGGCGGCGAACTGGCCCTGTGAGAGCATCATCGAGCGGGTAAAACGACCGTAGTCGAGTCCGGTCAGCGAGGCGGTCATCTCCAGTTTGTCTTTAATTTTATCCGCCAGAATTTGCCCGTCGTCGCAGCGGGCGAGTTCAACGCGCGGCGCCTGTAGGTTGCCGTCCGGCTGATTGCGGGCGCGGTTCTGGCTCCAGAAGGCGCGGTAGGCTATGCCCTGAACCTCGAACTCGACTTCTGCCAGACATTCGGCGGTGTCGCGGGTCATCAGATCATTTTGCGACTGGGAGACATTACTCAAGCGCGGCGTCTTGTGGTACAGCGCCAGGCAGATGGCGTCCAGCAGGGTGGTTTTCCCCGCGCCGGTTGGGCCGGTAATGGCAAACAGACCGTTGCTGGCAAACGGCTCCTGGGTGAAATCGATTTTCCACTCACCCTTGAGCGAGTTAAGGTTTTTCAGGCGCAGGCTGAGAATTTTCATGGCTGTTCCTCCTCGCCAAGACTCTGGAGGGTCTCATTAAACAGCGCGTGCAGGCGCTGTTGCTGCGGCTCCTCCAGCGTTTCCAGTGCCAGACGACGCTGAAATACCTCTTCGACGCTCAGCTCGCTCAAGGTTTCGCGTTCAAGGCTTGCCAGAATGCGCTGGCGTTGTTCACGACTGCGGCGCACCAGCAGCACGTCGACCGGCAGGTCGTCGGTGATGGCCTGAATTTTACGTTGAATATCATGCAGGTATTCGTCGCTGGTGATTTCAATATCCACCCAGGTGCTCGGCGCTGCGGCGGCATCGCGCCATTCGGCGAGCTGGGCGCTGATAGCGTCAAAATCGCCTTTGATCACTGCCAGCGGCTGAGTCACGGGTACGGTAAGCGGCGTGACGTCGGCAAGTTTGCCGTCAGTGAAGCTCACCAGATTGACACTTTTGGCTTTGCCGGTTTCATCAAAGCTGAGAGCGATAGGTGAACCGCTGTAGCGAATATGCTCGCTGCCGCCGATTTTCTGCGCCCGGTGAATATGGCCCAGCGCGATATAGTCGACAGGCGGGAAGTTTTGCGCCGGAAACGCGTCCAGTGTGCCAATATAAATGTCGCGCACCGCGTCACTTTTGCTGGCTCCGACGGTGGTCAGGTGTCCACTGGCAATAATCGGCAGCGTGGCATCGCCGCGCAGGTCGCAGGCCTGCTGGTATTGCTGCTGGTAATAGTCGGTGATACTCGCCAGCACCTGCTGGACTTTTTCGCCGCCGGAGAGCCCCGCCTGACTGGTAATAATGTCACGTGGGCGCAGGAACGGCACCGGGCAGAATACCGCGCCGGGCGTGCCGTCGCGGCGATTCAGAATAAAGGGGGCATGACCGGCACTGGCGATCACCGTGGTATTCAGAAATGAGAGAATATCGCGGGATTCATTCAGCGTTGCCACGGAGTCATGGTTGCCCGCCAGCACCACCAGATGGCAGCCGGTCTGCTGCAAATTGACCACAAATCGGTTGTACAGCTCTCGCGCATAGCTTGGCGGGGAGCCGGTATCGAAGATATCGCCCGCGACAATAATGGCATCCACCTGCTCCTGTTCGGCGGTGGTGAGCAGCCAGTTCAGGAACGCGTCATGTTCAGCCGCGCGGCTTTTGCTGTAGAAGTTCTGGCCAAGGTGCCAGTCCGAAGTGTGGATGATGCGCATAGCGGTTCCGTGAGAAGTGGCGTAAAGTTGATTATAAACATCAGCCTACGTTGAGGTCGATGAGCGCGTTTTGGGTGTGTCATAAACCGTAAACCGCGATCATCTAACGGTCATGTTTTTCATAAATCTGTCATAAATCTGACGCATAATGACGCCGTATATAATACTGATGTCTAAAAACAGGGCAAATAATGGCAAGACGTATTCTGGTCGTTGAAGATGAAGCGCCAATCCGCGAGATGGTCTGTTTCGTTCTGGAGCAAAACGGTTTTCAGCCGGTGGAAGCAGAAGATTACGATACCGCTATCAGCAAACTGAATGAACCCTGGCCCGACCTTATTCTGCTCGACTGGATGTTACCGGGCGGCTCGGGACTGCAATTTATTAAGCATATCAAACGTGAAGCGCTGACGCGTGACATTCCGGTGGTGATGCTGACGGCCCGTGGTGAAGAAGAAGACCGCGTGCGGGGCCTCGAAACCGGCGCCGACGATTACATCACCAAACCTTTCTCACCAAAAGAGCTGGTCGCCCGCATTAAAGCGGTGATGCGCCGTATTTCACCGATGGCGGTGGAAGAGGTGATTGAGATGCAGGGGCTGAGCCTTGACCCGACTTCTCACCGCGTGATGACCGGTGAAAATCCGCTGGATATGGGGCCAACCGAATTTAAGCTGCTGCATTTCTTTATGACGCACCCGGAGCGCGTGTACAGCCGCGAACAGCTGCTGAACCACGTCTGGGGCACCAACGTTTATGTTGAAGACCGTACCGTCGACGTGCATATTCGTCGTCTGCGTAAGGCGCTGGAACACAGTGGTCATGACCGCATGGTGCAAACCGTTCGCGGCACGGGTTATCGTTTCTCTGCCCGTTTCTAATTTTTGACAGGAGTGTGACGCGTGCTGGAACGGCTGTCATGGAAAAGGCTGGTGCTGGAGCTGCTGTTATGCTGTCTCCCGGCCGCGATACTGGGACTGATTTTTGGTTATCTGCCGTGGTTTTTACTGGCGGCGGTGACCGGGCTGCTTATCTGGCATTTCTGGAATTTATTACGGCTCTCCTGGTGGCTTTGGGTCGACCGAAGTATGACCCCTCCGCCGGGACGCGGTAGCTGGGAGCCCTTGCTCTACGGGCTTAACCAGATGCAGCTGCGTAATAAAAAACGCCGCCGCGAGCTGGGCAATCTGATTAAACGCTTCCGTAGCGGTGCCGAATCGCTGCCAGATGCGGTGGTGCTCACCACCGAAGAGGGGGCCATTTTCTGGTGTAATGGCCTGGCCCAGCAGCTGCTGGGGCTTCGCTGGCCCGACGATAGCGGGCAGAACATCCTCAACCTGCTGCGTTACCCTGAATTTACCCAACACCTCAAAAAGCGTGATTTCTTAAAGCCGTTACATCTGGTGCTGAACAGCGGCCGCCATCTGGAGATCCGCGTGATGCCGTATACCGACCGTCAGCTGTTGATGGTGGCGCGCGATGTTACGCAGATGCACCAGCTGGAAGGGGCGCGGCGGAACTTCTTCGCCAACGTCAGCCATGAGCTGCGCACGCCGTTGACCGTGCTGCAGGGCTACCTGGAGATGATGCAGGAGCAGGTGCTGGAAGGGAATGTACGAGAGAAAGCACTGCACACTATGCGTGAGCAGACGCAGCGCATGGAAGGGCTGGTTCGACAGCTGCTGACGCTCTCTAAAATCGAGGCTTCACCGACGCTGGCGCTGAACGAAAAGATTGATGTGCCAATGATGCTGAAGGTGGTGGAGCGTGAGGCGCAGACGCTCAGCCAGCATAAGCACCAGTTCCACTTTGAGATTGATGAGTCGCTAAAAGCGCTGGGTAACGAAGAACAGCTACGAAGCGCGATGTCGAACCTGGTCTATAACGCCGTTAACCATACGCCGGAAGGCACGTTGATTACCGTGCGCTGGCAGCGCGCGCCGCATGGGGCGTTGTTCAGCGTTGAGGATAACGGTCCGGGGATTGCGCCTGAGCACCTGCCAAGGCTGACCGAGCGTTTTTATCGCGTTGATAAAGCACGCTCGCGACAGACCGGCGGCAGCGGTTTGGGGCTGGCAATTGTTAAACATGCGGTTAATCATCACGATAGCCGGCTGGACATTACCAGTACGCTCGGCAAAGGTTCGTGTTTCAGTTTCCTGCTGCCGGAACGTTTAATTGCCAGAAATAGCGAGTAATTTCGCGCTTGTCAGCTTAACTTTCCACAGACCAGCCTCGGCTGGTCTGTTTGCTTTGCAGTCAAGTAAACGCCGCGTGATTTACGAACGTCTGATTATTTTTTGTTCGCATGATTAGCCGGATGTTTTTCTTAAATCCAGTTAATACGTCTGCCTATTTTTTCACTATCAATATAATCATCTGGTTTTGCGATCCCGTGTTGCTTTAAAACGTTATAAGCGTTTAAATTGGCCCCCATGCAGTCGTAAACAGACTGTATATGCGCGGTAAATCAAAAAACTATTCTTCTCTACGCCGCGAAGGGAGCATATCCCGCTGAGTTTATTGTCAGTTTCCTCTGCATCATTCCACAGGCGCTGACACAATAAATTTGTTTTACAACACCACATCCACAGGCTGTAGTTACATATGACCCATCAATTAAAATCGCGTGACATCATCGCTCTGGGCTTTATGACCTTCGCGTTGTTCGTTGGCGCAGGCAACATCATTTTCCCTCCAATGGTTGGTTTGCAGGCCGGTCCTCACGTCTGGACCGCCGCGATCGGCTTCCTGATTACCGCCGTTGGTCTTCCGGTGCTCACCGTGGTCGCGCTGGCGAAAGTGGGCGGCGGCGTGGACAGCCTGAGTACGCCAATTGGTAAAGTCGCGGGTGTGCTGCTCGCTACGGTCTGCTACCTGGCGGTGGGGCCGCTGTTTGCGACCCCGCGTACCGCGACCGTTTCGTTTGAAATCGGTATCGCGCCGCTGACCGGCAGCGGTGAGCTGCCGCTGTTCATCTACAGCCTTGTCTACTTCGCGCTGGTAATTCTGGTGTCGCTCTATCCGGGCAAACTGCTGGATACCGTGGGCAACTTCCTCGCGCCGCTGAAAATTCTGGCGCTGATTGTGCTGTCCGTTGCTGCCGTGATGTGGCCGGCTGGCCCGATTAGCCACGCGATGGAAGCCTATGAAACCGCAGCGTTCTCCAACGGTTTCGTGAACGGTTATCTGACCATGGATACGCTGGGTGCGATGGTGTTTGGTATCGTTATCGTCAACGCCGCACGTTCCCGCGGCGTGACCGAAGCGCGTCTGCTGACCCGCTATACCATCTGGGCTGGCCTGATGGCGGGCGTTGGTCTGACGCTGCTGTACCTGGCGCTGTTCCGCCTGGGTTCTGATAGCGCGACGCTGGTCGATCAGAACGCGAACGGTGCAGCAATCCTGCACGCTTATGTACAGCACACCTTCGGTGGCGCGGGTAGCTTCATGCTGGCGGCATTGATCTTCATCGCCTGTCTGGTCACCGCGGTGGGCCTGACCTGTGCTTGCGCCGAGTTCTTTGCGCAGTACCTGCCGTTCTCCTACCGTACGCTGGTCTTTATCCTCGGCCTGTTCTCTATGGCGGTGTCGAATCTGGGGCTGAGCCACCTGATTCAAATCTCTATTCCGGTGCTGACAGCGATTTATCCGCCATGTATCGCACTCGTAGTGCTGAGTTTTACCCGCAATTGGTGGCATAATTCGGGCCGCGTTATTGCACCACCGATGTTTATCAGCCTGGTATTTGGTATCCTTGACGGCATCAAAGCCTCTGCCTTTGCAGATGTGCTGCCAGCGTGGACTGCCCGTTTACCGCTGGCCGAGCAAGGCCTTGCATGGCTGATGCCGACGGTTGTGATGGCGGTTCTGGCGATTATCTGGGACCGTACAGCAGGTCGTCAGGTGACATCCAGCGCCCACTAATCGGCGTTTGCATCAAGGTGTTTTAACCACGGAACGTGATGTTCCGTGGTTTTTTATTTTGGGTACTTTCACCTAAGTCGTTCGCGCCAGGCGCGATGATGATGGGTATGACATGGCACTGGAAACGATGGAAAACAACAAGCTGAAGCGCGGGTTAAGCACCCGACACATTCGCTTTATGGCCCTCGGATCGGCCATTGGTACGGGGCTGTTCTACGGCTCCGCCGATGCGATTAAGATGGCCGGGCCCAGCGTTCTGCTGGCCTATATTATTGGCGGCGTTGCCGCGTATATCATCATGCGTGCACTGGGCGAAATGTCCGTGCATAACCCTTCTGCCAGCTCCTTCTCTCGCTATGCGCAGGATAACCTGGGCCCGCTGGCAGGCTACATCACCGGCTGGACCTACTGCTTTGAGATCCTGATAGTGGCGATAGCTGACGTCACCGCCTTTGGTATTTACATGGGCGTCTGGTTCCCGGCGGTACCGCACTGGATATGGGTGCTCAGCGTGGTGCTGATCATCTGCGCCATCAACCTGATGAGCGTGAAGGTGTTCGGCGAGCTGGAATTCTGGTTCTCGTTCTTCAAAGTCGCCACCATTATCATCATGATCGTGGCCGGTTTTGGCATCATTATCTGGGGTATCGGTAACGGCGGGCAGCCAACGGGCATTCATAACCTGTGGAGCAACGGCGGCTTCTTTAGCAACGGCTGGCTCGGCATGGTGATGTCGCTGCAGATGGTGATGTTTGCCTACGGCGGTATTGAGATTATCGGTATCACCGCCGGTGAAGCGAAAGACCCGCAGACCTCTATTCCGCGCGCGATTAACTCCGTGCCGATGCGCATTCTGGTGTTCTACGTGGGTACCCTGTTCGTCATTATGTCCATCTACCCGTGGAACCAGGTCGGCACCAACGGCAGCCCGTTTGTGATGACCTTCCAGCATCTGGGGATCACCTTCGCGGCCAGCATCCTTAACTTTGTGGTACTGACGGCATCACTGTCGGCGATTAACTCCGATGTGTTCGGCGTGGGTCGCATGCTGCACGGTATGGCGGAGCAGGGCAGCGCACCGAAGGTGTTCGCTAAAACCTCCCGTCGCGGTATTCCGTGGGTGACGGTGATGGTGATGACCATCGCGCTGCTGTTTGCGGTGTACCTCAACTACATCATGCCGGAAAACGTCTTCCTGGTGATTGCGTCGCTGGCGACCTTCGCCACCGTGTGGGTGTGGATTATGATCCTGCTCTCGCAGGTGGCCTTCCGTCGCCGCCTGTCGGCGGATGAAATCAAAGCGCTGAAGTTTAAAGTGCCTGGCGGCGTGGCGACGACCATCGTCGGTATCGTCTTCCTGGTCTTTATTATCGCGCTGATTGGTTACCACCCGGATACCCGCATTTCGCTGTACGTGGGCTTTGCGTGGATCCTGCTGCTGTTAGTCGGCTGGGCATTGAAAACCCGTCGCAGCAAATAATCTACCCTGGCACGTAACCCGGACGAGGTGCGTATGCACCGACTCCGGGTCTTTCCCGGCGTCGCGTTTTCTCTCTCAATCCTCCGCCCCCGTCCTCCTCCCTACAAAAAAGTACAAAAGATGAGTAGGGTGCACTAGTCGTATGGCAAGGTGGGCTCACTTTGAGGATAGGGGATAGATGATGTTGAACGCCTGGCACCTTCCTGTTGCTCCCTTTATTAAACAGCAGCAGGACAAACTCATTATCACGCTGTGGCTTCGCGGCGATGACCTGCCGCAGCGAGTGACGATGCGCTCGGAAGTCGATAACGAAGAGATGGCGGTATCGATGCGCCGCAGTGGCAAAGCGCCGAGCCATGATATCGTGCAATGGCGTGCGGAAATTGGTCTGCATGAAGGTCAACCGCGCCGTCGTTACGCCTTTAAACTGCTGTGGGATGACCGCCAACAGTGGTTTTCACCCAAAGGCTTTAGCGCCTTTCCGCCAGCCAAGCTGGCGCTTTTTGCCTTTGATAGCCCGGATGCAGGCCCGCAGTGGGTGACCGAACAGGTTTTCTATCAGATTTTCCCGGACCGTTTTGCCCGCAGCCCGTCGCGTAGCGACCAGCAGGACAACGTCTACCATCATCACGCGGCCGGTCACGACATCATTCTACGCGACTGGGATGCACCGCTTACCGCTGAAGCGGGCGGCTCGACCTTTTACGGCGGTGATCTCGACGGTATCAGCGAAAAGCTGCCCTACCTGAAAGCACTTGGGGTGACTGCGCTGTATCTGAACCCGGTGTTTACCGCGCCCAGCGTGCATAAATACGATACTGAAGATTATCGTGAAGTGGACCCGCAGTTCGGCGGCAACGACGCGCTGCTGCGCCTACGCCATAACACCCAGCGTGAGGGGATGCGCCTTGTCCTCGACGGTGTGTTTAACCACAGCGGCGACACTCACGCCTGGTTTGACCGCCACAATCGCACGGCGAAGGGAGCCTGCCATCACCCGGACTCAGCGTGGCGCGACCACTACAGCTTCTCACCAGAGGGTAAAGCGCTGGATTGGCTAGGCTACGCTAGCCTACCGAAGCTCGATTACCGGTCTCAGGCGCTGATTGATGAAATCTACGGTGGTGAAGACAGCATCGTTCGTCACTGGCTGAAAGCGCCGTGGAATATGGATGGTTGGCGGCTGGACGTGGTGCATATGCTGGGTGAAGCGGGCGGCGCGAAAAACAACCTGAAGCACGTGGCGGCGATAACCCAGGCGGCGAAAGCCGCGCGGCCGGATGCCTATGTGCTCGGTGAGCACTTTGGTGATGCGCGTCAGTGGCTACAGCAGGATGCGGAAGATGCGGCGATGAATTATCGCGGATTTACCTTCCCGCTGTGGGGTTTCCTCGCCAATACCGATATCTCCTACGACCCGCAGAAAATTGATGCGCAGACCTGCATTGCGTGGATGGAAGATTACCGTGCCGGGCTGTCACATCAGCAGCAGCTACGCATGTTTAATCAGCTTGATAGCCACGATACGGCGCGCTTTAAATCGCTACTCGGTCGTGATGTGGCGCGTCTACCGCTGGCGGTGGTCTGGCTGTTTAGTTGGCCCGGTGTGCCCTGTATCTACTACGGTGACGAAGTCGGGCTGGACGGCGATAACGACCCGTTCTGCCGTAAGCCATTCCCGTGGGATGAAAATAAACAGGATAAAAACCTGCTGGCGCTCTACCAGCGTCTGGCGGCGCTGCGTAAAGCCACGCCTGCGCTGCGTCTTGGCGCCTGCCAGGTGCTCTATGCGGTGGGAGATGTGGTGGTGTTCCTGCGCGTACTTGGCGCGGAGCGGGTGCTGATTGCGATTAATCGCGGTGAAGCCTGCGACATCACGTTAGCGGACTCTCCGTTGCTGCATGTGGCCCGCTGGCAGCGCCGGGAAGGCGAGGCGCAGCTGGAAGGTATGCGCCTGACGCTTCCGGCTGTCTCCGCGTCGGTGTGGACCGGTCACTGATAGAGACGGCGGATCTCAGCGCTGGCGAGCAGGGTTTCACGCCACCAGCGCTGAGCGAGCCCGTCGCTGCCGTTGCGCCAGGCGATATAGGCGACATCTTTCTGGCGAAACGAGTCTACCGTTTTCTCCACCAGTTCTCCTGCTGCCAGCCACGGGCTGGCAATATGGCGAGGGAGGAACCCGCAGCCCATACCGGCGCGAAGCAGCGTCACCTTGCTGTGAAAATCGTCGACGCGAATCTGCGGTTGTTCGTCCATCAGGTTGGTCTGCAAGGGGTGACATACCCGCGCGCTGTCGCTTATCACCACCGCGCGATGTAAACAGAGCTGCTCGTTAGTTAGGCCTTCTGAGGCGGTCGCCAGCGGATGATTTGGTGCCACCACAAATACGTTATCCAGCGTGCCGAGCATACGATATGACCAGGCGGCCGAGGTGGGCGGTTCGTTAATTGCGCCGAGGATAATATCCGCGCCGTTATGGGTGAGCTCTTCCCAGGAACCGGCCAGCGTATGATGGGTAAAGCTGAGGCGGGTTTGTTTATTTAGCTCGTAAAAATCCTCGATCGTCGGCAATAGCGCGGCAAAGGGAAACGAGTCGTCCAGCGCAATCGCCAGCTCTTTTTCCCAGCCAGAGGTTAGCTGTATCGCCTGCTTTTCCAGATCTTTCGCCGCATTGAGCAGTAGGCGGCCCTTTTCCAGCATCATGCGTCCGGTATCGGTGAATTTTGCCCGATGCCCGGAGCGGTCGAGCAGCGTAATGTTCAGGTCGCTTTCCAGCTTTTGAATCATATAGCTAAGCGCGGCGGGCGTTTTAAACAGCGAATCGGCGGCGGCGGCAAAGGTCCCGTGTTTCTCAAGAGCATCAAGAATAAGCAGTACGTCCAGATTGATTCGCATAATGAAAAATATCCTGAAAATTAAACCACTACGTTGTAACGAATAGTGAAAAACAATGCCAGTGAATAAATTAGATATAAGCATCGCATTTTTTTGATGCTGATTTATTACCGTCACAAGATGGTAAGTTTTCTTTAATAACTCGTTAGAAATTTCCCGCTATACTCAACAAGCTTTCTGATTCAGGATCCTGCTGCTGACGGCAGTTTAAGACCGTTGTCTTTTAACCTATTGATTAAGAAGGTGTGTTATGTCTATCCGGGAACTGATTGACCCTAAAAACTCTGCGCTTATTTTTATTGACCATCAGCCACAAATGTCATTCGGCGTGGCGAATATTGATCGCCAGACATTAAAAAATAATACCGTAGCGTTAGCGAAAGCCGGGAAAATATTCAATGTTCCGGTCATTTATACCTCCGTCGAAACGAAAAGTTTTAGCGGTTATATCTGGCCTGAATTACTCGCCGTTCACCCTGACGTTAAGCCTATCGAACGTACCTCAATGAACTCCTGGGAAGACGCTGCTTTTGTGAAAGCGGTGGAAGCAACCGGGCGTAAAAAACTGATTATCTCCGCGCTGTGGACCGAAGTCTGCCTGACCTTCCCGGCGCTGATGGCGCTGGAAGCAGGCTATGAGGTATATGTTGTGACCGATACCTCTGGCGGTACCTCCGTTGATGCCCACGAACGTTCTATCGACCGCATGGTGCAGGCCGGTGCGGTGCCGGTGACCTGGCAGCAGGTGCTGCTGGAGTACCAGCGCGACTGGTCGCGTAAAGAGACCTATGACGCGGTGATGGATCTGGTGCGTGAACACAGCGGCGCTTACGGGATGGGCGTGGATTACGCCTACACCATGGTGCACGGCGCACCTGAGCGCAAAGCCTAAGGCAAG
Source organism: Kluyvera sp. CHPC 1.251 (assembly GCF_036759945.1). NCBI lineage: Bacteria > Pseudomonadati > Pseudomonadota > Gammaproteobacteria > Enterobacterales > Enterobacteriaceae > Kluyvera > Kluyvera sp. CHPC 1.251. The sequence goes on along the minus strand of NZ_JAPKIC010000002.1, from coordinate 301,966 downwards.
CGATCCGGTGGGGCGATCACCCCGCCGGTTTGCAAGCGCAAGGAACCTATCGTCATGACGCAAAAGCATGTCACGCTGGTCATTACCCACGCTATTCGCCCCGAACACGTTGCGCAGTATGAAGCCTGGCTGGGCGAGATTATGCCTATCGCCGCTAACTATCCGGGCCATCTGGGGGCCAACGTTATTCGCCCGGTCGATGGGCAAACGGCCTGGAATATCATCATCCGCTTCGACACCATCGAACATCTCTACGCCTGGACGCAGTCCGACGTGCGACGCAAGCTGGTTGAGGAGATTGCCCCGGTGCTGGGTGAGGGTGATCGTACCGAAGTACGTACCGAAGCCGCCTTCTGGTTTACCCCGCCCGCCGCCAACGTTCGCCAGCCCAAACGCTGGAAACAGTTTCTGATAACGCTGCTGGTGATTTTCCCCAGTACCAATCTGGTGCCCGCGATTACCGGCATGCTGCTGCCGTCGTTAAAGGGAACCCTGTCGCTGCATTTTATCAATGATGCCTGTGTGGTCGCGCTGGTGGTCTGGTTCTGGATGCCCATCGTGACCCGCCTGTTTGCCGGTTGGCTGAAAAAGGCCTGAACCGACGCGAGGAGAACACTATGTCACAAACCGCTACCCTGATTTTAACCCAGGGGCAGATTCACACGCTTGACCCGCAGCAGCCGCTAGTAGACGCGGTGGCCATTGCCGACGGCAAAATTCTGGCCGTCGGCAGCGACGCGCAGATGATGTCCTGGGCGGGCGAAGGCACACAGATTGTCGACCTTCACGGTCACACGGTGATCCCTGGCCTCAACGACTCTCACCTGCACCTGATTCGCGGTGGGCTGAACTACAACCTCGAACTGCGCTGGGAAGGCGTACCGTCGCTGGCAGATGCGCTGCGTATGCTCAAAGAGCAGGCCGACCGTACGCCTTCGCCGCAATGGGTGCGCGTGGTAGGCGGCTGGAGCGAGTTCCAGTTCGCTGAACGCCGGATGCCAACGTTGCAGGAGCTTAACGACGCCGCGCCGGATACGCCGGTATTTGTGCTGCACCTCTACGATCGCGCGCTGCTCAACCGCGCCGCGCTGAAGGCGGTGGGCTACACCAAAGATACGCCAGCCCCTGCGGGCGGCGAGATTGTCCGCGATAACAACGGCAACCCGACCGGGATGCTGATTGCTAAACCTAACGCGATGATCCTCTATGCGACGCTGGCCAAAGGGCCGAAGCTGCCGCTGGAGATGCAGGTCAACTCCACCCGTCAGTTTATGCGTGAGCTGAACCGACTGGGGCTGACCAGCGCCATTGATGCGGGCGGCGGCTTCCAGAACTACCCGGAAGATTACGAAATTATTGAGCAGCTGCACGCCAATAAGCAGATGACTATCCGCATCGCCTATAACCTGTTTACCCAGCGTCCGAAGCAGGAGGTCGAGGATTTCGAACGCTGGACGGATATGCTGAAACCGGGGCAGGGTACCGACTTCTACCGTGCCAACGGCGCTGGCGAGATGCTGGTCTTCTCGGCGGCCGACTTTGAAGATTTCCTGCAGCCGCGTCCGGATCTGCCGCCGGGTATGGAAGATGAGCTTGAACGCGTGGTTCGTCACCTGGTCGAGCATCGCTGGCCGTTCCGCCTGCACGCCACCTACGATGAATCAATTAGCCGCATGCTGGACGTGTTCGAGAAAGTTAACCGTGATATTCCGTTCAACGGCCTGCACTGGTTCTTTGACCACGCGGAGACCATCACCGAGCGCAACATTGAGCGTGTGAAGGCGCTGGGCGGCGGGATTGCGGTGCAGCACCGTATGGCCTTCCAGGGGGAATACTTTGTTGACCGTTATGGCAAAGATGCGGTGAAACACACACCGCCGGTCGCGAAAATGCTGGAGATGGGCGTTCCTGTTGGTCTGGGTACGGACGCCACCCGCGTGGCAAGCTACAACCCGTGGACGGCGCTGTACTGGCTGGTTTCAGGGCGTACCGTCGGCGGCATGGCGATGTATGACGATGAAAACCGTCTGCCGCGCGATGTCGCGCTGGAACTGTGGACGGCAGGTAGTGCCTGGTTCTCCAGCGAGCAGGGGAAAAAGGGACGTATTGCCGCCGGGCAACTGGCGGATTTGGTGGCGCTATCAAAGGACTACTTCAACGTGCCGGAAGAGGAGATCAAAGGGATTGAATCGGTAATGACGATTGTCGATGGCCGCGTGGTCTATGCCGCCGGGCACTTCACGCCGATCGCCCCGCCGTCGATTCCGGTGGTGCCGGATTGGTCACCGGTGGTGAAAGTACCGGGCCACTATCGCTCCGCGCCTCCGGGTTCTGAGCATATCGGCGCGGTGGTTCAGATGCACCAGTGCTGCGGCAGCTGCGGCGTACACGGGCATCAGCATGACATTGCGCGTCAGTCTGGCATTCCGGTATCCGACGATCGCGCCTTCTGGGGCGCACTTGGCTGCTCCTGCTTCTCGTTCTAACCCGCTCTCAGGTGGTCAGGTTCACTGACCGCCTCTTCTTGTGATCCTCGCCTTATTGTTATCAATATATTTCAAATTTGTGATCTTTGTTGGTGCGTTCCGTCTGGATCTTTGCGCCTGCCTCTTCTAATGTCATTAACATCTTAATGATTAGATAATAATCAATAGATTTGTATATATCAGAATCGAGCAAGGCAAGCGCAATACCGCGCTGGCCACCGTTTTCACGTGCCAATGGGGATGCCAGATGAGTCACGTTTATACCGATAAACCGATATTAAACAGCCTGACCGGCAGTGAAGAAGAGCAGCGGTTATTAAAAAAGGTGGTGTGGAAAATCATGCCGGTGTTGTTTGTCGCCTACTTTTTCTCTTTCCTTGACCGCGTCAATATTGGCTATGCCAAGCTGCAGATGCAGAGCGCTATTGGCTTTACCGATACGCAGTATGCGATTGCGGCGGGGATCTTTTTTATCGGCTATGCGCTATGCGAAATTCCCAGCAATATGCTGATGGATAAAATCGGCGCACGTAAAACGCTGACTCGTATCATGCTGCTGTGGGGCACACTTTCCGCCTGCACGATGTTTGTGCAGACTATCAACCAGCTTTATGCGCTACGGATCTTGCTGGGTATTTTTGAAGCTGGGTTTGTACCGGGGGTGATCCTCTACTTTACCTACTGGTTCCCGAGTCATATCCGCGGGCGCATCACCGCCATCTTTCTGGTCGCCACGCTGACCGCGCCGATGATTGGCGGCCCCGTTTCCGGGGTGATGTTGCAATATATGCACGGTTGGCAAGGGTTGGAAGGCTGGCAGTGGATGTTCCTGCTGGACGCGCTGCCGGTCTTTTTCATCGCGGGGGTTATCTATTTTAATCTCGCCGATAGGCCGGAAGAGGCGACATGGCTAAGTCCGCAGGAAAAGGCGCTGCACCAGCAGATGATGCAGAAAGACCGGGAAAAGCAGGGCATCACGGCGGGTTATGGCACGCATGGTAAAAAAGCGATGCTGGGGGCGCTGGCTGACCCGAAAGTGTTCCTGCTAATAGCCTTTATTTTTGCCACCAACTGCGGCGCTTATGCGTTTAACTTCTGGCTGCCGACGATGATTAAGGAGATGGGGGTTGGCAATATCGCGGTTATCGCGCTGCTGGGAGCGATTCCGTTTGCCATGGCGATTCTGGGGGAACTCACGATTTGCCGCAGCTCCGATATCCGCCGTGAACGCCGTTGGCACTTTGTATTTGGTGCGACGCTTGCTGCTGTGAGCTTGATTGCGGTGGGTTATCTGGAGGTGCCGATGTACCTGAAGCTGGTGCTGCTGGGTGTTGCCGGGTTTGGCTTTAGCGGTGCATCGGGGATCTCCTGGACTTTCCCGTCGACCTATCTCGATCCGGTGAAAGCGCCGGCGGGGATTGCGATGATCAGTATGATCTCCACGTCGTCCGGCTTCTTTGCGCCGTGGGTAATGGGTGTGACGCGGGATATGACCGGGAGCAGTAATGCGGGGCTTTACAGCATTGCGGCGGTGCTGCTGGTGAGCGTGATTATCATGATTTTCTTTGCACCGAAGCGGGCGGTGTATGTGCAGCAGCCATCATAACGGGGTGTATAATAGACTCCTGCAAAACAAAAAGGCTCGCAATGCGAGCCTTTTTTTGACGAAACGTCAGCCGATTACAGGCTTGATACGTTTTCGCTCAGGTACTTAGCAACGCCGTCCGGAGATGCGTTCATGCCTTCTTTCCCTTTTTCCCACTGCGCCGGGCATACTTCGCCGTGCTGCTCGTGGAACTGCAGCGCATCTACCATACGCAGCATTTCGTCGATGTTACGGCCCAGCGGCAGGTCGTTAACCACCTGGTGACGAACCACGCCGTTAGCGTCGATCAGGAAGGAGCCGCGCAGCGCAACGCCTTCGTCTGGGTGTTCGATGCCGTAAGCTTTCTGAATTTCACGCTTAACGTCGGCAACCATTGCGTATTTCACTGCACCGATGCCGCCTTTGTCGACAGGGGTATTACGCCATGCGTTGTGAACGAATTCGGAGTCAAAAGAGACGCCAACCACTTCAACGCCGCGCTTCTGGAACTCTTCGTAACGTTTGTCGAAGGCAATCAGCTCGGACGGGCAGACAAAAGTGAAGTCCATCGGCCAGAAGAACAGAACGGTGGCTTTACCCTGGGTGTGCTGTTTGAAATTGAATTTCTCAACGATTTCACCGTTGCCCAGTACCGCTGCTGCGGTAAAGTCAGGCGCTTGACGAGTAACCAGAACCATGGGGTTCTCCTTTGAATTTATAAGGTTAATGGAACGCAACGCGGGCCAGTATAGGGAGGGTAAGCGGGGAACACAAAAAGACTATGACGATTAATAAGATAGGATTCACCTATCAATTATTATTTTACCAAAGGAATAAGCATAGCCGTTCCGTGGCCTGATGCAAGCCCTACAGCGCTTTGTTTTTCGCCTGCGCCATCATCTGCGGATAAAACTGCCAGAAGCGGGTCTCCAGCGCATCATAGTGTGCGTCGAGATCATGCCATGAATCGCGCAGCGCATCGAGCTTCGGGCGGCGGCTGGCCATCCCGTTCAGCACCCGCTGAATAAAGTCCATCTCGCCGTAGCGCTCCAGCCAGCGTTCAGACCACAGGTGTTCGTTCAGCGTCTGAAAGCGTGCCGGAGCATCCGGAAGGACCATAGCGACTTCGCTGCGAGCATAGCGGGTGAACTCAGGTAGAGCTATCTCCGGCGAGATTTGCGCCCAGTGGCGCGAAAGGAAATGGTCCCACATCACGTCGAGGGTAATCGGCGCGACGCGGCGCGTTTCGGGGCGGAACCATTCGCGCGCCTCTTTTACCTGCGGCAAATTGTCGGTCATCACGTCAACGCGGCGATGCATATAAATGCCGTCAACGATGTCGGCCGGGTAATCCTGCTGCGGGTTGCCGCGAACAAAATCAGCCAGCAGGTTTCCCGATAGCGAGCTATTGGCCAGGTGAGCAAGGTGCAGGTGAGCGAGAAAATTCATTGTTAAACGTTTATCCAGAGGGGTAAGGGTTGCAGGGATGTCTCCCCGGCACTAGACTACCCGCCTCATTATTAAGCCCAGAGTCACAGTCATGCGCGTTGCCGATTTCTCCTTTGAACTACCCGAATCCCTGATTGCCCACTATCCACAAGCCGAGCGTAGCAGCTGTCGCTTACTCTCTCTGGACGGGCCGACGGGCGCGCTGACGCACGGTACTTTCACCGATTTGGTCGACAAGCTCAACCCTGGCGATCTGCTGGTCTTTAACAATACCCGCGTGATCCCAGCGCGCCTGTTTGGCCGTAAAGCCAGCGGCGGCAAGATTGAAGTGCTGGTCGAGCGTATGCTGGATGATAAACGTATTCTGGCACATATTCGCGCCTCTAAGGCGCCGAAGCCGGGGGCGGAACTGCTGCTGGGCGATGATGAAAGCATTAAGGCGACGATGGTTGCGCGCCATGACGCGCTGTTTGAAGTCGAGTTCGATGACGAACGCAGCGTGCTGGATATTCTGAACGCTATTGGCCACATGCCGCTGCCGCCGTACATCGACCGTCCGGACGAAGACGCCGACCGCGAGCTGTATCAGACCGTGTATAGCGAAAAACCAGGTGCCGTTGCGGCACCGACCGCGGGCCTGCACTTCGATGAACCGCTGCTGGCGAAGCTTCGCGAAAAGGGCATCGAGATGGCGTTTGTCACCCTGCACGTGGGCGCGGGTACCTTCCAGCCGGTGCGCGTTGACAGCATTGAAGACCACATCATGCACTCCGAATACGCAGAAGTGCCGCAAGAAGTGGTTGATGCGGTACTGGCGGCGAAGGCTCGCGGCAACCGCGTGATTGCCGTCGGCACCACCTCCGTTCGCTCGCTGGAAAGCGCGGCGCAGGCGGCAAAAGATGAGCTGATCGCACCGTTCTTCGGCGACACGCAAATCTTTATTTTCCCAGGCTACCAGTACCAGGTGATTGATGCGTTGGTGACCAACTTCCACTTGCCGGAATCGACGCTTATCATGCTGGTGTCCGCTTTTGCGGGTTATCAGCACACCATGAACGCCTATAAGGCTGCTGTAGAACAAAAATATCGCTTTTTTAGTTACGGTGATGCCATGTTTATCACGTACAATCCGCAGGCTATTTTTGAGCGTGTCGGGGAGTAAGTTCCCGGCATGAGAATTTAACGTCAGACTGTTTTTCTGACGCAGGAGTAAAGATGAAATTTGAACTGGATACCACAGACGGTCGCGCTCGCCGCGGCCGCCTGGTTTTTGATCGTGGCGTAGTTGAAACGCCTGCCTTTATGCCGGTGGGTACCTACGGCACCGTTAAGGGCATGACGCCGGAAGAAGTAGAAGCGACCGGCGCGCAAATCATTCTTGGCAACACCTTCCACCTGTGGCTGCGCCCGGGTCAGGAAATCATGAAGCTGCACGGCGACCTGCACGATTTCATGCAGTGGAAAGGGCCAATTCTTACCGATTCCGGCGGCTTCCAGGTCTTCAGCCTGGGCGATATCCGTAAAATCACCGAGCAGGGCGTGCACTTCCGCAACCCAATTAACGGCGACCCGATCTTCCTCGACCCAGAAAAATCGATGGAAATTCAGTACGATCTCGGTTCCGACATCGTGATGATTTTCGACGAATGTACGCCGTACCCGGCGGACTGGGATTACGCCAAGCGCTCGATGGAAATGTCTCTGCGCTGGGCTAAACGCAGCCGCGACCGTTTCGATGGCCTCGGCAACAAAAATGCGCTGTTTGGCATCATTCAGGGCAGCGTTTACGAAGATTTACGTGATATCTCCGTCAAAGGTCTGGTGGAGATTGGCTTTGATGGCTACGCTGTCGGCGGCCTGGCGGTTGGTGAGCCGAAAGAAGACATGCACCGTATCCTGGAGCACGTTTGCCCGCAGATCCCTGCTGACAAACCGCGTTACCTGATGGGCGTTGGCAAACCAGAGGACCTGGTTGAAGGCGTTCGTCGCGGTATCGATATGTTTGACTGCGTTATGCCAACGCGTAACGCCCGTAACGGTCATCTCTTTGTGACCGACGGTGTGGTGAAAATCCGTAATGCCAAACATAAGAGCGATACCAGCACGCTTGATGCCGAATGTGATTGCTACACCTGTCGCAATTATTCGCGTGCATACTTGCATCATCTTGACCGTTGCAACGAAATATTGGGCGCGCGCCTCAATACCATTCATAATCTTCGCTACTATCAGCGCTTAATGGCTGGTTTACGCAAGGCTATTGAAGAGGGTAAATTAGAGAGCTTCGTGACCGATTTCTACCAACGCCAGGGGCGTACCGTTCCACCTTTGAACGTTGATTAATTTTAATAATGAGGGAATTTGAATGAGCTTTTTTATTTCTGATGCGGTAGCAGCAACCGGGGCTCCGTCGCAGGGCAGCCCGATGTCTCTGATTCTGATGCTGGTGGTTTTCGGCCTGATCTTCTATTTCATGATCCTGCGTCCACAGCAAAAACGTACCAAAGAGCATAAAAACCTGATGAGCTCCATCGCGAAAGGCGATGAAGTGCTGACTAACGGTGGCCTGGTGGGTCGTGTGACCAAAGTAGCGGAAACTGGCTACATTGCTATCGCACTGAACGACACCACTGAAGTGGTTATCAAACGTGACTTCGTAGCTGCCGTTCTGCCGAAAGGCACCATGAAGGCGCTGTAATATTTCGTTTTCCCAAAGGGAACTGCCGTGTTAAACCGTTATCCTTTGTGGAAGTATGTCATGCTGATCGTCGTTATTGTCGTCGGTCTGCTGTATGCGCTTCCCAACCTGTATGGTGAGGATCCGGCCGTTCAAATCACTGGCGTGCGCGGCGTCGCCGCCAGTGAGCAAACGCTGATCCAGGTCCAGAAAACGTTACAAGAAGAAAAAATTACCGCTAAGTCTGTGGCACTGGAAGAGGGCGCTATTCTTGCGCGCTTCGACACCACCGACATCCAGCTGCGTGCGCGTGAAGCGTTGGTAAACGTGCTGGGTGACAAATACGTCGTGGCGCTTAACCTTGCTCCGGCAACACCGCGCTGGCTCGCTGCGATTAACGCAGAGCCAATGAAGCTCGGTCTTGACCTGCGCGGTGGTGTGCACTTCCTGATGGAAGTGGATATGGACACTGCGCTGGGCAAACTCCAGGAGCAAAATATCGATAGCCTGCGCAGTGACCTGCGTGAAAAAGGCATTCCTTATACTACCGTTCGCAAAGAAGATAACTACGGTCTGAGCATCACTTTCCGTGATAGCAATGCGCGTGATGAAGCCGTCTCTTATCTGAGCAAACGCCATCAGGATCTGGTGATTTCCAGCCAGGGTAGCACCGCACTGCGTGCGGTGATGACCGATGCTCGCCTGAGTGAAGCCCGCGAATATGCGGTTCAGCAGAACATCAACATTCTGCGTAACCGTGTTAACCAGCTGGGCGTTGCTGAGCCAGTGGTTCAGCGCCAGGGTGCTGACCGCATTGTGGTCGAGCTGCCTGGTATTCAGGACACCGCGCGTGCGAAAGAGATTCTGGGGGCGACTGCAACCCTGGAATTCCGTCTGGTAAACACCAACGTTGACCAGGCTGCTGCTGCATCTGGCCGTGTGCCGGGCGACTCTGAAGTGAAAGACACTCGTGAAGGCCAGCCGGTTGTGCTGTACAAGCGTGTGATTCTGACCGGTGATCATATCACCGACTCCACTTCAAGCCAGGATGAGTACAACCAGCCGCAGGTTAACATCTCGCTCGATAGCGCGGGTGGTAACATCATGTCTAACTTCACCAAGGACAACATCGGTAAGCCGATGGCGACTCTGTTCGTGGAGTACAAAGACAGCGGTAAGAAAGATGCTAACGGTCGCGCCATTCTGGTGAAACAGGAAGAGGTGATTAACATCGCCAACATCCAGTCTCGCCTGGGCAACAGCTTCCGTATTACCGGTATCAGCAACCCGAACGAAGCGCGTCAGCTCTCCCTGCTGCTGCGTGCCGGTGCGCTGATTGCGCCAATTCAGATTGTTGAAGAACGTACTATCGGCCCAACTCTGGGTATGCAGAACATCAAGCAAGGTCTGGAAGCGTGTCTGGCCGGCCTGGTGGTCTCTATCCTGTTCATGCTCTTCTTCTATAAGAAGTTCGGTCTGATCGCGACAAGTGCGCTGCTGGCTAACCTGGTACTGATCGTCGGTATCATGTCACTGCTGCCGGGTGCGACGTTGAGTATGCCGGGTATCGCGGGGATTGTGTTAACCCTTGCGGTCGCGGTCGATGCTAACGTACTGATCAACGAACGTATCAAAGAAGAGCTGAGTAACGGACGTTCGGTACAACAGGCAATCAACGAGGGCTATGCCGGTGCGTTCAGTTCCATCTTCGATGCGAACATTACGACGCTGATTAAAGTCCTGATCCTGTATGCAGTCGGCACCGGGGCAATTAAAGGGTTCGCGATTACTACCGGTATCGGTGTGGCAACGTCGATGTTTACCGCGATTGTCGGTACGCGTGCCATCGTAAACCTGTTGTATGGCGGCAAGCGCGTCAAAAAGCTGTCAATCTGAGGAGTGCGATGTGGCACAGGAATATAGTGTTGAACAATTAAACCACGGCCGTAAAGTCTATGACTTTATGCGCTGGGACTACTGGGCTTTCGGCATCTCAGGTTTCCTGCTGATTGCGGCCATCGTGGTGATGGGCGTACGCGGGTTTAACTGGGGTCTCGATTTCACCGGTGGTACGGTGATTGAAATTACGCTGGAAAAACCGGCGGACATGGACCTGATGCGCGATGCGCTGGAGAAAGCGGGCTTCGTTGATCCGCTTCTGCAGAACTTCGGCAGCAGCCATGACATCATGGTACGTATGCCACCAACCAAAGGTGCGGATGGTGGCCAGGTGCTGGGTAGCAAAGTGCTGAGTGTGATTAACGAATCCACCAGTCAGAATGCTGCCGTGAAGCGTATCGAATTCGTTGGGCCAAGCGTGGGTGCCGATCTGGCGCAAACCGGTGCCATGGCGCTGATCGTCGCGCTGATCTCTATCCTGGTGTACGTCGGTTTCCGCTTTGAGTGGCGACTGGCGGCAGGTGTAGTTATCGCGCTGGCGCACGACGTTATCATTACGCTCGGGATCCTGTCGTTGTTCCATATCGAGATTGACCTGACTATCGTGGCATCGTTGATGTCAGTTATCGGTTACTCGCTGAACGACAGTATCGTGGTATCTGACCGTATTCGTGAAAACTTCCGCAAGATTCGTCGCGGTACGCCGTACGAAATCTTTAACGTGTCGCTGACCCAGACGCTGCACCGTACGTTGATTACGTCCGGTACCACGTTAGTGGTTATTCTGATGCTGTACCTCTTCGGTGGTCCGGTACTGGAAGGCTTCTCACTGACTATGCTTATCGGTGTCTCCATCGGTACCGCATCGTCTATCTACGTAGCCTCGGCGCTGGCGCTGAAGCTGGGTATGAAGCGTGAACATATGCTGCAGCAGAAAGTCGAGAAAGAAGGGGCGGATCAGCCGTCAATTCTGCCGTAATCTGTCGCACTTAGGGCACGAATAAAAGCCGCAACGCCGTAGGGTGTTGCGGCTTTTTTATTGCCCATTTAGACTGTGCGTATTCCCTTACATTGAACACGACATATCGAGTCATTATGGCCATCATCCCAAAAAACTACGTGCGGCTGGAAAGCGGCTACCGTGAAAAAGCGCTGAAACTGTTCCCGTGGGTCTGCGGGCGCTGTTCGCGCGAGTTCGTCTACTCCAATCTGCGTGAGCTGACGGTTCACCATATGGACCACGACCACACTAATAACCCGGAAGATGGCAGCAACTGGGAACTTCTGTGCCTGTTCTGTCACGATCACGAACACTCGAAATACACCGAGGCTGACCAGTACGGTTCCACGGTTATCGCCGGGGAAGATGCGCAGAAAGATGTGGGCGAGGCGACCTACAACCCGTTCGCAGACCTGAAAGCGATGCTGAACAAAAAGAAATAGCCGACGTGCTGTAACACGTACATGGTTACTGGAATCCCGATCGCAAGGTCGGGATTTTTTCGTTTTTAGGGCACGTCGATGCCGATGAGCAGAGTAGAATCAGCGGCAAGCCGGGTCTCCCGGTGAGGCGCAGTGTTGCGGGGGCTTGATCCCCGGTGGCCTTGTCGCTGGAAAGAGAAAACCCCCGCACATTGTTCGGTATTCACCGGCAACATAACGGGGGCTAACTTGACTCCAGACAAGTTGAGGATAGCCGCGAACCGTTGCCATTGCAACCAAGGCGGCTGTATGACGCTCACGGAAATTTGCATTATTGTCTGGCACGATCTGGCCGCACCTACGCTGGTCGGTATTGCGACAGGTCTGTTTTCAGGCTGGTGGCATAGTCAGAGGTAAGGCGAGGTGGGCGAACCTGCCGCTCGCGTGGCAGCATGCGCCCGAAACAGGCCAGAGGGAAACCTCTGGCCTTTTTTGCGGTGTCGAACTTAGAAGTTGTAACCTACAACAAAGTAACCACCCCAACCGGTTGATTTCGCGCTGAAATCACCTTCGCCCCAGTTCAGGGTATTGCCACCCTGCCACTGGCCGCCGTTATGGAAGTAACGGGCAACTACGGAGTAGTGCCAGTGATCGTAGTTCAGCGCCAGGATGTGGCTGGACGCGATGGAGTTGCTGGTACGGTTCGGTTCGTCGCCGAGATCGGAACCCCAGTCGAAGTTAGTGAAGCCGATGTAGCTCAGCTTGCCGCCCCACAGATCGCTGATTGGCACAAAGTATTTCACTTTGAAGCGGTAACCATCCCACTCGTTTTCATTCGCGGCACCGTAGTTCTGCCACTGGTATTTGGCATACACGTTCAGGGACAGGCCCATCGGCAGGCCGGTGTCGATATCGGTACCCAGACCCATATACCAGGTGCTCTGGCGGCTGGCTTTGTTGTCACCCATATCGTAGATATAGTTGTTCGCGATGTACCACTCTTTGAACGGACCAAAGCTCAGGTCAGCACCGGTCAGCTTGTCGATAGAGAAGCGCGGTTCGATCTCCATGAACATTGGGGAGCCGTCAGACCATACGCCTTTATCGTTGCCGTTACCCCAGTCAAAGGTCTTAGGAATATCGATGTAGCCGTAGAAGTCGAGCCAGTCTTTTTTGGCAAACGCTTCATATTCCAGGTATACGTCGTTGTTCAGCTTTGGCGAGAAGCGGGTGTGATAGCTACCCACCACGTTTACGCTCTGATGCCACCAGTCGGAGACATACTGAGGTTGAGAGTCACCTGCTGCGTTAGCAGTGAAAGATGCGGAGAGCGCCAGTGCAGCACCGGCTGCTAATAATGTTTTTTTCATATTTGTGCCACTAATAAAAAAAAATCGAAAGAGAGTGATTTTTATCACCGAAGTTTTTCTAAATGTTTCGTGTTTCTGCGAGCCTATTATATGAATCCTTGCTCACGAAAATCAGTCATAGTTCACACATTTTTCAAACGCGTAATCGATTGCGTTCACGTTTGCGTAGTTTAGACGCCGCGATTGTACTGATGGGGTGAATTATTGCAAATGTTTACATACGAGAAATGTGTTTCAGGCGGGGGGCAGAGAAGGCGAATTCAGGGGGAAGTAGTGTTACAACTTCCCCCTGTAGAACGGCTACTGTGCGTTGGCAGGCTGCACGTCGTGAATACGGACAAAGCCGAGCTTATCGGGGGTAACGCCGTTAAGCTGTAGCGGGATATCGACGTCGCTCGGTGCCAGCACGCTTGCTGGCGCGGAGAAGAGCTGATTCTGCACGTTGACCTCTTGATACTGCTCGGTTGTGCCCTGAATCTGCCCCCATTCTACGGTGCCGGTGAAGGCCGGGAGCGCCTCGTTCGATTCCCCTTGAATGCGCAGCGTGACCGCCGTGCCCTGAGCATTAGCGGCGATATTGCGCAATGACATGCGCAGGGTCCCCACCTGGCTGTTCAGACGGGCAGGGGTGTTAGCGCCAGGCAGCAGGTAGACACCGCGCGTTGATTTCGCATTCAGCGCATTTTGCTGGGTGATTTTTACCGTCTCTTTATTCAGCTGCGTCATCTCGGTGCTGAGCGCGCTGATGCTTTGGTGCATCTGCTTGACTTCAGACTGCTGCGCGCAGGCGCTCAGGCTGACGAGGCTTCCCAGCAGGGCGATTCTTAGGTAACGTCTTGTCATGCTGTCTGTTTCCTTCTCTTCGGGATAACGCAATGGTAGCGCGCAATACGGCATCTGACATCGATCCTTTGTCTCAAAAAGCGCTGCGCCTTTGTTGTATTCCCAGTTCAGGGTAAAATAGATTCCCATCACCTCATCGTCAGGACGTCGTATGCACTGCCCATTCTGTTTCGCCGTAGATACTAAAGTCATTGACTCCCGTCTCGTGGGAGAAGGTTCTTCCGTTCGCCGCCGCCGGCAATGTCTGGTGTGCAACGAGCGCTTTACCACCTTTGAAGTGGCAGAACTGGTGATGCCGCGCGTGGTGAAAAGCAACGACGTGCGTGAACCGTTTAATGAAGATAAGCTGCGTAGCGGCATGCTGCGTGCGCTGGAAAAACGTCCGGTCAGCTCCGATGATGTGGAAATGGCGATTAATCATATCAAATCGCACCTGCGTGCGACCGGTGAACGCGAAGTGCCGAGCAAGCTGTTGGGTAACCTGGTCATGGAACAGCTGAAAAAGCTCGATAAAGTGGCCTATATCCGCTTTGCGTCGGTTTACCGCAGCTTCGAAGATATTAAAGAATTTGGCGAAGAGATCGCCCGCTTACAGGACTAAGCTATGCACGATGAAATGTACATGGCGCGCGCGCTAAAGCTGGCGCAACGCGGTCGCTTTACCACTCATCCCAACCCGCGCGTGGGCTGCGTGATTGTCAATCAGGGCGAAATTGTTGGCGAAGGTTTCCACTACCGCGCCGGTGAACCGCATGCGGAAGTGCACGCGCTGCGCATGGCGGGTGATAAAGCCAAAGGCGCTACCGCCTATGTGACGCTCGAACCGTGCAGTCACCATGGCCGCACGCCGCCTTGCTGTGACGCGCTGATTGCCGCGGGCGTTTCCCGCGTTGTCGCCGCCATGCAGGATCCAAACCCTCAGGTCGCGGGGCGTGGGCTGTACCGCCTGCAGCAGGCCGGTATTGAAGTCAGTCACGGTCTGATGATGAGCGAAGCCGAAGCGTTGAACAAAGGCTTCCTCAAGCGGATGCGTACCGGTTTTCCATACATCCAACTGAAGCTTGGCGCATCCCTTGATGGCCGTACGGCGATGGCCAGCGGTGAAAGCCAATGGATTACCTCGCCGCAGTCGCGGCGCGACGTGCAGCGCCTGCGTGCAGAAAGCCACGCGATTTTAACCAGCAGCGCCACGGTGCTGGCGGATGACCCGGCACTGACCGTGCGTTGGGACGAGCTCAATGCCGAAACGCAGGCACTCTACCCGCAGGACAGTCTGCGTCAGCCGCTGCGCATCGTTATCGATAGCGGCAACCGCGTCACGCCGGAGCACCGTATCGTGCAGCAGCCAGGTGAAACGCTGTTTGCGCGCACCGGGGATGATACCCGCGTGTGGCCGGAAGGCGTACAGACACTGAAAATACCGGAGCACAACGGTCACCTCGATCTAGTGCTGCTGATGATGCAACTGGGCAAACAGCAGATTAATAGCATCTGGGTGGAGGCGGGGCCAACGCTTGCTGGCGCGCTGATTCAGGCGGGGCTGGTCGACGAGCTTATCGTCTATATCGCGCCTAAACTGTTAGGAAGTGATGCTCGGGGATTATGTGTGCTGCCAGGCCTTGAGAAACTGGCCGACGCCCCCCATTTCAAATTCAACGAGATACGCCAGGTGGGCCCGGATGTGTGCCTGCATTTAACCACTGCGTGAGGCTTTCCGAATTAGAGGAAGCAGCGCCCAGAATATTATGATAAAATCCGCCCCCCTGCGGGGCAAATGAACCCAAAGGAAGAGTATGAACATTATTGAAGCTAACGTTGCTACCCCGGACGCTCGCGTCGCCATCACCATCGCGCGTTTCAACAACTTTATCAATGACAGCCTGCTGGAAGGTGCTATCGACGCCCTGAAGCGCATTGGTCAGGTTAAAGATGAAAACATCACCGTTGTTTGGGTTCCAGGTGCTTATGAACTGCCTCTGGCGGCTGGCGCACTGGCTAAAACCGGTAAATACGATGCGGTGATCGCGCTGGGTACAGTTATCCGTGGCGGTACTGCGCACTTCGAATATGTTGCTGGCGGGGCAAGCAATGGCCTGGCGCACGTCGCTCAGGACAGCGAAATCCCGGTAGCCTTTGGTGTTCTGACCACCGAAAGTATTGAACAAGCCATCGAACGCGCTGGCACAAAAGCCGGTAACAAAGGTGCAGAAGCTGCACTGACCGCGCTTGAAATGATTAATGTATTGAAAGCCATCAAGGCCTGATTTTTGTAAGGGGAAATCCGTGAAACCTGCTGCTCGTCGCCGCGCCCGTGAGTGTGCCGTCCAGGCGCTCTACTCCTGGCAGTTGTCCCAGAACGACATCTCCGATGTTGAATACCAGTTCCTGGCGGAACAAGACGTTAAAGATGTCGACGTCGTGTACTTCCGTGAACTGCTGTCCGGGGTGGCGACTAACAGCGCGTACCTCGACGGATTGATGAAGCCATACCTGTCCCGTATGCTCGAAGAGCTGGGCCAGGTAGAGAAAGCCGTACTGCGCATCGCGCTGTTCGAGCTGTCGAAGCGTGATGATGTGCCATACAAAGTGGCTATTAACGAAGCTATCGAACTGGCGAAAACCTTTGGCGCTGAAGACAGCCACAAGTTTGTCAACGGCGTGCTGGATAAAGCCGCTCCTGCTATTCGTCCCCACAAAAAGTAATCTCCAGGCCGGGTTTTGCCGAATCTCTTTCTGGCAAATCCCGGCCTTGTTTTATCCTTCTGCTGAGGCATAACGTATGGCATGCGGCGAATTCTCCCTGATTGCCCGTTATTTTGACCGAGTTCGAAACGCCCGTCTTGATGTAGAAACCGGAATCGGCGACGACTGCGCGTTACTCAATATTCCCGAAAAACAGACCCTGGCTATCAGCACCGACACGCTGGTGGTGGGCAACCATTTCCTTCCTGATATCGACCCGGCTGACCTGGCCCACAAAGCACTGGCGGTAAACCTGAGCGATTTAGCCGCAATGGGTGCTGACCCGGCCTGGCTGACGCTTGCGCTGACGCTGCCTGCGGTGGATGAAGCCTGGTTGGCGGCGTTTAGTGACAGGCTGTTTGAGCTGTTAAGCTATTACGATATGCAGTTAATCGGCGGCGACACCACCAAAGGGCCGCTGTCGATGACGCTGGGTATTCACGGCTACGTGCCGGTGGGCCGCGCGCTGAAACGCTCGGGCGCAAAACCGGGTGATTGGATCTACGTGACCGGCACACCCGGTGACAGCGCGGCGGGTCTGGCGTTGATTCTGAACCAGCTGACGATTGATAACCCTGAAGATGCAGCCTATCTGCGTCAGCGCCATCTGCGCCCGACGCCGCGTATCCTGCAGGGGCAGGCGCTGCGTGACCTGGCAAACTCGGCTATCGATCTCTCCGATGGTCTGATTTCCGATCTGGGGCATATTCTTAACGCCAGCGGCGTCGGGGCCCGCGTTGACCTCGATTTGCTGCCGTACTCGGATGCGCTGCGTCGCCATGTACCGCCGGAGCAGGCGTGCCGCTGGGCGCTTTCCGGTGGTGAAGACTATGAGCTCTGCTTTACCGTTCCGGAACTGAACCGCGGCGCGTTGGAAGTGGCGCTGAGTCAACTGGGCACACCGTTTACCTGCATTGGGCAAATCAGCGCCGATGTGGAAGGACTGCATTTCACCCAGGACGGTAAAGCGGTGCAGCTCGACTGGAAGGGATACGATCATTTTGGCTAAGCATGATGAAGCAAAACGTCGTCTGAATTTACGCAACCCCTGGCACCTGCTGGCAACGGGGTTTGGCAGCGGTCTGAGCCCGGTAATGCCGGGCACGGCTGGTTCGATTGCCGCCATTCCCTTCTGGTACGTGCTGACGTTCCTGCCGTTACAGCTCTATTCGCTGGTGGTGATGTTCGGTATTTGTATCGGCGTTTATATCTGCCGCCGCACGGCGCGCGATATGGGTACCCACGACCATGGTAGCATCGTCTGGGATGAGTTTATCGGCATGTGGATTACGCTGATGGCGATTCCGGTCATCAGTTGGCAGTGGGTATTGGCGGGCTTTGTGGTGTTTCGTATTTTTGATATGTGGAAGCCCTGGCCTATTCGCTGGTTCGACCGAAACGTCCATGGTGGAATGGGGATTATGGTCGACGATATCATCGCTGGGGTGATTTCGGCGGCGATACTGTTTGTGGTAGGGCATTACATTCTGTGATGCGTTAACCCTCACCCCGACCCTCTCCCTGGAAGGGAGAGGGAGAAAACCGCCTCGCCGCCTTTTGGTGGAGAGGGAGAAAACCGCACCAAACGGTTCCCTCGCCCCTTTGGGGAGAGGGTTAGGGTGAGGGGACATCCGGGCGCGTTACTTAAACCCAACCACGGGATGCGGCTGATACGGCGCTTCCATCGATGCAATCTGCTCCGGCGTCAGCGTAATATCCACCGCACTCAACAGCTCATCTAACTGATCTTCGCGGGATGCTCCAATAATCGGTGCCGCCACCCCCGGCTTACTCAGCAGCCATGCCAACGCCGTCTGCGCTCGGCTGGCTTCAACTTCCTGCGCGACCCGCTCCAGTTCCCCGGCAATCTGCTCATCGTTCTCTTCGGTTGAGCTATACAGCGTTTGCCCGAACTCGTCGGAGACCAGCCTTGCTGTCGTCTCGCCCCACGGGCGCGTCAGGCGACCACGCGCCAGCGGGCTCCACGGAATTACCGCTACCCCTTCCTGAGAGCAGAGCGGCAGCATATCGCGCTCCTCTTCCCGATAGATCAGATTGTAGTGATCCTGCATGGTGACGAACGGCGTCCAGCCGTTGGTTTTTTGCAGCGCCAGCGCATGGGCAAACTGACGAGCGTGCATTGATGATGCGCCAATAAAGCGTGCCTTACCGGACTTCACCACCTCATCCAGCGCCTCCAGCGTCTCCTCAATGGGCGTGCGGTAGTCCCAGCGGTGAATCTGTAGCAAATCGACGTAGTCCATCCCGAGGCGCTTTAAGCTGTCGTCGATGGAGCGGAGAATTTGCGCACGGGACAGACCTTCTTCCAGGTCACCCACCTGATGATAAACCTTGGTGGCGACCACCACCTCATCACGGCGAGCGAAATCGCGCAGCGCACGGCCGACAATCTCTTCGCTGCTGCCGTCAGAATAGCTATTTGCGGTGTCGAAAAAGTTGATGCCGCCTTCGATGGCACGCTGGATGATGGGGCGGCTGCTGTCTTCCGGAAGCGTCCAGGCGTGTTTACCCCGATCCGGTTCGCCGAAGGTCATACAGCCAAGGCAAAGACGAGAGACCCGAAGGCCGGTGTGTCCTAACGTATCGTATTGCATGAATCAGCTCCTGCTAGCGGGTAAGCGGTTTACCTTTAAGCATAGCAGGAGCGATGGGGAGGATTATGCTAGCCAGCCCGCGATCTTCGCTTCGATACCGGCGGCATCCAGGCCGAGGTCGGCGCGCGCCTCTTCCTGCGTGCCCTGCGGGATAAAGAAGTCAGGCAGACCAATATTGAGCACCGGCACGGGTTTACGATTTGCCATTAGCACGTCGTTGACGCCGCTACCCGCGCCGCCGATGATGGCGTTCTCTTCCAGCGTTACCAGCGAGTCGTGGCGTGCGGCCATCTCGAGGATCAGACTTTCATCCAGCGGTTTCACAAAGCGCATATCAACCAGCGTGGCGTTGAGTTTCTCCGCGACGATTTCCGCTTCAGCCAACAGGGTACCGAAGTTAAGGATCGCCAGCTTCTCGCCTTCGCGTTTCACTACGCCTTTGCCGAGCGGCAGTTTTTCCAACGGATGAAGTTCAGCACCGGTACCGCAACCACGCGGGTAGCGTACCGCGCTTGGACCGTCGCTGTAGTGATAGCCGGTGTAGAGCATCTGGCGACATTCGTTTTCATCGCTTGGCGTCATGATGACGAAATCCGGAATGCAGCGCAGATAGGAGATATCAAACGCCCCCTGGTGCGTCTGCCCGTCGGCGCCAACAATGCCCGCGCGATCGATAGCGAACAGCACCGGCAGCTTCTGGATAGCCACATCGTGGATCACCTGATCGTAGGCGCGTTGCAGGAAGGTGGAGTAGATAGCCACGACCGGTTTGTAGCCCCCAATTGCCAGGCCCGCGGCGAAGGTCACCGCGTGCTGTTCGGCAATCGCCACATCGAAATACTGGTCAGGGTATTTTTTCGAGAACTCCACCATGCCGGAGCCTTCGCGCATCGCTGGCGTCACCGCCATCAGCTTGCTGTCTTTCGCCGCGGTTTCGCACAGCCAGTCGCCGAAAATTTTCGAGAACGACGGCAGGCCGCCGCTGCTTTTCGGCAGCTTACCGCTGGTGTGGTCGAACTTCGGCACCGCGTGGAAGGTAATTGGGTCTTTTTCGGCCGGCTCATAGCCACGGCCTTTTTTAGTCATGATATGCAGGAACTGCGGGCCTTTCAGATCGCGCATGTTCTTGAGCGTATTCACCAGCCCCAGTACGTCATGGCCGTCAACCGGCCCGATGTAGTTGAAGCCCAGCTCTTCAAACAGCGTGCCCGGCACTACCATGCCTTTGATATGTTCTTCGGTGCGCTTGAGCAGCTCTTTAATCGGCGGTACGCCGGAGAAGACTTTCTTCCCGCCTTCACGCAGGGAAGAGTAGAGCTTGCCGGAAAGCAGCTGCGCCAGATGGTTGTTCAGCGCGCCGACGTTCTCAGAGATAGACATCTCGTTGTCGTTCAGCACGACCAGCATATCGGGTTTGATATCGCCCGCGTGGTTCATCGCTTCAAACGCCATACCGGCGGTAATCGCGCCATCGCCAATCACGCAGACGGTGCGACGCTGTTTGTTCTCTTTGCCCGCCGCAACCGCAATACCAATACCGGCGGAAATCGAGGTTGAGGAGTGACCGACGCTCAGCACGTCGTACTCGCTCTCGCCGCGCCACGGGAACGGGTGCAGGCCACCTTTCTGGCGAATGGTGTCAATTTTGTCGCGACGGCCAGTCAGAATTTTGTGCGGATAGGCCTGGTGGCCGACGTCCCAGATAAGCTGGTCGAACGGCGTGTTATAGACGTAGTGCAGCGCCACGGTGAGCTCCACCGTGCCAAGCCCGGAGGCGAAGTGTCCGCTGGAACGGCTCACGCTGTCGAGCAGGTAACGACGCAGCTCGTCACACAGCTTCGGCAGGCTCTCTTTTGGCAGCAGGCGCAATTCCTGAGTGGAATCGACCAGCGCCAGGGTCGGGTATTTGGCAATATCAAAACTCATCTGAGACTCATTTATGGTTTATTTGTCGCGCAGGATGATGTAGTTCGCTAGCGCTTCCAGTGCTGTGGTATCCAGTGATTGTGCGGCCAGCTCGGTAAGAGACTGACGGGCATCGGCAATAAGGTCACTGGCTTTAGTCCGGGCTTGCTCAAGGCCCAGTAGTGCAGGATAGGTGCTCTTGCCGAGCTGCTGGTCGGCACCCTGGCGCTTTCCGAGGGTCGCAGTATCGCCCACCACATCCAGAATGTCATCCTGAACCTGGAACGCCAGCCCGATGCTTTCGGCATACTTATCCAGCAACGGCAGCGCCCTGCGGCCCTGTTCGCCCGCGCTGAGTGCGCCCAGGCGTACGGCGGCACGGATCAGCGCACCGGTCTTATGGCGGTGAATGCGCTCCAGCATTTCCAGATTAACCTGTTGGCCTTCGGCTTCCAGATCCAGCGCTTGCCCCCCGCACATGCCCGCCACACCGCTGGCGGTTGCCAGCTCGGAGAGCATTGCCAGACGATCGCGATCGGAGACCTCACTCATCGGCGCATCACTCAGTATAGAAAACGCCAGCGTTTGCAGCGCATCCCCAGCCAGAATGGCACTCGCCTCACCAAATTTAATGTGGCAGGTCGGCTGACCACGACGCAGGTCGTCATCGTCCATCGCCGGGAGATCGTCATGCATCAACGAATAGGCGTGAATGCACTCGACCGCCGCTGCTGGCGCATCCAGCGTAGCGAGGCTAACGCCGAACATCTGCCCGGTGGCGTACACCAGGAATGGGCGCAGGCGTTTACCGCCTAATAGTGCGCCATACTGCATGGCATCAACCAGTGGAGTGTTCTGAAACGGCAGTGGCGCAATAAAACGGCGCAGCGCGTCGTTTGCCTGCTCAACGCAGGCATTCAGCTGTTGCGAGAAATCCATTTATTCAGCGTCCGGCGTGAAAGGCTCTAGTGGGGAATCTTCGTTATCGGCCAGCAGGATCTGCACGCGTTGTTCCGCTTGCTGCAGCTTCGTCTGCCCCTGACGTGCCAGCTGCACGCCACGTTCGAATTCATTCAGCGCTTCTTCCAGAGGAAGGGAGCCGCTTTCCAGACGGTTAACAATTTGCTCCAGCTCGGTTAAAGCGGTCTCGAAACTGGCCGGGGCTTCGTTTTTCTTTGGCATAGTGAATGTTTGGCTCTTGTTATGTCGCGACTGCGTCTATGGTAACGGAGTCTGGGTGTGAAGCAAATAACACGCAATGGTAAGCGGGATGATGGTATACTCCGCGTCCTGGACGCAGGTGCCCTCGCTATGAAACGGTACGCTGCGATACATCTTTTTGCCTAAAGCCCCGTCGGGCTTGCCAACGAACCATTGCCGCCATGAAGTTTATCATTAAATTGTTCCCGGAAATCACCATCAAAAGCCAAACTGTGCGTTTGCGCTTTATTAAAATTTTAACCGGGAACATTCGTAACGTTCTTAAAAACTACGATGAAACGCTTGCCGTCGTTCGCCATTGGGACCACATCGAGGTGCGTTCTAAAGATGAAGACAAACGTCTGGTGCTTCGCGACGCGCTGACCCGTATTCCTGGTATCCACCATATTCTGGAAGTCGAAGACGTTCCGTTTACCTCGCTGCACAATATTTTTGAGCAGACGCTGCCGCTGTGGCGTGAAGCGCTGGAAGGTAAATCGTTCTGCGTACGCGTTAAGCGTCGTGGTAAGCACGAATTCACGTCAATTGAAGTGGAGCGTTACGTTGGCGGCGGCCTGAATCAGCACATCGAGACGGCGCGCGTGAAGCTGACTAACCCAGACGTGACCGTTAATCTCGAAATCGAGAACGACCGTCTGCTGCTGGTGAAAGGGCGCTACGAAGGCATTGGCGGCTTCCCGATTGGTACTCAGGAAGACGTGCTGTCGCTGATCTCCGGCGGTTTTGACTCCGGCGTGTCCAGCTATATGCTGATGCGTCGCGGCTGCCGCGTGCACTACTGCTTCTTCAACCTCGGCGGTGCTGCCCATGAAATCGGCGTTCGTCAGGTCGCGCATTACCTGTGGAACCGTTTCGGTAGCTCACACCGCGTGCGTTTCGTGGCGATCAACTTCGAGCCGGTGGTGGGTGAAATTCTTGAGAAAGTGGAAGACGGCCAGATGGGCGTCGTGCTGAAGCGCATGATGGTCCGTGCGGCATCGCAAGTGGCTGAGCGCTACGGCGTACAGGCGCTGGTCACCGGTGAAGCGCTGGGCCAGGTGTCCAGCCAGACGCTGACCAACCTGCGTCTTATTGATAACGTCTCTGACACTCTGATCCTGCGTCCGCTGATTTCTCACGACAAAGAGCACATCATCAACCTGGCGCGTGAAATTGGCACTGAAGACTTTGCTCGCACCATGCCGGAATACTGCGGTGTGATTTCGAAGAGCCCAACCATCAAAGCGGTGAAGGCGAAAATCGAAGCGGAAGAAGCGAACTTCGATTTTGCGATTCTGGATAAAGTGCTTGCCGAAGCGAATAACGTCGACATCCGCGAAATCGCGCAGCAGACCCAGCAAGATGTGGTGGAAGTTGAAACCGTCAGCGGCTTTAGCGAGAACGACGTGATTCTGGATATCCGCTCCATTGATGAGCAGGACGATAAACCACTGAAGCTGGAAGGCGTGGAAATCGCTTCTCTGCCATTCTACAAGCTGAGCACTCAGTTTGGCGACCTCGACCAGAGCAAAACCTACCTGCTGTGGTGCGAGCGCGGCGTGATGAGCCGCCTGCAGGCGCTTTATCTGCGTGAGCAGGGCTTTACCAACGTTAAGGTTTACCGCCCATAACTAAAAAAACCGGCCTGGCCGGTTTTTTTATATCAGGTAGCCCGGCCGAGCAAAGTGACGCCGGGTTTTGCACCTACTCTTCGTAAAAGTTATAAATCCCCGCCGCCATCACCAATTGCGATGCAATCTCATACGCTTTTTCACGCCCGACCAGCAGGTCGATAATCTTCAGCCCGAAATCAATCGACGTGCCCGGCCCCTGGCTGGTCAGCAGATTGACGCGCGGGTCCCAGACCACACGCTTATCCTGCCACTGGCCTTCAGGAATTTGATCTTTCAGCGCCGGAAAACCGGTCATATTGCCGATAGGGAAGAGCTCATGGGGCACCAGCACGGTGGCTGCTGCCGCGCAGATAGCAGCGACAATCCGCCCGGAGTTGTGAAACTGTCTCACCGTTTCTACCAGCAGCGGGCTGTCGCGGAAGCACTCCGCGCCTTTAATACCGCCCGGCAGGATGATGATATCGAAATCGCCGTCTGCCACTTCGACCAGCGGGGCATCGGCCAGCAGCTTAACGCTGCGGGAGCAGGTAATGGTCAGGTTACCATCACTGGCGACGCTGGCGGTGGTGACGCTGATGCCGCCACGCACTAACAGATCGATAGTGGTGACGGCTTCCATCTCTTCACTACCAGGAGCGAGGCAAATCAGTGCCGACGCGCTCATATTCACTCTCCTTACGTTTAACCTGTTCATACAGGCGGGTATTTTCCGGCACTGGAATGCCGTGCGCCCGTGCGCGTTTGAGCAGGAAACCGGTGATATAGTCGATTTCCGTATGTCGAAGTGCGCGGATGTCCTGCAGCATGGAGGAAATGTTCTCCGCCGTCAGGTCAATCACCTGGTTAACATAAAATAACAGACTTTCCGGAGAGGTATGAAATCCTTCCCGCGTCATGGTCATTGCCACTTCATCGCATATACGCGCCACCTGATCCTGATGATGACGAAGTTCGCCGTTAGGGCAGTTCATCAGCGCCGTCATCGGATTAATGACGCAGTTTACGGCGAGCTTACGCCACATGGCAGAGTGAATATTGTCGTGCCAGGCAACGTCCGGCAACACCTCCTGGAGGGTTTCCGCAAGCAGGCTGTAGTCGTCATCGTAGCGTTTGGCCGGGCCGATGTGGGTGGTGCCGTTGGCGACATGAATAATGATATTGCCATCGCGACGCGCGGCTTGAGTGGTTGCCCCCAGTAGAATAGGCTGACGCAGGCCGTTAAGCTCCTGTAGCGTCCCCATACCGTTATGAATCAGCAAAATGGGCGTAGCTGCTGGAAGCGTCGCCGCCAGGCTTCTGACCGCGTCTGAGACCTGCCAGGCTTTGAGGGTCACCAGCAGCAGATCGCTCTGCGCCAGGAAGTCGGGATCGTTGGCGATAAATGAGTGGTTGAATACGCTACCGTCCAATTCCATCACGTTGACGCTACAGTAGGGCTGAGGTACGCGTAGCCATCCTTGTACTTCAAATCCTTTTTTATGGAGCGCCGTCATCCAGAGTTGGCCTAGCGCACCACATCCCAAAACGGTAATTTTCAAACATCCTCCTTACCACACCAGATGCTGCTGGTATGTCATACTTCACGCGAGCACTCGAATGAGTATAGCGTTATCAACTAAGCTTCCGGGGATAACAAGTTGAGTTATGCCGTGTTGCAGGTATTATGCAACGCAAAAGAAACTAAGGGAGGGGAAAAGATGCCATCTTTCGATATTGTCTCTGAAGTCGATCTTCAGGAAGCGCGCAACGGCGTGGATAACGCAGCCCGTGAAGTTGAATCTCGTTTCGATTTTCGCGGCGTAGAAGCGAAAATTGAGCTTAACGAAGCGAATAAGACCATTAAGGTACTGAGCGAGTCCGATTTCCAGGTGAACCAGCTACTGGATATCCTGCGCGCCAAGCTGCTCAAGCGCGGCATTGAAGGCACATCTCTTGATGTACCGGAAGAGTTCGTCCACAGCGGGAAAACCTGGTTTGTGGAAGCGAAGTTGAAGCAGGGTATTGAAAGCGCGATTCAGAAGAAAATCGTTAAGCTTATCAAAGACAACAAGCTGAAGGTGCAGGCGCAGATTCAGGGCGAAGAGATTCGTGTAACCGGGAAATCCCGCGACGATCTGCAGGCCGCGATGGCGCTGGTGCGCGGCGGCGACCTCGGTCAGCCGTTCCAGTTTAAAAACTTCCGCGACTAACCGTGAAAGTGCTGCCCGCACGCTGCTGCGGGCAGTTTCGTCTCACCTGGCGGCAATTACCTGCTCAACCTCAAAGCGGTTCGTCACTTTGCTGTCAATCTTGATATAGGCAGAGTGCTCCTGCGCCACCACCAATACTTCTTTAACGCCTTCGGTCGCCAGCAGGCGCTCGCGCAGCGCGTCGTCGGCATCGACATCATCCGGGATCTGCACGCGCAGGCTGCTAACGTACGGCGGCTCCTGCATCGTCATCGAAACCAGTAGCCAGACCGTTGCCAGTAGTGCGCCGGCGAGGAATACCGTTTGTGAGTCGAACAGGCCGTCAATCCAGCCTCCTAGCGAGCCGCCGATAGCGACACCGAGGAACTGGCTGGTGGAGTAAATCCCCATCGCCGTACCTTTGTAGCCCGCCGGAGCCTCTTTGCTGATAAGCGAAGGCAGCAGCGCTTCCATCAGATTAAACGCGAGGAAGAAAATCTGTACGCCGGCGACCAGCTCCCAGAAGTAGTTACCGGAACCCCACAGCACGATTTCCGCAATCAGCAGCAGGGCGATGCACAGCACGAACACGCGCTTCATGCGGCGCTTCACTTCGGCATAAATAATAAACGGCACGACGGCAATAAACGAGACGACCATGGTCACCAGGTAGATTTTCCAGTGCTCGGAAGCCGGGAAGCCCGCGGATTCCAGCTGACCGGGCAGCGCCACGAAGGTCGACATCAGCAGGATGTGCAGGCACATGATGCCGAAGTTCAGCTTCAGCAATTTCGGCTCCATCAGCACTTTGCTAAAGCAGCCTTTGACCATCCCTGATTCGCGGTTGAGCACGTGGTTTTTGCTGTCCGGCACCACCCAGAGAGTGAGCAGGATGCCCAGCGTCGCCAGCCCGGCAATCATCCAGAACAGCGCGTGCAGGCCGAGCTTGTGGGTGATAATCGGGCCCAGCACCATCGCAATGGCAAAGGTGACGCCAAAGCTGACGCCGATAAACGCCATCGCCTTGGTGCGGTTTTGTTCACGGGTCAGGTCGGAAAGGAGCGCCATGACCGCGGCGGCAATCGCGCCAGAGCCCTGTAGGGCGCGGCCGAGGATAATGCCCCAGATAGAATCCGACATTGCCGCAATCACGCTGCCGATCACAAAAATTGCCAGCCCGCCGACAATCAGCGGTTTGCGGCCAATGCGATCGGAGATAAGGCCAAAGGGAATTTGAAAAACGGCCTGCGCCAGTCCGTAAATACCAATCGCCAGGCCAATCAGCGCTTCGCTTGCGCCCTGCAATGCCATGCCGTATGTGGTCAGAACCGGAAGGACCATAAACATGCCAAGCATACGCAAAGAAAATACGGTCCCTAAACCCCAGGTGGCGCGTAACTCACCTGGCGTCATTTTGTAATCGTTCATTCCCACCTCTATATAAAAGCTGGGAGTAGTGTAGTGCGGGGAGAGAGCAGGGTAAACAGACGCTTAATTAACAAATATTACATTATTGAATCATTTGTGCGGAATAGAGACATAAACAATAACCCGGTGGCACCAGAGCCGCTGGGAGCAAGGACTCGTCAGGCGGCTTTCTGCGATATTGGGCGGGTGGTGTCGATCGCTTTCAGTGACCATAAATCATCTGCCGTATCAATAATTGGTTCGACCTATGACCGAGTTTGTCCCTGGATCTGCGGCACAGCGCCCAGGTAATACTGTAGTGCTAGGAAGATGAAAAATTGGGTGCGTTGAGAATACCTGGCAACATCAAGAGTGGCGGGGATGACTCCCCGCCGGGTCTCTTACTTAACAGATTCGTAGGCTGTGAAGACGGCGACCTCCGTATGCCCGCTGCGGATACGGACCGCGCAAAGATCTTTGCGTGTGACCAGTACCGACATCACGACGGTAATACAGAGGACTAACAGGGCAACAATCACTACCTTGTTCTGTTTCATAGGCTACTTCTCCTTGACCCTAAGGTCGGTAAGAGGCTAACCTAATACTGCTTGGTATTGGGGGCCTCAGATTAATGTTAAGCGTCTTGCCGGACGCTGAATGTTATCTGGGGCTTTTGTCTATCTGCCTTTCGCATCATGCTCAAGACAAACAGTCTCAAGCACCCGCCGCGATTCTATACCTCTTCCCTTCGAACGAGCTGCCTAAACGCTGGCTTCGCCGCTATTTAGGAAAACATCAATATTGGGCACTTTTCTTCAGGCAATAAAAAACCCCGCCGAAGCGAGGTTTTTTCAAACGGTGTCTCTTTACCAGACGTAAGTCAGCAGATTCTGAGAATTCGGCACCATAAAGTCTACGGACATCATCACAGAGAGCGCGGTAATGGCGATGATAGAGAAGCCGAACAGCTTGCGCGCCCAGACCTTATCATCTTCCACTTTGTAACCACGCAGCGCCATGCCAAGCCACCAGACGCTTACCGCAGCCGCAACGACCAGGTATTTATACCCAGCGTAGCCGCCCAGGGAGAGCATCAATGTGGCCAGAGCAAAGGCCACGATGTACAGCGTGATGTGGTTTTTTGCCACTGCAATGCCTTTCACCACCGGCAGAACCGGGATGTTCGCTGCCTGATAATCCTTGAAGCGGAAAATCGCGATAGCGTAGGAGTGAGGCATCTGCCACAGGCTGAAGATCGCCAGCAGAATCAGTGCACCGCTGTCGAAATCACCGGTCACTGCGCAGTAGCCAATCACCGGCGGCGCAGCGCCGGAGAGTGAACCAATCAGCGTGCCGTAAACGGAGTGGCGCTTCATGTACAGGCTGTAAACGCCGACATAAACCACGAACCCCATTACCCCCAGCCAGCAGGCGAGGGGATTGGCGCCGAACCACAGCAGCATGAAGCCAGCGAGACCCAGCAAAGTGGCGTAGACCAGTGACGTTTTTGGCGCAATCAGTCCCTTAACCAGCACTCGGTTCTTCGTTCGTTCCATCTTACGGTCGATGTCACGATCGATGTAGTTGTTGAAAACACAACCCGAGGCGACCACCAGAGACACGCCGATCAAAGTCCAGGCGAACAGCGGATAGTCGATGTGACCTTTGGAGGCCAGCAGGAAACCGCCGATCACGGAGATCAGGTTGCCAAAAATGATGCCAGGCTTCGTTACTTGCAGGTATCGCTTAAACATACTCGCCGCTCTTAGTGAACCATCATGTTGTAGTTCAGGTTCCACATAATCCAGATGGAGCCTACTACCACGATGGCAATGATTATCACGGTAAAGACAAACGCGGTCAGGTTCCAGCCTTCGTCAGACTTGCTGTTCATGTGCAGGAAGTACACCAGGTGTACGACAATCTGCACAACAGCGGTGACCAGAATGGTCCCCAGAATCGCCGCATGCGACGCGCTGCCGGTCATCACCATCCAGAACGGAATCACCGTCAGGATGATAGACAGGATGAAACCTGTCATGTACGACTTCACGCTGCCGTGGGATGCGCCGCTGTGATCGTTAGAATGACTCATTACATTGCCCCCATCAGGTAAACAACGGAGAACACACAGATCCACACTACGTCCAGGAAGTGCCAGAACAGGCTCAGGCACAGGATACGAGTACGGTTAGTGCTGGTCAGGCCGCGGCGAGAAATCTGCACCATCAGCACGGCCATCCAGATAAGACCGGAGGTGACGTGCAGACCGTGAGTCCCTACCAGTGCGAAGAACGCTGACAGGAAGCCGCTGCGATCCGGGCCCATACCTTCAACAATCAGGTGATGGAATTCATAGATTTCCATCGCGATGAACCCTGCACCAAAGAGGAAGGTCAGGGCGAGCCAGGAAACAACCTGGCTCTTGTTGTTTTTGTACATGGCGATAGCCGCCATGCCGTAGGTGATGGAGCTGAACAGCAGCAGTGCGGTTTCAACCAGAACGAACGGCAGTTCGAAGATATCTTTACCCGCCGGGCCGCCAGCCGTGCCGTTCACCAGAACGGCATAGGTAGCGAACAGGGTGGCGAAGATGATGCAGTCGCTCATCAGGTAGATCCAGAAGCCGAAGATCTTCATCGGCCCTGTATCGTGGTGCCCGTGTTCGTGCGCGTGGGCGTTATGCGCCAGAGTATCAGTTGCCATTTTTCAGCCCTGCCTTAGAAATCTCATCGAAATGCTGGTTTTCCAGTTTTTCGACTTCTGCAACCGGCACGTAGTAATCCACGTCCTCGTCAAAGCTTTTGATAATCCAGGTGATCACGATGCCTGCGAAGCCGACAATCGCCAACCACCAGATATGCCAGATCATGGCGAAACCAAAGATGGTTGCGAAGGCAGCAATCACAATGCCCGCGCCGCTGTTTTTCGGCATATGAATTTCTTCATAGTGAGCCGGCTGCTTGTACGCTTCACCTTTCTCTTTCATTTCCCAGAATGCATCGCGTTCGTGAATCTGCGGCACAATGGCAAAGTTGTAGAACGGAGGAGGAGAAGAGGTTGCCCACTCCAGCGTACGGCCGCCCCATGGGTCACCGGTCAGGTCACGGTTCTGTTCGCGGTCGCGAATAGAGACGTAGAACTGAATCAGCTGGCACAGGATACCGCAGGCAATCAGCGCAGCACCGCATGCTGCAACAACCAGCATTGGGTGGAACTGCGGGTCAATCTGCTGGCTCAGGCGACGGGTCATCCCCATGAAGCCCAGCACGTACAGCGGCATGAATGCGACGAAGAAGCCGATGATCCAGAACCAGAAAGCACGGATGCCCCAGGTTTCGTTCAGCGTGAAGCCAAAGGCTTTCGGCCACCAGTAGGTCAGACCTGCGAAGCAACCAAATACTACGCCGCCGATGATAACGTTATGGAAGTGCGCAATCAGGAACAGGCTGTTGTGCAGCACGAAGTCCGCGCCCGGCACTGCCAGCAGAACGCCGGTCATACCGCCGACCGAGAAGGTCACGATAAAGCCGATGGTCCACAGCATCGCAGAGTTGAAGACGATGCGACCCTGATACATGGTGAACAGCCAGTTGAAGATCTTCACCCCGGTAGGGATGGCGATAATCATCGTGGTAATACCGAAGAAGGCGTTTACGTTCGCGCCCGCACCCATGGTGAAGAAGTGGTGCAGCCAAACGATGAACGACAGGATGGTAATACACACGGTCGCCCACACCAGTGAGGTGTAACCGAACAGGCGTTTACGTGAGAAGGTTGCTGCAACTTCAGAGAACACACCGAAGACTGGCAGAACCAGAATGTACACTTCCGGGTGACCCCAGGCCCAAATCAGGTTGATGTACATCATCATGTTGCCGCCCATATCATTGGTAAAGAAATGGGTGCCCAGATAGCGATCCAGGGTCAGCAGCGCGATGGTAACCGTCAGAATTGGGAAGGAGGCGATAATCAGGATGTTGGCGCACAGAGATGCCCAGGTAAATACCGGCATCTTGAACATCGTCATTCCTGGTGCACGCATCTTGATGATGGTCACGAAGAAGTTAATACCGGTCAGTGTGGTACCAATACCGGAGAGCTGCAGCGCCCAAATCCAGTAATCGACACCTACGCCCGGACTGTACTCAATTCCCGAGAGCGGCGGATAGGCCAGCCAACCGGTCTGAGCAAATTCACCAACGCCCAGGGACAGGTTAACCAGAATCACACCGACAACGGTGAACCAGAAGCTCAGGTTGTTCAGGAATGGGAACGCTACGTCGCGCGCACCGATCTGCAGTGGAACCACCAGGTTCATCAGACCGATAACGAACGGCATCGCCACGAAGAAGATCATGATGACGCCGTGGGCGGTAAAGATCTGGTCGTAGTGATGCGGTGGTAGGAACCCAGCTTCCCCGGCCGAGGCCAGAACCTGCTGGCTACGCATCATCACGGCATCGGCAAAGCCACGCAGCAGCATGACGATAGCAACGATGACATACATGATGCCCAGTTTTTTGTGGTCGACGGAGGTCAGCCACTCGTTCCATAGATAGGACCACTTACCAAAGTAAGTGATGGCCGCCAGGAGAGCGAGTCCCCCGACGATAATGGCAGCCACCGTAACCACGATAATGGGTTCGTGGTAGGGCACTGCATCCAGTGTCAGTTTTCCGAACATCGTATTCTTCCTCGGCCCCTTAGTGAGCGGATTCCGCGTGGCTCATGTCCATGCCTTCCATTCCTTCGTGCGATGCGTGTTCGCCTTCTGGTTTGGTCATGTCCATGCTCTTGCCGTGATCCATGAATTTGCTGGTCACTGCTTTAAACAAATCTGGTTTCACGCTGGAGAAGTACTCCACCTTGTTATATTCGCTCGGTGCAGCCAATTTCTCGAAGGTGGCCATGTTATCCATGGTGTTCGGAGATTGTTTCGCTTTCGCGACCCACTGATCGAATGCGGCACGATCCGGCGTAGCAATGGCTTTGAACTTCATTCCAGAGAAGCCCTGGCCGCTATAACTCGCAGAGATACCGTCGTAGATACCTGCTTCGTTAGCGATCAGATGCAGGTTGGTCTGCATACCGGCCATCGCGTAAATCTGGCTGCCCAGACGCGGGATAAAGAAGGAGTTCATCACGGAGTTAGAGGTCACTTTGAACTGCACTGGAACGTTCGCCGGGAAGGCGATTTCGTTAACGGTAGCAATGCCCTGCTCCGGATAGATGAAGAACCATTTCCAGTCCATGGAAACCACTTCGATAGTGATTGGTTTCTCATCATGAGCCAGCGGTTTGCTCGGTTCTAAAGCGTGAGTGGTTTTCCAGGTCAGTACGGCGAGGAAGATGATGATAAGAATTGGCACGGTCCAGACCACAGCTTCCACTTTATTGGAGTGTGACCAGTTCGGGCTATACTTCGCATCTTTATTGCTCGCACGATACTTCCAGGCGAAACCAACGGCCATTAAGACGGCGGGAATCACGACGATCATCATCAGGCCGAAAGCCGTCAGAATCAGCGAGCGCTGTTCCAGTCCAATCTGTCCTTTGGGGTCAAGTAGCGCAGAATCACAACCACTGAGTAATACAGTGCTGGCGATTAATGACAACCATCCCAAGTTTTTATTGTATTTCCTGAGTCTCATGTAACGACCTCAATTCCACGGGGTGTTGGTGGCGTTTAAAGTGTGGGGTCATTTTACGGGAAGGTTACATTACTGTAAACATCATTGGTGCTCTGTCAGTTATGTGTTACCGGGTTCTGCCGTGCCTGTCACAGATGTTGCCAAATGTGTCTATTTTCCGAGCGGAAAGCCCATCTGGCGGGCGTTATAACGAAAGGGGGTATGGGGAAGGGGTTAAGATGGCAATTGGTATAACCATTGCCAAAAATATACAAATAATTAACAATTAATCATCAAATAATGGACAATTCAAAAACGAAAAATTAATTGTTCTGGTGCTGAATCGGTTAAAGAAATAAAGCACATTTTAGACGTTCCAATAATTTCCAGAATTCTAAAGCGCACAAAAGCACAAATATTTTTTTTCACATACGATGCAAGAGTTATTATTACGTCTCGTGATTACAACGTACTCTTCACATTTTCCGCTTATTTTATTGGAACTGCGTTTTACGCAGAGCAAGGTAGTCCAGTAGACAGCCGTAAATGATGCCGATAAAGGCAATTATGACGCCTATCTCGAGTACGATTCCGGACCACTGAATGGCAGTGAGGTTCAGAGCATTTGCTAGCAGCATTACCAGCCAGACTCCCAGCAGCGAGGCTCCCAGCATCAATAGACGTAGCGCGAATCGGTAAGCGCCCGCATAGCTATCACGTGGCATAAATTGCTCGGTCTGCTGAGTATATTCCAGGGTCTGCCGGCAGATAAGCAGCAGCAGAATGCCCGGGACGGCGGCAATCACCGAGAAGAGATAGAATGTCGGCCAACCGTGCGCTTCGACAAACCAACCGGCAATTGGCCCAACGTAGACACGGCCCACGGCGGACAACGCCGACAGCAGCGCAAACTGGGTGGCGGAAAACGATTTATTACACAGCGTCATCAGCAGCGCGACGAATGCTGCTGTGCCCATACCGCCACACAAGTTTTCAAAGAAGACCGCGGCCGCCATCGAATAAATATGTTTATCCGTGACCGAAAGTGCCCAATAGCCGGCGTTCGACACACCCTGCAAAATGCCAAAAATCAGCAGCGCGCGGAACAGCGTCAGGCGCTGCATCAGCACACCGCCGTAAAGTGCGCCGACAATGGTGGCAAACAGACCAAGGGTTTTATTCACCATCCCGACCTGGCCTGCGTCAAACCCGACGCCGCGGATCAAGAAGGTGGTGGTCAGGCTCATGGCGAAGGCATCACCGAGCTTATACATCACGATGAGCAGCAGAATCAGCCAGGCGTTGTTACGGCCGAAGAAATCTTTAAGCGGTTGTACCACCGCTTGCTCAAGGCTTTTCGGAACCGGAATCACGTCGCTCGGTTCGGGGGCCAGCAGCGTGGCAATAATGCACGGCACTAGCAGCGCCGCCATTAGCCAGTACATGCCCTGCCAGCCCAGCCATTTATCGGCCAGCCATAGCGCCAGACCGCCGGAAACCAGCATCCCCAGACGATAGCCCAGCACGCTAATCGCCGCACCCGCACCGCGCTCTTCCGCTGGAAGCACGTCGGTTTTCCAGGCATCGAAAACGATATCCTGCGAGGCGGAGCAGAAGGCGATGATGACCGCCAGCGCCGCCATCCAGCGCAGCTGCGTGGAGGGCTCAAGGAAGCCCATCGCGGCAATGGCAATAAGCAGTAAACATTGTGTCGTCAACAGCCAGCCGCGACGACGCCCTAAAAACGGCGGCGTGTAGCGGTCCATGACCGGTGACCAGAGAAACTTAAAGACGTAAGCCTGGCCGACAAGCGAGAAAAAGCCGATGGTTTTCAGATCGATATTTTCGACCGTCATCCACGCCTGCATCGTCCCTGAGGTCAGGGCGAGCGGTAAGCCGGAAGCAAAGCCCAGAATCAGCAGAATGGCTGATTTCGGTTGCTGAAAAATGCGGAGATAGTGACCAGACATAGTGTTCTACGTTCAGACCCGGCCTGAGCCGGGTCTGTGACGGGATTAGCGAGCGTTCTGCTTGATGAAATCGTGGATAGTGGTGTCCTGTGCCATATCGGCGATGGTATCGCCCAGCACGCTATCAACGGTATCGGAAATGTTTTTGTTGGAAGCCTGGAATGCGCCTTCAACGGAGTAGTTAGAACGGTAGTTTTTCGTCATCTTATTACCGTTAGCGGCGGTCGCGATGATAGCGATGTCGGCTTTGGTAGAGATGTTGTAACGCACGTTACCCTGGGAAACGTCGGCATACAGCTGATTAACGATAATCTGCAGATTTACCGCACCGTTCGGGCCAATCATATAACCGCGCGCGGTCATCTGTTTTTCCAGCACTTCCTGCATCAGGAAACGCAGGTCGCGGGAAGCGGTCAGGGTGACCAGCTGGTTGTTGCGGGTGACTTTGGCCAGCGCCTGATCCTGACGCTGGTCAGCGCCGGTGATGCTAACGGTCACGCCCATCAGGCTTGGATCCTGCTGAGGCAGGGTGATTTTTGGTGACACTTCAACCGTGGTCGGAGGCGTTGCGCATCCTGCCAGCATAAACAGTGCTACCAGTGGGAAGAGGATTTTTTTTAACATGTTAGGGGTCTCAAACGCATTGTTTACTGAAAATTCCCGCCATCATAACATCGCCATCGGTCAGGGGAAGTAGGCAATGCATGTAATTTCATCGTGTTGGTGTTTTTCTGCACGCGTGAACAATCTGCGGCAGGATTTCAGATGAGAAGCGATTGTAAAAGACGTTAACTTCATCTACTTGACAAATAAAAGGGCGCGAACGCTAATTTTTTGTTGCCTTCGTGTAATGGAATCAGTAAAAGCGGCTAACATTTAAAGGGATAGGCGGCATCTTAACGTTGTCGGAGGAGTAATATCATGATGATGCGTGAACAAATCGAAGAAAAACTGAGGGCAGCGTTTGAACCTGTTTTCCTGGAAGTCGTAGACGAAAGCTACCGCCACAACGTACCGGCCGGCTCTGAGAGCCACTTTAAAGTTGTGCTGGTGAGCGATAAGTTTACCGGGGAACGTTTTCTGAATCGTCATCGGATGATCTACGGAACGTTAACAGAGGAGTTTGCGTCCACCGTCCATGCGCTGGCATTGCATACTTATACGCGAAAAGAGTGGGAAGGTTTGCAAGATACCGTCATTACCTCACCGCCATGCCGCGGAGCGGGTACTATCGCGTAGAAAAGGCATTTGCAACACGGAACTTTTCCAGTATGTTGCGTACAGATTATGAGAAAACGGCCTGCGGGCCGTTTTGTTTTGTCTGAATTTTGAGCGCATTTGACAGCGTTCAGACAAAAATTAGCCGGGAATTGTGAAAAATGCCGCAGCAACGCGTGATAACCGTTCTCGACTCATAAAAGTGATGCCGCTATAATGCTGCGTCTTATTTTTCGGAATGTCTTCGGGATGATTCTGACGACAGGGAATGTGATTGATTACGAGAGCATCCCAGGTCCGCAACGCCAGCTTTTCGAGCTTGCGGAGTAGAGTTGACCGAGCACTGTGATTTTTTTGAGGTAACAAGATGCAAGTTTCAGTTGAAACCACTCAGGGCCTTGGCCGCCGTGTAACGATTACTATCGCTGCTGACAGCATCGAGACCGCTGTAAAAAGCGAGCTGGTCAACGTAGCGAAAAAAGTACGCATTGACGGTTTCCGTAAAGGTAAAGTACCGATGAATGTTGTTGCTCAGCGTTATGGCGCTTCCGTGCGTCAGGACGTTCTGGGTGACCTGATGAGCCGCAACTTCGTTGACGCGATCATCAAAGAGAAGATCAATCCAGCTGGCGCGCCTAACTACGTTCCTGGTGAATACAAGCTGGGTGAAGACTTCACCTACGCAGTAGAATTCGAAGTGTACCCAGAAGTTGAACTGCAGGGTCTGGACGCTATCGAAGTTGAAAAACCAGTAGTTGAAGTGACCGAAGCTGACGTTGACGGCATGCTGGACACTCTGCGTAAGCAGCAGGCAACCTGGAAAGACAAAGACGGCGTTGTTGACGCTGAAGACCGTGTTACCGTTGACTTCTCCGGCTCTGTAGACGGTGAAGAATTCGAAGGCGGCAAAGCGACTGATTTCGTACTGGCAATGGGCCAGGGTCGTATGATCCCAGGCTTTGAAGACGGTATCAAAGGTCACAAAGCAGGCGAAGAGTTCGTTATCGACGTTACCTTCCCAGAAGAATACCACGCTGAAAACCTGAAAGGTAAAGCGGCTAAATTCGCGATTACCCTGAAGAAAGTTGAAGAGCGTGAACTGCCAGAACTGACTGCAGAATTCATCAAACGTTTCGGCGTTGAAGATGGTTCCGTTGAAGGCCTGCGCGCTGAAGTGCGTAAAAACATGGAACGCGAACTGAAAGGCGCGGTACGTAACCGTGTTAAATCTCAGGCAATCGAAGGTCTGGTAAAAGCGAACGAAATCGACGTTCCTGCTGCTCTGATCGACAGCGAAATCGACGTTCTGCGCCGTCAGGCTGCACAGCGTTTCGGTGGCAACCAGCAGCAAGCGATGGAACTGCCTCGCGAACTGTTTGAAGAGCAGGCGAAACGCCGCGTAGTTGTTGGCCTGCTGCTGGGCGAAGTGATTCGTACCCACGAGCTGAAAGCTGACGAAGCACGCGTTGCTACCCTGATCGAAGAAATGGCTTCCGCCTACGAAGATCCGAAAGAAGTTATTGAATTCTACAGCAAAAACAAAGAGCTGATGGAAAACATGCGCAGTGTCGCTCTGGAAGAACAGGCTGTTGAAGCGGTTCTGGAAAAAGCGAAAGTGACTGAAAAAGCAACTTCCTTCAATGAACTGATGAACCAGCAGGCGTAATTTCGCTTACCGGTTTACGGTTTTGAGAAAAACCCGTTGCCTTTTGGTGACGGGTTTTTTTATTGCAGCAATAACCAAAGCTTGCGTGATAAAACGGCTTTTCGGTGTTAGCGTATCAACAAAATATTGTTATGCTTGAAATAGGGTAAGATCGTACCCATTACTGAGGGAACGAATCACTCGCCGCATCTCTATAATTAGCAGGCTGTGGCTATTTTATTTATTATCCAGGAGACGGAAATGTCATACAGTGGCGAACGAGATAATTTTGCACCCCACATGGCCCTGGTGCCGATGGTCATTGAACAGACCTCACGTGGCGAACGTTCTTTTGATATCTACTCCCGTCTACTTAAAGAGCGCGTAATCTTTCTGACCGGTCAGGTCGAAGACCACATGGCAAACCTGATTGTGGCGCAAATGCTGTTTCTGGAAGCGGAAAACCCGGAAAAAGACATTTATCTGTACATCAACTCCCCAGGCGGCGTGATCACAGCAGGGATGTCTATTTATGACACCATGCAGTTTATCAAGCCGGATGTCAGCACCATCTGTATGGGGCAAGCGGCATCGATGGGCGCGTTCCTGCTGACGGCAGGCGCAAAAGGTAAGCGCTTCTGCTTACCAAACTCCCGCGTAATGATTCACCAGCCGCTGGGCGGTTATCAGGGCCAGGCGACGGATATCGAAATCCACGCCCGTGAGATCCTGAAGGTGAAAGGACGCATGAATGAGCTTATGGCGCACCATACTGGCAAATCTCTGGAGCAGATTGAGAGCGACACTGAACGTGACCGCTTCCTGTCCGCTTCTGAAGCCGTCGAGTATGGCCTGGTTGACTCAATTTTGAGCAAACGTAACTAATGTCATGACGGCACGTGCCGCTGCACGGTATATAATACTAAGGGCGGCACAACGCTTGCGTAGCAGCTTGCGCTTAAGAATGGCATTTGCGTCGTCATATGCGGCACAAAGAACTTAAAAAGAGGTTTTGACTCATGACAGATAAACGCAAAGATGGCTCGGGCAAACTGTTGTACTGCTCTTTTTGCGGCAAAAGCCAGCACGAAGTGCGTAAGCTCATCGCCGGCCCATCCGTGTATATCTGCGACGAATGCGTCGACTTATGTAACGACATCATTCGCGAAGAGATTAAAGAAGTGGCGCCGCATCGTGAACGCAGTGCTCTGCCGACGCCACACGAAATTCGCCACCATTTAGATGACTACGTTATCGGTCAGGAACAGGCGAAAAAGGTGCTGGCCGTTGCGGTCTACAACCACTACAAACGTCTGCGTAACGGTGATACCAACAACGGCGTTGAGCTCGGCAAAAGTAACATTTTGCTGATTGGCCCAACCGGTTCCGGTAAAACCCTGCTGGCCGAAACGCTGGCACGCCTGCTGGACGTTCCGTTCACCATGGCCGATGCAACCACCCTGACCGAAGCAGGTTACGTGGGTGAAGACGTTGAAAACATTATTCAAAAGCTGCTGCAGAAGTGCGACTACGACGTACAGAAAGCCCAGCGCGGTATTGTTTACATCGATGAAATCGACAAGATTTCTCGTAAGTCTGACAACCCGTCGATTACTCGTGACGTGTCCGGCGAAGGCGTGCAGCAGGCGCTGCTGAAGCTGATTGAAGGTACCGTAGCGGCCGTTCCGCCGCAGGGTGGTCGTAAGCATCCGCAGCAGGAGTTCCTGCAGGTTGATACCTCGAAGATCCTGTTTATCTGCGGTGGTGCATTTGCTGGTCTGGATAAAGTGATTGCTAACCGTGTTGAAACTGGCTCTGGCATTGGTTTTGGCGCAACGGTAAAAGCAAAATCTGACAAAGCCAGCGAAGGCGAACTGCTGACCCAGGTTGAACCAGAAGATCTGATCAAATTTGGTCTGATCCCTGAGTTCATCGGCCGTCTGCCAGTGGTTGCAACGCTGACTGAGCTGAGCGAAGAAGCGCTGATTCAGATCCTCAAAGAGCCGAAAAACGCCCTGACCAAGCAGTATCAGGCGCTGTTTAACCTCGAAGGCGTGGATCTGGAATTCCGTGACGAAGCGCTGGACGCTATCGCCAAGAAAGCGATGGCGCGTAAAACCGGTGCTCGTGGTCTGCGTTCCATCGTAGAAGCCGCGTTGCTCGAAACCATGTACGATCTGCCTTCTATGGAAGACGTCGAAAAAGTGGTTATCGACGAGTCGGTGATTGCTGGTCAAAGCGAACCGCTGCTGATTTACGGCAAGCCGGAAGCGCAGCAGGCATCTGGCGAATAATTCACCAGTTCATACAATCAGTTAATCAAAAAGGGGGGATTTTATCTCCCCTTTTATTTTTCCGTATTCATGGCGTTGAATGTGTGGAATACATCCCCATATACTGGTTACATGTTAATGGTTGTGTGAAGCACAGTCGCATGACCAGTTTACCTGGCGGACACTAAACTAAGAGAGAGCTCTATGAATCCTGAGCGTTCTGAACGCATTGAAATCCCCGTATTGCCGTTGCGCGATGTGGTGGTTTATCCGCACATGGTCATCCCCTTATTTGTAGGGCGGGAAAAATCTATCCGTTGTCTGGAAGCGGCCATGGATCATGATAAAAAAATCATGCTGGTCGCGCAGAAAGATGCTTCAACGGATGAGCCGGGTGTAAACGATCTTTTCACCGTCGGGACCGTGGCCTCTATTTTACAAATGCTGAAGCTGCCTGACGGTACGGTCAAAGTACTGGTCGAAGGGCTGCAGCGTGCGCGTATCTCTACGCTCTCTGATAACGGCGAACACTTCTCCGCGAAAGCAGAGTACCTGGAATCGCCGGCCATTGAAGAGCGCGAGCAGGAAGTGCTGGTACGCACCGCAATCGGTCAGTTTGAAGGCTATATCAAGCTGAACAAAAAAATCCCACCAGAAGTGCTGACGTCGTTGAACAGCATCGACGACCCTGCACGCCTGGCGGATACCATCGCGGCCCACATGCCGCTGAAGCTGGCAGATAAACAGTCCGTTCTCGAGATGTCCGACATCAACGAGCGCCTGGAATATCTGATGGCGATGATGGAGTCAGAAATCGATCTGCTGCAGGTTGAGAAGCGTATTCGCAACCGCGTGAAAAAGCAGATGGAAAAATCTCAGCGTGAGTACTATCTGAATGAGCAAATGAAAGCCATTCAGAAAGAACTCGGCGAGATGGACGAAGTTCCTGACGAAAATGAAGCGCTGAAGCGTAAGATCGACGCGGCGAAAATGCCGAAAGAGGCGAAAGAGAAAACCGAAGCCGAACTGCAAAAGCTGAAAATGATGTCGCCGATGTCAGCAGAAGCTACCGTGGTTCGCGGTTATATCGACTGGATGGTGCAGGTGCCGTGGAATACGCGCAGCAAGGTTAAAAAAGACCTTCGCCAGGCGCAAGAAATCCTCGATACCGACCATTACGGCCTCGAGCGCGTCAAAGACCGTATTCTTGAGTATCTTGCGGTTCAAAGCCGTGTGAACAAGCTGAAAGGGCCAATCCTGTGCCTGGTAGGGCCTCCTGGTGTGGGTAAAACCTCTCTGGGTCAGTCCATTGCTCAAGCGACCGGGCGTAAATACGTTCGTATGGCGCTGGGCGGCGTGCGTGACGAAGCGGAAATCCGCGGTCACCGTCGTACTTACATCGGCTCTATGCCGGGTAAACTGATCCAGAAAATGGCCAAAGTGGGCGTTAAAAACCCGCTGTTCCTGCTCGATGAAATCGACAAAATGTCTTCGGACATGCGCGGTGACCCGGCCTCCGCTCTGCTGGAAGTGCTTGATCCAGAACAGAACGTAGCGTTCAGCGATCACTACCTGGAAGTGGATTACGATCTCAGCGACGTCATGTTCGTGGCGACCTCGAACTCCATGAACATTCCAGCGCCGCTGCTGGATCGTATGGAAGTGATCCGTCTTTCCGGTTATACCGAAGACGAGAAGCTGAACATTGCTAAACGTCACCTGCTGCCGAAGCAGATCGAACGTAACGCCCTGAAAAAAGGCGAGCTGACGGTAGACGATAGTGCGATTGTTGGCATCATCCGTTACTACACCCGTGAAGCGGGCGTTCGTAGCCTGGAACGTGAAATCTCGAAACTGTGCCGTAAAGCGGTTAAACAGCTGTTGCTGGATAAAGAGCTGAAGCACATCGATATTAACGGCGATAACCTGCACGACTATCTCGGCATTCAGCGCTTCGACTACGGTCGCGCGGATGAAGAAAACCGCGTGGGTCAGGTCACCGGCCTGGCGTGGACGGAAGTGGGCGGCGATCTGCTGACCATCGAAACCGCCTGTGTACCGGGTAAAGGCAAGCTGACCTACACCGGTTCCTTGGGTGAAGTGATGCAGGAGTCCATTCAGGCAGCGCTGACCGTGGTGCGCGCGCGCGCAGAAAAACTGGGCATCAACCCTGATTTCTACGAAAAACGCGACATTCACGTTCACGTACCGGAAGGGGCTACGCCGAAAGATGGTCCAAGTGCTGGTATCGCGATGTGTACCGCGCTGGTTTCCTGCCTGACCGGTAACCCGGTGCGTGCAGACGTGGCAATGACAGGGGAAATTACCCTGCGTGGCCTGGTGCTGCCAATCGGCGGTCTGAAGGAAAAACTGCTTGCGGCACACCGCGGTGGCATTAAGACTGTTCTGATTCCTGATGAGAACAAACGCGATCTGGAAGAGATTCCGGACAACGTTCTGGCCGATCTGGAGATTCATCCGGTTAAGCGCATCGAGGAAGTTCTGGCGCTGGCGCTGCAAAATGAGCCGTCTGGCATGCAGGTTGTAAGCGCAAAATAGTGACCTCGCGCAAAGAGCGTTAATAAAAACAAGGCTGGCAAGCGTAAACTGACTTGCCAGCCTTTTTTTGTCTCGCTAATTTAGACGGCTGGCAGGTGTGTCGATGACGACGGGTGTTGTAAGGGCATGGGAGTCCTGATATAACTGCTCCGCGATTGCACCGTGAAGGATTCAGGTGCGATATAAATAATAAAGAGAGGAAGAGAACAGTGAATAAATCTCAACTGATTGACAAAATTGCTGCTGGCGCGGATATCTCCAAAGCTGCAGCTGGACGTGCGTTAGATGCTTTAATTGCTTCTGTTACTGAATCTCTGCAGGCCGGGGATGATGTTGCACTGGTAGGTTTTGGTACCTTTGCTGTTAAAGAGCGTGCTGCCCGTACTGGCCGTAACCCTCAGACCGGTAAAGAGATCACTATCGCCGCTGCTAAAGTACCAGCGTTCCGTGCAGGTAAAGCACTGAAAGACGCGGTAAACTGATCGCTTTCCCGCGTAGGGAATGTGGCACAGTACAAGGGCGCATCATCTGATGTGCCTTTTTTTATGGCTTATTGTGTACTTTTAAGCGTTTATATTCGGTGTCATGCTGACAAGCGCCCCGGTTTCTTGTCAAAATAGCGGCCACACGTGCTATGCTGCACGAGGTATTTGTCACCTACAGCGGAGTGTTGTTACACCATGATGGACAATTTACGCACGGCAGCCAACAGCGTCGTGATCAAAGTCATTTTCGGGCTCATTATCGTGTCGTTCATTTTGACCGGCGTGAGTGGTTACCTGATCGGCGGTAACAATAATTTTGCCGCAAAAGTGAATGGCCAGGAAATTGGCCGCGGCCAGTTTGAAAATGCCGTTGCTAGCGAGCGTAACCGCATGCAGCAGCAGCTTGGCGACCAGTACTCAGAGCTGGCGGCCAACGAAAACTACATCAAAACGATGCGTCAGCAGGTGTTGAACCGCCTTATTGACGAATCGCT
The DNA here is from genome assembly GCF_036759945.1 of Kluyvera sp. CHPC 1.251. NCBI lineage: Bacteria > Pseudomonadati > Pseudomonadota > Gammaproteobacteria > Enterobacterales > Enterobacteriaceae > Kluyvera > Kluyvera sp. CHPC 1.251. The sequence continues at coordinate 258,287 of NZ_JAPKIC010000002.1, read as the reverse complement.
TCTGGATCAGTACGCGAAGACCTTAGGGCTTGGCATCAGCGACGAGCAGGTGCGTAAAGCGATTTTCGCCACCCCAGCTTTCCAGACCGACGGCAAATTTGATAACACCCGCTACAACGCGCTGGTGAATCAGATGGGCATGTCGGCGGATCAGTACGCGCAGGCGCTGCGTAACCAACTGACGACCCAACAGCTGATTAACGCCGTTGCCGGTACCGACTTTATGCTGCCGGGTGAAACTGACCAGCTGGCCGAGCTGGTTGCACAGCAGCGTTTGGTTCGCGAAGCGACGATCGACGTGAATGCGCTGGCGGCAAAGCAGCAGGTTTCCGATCAGGAAGTTTCTGGCTACTACGAGCAGAACAAGAGCCAGTTTGTGGCGCCGGAGCAGTTCCGCGTGAGCTACATCAAGCTGGACGCTACCTCCATGAGCGAGCCTGTTTCTGACGACGAAATTCAGTCTTACTACGACCAGCATCAGGATCAGTTCACTCAGCCGCAGCGTGACCGTTACAGCGTAATTCAGACCAAAACTGAAGCGGATGCGAAAGCGGTACTGGATGCCCTGAACAAAGGTGCAGACTTCGCTGCACTGGCAAAAGAGAAATCTGCTGACATCATCTCCGCACGTAACGGCGGCGATATGGGCTGGCTGGAAGCCTCTACCACGCCTGACGAACTGAAAAATGCCGGCCTGAAAGAAAAAGGCCAGCTGTCTGGCGTGATCAAATCCTCCGTGGGCTTCCTGGTCGCGCGTCTTGACGACGTACAGGCAGCACAGGTGAAACCGCTGGCTGACGTGCGCAAAGAGATTGCGGACAAAGTGAAGCAGGAAAAATCGCTCGACGCTTACTATGCACTGCAGCAGAAAGTGAGCGACGCGGCGAGCAACGACAACGACTCTCTGGCGGGTGCAGAGCAGGCGGCTGGTGTGAAAGCGGTTGAGACCGGTTGGTTTGACCGTAACAGCCTGCCGGCCGAGCTGAACTTCAAGCCGGTATCTGAGGCTATCTTCAACGGTGGTCTGGTTGGCGAGAACGGCATGCCGGGCAGCAACTCTGACATCATCACCGTTGACGGCGACCGTGCCTTCGTCATTCGCGTGAGCGAGCACAAAGCCGAAGCGGTGAAACCGCTGGCGGAAGTGAAAGCGCAGGTGACCGATATCGTTAAGCACAACAAAGCAGAACAGCAGGCCAAACTGGACGCTGAAAAACTGCTGGTGGCGCTGAAAGACGGTAAAGGCGACGACGCGATGAAAGCTGCAGGCCTGACCTTTAGCGCCAGCAAAACCCTGAGCCGTGCCGGTCAGGATCCGCTGAGCCAGGCTGCCTTCGCACTGCCGCTGCCGCAGAAAGACAAACCAAGCTACGGTATCGGCAACGATATGCAGGGTAACGTGGTTCTGCTGGCGCTGGACGAAGTGAAAGCCGGCGAAATGCCGGAAGCGCAGAAGAAAGCGATGGTTCAGGGTATTACCCAGAACAACGCGCAAATCGCCTTCGAAGCGATGATGAACAACCTGCGTAAATCCGCGAAGATTAAGCTCGGCGACATCATCGATCAGCAGCAATAATCGGAATTCGCTTCGCATAATTTTGTAATGCGATGTACACCTCAAAGGCCGCTTTCGCGGCCTTTTCCACATTTGAAATCTGCCTTTTGAACCGTTGCGCGCTAACCGCTATGGTGCTTTCGCTATCAATCAATAAGGAGAAATCAAGATGAAACGTGGAATCAAAATGTCTGTTATGGCTGCGGTACTGGCGTGTGCGGGGATGAGCTTTAGCGTTCAGGCGGCAGCGCCTGCTGCGGCGAAAACGCCGGCGGCACAGGTAAAAACCAGTGCAGATACTGGAGAACAGGTGAAAGCTGTCCCTGGCGCTAAAGCGGCGGAGGATGAAGGGACCAGGGTTAGCATCAATACCGCGTCGGCTGAAGCACTGGCACAGGCGATGAACGGCGTAGGGTTGAAAAAGGCGCAGGCCATCGTTAGCTACCGTGAAGAGTACGGACCGTTCAAAACGGTCGACGATCTCAAACAGGTGCCGGGAATGGGTAGCTCGCTCGTTGAGCGTAATCTGGCGCACCTCACGCTTTAATTTGCATCAGGTATTTGCACTCGTCTGAAAATTTGCCAGACTAAAGAGGTCATACCAGTGGTGTGACCTCTGACTCTATGTAAAAACAAAATAATAAGGCTATGGCGCTATGCAGACACAAATCAAAGTTCGCGGTTATCACCTGGACGTCTATCAGCACGTTAACAACGCTCGCTATCTGGAGTTTCTCGAAGAGGCCCGCTGGGATGGGCTGGAGAGTAGCGCGGGGTTCCAGTGGATGAGCGCGAACCACATCGCCTTTGTGGTGGTGAACATCAATATTAACTACCGTCGCCCGGCGGTGCTGGGTGACCTGCTGACGGTGACCAGCAAGGTGCAGCAGTTGAACGGTAAAAGCGGCGTATTAAGCCAGGTGGTCACACTGGAGCCTGAAGGGCAGGTGGTTGCCGACGCGCTGATTACCTTCGTCTGTATCGACTTAAAAACGCAGAAGGCGCTGGCGCTGGAAGGGGAGTTGCGGGAGCATCTGGAAGCGATGGTTGAGTAATGAGCCTGTCCCGGGGGCGGTGTAAACGCCTTGCCCGGGTTAGGTGGCCCGGGCGAGCGCAAGCGACCCCGGGAACGTCTCCAGACCTATTTCAGCCCGGTTTTCTGCTTCATTGCCGCCATCACCCCTGGCTTATCCGCCAGATAATGATTCAGCCCATTTGCGCGCAGGTTACAGGCCGCGCAGTGACCGCAACCATTGCCCTTGATGCCGTTGTAGCAGGTGAGCGTTTCGGTACGCACCAGTTCCAGCTTGCCCCAGTAGTCCGCTAGCGCCCAGGTTTGCGCTTTATCGAGCCACATCAGCGGCGTTTCAAAGCGAATATCTTTTGCCATGCCCAGGCTAACCGCATGGTTCAGCGCCTTCACGAACTCGTCACGACAGTCCGGATACCCGGAGAAGTCAGTCTCGCAGACGCCGGTGATGACGGCTTCTGCCTTCACCTGGTAGGCATAAATGGACGCCAGCGTCAGGAACAGAATATTGCGCCCCGGCACAAAGGTATTCGGAATACCGTTGGCATCCGGTTCGTAGTCCGGTACGGGAATGCTATCGCGGGTCAGGCTGCTGACCGCCAGTTCATTGAGCAGGGTAACGTCCAGCACCTTGTGCGCGCGCGCGCCCAGAGTTAAGGCCAGTTCACGGGCGACGTCAATTTCAGCGCGATGGCGCTGGCCATAATCAAACGTGACGCAGTGAACTTCATCATATTGATGCAGCGCCTGCACCAGGCATGTTGTGGAATCTTGTCCACCGCTAAAGACGACAACGGCACGTTTCATGGCTTTTCCTGTCAGTGACTCTAAAAGCCGCTATGGTAACGCCTGCACGCCGTGGCGACCAGCTTCTTCACCGCGTTGTTGGCGGCAGCCAGGCAGCAGAAAAGTCAAACCAGCCGCGGGCATTCAGGCGAATGCCGTTGACTCCCGGCGGCGCGCTGACCTGATACTGATAGTTAAATAGCGGTGTCAGCATCGCTTCACTCATCAGGCGAGTAAAGATGTGCTTCAGCGCGGCGATTCGCTGAGCATCGTTCGCTAGCGCCTGAGCGTCATCTAATGCCTGGCGAACGCGGCTGGCCTGCTGTTCGGTAAACAGCGCGGGCCATAATGCATCACAGCGCAGCCACTGCTCCAGCGCGTACTCCGGCATCTCGCCAATCAGGCGGTCGCCCATAAACAGGTCGGCCTGTGGCAGGCTTGGACAGCCGGTCCAGCTTTTAGCATCATAAAAAATCACCGTCAGCTCGCAGCCCAGTTTCGCCAGGGCTGTTTTTAGCTCTTCGGCCATGGTGTGCAGTTCTACCGGCAAATGGTAGAGAAGCGTCAGGTGGGGCGGTAGGGCAACATCGGGCGCATCTTTCGGTAGCGGGATATCCCAGCCGGGCAGCATCTCTTCGCTGGGGGTAATCAGGTTTTCCCCCAACGGTAGGCTTTGCAGCAGGCCGGAGCGGTGAATCAGCCCGATGACCCGCTGCGCCTGTGCGCTGCTCAGGCGCGGGCTCTGGCGCAGTGCCAGATAGCAGAATCCCAGGCTGATGCTGTGGCTGACCAACCTGAGTTCGCCAAGCTCCTCTGGTTTGCCAATGGCAATCTGCACCGGGTGCTGACAGCTGGTCCCCAGCCCCTGCTCGAAAAGCTGTGGCGTGATCCAGTATTCAATGGCCTGCAGCAGCGGGTGGCTCTGGTGATAGCGATGATGGCTCTCAATGCGTACCAGTTCGGGCTCAAAAATTTTCAGCATAAACGGGCCGGTGCCCTGCGACGGTTCGTCCGGATGTGCCAGCACGCTACAGTAGCTTGCCAGCCGATGTGGTAGCCAATAATCCGGATGATGCAGCGTGAAGGTCAGGCACTGCGGATGCGTTTGCGTAATGGCTTTTACGCTGGAAAAGAGCTTCGCCAGTTCGGGCAGTTCCAGCAGCATCAGCAATCGTCGACGAAGCTGCTCGGTCTCCACGGCATCGCCGTTGTGCCAGTGCAGGGTCGAACGAATATAAAACTGCCAGCACAACCCATCGTCGGATACCGACCAGTGGTGCGCCAGGTCGCCCTGCGGCTGTGAGGCTTCATGGTTAAAGCGAGTCAGGCCGGAGTAAATCTGCCCGGCAAGGTGCTGCTCGGCGCGACCGGCCAGGAAGCCAGGATGCAGTGGCTCCAGCGGACGGTAGTAAGGAATACGCAGTGTCGGCGTATTGTTTTGCCACTGGCCACCGAGAAACGGGTGCAGCAGCGCCCTCAGCTCAACCGGGGCAATCTGCGCCAGCTCCAGCGCGTTATGCTGCTCGCCGCGGTTCAGTGCGGTTTCCATCATCTCATTGCGCAGCGTTTCTGGCGCGGTATGAAACCGTAGCCGCCCGCGCTTGCCGCGCCCGGACTGCGCTTGCCAGCTCAGCCAGCCCGCCTCTTGCGCCTGACGCAGCAGGGTACGTACGTGTCGCTCGCTGCAAAAACAGCGGGCGGCCAGCTCAGCGATGGTGACCTGCTGATCTTCTCCCTGCGACGGCAGCCACAGACGCTGGAACTGATTTAAACGGTTCAACTGGCGCATAGAAACCCGGAACAATAAATATTAACTATTCAGTATTACTTCCGTATATCCCAGCAGATACTGGATGGCAAGAGAGAGCGATCACAGGCGGGATAAAAGATGGCAAGACTGGCAGCATTTGATATGGATGGCACCCTTTTGATGCCAGACCATCGTTTAGGCGAGAGAACCGTGGCGGTACTGAAGCGCCTGCGCGAACGGAACATCACGCTGACCTTTGCCACCGGTCGTCACGTGCTGGAAATGCGCCCGCTGGTGGAGAAACTGTCGCTGAATGCCTTTCTGATAACCGGCAACGGTACGCGTATTCATACCCAGCAGGGCGAAGTGCTGCACCGTAGCGATCTCTCCCCGGACGTAGCGGAAGAGGTGCTGCACACCCGTTGGGATACGCAGGCCAGCGTCCATGTTTTTAACGACGGCGGTTGGTTTACCGGGCGTGAAATCCCGGAGATGTTAAAGGCGCACGTGTATAGCGGTTTCCGCTATCAGCTTCGCGACCTGCGCATGATGCCGGCGCATCAGGTGACAAAGATTTGCTTCTGCGGCGATCACGACGATCTCAGTCGTCTGCGGATCCAATTAGTTGAGGCATTCGATAAGCGCGCAGATATCTGTTTCTCCGCCGTCGACTGCCTGGAAGTGTTGCCGCTCGGCAGCAATAAAGGCACGGCGCTGTCGGTGCTGAGTCGTCATCTGGGCGTGGGTATGGATGAGTGCATGGCCTTTGGCGATGCGATGAATGACCGTGAAATGCTGGGGCTCGTGGGGCGCGGCGTGATCATGGGGAATGCCATGGGGCAGCTTAAAGCGGCGCTCCCCCATCTACCGATTATCGGAAACTGCAAAAACCAGGCGGTTTCTCACTATTTAACGCATTGGCTGGATACACCTAATCTTCCTTATTCCCCCGAATAGAGAGACCTTCCAGCAAGCCAGGCTCAGTTGATGCCTGGCTTTTTTTATTTCCCAATCATGGTGTTAATAGCCTGCAGCCACGGCGCCGTGTCGCCGATGTTATTCGCCACCCATTCTGGGTTGTAGTAGGTGTCGAGGTAGCGCTCACCGCTGTCGCACAGCAGCGTCACGATCGAGCCGGTTTTCCCTTCATCGCGCATCTGTGTGGCTAACTGCAGCGCGCCCCACATATTCGTCCCGGTAGACGCGCCAACCTTACGGCCAAGCTGCGTTTCCAGCCACTGAGCGGTGGCGACGCTTGCGGCATCCGGCACTCGCAGCATGCTATCAACCACATCAGGAATAAACGACGGCTCGACGCGCGGACGGCCAATACCTTCAATTTTACTGCCGACGCTGCCGCGAAGATTCACATCGCGGTGCTGCCAGTAGTCCATAAACACGGAGTTCTCCGGGTCGACCACCATCAGTTGGGTTTCATAGCCCTGACAGCGAATGTAGCGGCCAATGGTGGCAGAAGTGCCGCCGGTGCCTGCGCTCATCACTATCCACGTTGGTACCGGGTTGGGTTCGTGCGACATCTGACGGAAAATGCTGTCGGCAATGTTGTTGTTGCCGCGCCAGTCGGTGGCGCGTTCGGCGTAGGTGAACTGATCCATATAGTGGCCGTTCAGCTCGCGGGCCAGGGTTTCCGAAGCGGCATAGATTTCACACGCGCTCTCGACGAAGTGGCAGCGGCCGCCGTAAAACTCAATCTGTTCTACCTTACGTTTCGCCGTGCAGGAAGGCATTACCGCGATAAACGGCAGGCCGAGCAGGCGGGCGAAGTAGGCTTCGGAAACCGCCGTTGAACCGGACGACGATTCAATAATGGTGGTGCCTTCTTTGATCCAGCCGTTGCACAGTCCGTAAAGGAACAGTGAACGCGCCAGACGGTGCTTGAGGCTGCCGGTCGGGTGCGTGCTTTCATCTTTCAGGTAGAGCTGAATGCCGGGAAAAGCCGGTAGCGGCAGGCGGATTAAATGCGTGTCGGCGCTGCGTTGGTAGTCGGCGTTAATTTCGCTGATGGCGTGTTTGACCCAGGTGCTGTTCATCATTATTTTCCGTTTGTCATTTTGTGCCCAGCTTAGCGAAAAGTGCAGAAAAATTTGTTGCCATCTGACCTTTAAAATAGAATTAAGAGAGAAAATTTTTCTCCCGGTGACCGAAATGTTAGATAAAATTGACCGAAAGCTGCTGGCCCTACTACAAAATGACTGCACGCTCTCTTTGCAGGCGTTAGCAGATGCCGTTAATCTGACCACCACACCGTGCTGGAAACGACTAAAACGTCTGGAAGATGACGGTATACTGCTTGGCCGTGTCGCCTTACTGGATGCGGAAAAGCTTGGGCTTGGGTTAACGGCGTTTGTGCTGATAAAGACCCAGCACCACAGCAGCGATTGGTACAGCCTTTTTGTGAGCGAAGTGACGCAAATGCCCGAAGTGTTGGGCTTCTGGCGCATGGCAGGGGAGTATGACTACCTGATGCGCGTCCAGGTGGCGGACATGAAACGCTACGATGATTTTTATAAAAGCCTGGTGAACCGCGTCCCTGGACTGTCGGATGTTACCTCAAGCTTTGCGATGGAACAGATTAAATACACCACTGCTCTCCCCATCGAATAATACTTTTTCTGGGATTTTCTCTTTGCCCATCGAGCTGCCAGGGCGGCAGCGCAGGACGAAGAGAATCGACGTTCAGGATTTTACCGCGTGCGATTATTTGCTCAACTAAGTTGGTACTTCCGCCGGGAATGGCGGCGCTATCTCGGCGCTGTCGCCTTGCTGATTATCATCGCCATACTCCAGCTCATTCCGCCTAAAGTGGTCGGGATCGTGGTGGATGGCGTGACACAACACCACTTCACCACCGGGAAGGTGATGATGTGGCTCGGCACCATGGTACTGATTGCCGTGGTGGTCTACCTGCTGCGCTACGTCTGGCGCGTATTGCTGTTCGGTGCCTCCTATCAGTTAGCGGTAGAACTGCGAGAAGATTTCTACCGGCAGTTAAGCCGCCAGCATCCGGAATTTTATTTACGTCACCGCACCGGCGACCTGATGGCCCGCGCCACCAACGACGTAGACCGCGTGGTGTTTGCCGCCGGGGAGGGGGTGCTGACGCTGGTGGACTCATTGGTGATGGGCTGCGCGGTGCTGATTGTGATGTCCACCCAGCTTAGCTGGCAGTTAACTCTGTTGGCGCTACTGCCGATGCCCATCATGGCGTTGGTGATCAAACGCTACGGCGATCTGCTGCATGAGCGCTTCAAAGTAGCCCAGGCGGCGTTCTCAAGCCTTAACGACCGAACTCAGGAGAGCCTGACCAGCATCCGCATGATCAAAGCCTTCGGCCTTGAGGACCGGCAGTCCGCCCAGTTTGCCGCCGATGCGGCTGACACAGGGGTGAAAAACATGCGCGTGGCGCGCATCGATGCCCGCTTTGACCCGACGATTTACATCGCCATAGGGATGGCCAATCTGCTGGCGATTGCCGGTGGCAGCTGGATGGTGATGCAGGGCGAGCTGACCCTCGGCCAGCTCACCAGCTTTATGATGTACCTTGGGCTGATGATCTGGCCCATGCTAGCGCTGGCCTGGATGTTCAACATCGTCGAGCGTGGCAGCGCCGCCTACAGCCGCATTCGTACCCTGCTGGCGGAAGCGCCGGTGGTTGACGACGGCACACAGCCGGTACCCGACGGGCGCGGTACGCTGGAACTGGCGATTGGACGTTTTAGTTACCCGCAAACCGACAAGCCAACCCTCTGCGACGTCAATGTGACCCTGAAACCGGGCCATATGCTCGGCATTTGCGGGCCAACAGGGTCGGGGAAATCCACTATCCTGTCGCTTATTCAGCGCCATTTTGACGTTGATGAAGGTGAGATCCGCTTCCACGACATTCCCCTGCGTCAATTGCAGCTGGATGGCTGGCGCAGCCGCCTGGCAGTGGTCAGCCAGACACCGTTCCTCTTCTCTGACACGGTTGCCAGCAATATTGCGCTCGGCCATCCGAGCGCGACGCAGGAAGAGATTGAGCATGCGGCGCGGCTGGCCTGCGTGCACGAGGACATTCTGCGCCTGCCACAGGGTTACGATACCGAAGTCGGCGAGCGCGGCGTGATGCTCTCCGGCGGGCAGAAGCAGCGTATTTCCATTGCACGTGCGCTGCTGCTGGAGGCGGAAATTCTGATCCTCGACGATGCATTGTCGGCGGTTGATGGCCGCACCGAGCATCAGATTCTGCACAACCTGCGCCAGTGGGGGGAAGGCCGCACGGTGATTATCAGCGCGCACCGTCTCTCGGCGCTGTCGGACGCCAGCGAAATTATTGTGATGCAGCACGGGCATATTGCCCAGCGCGGTCAGCATGACCAGCTGGCCGCAGAGCAGGGCTGGTACCGCGATATGCATCGTTATCAACAGCTGGAGGCCGCGCTGAACGACGTGCCGGAAGAAGATAAGTCGGAGGTGGCCGATGCGTAGTTTTGGGCAACTGTGGCCAACCCTGAAGCGCCTGCTGGCCTACGGCTCGCCGTGGCGTAAACCGCTGTCGATTGCGGTGGTCATGCTGTGGGTGGCCGCCGCCGCCGAAGTGAGCGGACCGCTGCTGATAAGTTACTTTATCGACAATATGGTGGCGAAAAATCGTCTGCCGCTGGGGACGGTCGCCGGGCTGGCGGCTGCTTATATCGGGCTGCAACTGCTGGCTGCTTCACTGCACTACAGTCAGTCGCTGCTGTTTAACCGCGCGGCGGTCGGCGTGGTGCAACAGCTGCGTAGTGATGTGATGGACGCCGCGCTGCGCCAGCCGCTGAGCGAGTTTGACACCCAGCCGGTAGGCCAGCTTATCTCCCGCGTCACCAACGATACGGAAGTGATCCGCGATCTGTACGTGACGGTGGTGGCGACAGTACTGCGCAGTGCTGCACTGATCGGCGCAATGCTGGTGGCGATGTTCAGCCTCGACTGGCGCATGGCGCTGGTGGCGATCGCTATCTTCCCTGCGGTGATGATCGTGATGGTGATTTATCAGCGCTACAGCACGCCTATCGTGCGCCGCGTTCGCGCCTATCTGGCGGATATTAACGATGGCTTCAACGAAGTCATCAACGGCATGAGCGTGATTCAGCAGTTCCGTCAGCAGGTGCGCTTTGGTGAGCGGATTGGCGACGTGAGCCGCTCACACTATCTGGCGCGTATGCAAACGCTGCGTCTGGACGGCTTCCTGTTGCGTCCGCTGCTGAGCCTGTTCTCTTCGCTGGTGCTGTGCGGCCTGCTGATGCTATTTGGCTTTAGCGCGCAGGGCTCCATTGAGGTCGGTGTACTGTACGCGTTTATCAGCTATCTGGGGCGCCTGAACGAGCCGCTGATTGAACTCACCACTCAGCAGTCGATGTTACAGCAGGCAGTGGTGGCCGGTGAGCGCGTATTTGAACTGATGGATCGCCCGCGCCAGCAGTACGGAAAGGATATGGCACCGCTGGTGCGCGGCGATATTGATATCGACGATGTTTCATTTGCCTATCGCGATGACAAACTGGTGCTGCAAAACATTTCGTTATCGATTCCAGCACGCAGCTTTGTGGCGCTTGTGGGGCACACCGGTAGCGGAAAAAGTACGCTTGCCAGCCTGCTGATGGGCTATTACCCGCCAAACTCCGGTGAAATACGCCTTGGCGGTCGCCCGCTACAAAGCCTGAGTCATCAGGTGCTGAGACAGGGCATCGCCGTGGTGCAACAGGATCCGGTGGTGCTGGCCGACTCCTTCTTTGCCAACGTCACGCTGGGGCGCGATATCAGTGAAGCACAGGTCTGGCAGGTGCTGGAAACCGTACAGCTGGCCGAGCTGGCGCGAGGGATGAGTGAGGGTATCTATACCCATCTGGGTGAGCAGGGTAACAACCTGTCGGTCGGGCAGAAGCAGCTGCTGGCGCTGGCCCGCGTGCTGGTTGAGACCCCGCAGGTGCTGATCCTGGACGAAGCCACCGCGAATATTGACTCCGGCACCGAGCGTGCGATTCAACATGCGCTGGCCGCCGTGCGTCAGCACACGACGCTGGTGGTGATCGCTCACCGTCTGTCGACCATCGTGGAAGCGGATACCATTATGGTGCTTCACCGTGGACAGGCCGTCGAGCAGGGGACTCACCAGCAACTGCTTGAAGCCAAAGGGCGTTACTGGCAGATGTATCAGCTACAGCTGGCCGGTGAAGAGCTGGCGGCCAGCGCCCAGGATGATGCGTTGACCGTGTAATGCACCACCGTCAGGCATTTTTCTAACAGATTGCTGTTGTGACACGCATCATGCACCCGCATGGTGCGTTTTTCTTTTAACGCCCACCATCTTGCCGCCATAAACCCTGATTTTTACCGCAGAGCAGGGTGGTTTTCATTTCTGGCATGACCCTTGCTTTACCTCTTACGTGTTCGTAGCCATTACCGAATTCTGACTGGAGGGGATCTATGAAGCTGGTTACCGTGGTAATTAAACCATTCAAACTCGAAGACGTTCGCGAAGCGCTGTCTTCCATTGGCATTCAGGGCTTAACGGTGACGGAAGTGAAAGGCTTCGGTCGTCAGAAGGGTCATGCAGAGCTTTATCGTGGCGCGGAATACAGCGTCAACTTCCTGCCGAAAGTAAAAATTGATGTGGCTATCGCCGACGATCAGCTCGATGAAGTTGTCGATGTGATTAGCAAAGCCGCTTATACCGGAAAAATTGGCGACGGTAAGATTTTTGTCGCCGAACTGCAGCGCGTAATCCGTATTCGTACCGGCGAAGCCGACGAAGCGGCGCTGTAATTCCCAGCCAGCACAGTGATAGGGATCGAGATGATGAAAAAAACAATGGTAAAAACGGGGTTGAGCGCACTGGCGCTGCTGCCGGGTCTGGCGATGGCGGCACCGGCGGTGGTCGATAAAGCCGATAACGCCTTTATGATGCTGTGTACCGCACTGGTGCTGTTTATGACCATTCCGGGGATTGCGTTGTTTTACGGCGGCCTGATCCGCGGTAAGAACGTGCTCTCTATGCTGACGCAGGTCGCGGTGACCTTTGCGGTAGTCTGCGTACTGTGGGTGGTTTACGGCTACTCGCTGGCCTTCGGTACCGGCGGCAGTTTCTTCGGCAGCTTCGACTGGGTGATGCTGAAAAATATCAAGATTACTGACCTGATGGGCTCGTTCTATCAGTATATCCACGTGGCATTCCAGGGCTCCTTTGCCTGTATCACCGTGGGCCTTATCGTTGGCGCGCTGGCAGAGCGTATTCGCTTCTCCGCGGTGCTGATTTTTGTGGTGATTTGGCTGACTCTCTCCTACGTGCCGATTGCGCACATGGTCTGGGGCGGCGGTCTGCTGGCGAGCCACGGTGCGCTTGACTTTGCAGGCGGTACGGTGGTGCATATTAACGCCGCGGTGGCAGGCCTGGTGGGGGCTTACCTGATTGGTAAACGCGTCGGCTTTGGCAAAGAAGCGTTCAAACCGCACAACCTGCCGATGGTATTTATCGGTACCGCGATCCTCTACTTTGGCTGGTTTGGCTTCAACGCCGGTTCTGCCAGTGCGGCGAACGAAATTGCCGGTCTGGCTTTTGTGAATACCGTGGTGGCAACCGCTGCGGCGATCCTTGGCTGGGTATTTGGCGAATGGGCGCTGCGCGGTAAGCCTTCTCTGTTGGGCGCGTGTTCTGGTGCGATTGCGGGTCTGGTGGGTATCACCCCAGCATGTGGCTATATCGGTGTCGGCGGTGCGTTGATTCTGGGTATCGTGGTCGGTCTGGCGGGTCTGTGGGGCGTGACCTCTCTGAAACGCTGGCTGCGCGTGGATGACCCATGCGACGTGTTCGGTGTTCACGGCGTGTGCGGCATCATCGGCTGTATCCTGACCGGTATCTTTGCTTCTACGGCGCTGGGCGGCGTGGGTTATGCAGAAGGCGTGACCATGAGCCATCAGGTGCTGGTGCAGCTTGAAAGTATCGCCATCACCATCGTCTGGTCCGGCGTCGTGGCCTTCATCGGCTATAAAGTGGCAGATTTAACCGTCGGTCTGCGCGTACCGGAAGACCAGGAACGCGAAGGTCTGGACGTGAACAGCCACGGCGAGAATGCCTACAACGCTTGATATCGGCAACCCGGGTGAGGCGTTTACGCCGACCCCGGGAGAATGCTTCAGACGTTGAAAAACAAAAGATTTATTTTGACCGTTATTTAACCCGCCCTGGTGCGGGTTTCTTGTTTATACGGTGGAGCCAATGATTTTTGTGATCGTTATCACAATGGGTGCTGGTATGGTGTCTGTAAAACCTTACGAACCGTAAGTAATTAAATACGTTTGCGTAAAAGTCTTTTATCTAAAACGGCTTTTTATCTTTTACGCTGGAGAGTATTCTCCCACCCCGTCGATTTCATCGGCAAAGATTTGCGGGCAAAGCCAGCTTTCCCCGCGCCAGGATGGCACAACAATTCAAGGAACGTTTCAAATGCATACCAGCACATTATTTATCGATGGTCACAAAGCCCGCGTTAAATACGACCCTATTATTGAAATGTTTCGCGGGGAGTTTTTGAACACCGAACGCAGAGCGACATTTATCGCAGGGGACGCAAAAGAGCTGACGATTGCCGCCCGCGACGCGTTTGATTGCTACTGTAATAACTGCCGCGCGACCGGCGTCAAACCGTTCGGTAAGAAGAAACGCCTGCCTCGTATTAGCACCCTGCTGAGCCGTATCATCCATTAATTACCCAGCTGCAACTGCACGCCCGCGTGATATCGCGGGCGTGGTTGATATCACCTAGTTGCGGTTACGCATAACCCCTTCCTGCACCGTCGACGCCACCAGAACACCATCCTGAGTGTAGAACTCGCCGCGTACAAAACCACGGGCGCTGGAGGCAGAGGTGCTCTCGACGCTGTACAGCAGCCATTCGTTCATATCGAACGGGCGGTGGAACCACATCGAGTGGTCGATGGTCGCAACCTGCATGCCGGGTTCGAGGAAGCCCACGCCGTGTGGCTGGAGGGCAACCGGCAGGAAGTTGAAGTCAGAGGCATAGCCGAGCAGGTACTGATGAATATGCAGTGAATCCGGTACGGTGCCGTTGGCGCGCATCCACACCTGACGGCGCGGTTCCGCCACATGGCCCTTCAGCGGGTTGTGGAACTCCACCGGGCGGATCTCCAGCGGCTTATCGCAAAGAAACTTCTCTTTGGCCTGCGGCGGCAGCAGGTGTGCCAGCGAACGGGCGATGTCGGTTTCCGACGGCAGGCCGTCCGGTGACGGTGCGGCGGGCATCGTTTTTTGATGCTCGTAGCCGGACTCCGTGCCCTGGAAAGAGGCGGTCATATAGAAAATAGGCTTCCCGTTCTGGATAGCCGCCACGCGACGCGCGCTGAAGCTATTACCATCGCGCAGGACTTCAACGTCATAAACGATAGGTTTCTGGCTGTCGCCCGGGCGCAGGAAATAGCTATGGAAGGAGTGCACCAGACGGTCGGCAGGGACGGTCTCTTTTGCCGCATATAGCGCCTGGCCGACAACCTGGCCGCCAAAGACCTGACGCAGCCCCAGATCTTCACTCTGGCCACGGAACAGTCCTTCTTCAATTCTTTCCAGATTTAATAATGTCAGCAGATTAGAAAGCGCTTGGCTCATTGATACCCTCTATAATTTTACAGTCGCAACATCAGGTGAATGCTCTCATTATAACGTAGTTTCGCGAGTGGTCCGATGGGTTCAATTGTCTGAATAATGGGGCGTTTGCAGGTAATCATGTGAATTATATGCCACACTAAAGCGGTTACGTTTGTTAATGCATTGTCACTCAAATGAGAAAATAGCCTCAGAATGGGTGAGCAATAAGGAGAATGCTAATGAAACTCGTGCCGATCTTAAGCGGTTTGGCGATTGCACTGGCCCTGGCGGGCTGTGCGAAGACGCACCAGCAAAGTCAGAATCAGACACCTGCGCCAGAAGCAGCGGCGGCCAACCAGGCCGTGTCAGGACCAAACGTCTCTGGTAGCGTGTGGATCCGCCAGAAGGTGGCGCTGCCGCCGGATGCCGTACTGACCGTAACACTGTCCGACGCGTCGCTGGCCGATGCACCATCGAAAGTGCTGTCGCAGAAAGTGACGCGTACCGAAGGGAAACAGGCGCCGTTTAGCTTTGTCCTGCCGTACAACCCGGCAGATATTCAGCCTAACGCCCGTATCCTGCTGAGCGCGGCGGTGACCATCAACGATAAGCTGGTCTTTATTACCGACACCGTCCAGGAAGTGATTAACCACGGCGGCACTAAAGTCGACCTGACGCTGGTTCCAGTGCAGCAAACGCCGGTGCCGGTTCAGGATAGCTCGCCGGTTCAGGTTCCATAATGCGAATGCCCTCCACGTGAGGGCATTTTTTTGCCGTGAATTCAGTGTTACTTTTGTAGGCCTGATAAGCGAAGCAGCCATCAGGCAATCACGGCGCATATTGCCGGATGGCGGCGTTGCCTTATCCGGCCTACAGCTGCTAGTAGTTCCAGCGATACTTCTGCATATCAATCTGCCCGCTTCCCGACACCTGCACCCCTTCAGAAAGTAATGCCTGGCGTTGACGCTGTAGATCCGGGCCGGTCAGGGATATCACGCCGTGCCGATTCACTACTCGATGCCACGGCAGCGTGGAGCCCTCCGGCAGCCGTTTTAATACGCCGCCGACCTGACGAGCGGCGCGCGGAGAGCCAGCCAGCCGGGCAATATCGCCGTAGGTGGTGACGTAGCCTTCCGGGATGGAAGCGATGATTTGCCAAACGCGCTGAGGGAAAGATCCAAAATCGTCCATAGTGAGTTCCTTAAAGCAGAACCTTCAGCATAATCAGCCTGATGCCCCCTGTGAAGGGCGGATTGCACAAGAATCCAGCAGGCAGTAGCGGATAGCTTGCAATTGCCCGTCTCAGCAGTGATAATGCGCCAGCGCGTTGGATAACAACGCTCTCAATGGGGGCCCTGTTGGTTCTCCCGCAACGCTACTCTGTTCACCAGGTCAGGTCCGGAAGGAAGCAGCCAGGGCAGATGACGCGTGTGCCGGGATGTAGCTGGCAGGGCCCCCACCCATTTCTACCGCCGTAAAATTCCCTCTCGTTAAGACCAATCTAATCCCTGTATTTATTGTGGCTATTTCTCGTCAACAACCTTTTGCATTCAAATAACATTCATCCATTTGTAATATTACTGTCATTTATGTGTCATAAATTGCCTTTAGATTAACATTGGGTATTTATATTACCCTTTGTGTTATAAATATATTTCTGGAATGTGCTGTTGGTTTCATGTATTAGTTATTACAGAAATAATACAGAAACCATTTTTGGCCGCGTCGCTTTGCGGGTTTTGTTAACACAAACTCGCCTACGAGACGGCGCGTCTTTACGGGAAGGGGTTTATATGACAGTCGCAGTGCTTAACGTAAAAATTGATGAAGCGGTAAAAGAGAGACTTCGCCACTTTGCTGAAGTCCACGGCCTGACTTTAGGCGCTGCGGCAGAAAAGCTGCTGCTGCTGGGGTTTGTAGCAGAAGAAGAGGCGGGTGTATGTGAAGATGACATCGACAGCCAGCATACGGAAGAAGATGTTGCTCCATTCACACCTAAAGAAATCAAAGCATTACGTAAAATCCTGAAGAAGAGAAAATGAAACAGCAAACGTCAATAGCGTGTAACTATAGCGAAGCCTGCGACCTGTTACGTTCAGGCTACGTGAAGCATGTTCTTCTCAACTGGAATGTTGGCAGCGATGAATTCTTTCGTATCGCCTCAGACTGGTGCGATACCGGTGCTAAGATTAAAAAAGAGGGAGAATCTTTCGTTATTTCCCTGAAAGGCTTTCCGATCCCTCCACAGCACTAATATATTCTTTAGCCGCACTTTATTACGTTAAAGAATATAATGTTTCAGGCCGGTTATGTTATTGGGGGCGTTCTCCCCTTGCGCGCGGTTAAATTATTTTCCGCACTTTGTTTGCGCCATGCTGGCCTGCTAACGTTGCCCAAATCGGCTGTAATGTCGAAAAGGCGCGACGCAGGGTTTCATCGTCCAGTGTAAACGGAATGCGTAAATTACGCTCTCCGCTGCCCGCCAGACCAAATCGTGTTCCCACGCCAAGATGAATCGCGCTGGCTTCTGCTCGCGCAGCAAACCGCGTTGCCATCATCTCCGGCAGCTCAACCCAGAATGACAATCCCCCTTCCGGCAGCACAAATTTCCACTGCGGGAAGTATTCATGCATTAACGCCGCGCACATATCCCGCCTCGCCGTCAGCAATCGACGCCGTTCGGGCAGTAGCTGATGCTCATTTTCCAGTAGCCAGCAGGTGGCCAGCTGTTCCAGCAGCGGCGAGCCTAAATCAAGAGTATCGCGGGTCTGGACCAGCGCTGCAATGGTGCGCGATGACGCGCGGATCCAACCCAGGCGTAGCCCGCCCCAGAAGCTTTTCCCGGTTGAACCCACGGTAATGATCGGCGCATCGCGATTAAACGCGGCCAGCGGCGGCGGTGGCGGGGCGTTGTACCATAAATCCACCATCGTTTCGTCGACGACCAGCGTCGTGCAGGTTCGTGCCGCCAGGTCCGCTACTATCTGCCGGGTGGCGCTGTCCATGCACTGGCCGGTAGGGTTTTGAAAATCGGGCATCAGATACGCCAGCCGCGGTGCGGTCTGGGCGATAACCGCTGCCAGGCCGTCGGTGTCCCAGCCTTTATCGGGCAATGGCAGCGCCACCGGGCGGCAGGATGCACCCTCAATAGCGGAAATCGCCAGTGGATAGGTCGGCGTTTCAACCACCACCCGGTCTCCCGGCCCGGTGAGGTTACGCAGAATCAGCGCCAGCCCGCTGACCGCGCCGTTTACCAGCATGATCTCGTCGGCTCGTGTTGGTAGCCCGCGCGCGCTATAGCGCTGGGCAATGGCTTCGCGCAGGGCGGGTAGTCCTTGCTGATCGTAACCCGTATTGCTGAGGTAGCCGGGCAGCGCCGCCAGCGCATGGCTGTATGCCTGGTGGATTTCTGCGCCGGCCGCCAGCGCGGCGGTGGACATGTCCAGCGTCGGCGAGTCCGGCATGCGCGGCGCACGCTGGTAGCCTTCGGTGCTGAGCGTGACCGTCGAGCCGCTACCCTGCTTGCTCTGCACATAGCCTTCGTCGCGCAGCTGAGCCAGCGCGCTGGCAATGGTGGTACGGCTGACTCCTAGCGCGCTGGCAAACTCCCGCTCTCCCGGCAGGCGGGTGCCGAGTGGCAGGCGGGCATCGAGAATCAGCAGCCGCAGCGCGTCGGTGAGCTGCCGCCATAGCGGCGTCGGGGAGGGGCCGTCCTGCCAGTGGCCGAGCAAACGAATTAACGATTGGGTGGCGGAGCGTCGAATCATGGGAGCAGTCCACTTTTTAAAAACTGGTCATTAATCATAATGCCATTTTTACCGATGATGGAAGCCTCATTCTACAGGCCGAGGTCTCTATGCTGCGCCGACTGATTCAGCTCTACATTGGGTTAATACTCTACGGGGTATCGACCGCCGTCTATGTTCGTGCCAATCTCGGGGCTGACCCGTGGAACGTGTTCCACCTTGGCGTATCCGGGTTAACCTCCCTTGATATTGGCATGGTGATGATCCTTACCGGCGCAGCCGTACTGCTGTTATGGATCCCGCTGCGCCAGCGTCCGGGACTCGGCACCATCAGCAACGTTATCGTGCTGGGACTGGCGGCCGATGCCACGCTCTCGCTGATGCCGCCGCTGGAATCGCTCTGGCTTCGCGCCGTGCTGCTGCTGTTGGCGGTGGTGCTGAATGGGATGGCGACCGGTATGTATATCGGTGCCGGTTTTGGCGCCGGGCCGCGCGATGGCCTGATGACCGGCATTCACGCCCGTACCGGCTGGCCAATCCGCCGCATTCGTACCACTATCGAGCTGTCGGTGCTGGTTATCGGTATGCTGCTGGGTGGCACCTTCGGCGTGGGCACCGTGCTGTATGCACTGGCGATTGGCCCGTTGATTCAGATTTTCCTGCCATGGTTCCAGTTGCCTCGTGTGGCGCAGCGTCGCACGGCTGAGGTGGAGCAAACTTCCTGATTTTACGAAGCGCTCACAGCATATTTTTCGTTTTCCGGTTACACTGCACCTGGTACGCCAGTTAAACGGAAAAGTATGAAAACAATCACGCTGTATGATGTGGCCCGCGTTGCCGGTGTCTCCTACCAGACCGTGTCACGGGTGATAAACCAGGCCGCGCACGTGTCGCCGCGCACGCGGGAAAAGGTACAGGCAGCGATGCAGGAACTGCACTATGTTCCCAATCGCGGTGCGCAACAGTTGGCCGGAAAGGCCACGCGCGCGCTGGGCTTGCTGACCACCGATCTGGCGCTGCATGCGCCTTCGCAAATCGCCTCGGCGGTGAAGCGCCGAGCCGGAGAAGTGGGCTTTTCCGTGCTGATTTCGATGGTGGAAAGCCATGACCGGGAAGCCTGCTTCAACGCTCTGCAGGAGCTTCAGGCGCAGCGCGTCGAAGGGCTGCTGGTGAATGTGCCGCTGGAGCGTGAGGATGCGCAGGCGCTGGCCGCCGCCTCGCCGGTACCGATACTGTTTCTCGACGTAGGACGTGATGCCGAGGTGAATAGCCTCGTGTTTGACGCCGAGCAGGGCGCTCGGCTGGGCGTTGAACATCTGCTCTCGCTGGGGCATCGGCAGATTGCGTTGCTGGCGGGGCCGCAAAGTTCCGTCTCCGCCCGGGCTCGGCTAGCGGGCTGGCAGCATGCGTTACAACAGGCTGCGGTACAGCCGGTTTCCGTGGCCTATGGTGACTGGAGCGCGGCCTCCGGTTATGAAAAAGCGCACCTTTTACTCAGTGAAAAACCCTACCCTGATGCACTGCTGGTGGCCAACGATCAGATGGCATTGGGCGCGCTGCGCGCCTGCGCGGAGAAAGGCATTCGCGTGCCGGGGCAGCTATCGATAGTGGGTTATGACGATACCACCGACAGCGCCTGGTTTACACCGCCGCTGACCACCATCCGCCAGCGCTTCAAAGAAGCCGGGCGGATGAGCGTGGATTGGCTCATTGCGCAGGAAGGTAGCGCATTACCTCTGAGCCAGACTTGCCTGAACGTTGAGCTGATTGCCCGCAGTTCTAGCGCCGAGCGGCAGCCGGAAAGCCTACAGGATGACGATCTGGCGCACTGCTTGCAGGCGCTGGCGACCCGAATAATCAGACGATCGCGCGATTTGTGATCTGACTCGCTTCCTCTCGATCCGATCCTTTACCTCGTGGTGAGATACGTGCACTCTCATTAAAAATTGTGAGCGCTTCGCAACGAGGTTTCCATGCCGCATTCTTCTCTGACGCTGTCTGCTTTACTCTCCCGCCGTGACTGGGAAAATCCCCAGCTTACCCAGTGGCACCGACTGCCCGCCCACGCGCCGTTTAACAGTTGGCGTGAGGCGAGCGCAGCGCGGCTGGATAGCGCATCGACCTCGCGCCTGTCATTGAACGGCAGCTGGCGCTTCAGCTTCTTTTCCGCACCTGAAGCCGTACCGGAGAGGTGGGTTGAGCAGGATCTTCACGATGCTGTCGCTATGCCGGTACCGTCTAACTGGCAAATGCATGGTTTTGATACGCCTATCTACACCAACGTGACCTACCCGATCCCGGTGACGCCGCCGCAGGTGCCCGTTGACAACCCGACGGGCTGCTACTCGTACACCTTTGTCGTAGAAGATGAATGGCTGACGCAGGGACAAACGCGGATTATTTTTGACGGCGTAAACTCGGCATTTCATCTGTGGTGCAATGGTCAGTGGGTGGGCTACTCCCAGGATAGCCGTCTGCCGGCCGAGTTTGACCTGAGTGCGGTGCTGAAACCTGGTGAGAACCGCTTGGCGGTGATGGTGCTGCGCTGGTGCGATGGCAGCTACCTGGAAGATCAGGATATGTGGCGCATGAGCGGTATTTTCCGCGATGTGACGCTGCTGCATAAACCGGCAACGCGTATCGCCGACTATCAGGTTACGCCTCGGCTGTCTGAGCGCTTTACCTTCGGCGAGCTGGATATTCAGGTGACCGTCGAAGGCTCTGCCGCTGCTGCGACCGACGTGGAAGCCGTGCTGTGGTGGGGTGACAACGCCGTTGCCAGCCTGCAACAGGCCGTGGGCATTCCGTTTGTGGATGAACGCGGCGGTTGGGCAGAGCGCCTGAAGGTCACGCTGGCGCTTGAGCAACCCGCATTATGGAGCGCCGAAACGCCAAACCTTTACCGGCTGGTGCTCACGCTGCGTGATGCAGACGGTAAGCCGCTAGAGTCGGAAGCCTGCGATATCGGTTTCCGTCAGGTGGCGATAGAGGGCGGGTTGCTGAAACTGAACGGTAAACCGTTGCTTATCCGCGGCGTTAACCGCCATGAACATCACCCGGAAACCGGGCAGGCGGTGGATGAAGCCACCATGCGCCGCGATATTGAGCTGATGAAGCAGCACAACTTTAATGCCGTACGCTGCTCCCACTATCCGAACCATCCGCTGTGGTACCGCCTGTGCGATCGCTACGGGCTGTACGTGGTGGATGAAGCGAATATTGAAACCCATGGCATGGTGCCGATGAGCCGCCTGGCGGACGACCCGCGCTGGCTACCGGCGATGAGCGAGCGCGTGACACGAATGGTCGCGCGCGACCGTAACCATCCTTCCATTATCATCTGGTCGCTCGGCAACGAATCCGGGCACGGCGCGAACCATGACGCGCTCTACCGCTGGATAAAAACCGCCGATCCGTCACGCCCGGTGCAGTATGAGGGCGGCGGCGCTAATACGGCGGCGACGGATATCGTCTGCCCGATGTACGCTCGCGTCGATGCCGATCAGCCGCACCCGACGGTGCCGAAGTGGAGCATTAAAAAGTGGATTGCGCTGCCGGAAGAGACTCGTCCGCTGATCCTCTGCGAGTACGCTCACGCGATGGGCAACAGCTTTGGCGGTTTTGCGAAATACTGGCAGGCGTTTCGTGACAACCCACGCCTGCAGGGCGGTTTTGTCTGGGACTGGGTTGACCAGGCATTGAGCAAAACCAATGAGCAGGGCGAGCGCTTTTGGGCCTACGGCGGCGATTTTGGCGATACGCCAAACGATCGTCAGTTCTGCATGAACGGCCTGGTGTTCCCGGATCGTACGCCGCACCCAGCGCTGTTTGAGGCGCAAAGGGCACAGCAGTTCTTCCAGTTCAGATTGGTGGGGTGCGCGCCGCTGGAAATAGACGTGAGCAGTGAATTCCTGTTCCGTCACACGGATAACGAACGTCTGCGCTGGTCGATTACCGTTGATGGCAAAACGCTGACGCAGGGCGAGGAAGCGCTTGATATCGCCCCACAGGGGCAGCAACGAATAGTGCTGCCGTTCACCGATAGCGCCGCGCTCAGCGAAAATAGCTGGCTCAACGTTGAGGTATATCAGCCGCAGGCGACCGAGTGGTCGGCAGCCAACCATCTGTGCGCCTGGGATCAGTGGCCGCTGCCGACCGCGCTGTCGCTGCCGGTACAACAAGAGACGGGTACCGCTCCGCAGCTGCACGTTGAGGCGCAGGCGTTTGCGATTGTCCACGGTAGCCAGCGTTGGCAGTTTAGCCGTGAGAGTGGCGATTTGACGCAGTGGTGGCGCAACGACAAACCCGAACTGCTGTCGCCGCTGCGTGATAATTTCACCCGCGCGCCGCTGGATAACGATATCGGCGTGAGCGAAGTGACCCGCATCGACCCGAACGCATGGGTAGAGCGCTGGAAGGCGGCGGGGATGTATGCCATGACGCCGCGGCTGTTACTGTGCCGGGCCGCGTCGCAGGAACAGGGCGTTGAGGTCGAGACGCAGCAGAGTTGGGAGCATCAGGGGAAAATTCTGTTTATCAGCCACAAACGCTGGCGCATTGATGATTGCGGCGTGCTGCATGGCGATGTGACGGTGCAGGTGGCGGAAGATATTCCGCACCCGGCGCGAATTGGCCTGCACTGCCAGCTGGCCACCGTGGAGGAACAGGTGAGCTGGCTGGGGTTGGGGCCGCATGAAAACTATCCAGACCGTCGTCTGGCGGCGCGTCAGGGATTATGGACTCTGCCGCTGTCGGCACTGCATACGCCGTATATCTACCCGACGGAAAATGGGCTGCGCTGCGATACCCGACAGTTGGAATATGGCGCGCACTGTTGGCGCGGTGAGTTCCACTTTGGCCTCAGCCGCTACAGCCAGCGTCAGTTACATGAGACCACCCATCACCATCTGCTGCACGAGGAGCCAGGCTGCTGGCTGAACCTTGATGCCTTCCATATGGGCGTGGGCGGCGATGACTCCTGGAGCCCAAGCGTAGGGCCGGAGTTTTTACTGCCCGCCCGCCGCGTTCGCTACCAGTTTAGCTGGCAGTTAGCCTAAGCCCTGCACACGGCATCAGATCAGTGCGCTGATGCCGTGTCCCATCATGTAAAGCCCCACCAGAATAATCAGCGCGCCGGAGAACCACGGCGCTTTTCGCGATAGCTCCCCAAACCCGCTCCAGCGTTTGCTCACCTGCTTCAGGCCAATGGCGGCAATGGCCCCAGAGGCGACCAGCGTGAGCGCCAGCCCGACGCTAAAGCTCAGCACCAGCGTCGCGCCCAGCGCCACGTGCTTAAGCTGCAGGCAGATAAGCAGAATGGTGATCGAGGCTGGGCAGGGAATGAGCCCGCCGGTCAGACCGAACACCACAATTTGCCCGGTGGTGACTTCCTGGCCTTTGAAACGGCGGTTGATCTCTTCGGCGTGGGCGCGCTGGTGGGCATCCTGCCAGTCGGCCTCTACCAGATCGTGGTGATGATCGTGGTCATGATGATGTTCATGATCGTGGTGGTGGTGATCATGGTCGTGATGATGATCGTGCGCCCCGCGTGACTCGCGCCAGGTACGCCACAGCATCCATAGCGCGATAACAATAATGATTATCCCGGAAAGCAGCTGAAACCACGGCTCGGCGGTTTGTGCATCCCAGCCGCGGCCAAACCGCATCCCGGCCATGGCGATGACCCACACCACCACGGTGTGCGACAGCGTCGCTGCCAGCCCCAGTAATATCGCCTGCTTTAGCGTACCGCGGATCGCCACGATAAACGCTGCCATCATGGTTTTGGAATGGCCTGGCTCCAGGCCGTGCAGCGCCCCAAGCAGAATGGCACCGGGGATAAAGAACCAGGCATTGCCCTGTTGTAAGAGTGTCGTGAAGTCGTTCATCGCGAAGGATCCTTGCAAAAAAGTGAAATCACTATACTCCCACCCAGTATTGTAATACTACCCCCTAGTATAAAAATGCGCAGTCAGAGCCGCGCGTGGTATGCTTGCGCAGGAGTTAAAAACAGGATCCCGGCCATGTCACATACCGTTCGTCATAAGAAGATGTTATTGACGCGTCTGAAGAAAATTCAGGGGCAGAGCGTTGCGCTTGAGAAAATGCTCAATCGCGAGCACGAGTGCGCGGAGGTGCTACAGCAACTGGCGGCGATTCGCGGGGCGGTCAACGGCATGATGCTGCAGGTGATTCAGGGTCATCTGACCGATCACGTGGTCAAAGAGCCCGAAGAGGGTCAGCGCGAAGCCGACCTCGACGTGGTGATGCAGGTGATTAAGTCCTATCTGAAGTAGCGTGCGCCCGCAGGTTGCTTTCCGCCCAGAGAATAAACGCTTCTTTCGGCAGGGCCTTGCTGTAAAGCCAGCCCTGTCCAAACTGCACGCCGTGCTCGCGCAGCCACTTCTCCTGGCAGGTACTCTCAATCCCTTCCGCCACGACGTTAAGCTGTAGGGTTTTCGCCATCTCAATGATGTATGGCGTCACCTGGGCGTATTCCAGCGCATCAACGAAGGATTTATCGAGTTTTAAGGTATCGACCTCAAGGTCCTGCAGGTAGCGCAGGCTGGAGTAGCCGGTACCGAAGTCGTCGATATAGATGGCGTGCCCGGCCTTACGGTAAGCGGTCATCGCCGGCAGCGTGGTTTTCGGGTCGGCAAAACCGCGCTCGGTTAATTCAAGGGCAATTTGCTGCGGCTGCACGTGCCAGATGCGCATCTGCTGGTGCAACAGCGTTTGCAGTACGACAGAGTGGAAATCGGCGACGGAGAGGTTGATGGAGACATGCTGATCCGGATGCAGGCTGAGCCATTTACCGAGATCGCGGAAAACGGATTTCACGACGTTTTCCGTCAGGTTGGTGATGAGCCCGGTTTGCTCGGCAAGTGGAATAAAAATCTCCGGCGACAGGTAGCTGCCGTCCGGCTGCTTCCAGCGTGCCAGTGCTTCACATCCCACCACTTTGCCATCGGTAAGCGACACGATGGGCTGGTAGTAGACGGTAATCGCGGCATTGTTCAGCGCATCAAGCATACGCTGGCGTGGCGACTGCAAACGGCGCAGCACCTGGAAAATCAACCAGCTTGCCAGCAGGCTCATGAGTATACCGACCGGTAACCACAGCATCAGTTGGTGGCGCAGGCGTTCAGACAGCGGCAGAGTCGAAGACCAGGTCATGATCGACACCTGCAGATCGGGATACTGGCGTACCGTATAAACGATATTGTCTTTGGTCAGCGTCTCCAGATGCTGCAGCTGAATCTGCTGCCAGGCCTGCTGGTCCAGGGGCGCGCTGCTGGCGAGAACCCGGCTATTATGGGTGCTGATCAGGGCGACCTGGGTTTTTGAGTTACTGAACGGGATAACGTCGATAAACGAAACGGGGTCGATAATCACCATATGGTGATCGGAAGCGAAGGCGGCCATATAGCGGTGAATACCGAGATCGTTGCGCTCGGTGTACCAGGCGCGATAGCCGGATGGGATAATGCGGTCGGGTTCCGGGAAGGTGAACGGCTTCCCGGCGTTTTCGAGCGAGGAGCACCTGGCTGTCAGCCCATCGAGATAGAGCACTTCCTGAATATAGCGCCACGAGTAAGAGAGGCGCCGCATCTCCTGGAGATGCGTTGGACTACAGCCCGCATCCTTCAGGGTATCCATCTGCCGTAGCGCCCCTTTGGCTTGATCCATCACCTGCTCGGTACGTATGAGGACCCGCGATGCGTAGGTTTCCTGCTCGGTAATAAATTGCCGATGCGCTTCCCGCTGAGCAAGCCAGACGCTCAGCAAAATAGGCAGGAGTATCGCTATAATCAGTACGCCGGTTATCAGACCGATCAGGTGTCGAGTTGTCACTGCCAGTCCTTTTCCGGGGCTAAGTAGTGCAAGTATACCCGACATTTCCTACGCTTATTACGCGAAATCATCCCCCCTGCCAGAATTAGCGCGGATTCAGCGGCGATGCGCCAGCGCGCGAACCAGGCGGTCACCCCCCATTTGCACGCCCTGAACCATCAGGACCAGAATCAGCACCGTGCCAATCATTATCTGGTCGTTAAACCGCTGATAGCCGTAGCGAATCGCTAAATCACCCAGCCCGCCACCACCGATGACCCCCGCCATAGACGAAAAGCCAATCAGCATGACGATAGTCAGTGTGGTGCCTGCCAGCAGCGCCGGGAGCGCTTCGGGCAGCAGCGCTTTGCTTACCACATGCCAGGCGTTACCGCCCATCGACAGCACCGCTTCAATGCGTCCGTAGTCCACCTCATCCAGCGCGCTTTCGGTCAGGCGAGCAAAGAAGGGAAATGCCCCGATGGTAATCGGCACAATGGCCGCCGTGCTGCCGAGCGTGGTGCCAACCAGCAGACGGGTGAAGGGGATAAGGGCAATCAGCAGCACGATAAACGGCAGCGAGCGCCCGGTGTTGATAATCGCCCCGAGCACTGCGTTCAGGCGCGGCATGGGGACAATCCCCTGGCGGCGGGAGAGAAACAGTAACACGCCCAGCGGCAGGCCGATTAAGACGGTAAACAGGGTGGCGAATCCCACCATGTACAGCGTATCCAGCGTGCCGTCGACCAGCAGTGGCCATAAATCTTCCCAGCTCATGCGACTATGCATAGGTGTCTCCCTTCAATGCCGTGACGGGCGAGGAAGCGGCGCTCTTCATCGCCGTCTCCCAGTAAAATGTCCCGCAGGCGTGACCAGGGGGAAGCCAGCAGGTCGGCGATTTTTCCGCTCTCCTGCAATTCCCCGCCTTCCAGCAGCGCCGCGTGATCGCAAAGGTTTTTGACTACTTCAAGCTGATGGGTGATCAGTACAATGGTCAGCCCCAACTGGCGATTTATCGTCTCCAGCAGTGCCAGTACGCTGGCGGTGGTTTCGGCATCCAGTGCGCTGGTGGCCTCATCGCACAACAGCACGTCGGGCTCTGCCGCCAGCGCGCGGGCAATGCCGACGCGCTGCTTTTGCCCGCCGGAAAGCTGGGACGGGAAGGCGTTGGCTTTGTCGCCAAGCCCCACCAGTGCGAGCAGTTCCGTTACGCGCTGTTGACGCTGCGCTTTCGGGATACCGGCAATCTCCAGCGGCACGGCAACGTTGTCGGCTACACTTCGGGCGTGCAACAGATTGAAGTGCTGAAAAATCATGCCGGTGCGCAGACGATGGGCGCGAAGCTGCGCCTTATCGTACTGCACAATATTTTCCCCGTTGAACAGGATACGGCCCGCGCTGGGCCGCTCCAGTAAGTTCAGACAGCGAATCAGGGTGCTTTTACCCGCACCGCTCCGCCCAAGAATGCCATAAATGGCCCCTTTAGGGACGGTAAACGAAACGTCGTTGAGTGCCGGGTGGCCGCTTCCGGCATACTGCTTGCTCAGCCCTTCTATGACGATCATGACTGCGGCGCGCTAACCGGGATCACCGAGCCGTTGTAGTGCTGGCGAATAAATTCTGCCACCTGCGGCGAAGTCAGGTCTTTGGCGAGTTGTTTGATGCGCGGATCGTTTGCCAGCTGCGGGGTTGTGACCAGAATATTGGCGTACGGGTTATGCGTGGGGCTTTCCAACCCCAGCGAATCTTTGGCCGGGTTCAGCCCTGCCTCCAGCGCGTAGTTGCCGTTGATCACCGCCAGGTCGACGTCGTCCAGCGAGCGTGGGATCTGCGGCGATTCCACCTCGAGGATCTTCAGCTTATGCGGGTTTTCGGCGATATCTTTTGGCGTGGCAAGCGTCGTCGCTGGGTCGGTAAACTTCGCCGCCAGCTTAATCAACCCTTTGCTCTGCAGCAGGAACAGCGCGCGGCTCAGGTTGGTGGTGTTATTCGGCACCGCCACGGTTGCGCCTTCGGGCAGCGATTGCAGATCTTTATGTTTATGTGAATAGATGCCCAGCGGCTCGATGTGCACCGTGGCGGCAACGGCAAAGGTTTTGCCCAGCGCCTTTTCCTGGTCTTTCAGGTACGGCACGTGCTGGAAATAGTTGGCATCGACGTCGCCGTTGGCCAACAGTTCGTTGGCGTTAACGCCGCTGGTCAGTTCGACAATTTTCAGATCCAGCTTCGGGTCCTGCTTTTTAATAAAGTTGAGAATTTCCGCGTGCGGTACCGGGTCTGCGGCGATACGCAGCGGTGCGGCAGACGCGCTCCAGGCCAGAGAAAGAGACAGTGCTACCCCTGCCAGTTTGAATGCGGCATGTTTCATGGTGTGTTCCTTGTTTTAAGGGTTATCAGGCAATCAGCTGTTCACTGCGCGCGCGCAGTACGTCACGGTAATAGCGCTCCGCTACGTCCGGATGGGAGCGCAGGCGGCCTTTCAGATAGTTCCAGCCCACGTCGCGCAGCAGCGGATTCAGCGGGTCGCTTTGCGGGCCATTGGCTTCTCGCGCCAGTGATTCAGGCAGGGAGTAAACCGGCACAACGGCATCCAGCTGTGCGCCTAAGAAGAAGGCGATGGAGAGGCGTTGCTTGTTGGCCGGCGGTGAGATCACGCGATGAACGGTGGCGCGCAGGTAGCCGTTGGTTGCCAGTTCAAGCAGCTCGCCAATATTGACCACAAAGCTGCCGGGCAGCGGTTTGGCGTCAATCCACTGGCCGTCGCTGACCTCTACCTGCAGCCCTTGCTGATCGTCCTGCAACAGGAAGCTCAGAAAGCCGGAGTCTTTATGCGCCCCCACGCCCTGGGTGCTGTTTTGCGTCTCCTGCTGGCCGGGGTAGCGGATCAGCTTGATATGTTCGTTGGGCTTTTGGCCGTACAGGGTGTCAAACGCCTCGGGAGGAAGCTGGAGCGCCTCAGCAAAGGCCCGCAGCAGCGTCATCGCCATTTCGGTCATTGATCGCTGCCACTGCAGCAGGACCGGGCGTAAGGTGGGCAGCGCCTCAGGCCACAGGTTAGGGCCCTGCAACTGAAGCCAGCGCGGGTCGTGCTCTCGCAGCGAAACGGCCTGGCGTTCGGCACCGATATCAAACTGTTCCCGCCAGTCCGGCTGGCCGCGCGTTAGCTCGGCGGCGCTGCGGTTATAGCCGCGGAAGTGCGGGGAGTGGATCATCGCCACCTGCTGTTTTTGTTCGTCGGACAGGGCGAAGAAGCGGCGTGATTCCGACTGCAGCGACTGCTGCAGGGCGTCGTTGATACCGTGATCGGTCAGGTAGAAAAAGCCAACGTCGCGGGCGGCGTGGCGAAGCGCCAGCAGAAACTCAGCGCGTTCAGACGGCTGGTGGTAGCGCGCCAGGCTGAGAATGGGCAAGGTGGTCAGACTCATTGAACTCTCCATTTTGCAGATGAATGCCGTAATTTTGGGGTGGTGCAAATGCGGGATGACAACAACAGCGCTGCATGGGATATCTCCGTCGGGTTGATAACGACAGCCTGCCTGATGGCGAAGGGCGCGACCAATAACGTTATTTTCTAATTTATGACGGAGTGGGGGTCTGAGCTTTTGCGAAAATTAGCTAAAGCGCATGGTGGCAGGCGAGGATTAATACGTGTGTTCTACGATTTTATCATTCCCCTTTAATTTGTAGGGTTGCAAAGCCCGGTTTCGCGGCGTATCGTAATTGTTATGTTATAACATATGATATCGAGGGTCAGATGAAAGCCAATATCCATCCCCATTACCGCACCGTGGTGTTTCATGACACCAGTGCCAACGAGTATTTCAAAGTGGGTTCGACCATTAAAACTGACCGGGAGATTGAACTGGAAGGGGTGACATATCCGTATGTCACGATTGATGTGTCGTCCAAATCGCACCCGTACTACACCGGGAAACAGAGAACGGCCTCTACCGAGGGTAGCGTGGCGCGCTTCAGCCAGCGTTTTGGCCGCTTTATTGATGTGAAAAGAGGTTCATGATGCAGGTACTTAACTCATTGCGCAGCGCCAAACAGCGCCACCCGGATTGCCAGATTGTGAAACGCAAAGGGCGACTGTACGTTATCTGCAAGTCAAACCCTCGCTTTAAGGCCGTTCAGGGGCGTAAGAAGCGCCGTTAAACGGACAACTGTCGCAGCGACTCCAGGGAGTGGCGTTGCTTGCCGTCGGCGGTAAAATTGTCGGCGGCAAGCCATTTCTGGAAGGCGGCGTTCAGCACCGACCACTCACCGTCGATAATCGAAAACCAGTCGGTATCGCGGTTATGACCTTTAATCACCAGCGCCTGGCGAAAATGGCCTTCAAACTGGAAGCCTAAGCGCAGCGCGGCCTTGCGTGAGGGTTCGTTGAAGCTGTTGCATTTCCACTCATAGCGGCGATAGCCCAGGGTATCGAACGCATAGCGCATCAGCAGCCATTGGGCTTCCGTAGACGCAGGCGTTCTGCTCAACAGCGGCGAGAAGTGGACGTGGCCGACTTCCATCACCCCGTTATTCGGGTCGATGCGCATTAATGCCAGCGAACCGACCGGCAGATTGGTTTGTCTATCTATAACCGCAAAATGAACCGGATCCTGCAGGTTTTCCACGCTTGCTACCCACTGGCGATATTCCTCTACCGAACTTTCCGGCTCGCGCAGCAGCCACGTCCAGTTACGGGTATCCGTTGCCTGCTGGTGAGCGGCGAACAGCGCATCGGCGTGCAGAAGGCTCAGTGGTTCAAGGCGGCAAAACTGCCCTTCCAGTACCACGCGCTCAGGACGTGGACGTGGCTGCCAGTCCGGTAGGGCATCGCCAATTAACTGACCAAATTGATTAAGCTGACTCATAACCTCTCCTTAGGGAAAATAAACAATACGCTGAGCGTAGGGGTTTACTGGTTCCATAAGAAGTGCCACCAGGTTATCTTTTGATGGTACCACGAGGAGCTGAGATGAATATTCCTGACGATCCCTTTTTTGCCCTGCTTTCCCGCTCACTACAGGCGCGTGGAACAGAGACGCTTCAACGGAGCCTGTATACTGCGCTGAGAGAGGCCATTATGCAGGGGCAACTCCAGGCGCAGAGTTGGCTGCCGGGCTCGCGAGCGATCGCCGAGCGGCTGCAGGTATCGCGTAATACGGTTAATGCGGCGCTGGAGCAACTGGCGATGGAAGGCTACCTGCGGCGAGACCGTCGGGGTTCGCGGGTGGCCGCGCTGCCGCAGCCGGAAAGTCACGAGGCATCGATACCGGCGCCCGTTAAGCTACCGTTACGGTTACAACGGCTGCCGCAGGTCATGCCGCGCGATACGCCACCATTGTTGTTCACCCCCGGCACGCCGGCCATTAACTATTTTCCCTTACCGCTCTGGCGACGATTGCTTGACCGCGTCTTGCGTGAAGAGGGGAGTTCGCTGCTCGGCTATGGCGATGCGGCAGGTGAGTGGCCGTTGCGGGTGGCGATAGCCCGCCATCTTGCGTTATCGCGCGGTATCGACTGCGATGCCCGGCAAATTGTCATCACTGAAGGGGCGCTGGAAGGCGTAAACCTGTGCACGCAACTCCTCAGTGAACCGGGACAAACCGCCTGGGTAGAAGAGCCGGGTTATTTTGGTGCCAAAAGCGCATTCCTGGCGGCGGGGTTAGCGCTGGAAACGGTACCGGTGGATGAAGAAGGGATGCAGATTGCCGTCAATCTGCCACCACCGACGATGATCTTTACCTCCCCCTCTCACCAGTATCCTATTGGCAGCGTGCTCAGTGCGACGCGGCGTCTTGCGCTGCTGGACTATGCACGTCAGCATGGGACGTGGATCGTTGAGGATGACTACGACAGTGAATTTCGCTTCAGCGGCGAACCTATTCCAGCCATGCGCGGAATGGTCGATAACGCCCCAGTGGTCTACCTGGGTACTTTCAGTAAGACGCTGTTCCCGTCGCTGCGTATTGGGTTTATGGTGCTGCCATCGATGCTGGCTGAGGCGGCGCAGCCTGCTATACGTGCGCTTTTGCGCGGTGGACATCGCGCCGAGCAGCGTGCGCTGGCCTGTTTTATTGAAGAGGGTCACTATGCGCGCCATCTGGCGGCGATGCGCCGCCTTTATCGCAAACGACAGGCACAGCTGCACGATGCGTTGGAACAGGAACTCACCGTTCCGCATCAACTGATGGCAGGAGAAGGGGGGCTACATATGACGGTAGCTATTGACGGGATTGATGACGTGGCACTGGTGCATCAGGCGCGACTGCATCAGATGGCGCCAGGTGCGCTCAGCAGCTTTTATCTGAACCGCCAACAGGCGCGTACCGGGCTGGTGCTGGGCTATGGAAATACGTCCGCATCGCAGTTTACGACGGCGATACGGACGCTACAGCGACTTATTGTGCCGCTTCGGCGCGGGCAAGGGTGAAGACATCGTAAAACGAGAGTTCGCCCTTGGTGGAGACCATTTTCTGTAGCTGAGCCTTCGCCTGGCCGTCCACGCGGGCGGAGTTCAGGATCCGCTCGATAAGCTGTTTGGGGACAAAGCGGGTGTTGTACCACTCACCGTTGTAGCAGACACGGAAATCCAGGACGTCGATATCTTCATAGCGGTAGCGCGGATAGACGTCGAAAAAGAAGAAGCCGTTCAGCAGCGCAAACAGCAGCCACAGCAGCCAGACGGTATCGGCCAGGGTTTCAGAGCGCATCATCACCACGAGCGTCGCGAAGAACGCAAGGTACATGGCGATGAATAGGCCTGGGTGGTTACGGATAAAGCTAATACTAAAGCGCGGCCGGTTGTCGCGCTTTTCAGTCGCGTTTAGTTCATCAATGGTTTGCGTGAGTAATCGCTGGATCTCTGACATCTTTTGCTCGGCAACGAAGGGCGGAATAGCCTATTGTATGTTGCGTCAATCAATACAGAAAGTAACAGATCGGTTGCAAAAAAGCATAACAGTCCGCGTCTGTTATCAGGCCAGCATTTTGATGACGTTAGCGGGGTTACCACCGACGACGGCGTTTGCCGGTACATCTTTAACCACAACCGCACCGGAAGCAATAACCGCGTTATCACCGATGGTCACGCCGGGATTAATCACCGCTCGCCCGCCAATCCACACGTTATGACCAATAGTCACCGGTTTGCCATATTCAATGCCGCTGTTGCGCTCAGCCGCATCAAGCGGATGGGTGGCGGTGTAGATATGAACGCCGGGCGCCAGCATGCAGTTATCGCCGATATAAATAGGGCAGACATCGAGCATCACGCAGTCGAAATTCGCGTAGAAGTTG
Organism: Kluyvera sp. CHPC 1.251; assembly: GCF_036759945.1. Taxonomy (NCBI): domain Bacteria; kingdom Pseudomonadati; phylum Pseudomonadota; class Gammaproteobacteria; order Enterobacterales; family Enterobacteriaceae; genus Kluyvera; species Kluyvera sp. CHPC 1.251. The sequence continues at coordinate 224,654 of NZ_JAPKIC010000002.1, read as the reverse complement.
GTACCGAGATGGATATTGTAGCCGTAGTCGCAGCGGAATGTCGGTTCAATATAGGCATCGTGGGCTTTGCCTAATAACTCTGTCAACAACGCTGCCCGTTCGGATTTCTCGTCCGGCTCGGTATGATTATACCGATGGATAAGGTGCCGGGCGCGTAGCCGGTCCATTCTCAGCGTGTCATCAGCCGGGCGATAATATTCACCCGCAATCATCTTACGTTTTTCTTCACTCATAGGGCCTCCAGTACGGGAAGCCATCACCATAAAAGGCGAACAGAGATTTGGGAACGTTCCCGATTCATCGATGTGATGCAAATCACAGAGATTCGACAAAATACACGGAGTGGGGTACGTGCCTGTAAATGAATAAAAATTAACGAATATACTTCCAGACGGTTGAAGGAATTTTGTCGTACAGTTTATTCATGGTCAATTCAGCCAGACGATGATCGGCCGCTGAGTAAAATACCGCCAGTTCGTTATCAGACAGTTCATATTTATTTTTTTCAATGACACGTTCTAACGTATCAATTGACTGACAGCGTCGTAGGCGCATCAAATAATCAGTTTTAGTTAGTGGTTTATCAGACATAATTCACCCATTGATTGTAATAATTTTAACAAGAGAGGCTAACAGGGTTAGCTCGGCTAGCGTTGACGAAACAGCGGAAAAGTTTGTTCCCTGACTTACGCCATTTTTGCAGGTCGCTGCTATTAATGCCGTAGTTACCGAACAACATGAAAGTATCATCCAGATATTCGTCGATCTGCGCAATCAGTTTATTATCTTCGTCGTACTTAATTTTATAATTAAGTGCAAACGTTGCAATATGTTCAATCAGCTCATTAAGCTGCAGGTTAACCGCCGAGGTAGGGTCATTCACCCAACCATGGTTGCTCTCTTCAAGCGTGACAAGACAGTCATGATACAGGGTTTCGCAAAGAAACTTAAGCTGTGCGATATCGTGTCTTTTTGGTGAGTATTCGTCCATAACGCATCCCCCTGATTGCAGTTCAAACAACGAGTAACAAATACCGGTGTGGGATGGGTACTACTGGTTAACCTGAAACATGTGCGTGTTCCCGATCTGCAGTAACTATAATCTACTCCGCAAAAGATTTCACCGAGCTATTACGAAAAATTACAATTAAGTCTCAAATGGTTAGTTTTTTTATAAACAATGACCGGGCAGGGCGGGCATTGACCCCGCTTTATCATACTTTCGCATGATAAAGAGAACATTCATGGACTTAGACCGCGGGTGCTGCGATGTCGTTCGATTAAATATTATAGGATTATTCTTAATTCGTTTCTATCGCCGGGGTTACTACAGATTATTCAAAATGAATTAAAGACAAATCTCAATAAAGCGAGATAGGAGAGGGGACTATATTTTAATATATAGGCTAACCACAATATCTATTTTTTTATGATTGATTGAAAAATAGACACCAGGGCTGCCAGCGTAGCGATAAAAAAAAGGGCCGCAATAGCGGCCCTTTCGATAGCATAGTTTTAGTGATGCTCTACCTTATGGCTGTGCTCGAGGTCTTCGTTTTTACGGCTGAAACGACGACGTACAACCACGAAGAACACCGGTACGAAGAAGATGGCCAGAACGGTTGCTGTTACCATCCCACCCATTACGCCGGTACCAACGGCGTTCTGCGCACCGGAGCCTGCGCCGGAGCTGATAACCAGCGGCATTACGCCGAGGATAAACGCCAGCGAGGTCATCAGGATTGGACGCAGACGCATACGAACGGCTTCCAGCGTCGCTTCAATCAGCCCTTTGCCTTCTTTGTCCATCAGGTCCTTGGCGAATTCAACGATTAATATCGCGTTCTTCGCCGACAGGCCAATGGTGGTCAACAGGCCCACCTGGAAGTAAACGTCGTTAGTTAACCCGCGAAGCGTGGCTGCCAACAGCGCACCAACAACCCCCAGTGGAACAACCAGCATAACCGAGAACGGAATAGACCAGCTCTCATACAACGCTGCCAGACACAGGAAGACGACAATCAGCGAGATGGCGTACAGGGCAGGGGCCTGGTTACCGGACAGACGTTCCTGATAGGACATCCCCGTCCAGTCGTAGCCGATACCCGCAGGCAGTTTGCCCGCCAGCTCTTCCATCATGTTCATGGCTTCACCGGTACTCTTACCTTCAGCCGCCTGACCCAGAATTTCCATGGATGGCAGACCGTTGTAACGTTCCAGACGCGGTGAACCGTATTCCCAACGTGAAGTAGAGAAGGCGGAGAAAGGCACCATCTGACCATCGCTGCCGCGAACGTACCATTTGCCAATATCTTCCGGCAGCATACGGTATTTCGCTTCGGACATCAGGTACACCTTCTTCACACGACCGCGGTCGATGAAGTCGTTGACGTAGCTACCGCCCCAGGCTGTGCCGAGAGTGGTATTGATGTCGCTGATGGAAACGCCCAGCGCCTGCGCTTTTTCCTGATCGATATCGATCTTGAACTGCGGCGTATCTTCCAGGCCGTTAGGACGCACGCCGGTCAGCACGTCAGGGTGCTGGGCAATCATCCCGAACAGCTGGTTACGCGCCTGGGTCAGTTTTTCGTGGCCCAGACCCGCCTGGTCGATCAGCTGGAAGTCGAAGCCGGTAGCAGTACCCAGTTCCACGATAGCTGGCAGGTTAAAGGCGAACACCATCGCATCTTTAATCGTCGAGAAGTAGCCCATCGCACGACCGGTAATCGCTTCAACTTTGTTCTCAGCGCCCGGACGTTCACTCCAGTCTTTCAGCGACACGAAGGCGATACCGGTGTTCTGGCCACGACCCGCGAAGCCGAAGCCGTTTACGGCAAAGACGGATTCAACGTTGTTCTTCTCTTTGGTGAGATAGTAGTTGGTCATCTCATCCAGCACTTTCTGCGTACGTTCCTGGGTCGCACCGGCAGGCAGCTGCGCCATGCTCAGGAATACGCCCTGGTCTTCGTCCGGTAAGAAGGAGCTTGGCAGACGCACGAACAGGTATGCCATGCCAACAACGATGATCAGATACAGCAGCAGGTAACGACCGGTGCTGCGCAGAATGTTGCCTACGCTATCGGTGTAATGGTGCGTGCTCTTCTCGAACATGTTGTTGAACCAACCGAAGAAGCCCTTGGTAGAACCGTGGCTGCCTTTGGCAATTGGCTTCAGCATCGTGGCACACAGCGCTGGCGTCAGGATCAACGCCACCAGTACCGACAGCGCCATCGCGGAAACGATGGTGATGGAGAACTGGCGATAGATTGCCCCGGTGGAACCACCGAAGAAGGCCATCGGGATAAATACCGCTGACAGCACCATCGCGATACCCACCAGTGCGCCCTGAATCTGGCCCATGGATTTACGCGTTGCTTCTTTCGGCGGCAGCCCCTCTTCGGCCATCACACGCTCAACGTTCTCGACCACCACGATGGCGTCATCCACCAGAAGGCCGATGGCGAGCACCATCCCGAACATTGTTAGGGTGTTTATCGAGAAGCCAAACGCGGCAAGTACCGCAAAGGTCCCGAGCAGTACCACCGGCACCGCGATAGTTGGGATCAGCGTCGCACGGAAGTTCTGCAGGAACAGATACATCACCAGGAACACCAGGATGATCGCTTCGACCAGCGTTTTCACCACTTCGTGAATCGAGATCTTAACGAACGGGGTGGTGTCGTATGGGTAAACGATTTTCAGGCCTGACGGGAAGAACGGCTCCATTTTCGCCAGTTCAGCGCGAATCGCGTTCGCGGTGTCCAGGGCGTTTGCGCCGGTCGCCAGTTTAATACCCAGACCGGAAGCCGGCTGGCCGTTAAACTTCGCCACCACGTCATAGCTTTCGCCGCCGAGCTCAATTTTCGCCACGTCGCGCAGGCGTACCTGCGAACCGTCCTGATTAACCTTCAGCAGAATGTTGCCAAACTCTTCGGTGTTAGTCAGACGCGTCTGTGCCACGATAGAGGCGTTCAACTGCTGGCCTTTCACCGGTGGCGTACCACCTAATTGGCCTGCTGCCACCTGGGCGTTCTGCGCTTTCAGCGCGGCGATAACATCCACTGGTGTCAACTGGAAGTTATTCAGTTTGTTCGGGTCCATCCAGATACGCATCGCGTACTGGGAACCGAACAGCTGAACGTCGCCCACGCCGCTAGTACGGCTGATGGCGTCCTTCATGTTGGCCGCAACGTAGTCGGAAATATCGTCCTGGTTCATGGTGCCGTTGGTGTTGATAACACCAACAACCATCAGGAAGCTGCTGGAGGCTTTTTCAACGCTGATACCCTGCTGCTGAACTTCCTGCGGCAGAAGCGGCGTCGCCAGAGCGAGCTTGTTCTGTACCTGTACCTGAGCGATGTCCGGATCGGTACCGGATTCGAAGGTCAGGGTAATGGTTGCGGTACCGGTGGAGTCGCCGTTGGAGGACATGTACATCAGGTGATCGATACCGTTCATGTTCTGTTCGATAACCTGAGTGACAGTGTTCTGCACCGTTTCGGCGTCAGCACCGGGATACATGGCCGTGATCGAAATCGCAGGCGGCGCAATCGTTGGATATTGCGCGACCGGCAATTTGAGGATCGATAGCCCCCCAGCCAGCATGATAATAATGGCGATCACCCACGCAAATATGGGGCGATCGATAAAGAAATTAGGCATGTCTTAACGGCTCCTGTTTAAGTTAAGACTTGGTTTGTTCTGACTGAGCGGCGCCTGCGGCAGCTTGCTGTTTATCGTCAGAAGTGACTTCCTGGGCTTTCACCTGCACGCCCGGTTTCACTTTTTGCAGACCGCTGATAATCACGCGATCGCCGTCTTTCAAACCACCCGTCACCAGCCATTTGTCGCCAATCGCCTGGCTTGCAACGATCTGACGAACTTCGACTTTATCGCCTTCACCCACAACCATGGCGCTCGCGTCGCCACGCGGCGTACGAGTCACACCCTGCTGAGGAACCAGCAGCGCGGTTGGGTTGGTCCCTTCTTCCAGACGTGCGCGAACAAACATGCCCGGCAGCAGCGTATGGTCAGGGTTAGGGAAGATGGCGCGCAGCGTGATAGAACCGGTGGTCTGGTCAACGGTGACATCAGAGAATTCTAACGTCCCGCTCTGCGGATATTTGATGCCATCGTTGGTCACCAGGTCCACTTTCGCTTTACCGTTTTCCTGTTTCAGTTTGCCGTCTGCCAGCTCCTGCTTCAGACGCAGGAAATCATTGCTGGACTGGGTAACATCAACGTAGATCGGATCGAGCTGCTGAACGGTAGCCAGTGCGGTTGCTTGACCGTTCTGAACCAGCGCGCCTTCGGTGACCGACGATTTACCAATGCGACCGCTGATAGGCGAAGTCACTTTGGTGTAGGCCAGGTTGATACGCGCGGTTTCTACAGCAGCTTTTGCGGCCAGAACGGCGGCGTTAGCCTGCTGGGCATCCGCAACGGCAGTATCGTAATCCTGACGACTGATGTACTGAGTACCCAGCAGTTTGGAGTAACGATTGACGGTCAGTTTGGCGATATTGGCAGCCGCTTCCGCTTTCGCTAAGTCACCTTTCGCGCTTTCATAGGATGCCTGATAGGTTGCCGGATCAATCTGATAGAGCGACTCGCCCGCCTTGATGTCGCCACCTTCGATAAAGTTGCGCTTCAGAATAATCCCGCTGACCTGCGGGCGAACTTCTGCGACACGATAGGCGTTGGTGCGGCCTGGCAGTTCCGTCGTGATTACAAGAGGTTCAGATTTGAGCGTCACCACGCCCACTTCTGGCATGTGTTGCGCTCCTTGCTGAGCTGGTTTGTCGTCACATCCTGTTAGCGCTAAGCTGCCTGAGAGCATCAGAACGACCGCCAGAGGCGTTAACCCTCTGTTTTTGTTCATATGTAAACCTCGAGTGTCCGATTTCAAATTGATCAATGGAACAAGCGTCCACAAACCCATTGCTGCGTTTGTATTATCGTCATACTATGGTACATACATTCATAAATGTATGTAAATCTAACCCCTGCAAATTCACCGACCTATGGCACGAAAAACCAAAGAAGAAGCGCTGGCTACGCGTCAGCACATACTGGATGTCGCCCTACGGTTGTTCTCACAGCAGGGGGTATCATCCACCTCACTCGCCGAGATTGCAAAAGCGGCAGGGGTGACGCGCGGCGCAATTTACTGGCATTTTAAGGATAAGTCGGATCTCTTTAATGAAATCTGGGCGTTATCAGAGTCCAGCATCGGCGATCTTGAAATTGAGTATCGGGCAAAATTCCCCGGTGATCCACTCTCAGTTTTGAGAGAAATCTTAGTTTATATTCTAGTTGCCACGGTTATCGAAGAGCGCCGACGATTGATGATGGAAATCATTTTTCACAAATGTGAGTTTGTCGGTGAAATGGCCGTAGTGCAACAGGCCCAGCGTAATTTATGTTTAGAAAGTTACGATCGGATTGAACAGACGTTAAATGACTGTGTCACTGCGAAGGTTTTACCGGCAAATTTGTTAAGTCGCCGGGCGGCGATTTTAACCCGCAGCTATATCTCAGGGTTAATGGAAAACTGGCTGTTTGCCCCGACCTCCTTTGATCTGAGGGCCGAGGCTGAGTCCTACGTGGCTATCCTGCTTGAGATGTATCAATTTTGTCCAACGCTACGCGACGAAAAAGACCTCCCTTGTTCTAAGGATTACCAGGAATAATCCTGGCTGCCCCGGCTATTCGCCTGTAGCCAGAAGTGCTATTCTGCGCCGATATTTATCTCCGGCATGCCGCCGGCTTTAGCCACCACACATGTTAAGATTATGCTGCATAACATCCGCCCTCGGGCCACGATCTCTGCATTTCTCATTATTGCTGTCTGTTTTGTGCTATCTATCGCCGCGGTACAGGCCCGTGCGCTGAACGGCACCGATATTCCTGACCGTTCTGACGTCCAGGATCAGCTTAACGCGCTGAACAATAAAAAAGACCTGACCCCTCAGGAAAAGCTGGTTCAGCAGGATCTGACGGAAACGCTGCAGCTGCTCGATAAAATCGACAGCGTTAAGGCGGAAAGTACCCAGCTACAAAAACAGATTGATCAGGCGCCCATTAAGCTGCGCCAGGCCACCGACAATCTGAATGACATCAGCGATGTCGATAACGATGATGAGACGCGTAAAACGCTGAGCACCCTGTCGCTGCGCCAGCTTGAAGCTCGCGTGTCCCAAGCGGTGGACGATTTACAGAACGCGCAAAACGACCTGGCCACCTACAACAGCCAGCTCGTCTCTCTGCAAACCCAGCCTGAACGCGTACAGAACGCGATGAACTCCGCCTCCCAACAGCTGCTGCAGGTGCGTAACAGCCTGAATGGCAACACCGTCGGCGATGGTCTGCGCCCTACCCAGCAGACGATGCTGCAGGTGCAAAAAACGCTGCTTGACGCGGAGATTGAGCTTCAGCGTAAGAGCCTGGCTGGCAATACGGTATTGCAGGACTCCCTGCAGAAGCAGCGCGACTACGTGACCGCCTACAGTACCCGCCTCGAGCATCAGCTTCAGCTGTTGCAGGAAGCAGTCAACAGTAAGCGTCTGATGCTGTCGGAAAAAACCGCCGCCGAGAACGCTACACCCGAAGAGACCGCCCGTATCCAGGGCAACCCACTGGTAAAGCAAGAGCTCGAAATCAACCATCAACTGAGCCAGAAACTGATTACCGCAACCGAAAGCGGCAACCAGCTGGTTCAGCAGAATATTAAGGTAAAAACCTGGCTCGACCGCGCGCTGCAGTCCGAACGTAACGTCAAAGAGCAGATTGCGGTGCTGAAGGGCAGCCTGCTGCTCTCCCGTATTCTTTATCAGCAGCAGCAGACGTTACCGTCGGCGGATGAGCTGGAGGACATGACCACCCGTATCGCCGACCTGCGTCTTGAGCAGTTCGAGATTAACCAGCAGCGCGACACTCTGTTCCAGAGCGATGATTTTGTTGCCAAACTGGAAGAGGGGCACAGTAACGAAGTCGACAGCGAAGTGCATGATGCGCTGCTGCAAATCGTCGACGCGCGCCGCGAAATGCTGGACCTGATCAACAAACAATTGGGTAACCAGTTGATGATGGCTATCAACCTGCAGGTTAACCAGCAGCAGTTGATGAGCGTCTCCAAAAGCCTGAAATCGATTCTGACCCAGCAAATCTTTTGGGTGAACAGCAACCGCCCAATGGACTGGGACTGGATTAAATCGTTCCCTGAAGCGCTGAAGAGCCAGTTCAAATCGATGAAAATCACCGTGAACTGGGAGAAAGCGTGGCCTGCCGTGTTCATTGCTTTCCTCGCCGGGCTTCCGCTGCTGCTGATTGCCGGGCTGATTCGCTGGCGACTACAGTGGCTGCGCAGCTATCAGGATAAGCTCGGCGATCAGGTGGGCAATCTGCGTAATGACAGCCAACTGCATACGCCGAAGGCGATTCTCATCGATCTCATCCGTGCGCTGCCGGTGGTGCTGATCATTCTGGCGATAGGCCTGATTCTGCTGACCATGCAGCTCAATATCAGCGCGCTGCTGTGGGCATTCAGTAAAAAACTGGCGATTTACTGGCTGGTCTTCGGCCTGTGCTGGAAAGTGCTGGAGAAAAACGGTGTTGCCGTCCGCCACTTCAATATGCCGGAACAGCTTACCAGCCACTGGCGTCGCCAGATTGTGCGCATCAGCATCGCGCTGCTGCCGCTGCACTTCTGGTCGGTGGTGTCGGAACTCTCCCCGCTCAACCTGATGGATGACGTGCTGGGGCAGTTTGTTATTCTGTTAAACCTGTTAGTGATTGCGGTGCTGACGTGGCCGATGTGTCGCGAAAGCTGGCGTGATAAAGAGTCGCACAGCCTGCGACTGCTGACGGTGACGGTGCTGTCGCTGGTGCCGGTGGGGCTGATGGTGCTCACCGCGACCGGTTACTTCTATACCACACTGCGTCTTTCCGGCCGCTGGATTGAAACGGTCTATCTGGTTATTTTCTGGAACCTGCTGTACCAGACGGTACTGCGCGGTTTGAGCGTGGCCGCCCGCCGCATTGCCTATCGCCGAGCGGTTGCCCGTCGCCAGAATCTGGTGAAAGAGGGGGCCGAAGGGGCCGAACCGCAGGAAGAACCGACGATTGCGCTGGAGCAGATTAACCAGCAGACGCTGCGTATTACCATGCTGGTGATGGTCGCGCTGTTTGGCCTGATGTTCTGGGCTATCTGGTCTGATTTAATCACCGTATTCAGCTACCTCGACAGCATTACGCTCTGGCATTACACCGGCACCGAAGCGGGGGCCAGCGTGGTGAAAGACGTCACTATGGGCAGCCTGCTGTTTGCCATTATTGCCTCGATGGTGGCCTGGGCGCTGATCCGCAACCTGCCGGGTCTGCTGGAAGTGCTGGTGCTCTCAAGGCTCAATATGCGCCAGGGGGCCTCGTATGCCATCACCACCGTGCTGAACTATGCCATTATCGCCGTCGGGGCGATGACCGTGTTTGGTTCGCTCGGGGTATCGTGGGATAAACTGCAGTGGCTTGCCGCCGCGCTGTCGGTTGGTCTGGGCTTTGGCTTACAGGAAATTTTCGGTAACTTCGTCTCTGGCCTGATTATTCTGTTCGAACGTCCGGTGCGTATTGGCGATACGGTGACCATTGGCACTTTCTCGGGGACGGTCAGCAAGATCCGTATCCGTGCAACCACCATCACCGACTTTGACCGCAAAGAGGTGATCATCCCAAACAAAGCGTTCGTTACCGAGCGACTGATCAACTGGTCATTGAGTGATACCACCACCCGCGTGGTGATCCGCCTCGGTGTGGCCTATGGCTCCGATCTCGACAAGGTGAAAAAGGTGCTGCTGCAGGCGGCGACCAGCCACCCGAAAGTGATGCACGATCCGGAACCGTCGGTCTTCTTCACCACCTTCGGTGCCAGCACGCTGGATCACGAGCTGCGTTTGTATGTGCGCGAACTGCGTGATCGTAGCTATACCGTGGATGAATTGAACCGGACTATCGATCGCCTGTGCCGTGAAAACGACATCAATATCGCCTTCAACCAGCTCGAAGTGCATCTGCACAATGAGAAAGGGGATGTGGTGACGGAAGTGAAACGTGACGGTAAAACCGACGGCCAGGATTTGGTCGCGGATTAAGCGTAAAAAGGGCGGCGCAAGCCGCCCTTTACTATTCTGCTTGTGCCGTAAGATCGTCGGCGTTCAATCCGGTCAACTGCTGTATCAGCGCCGCGGGCAGCCCGGCATCCAGCATATTTTGTGCAATCTTCTGCGCTTCATCGCGTCGACCCAGCGCTTCGCCTTGCTCAATCCCTTTCTTCCGTCCCTCTTCGGCTAGCCATTCGGCCATGGTCATCAGCTGCTCCTTATGCTGTGGTGAATATTGCGCCAGTGCGCAGAGTAACGCTTCCGGATGAGATGTGCTACCCGCTTGTAGCATGTAGGTGATCAGCGTTTCCAATTGCGACGGCGTGAGCCAGTTTTCTATCAGCAACGTCCCTAGCGGTTCTTGTAAAAAGGCCAGATCGCGCTGACGGATATGCTTAAACAACAGCTCCAGCATTGCCATGCGTTGATGGGCCATGATTTCACTGTCCGGTATCACGGTGATATCAACAAGGGGAAAATCCTGGGTGTAGAGGCGATGTGCCAGCGTGGTGTTATCGAACAGTTCAAGCCAGTTCATACGATACGGCCAGGGGCTGACGCTGCCGTGATAAAACAGCATCGGGACGACCAGCGGCAGGGTCTCGTGCCCGGCATCCAGATGCTGCTGCATGGCAGCGAGGGTGTAGCGCATCAAACGAAAAGGCATCAATTTATCCGGCGTGCTTTGATGCTCTATCAGCACATAGATATAGCTCGTCCCATTACGGGTTTGCAGCGAGTAGAGAATGTCGGAATAGCTGGCGCGCAGATTTTTTTCGACAAAGCTGCCGGATGCGAGCTGTAGCGTCTCAAGGTGGCACTGCGCGAGCAGCTCGCGGGGAAGGTGCGCCTGTAAAAAATCCTGCGCTATCGCTTTATGGCGTAAAAACTGTTTAAAGATGGCATCGTGCGGCGTCGCCGAATAGATTTTCATGATGTTCCGTCATCGGGTTTTCCTGAGCGTGACCGAGAATTTGCCACAGGCGATGACGGTGATGCAGCTCACCGTTTTGGGTTTTACGCGCCGCCTTCCGCATTTTTTAGCTTATTGATGTAATCTTTGCGCACCATCTCCAACGCGCTTAGCACTATTTCAGGGGCGATCTCGTTGCTCTCCAGCAGTTCAATCAGATCCACCGCCAGTTTGACATCATCGGGGGCGCTTTCCAGCGACATAGCTTCTCCTTGTTAGCGCGTGATGCGCGCCAGTATGCGTTCAATATCTTCCAGCGCTTCACGGCAGCGGGTGAGGCGGCCATCAAAAGCGGTGATTTCGCGGGCCAGACGCTGCTGCTCTTCAAGCGTGATGGCCTGCAGGTATTGCTGCTGACGCTGCTGCTTCATCTCCAGCAGGCGACGTTCAAAGTCCTGGGTTTCCAGCCGTTTGCGCTGCCAGCGACGCAGGCCGGGCGAGGGACTATCCCAGACGCGTAACGACCAGGCTTCGCTTTCGCGGCTGATGGCTTCAATCTGCGCCGCCAGACGTTCGGCAAGCCAGGCCACCTGCGGCAGCTGCTGTTGTTCCACAGCATGCTTAAGCTCCTCAAAATGGGCGTAAGCTTCGTCGAGATAGGCCTGCATTTTTGTGCTGCGCGTCTGGAAAAGCTGGCGGTCAAAGCGCGCGCTCAGCGTTGCATGGGCTGCCAGCGGCGTAATCTGCGTCTGAAGCCGTGTAAGCTGTTGTTCCAGCGTTTGTAAAAGCCGCGCCGTTTTCACCGGATTCTCCCCTTGATGGTTATCGGCTATGCTAGAGTAGCAGACCCACTTGATAACGATTCGCATTATGCAGCGTACTATTTTAATCATTATTGGCTGGCTGGCGGTAGTCCTTGGCACCATTGGCGTAGTATTGCCTCTGCTGCCAACCACGCCGTTTATTCTGCTCGCCGCCTGGTGTTTTGCGCGCTCTTCGCCGCGTTTTCATCATTGGCTGCTGTATCGTTCCTGGTTCGGCGGCTATTTACGCCACTGGCAGCGTTATAAAGCCATGCCACCGGGGGCTAAACCGCGGGCGATTATCGTGATTTTATTGACCTTTGGCGTTTCGCTGTGGTTGGTCAATATGCTGTGGGTCCGGCTGCTCCTGCTGACGATTCTCTGTGGATTACTGATTTTCCTCTGGCGTATTCCGGTCGTTGATGCAGAGCAACAAAACGGATGAACCGCATTTATGGTGTTGCAATTCTACGAGCTAGCCAGTAAATTCTGGCGTTTTCGAGCACAGGCGCGCCCGGTTAAAAATTAAGCAGCATCCATTTTTAACCCGTTTTGCTCGCCTTGAGTAACACTGTTTCAATCAGGCACAAACCTATGACCGCAACTGCACAGCAGCTTGAATATCTGAAGAACAGCATCCAGAGCATCCAGGACTATCCAAAACCTGGCATTCTTTTCCGCGATGTCACCAGCTTACTGGAAGACCCGAAAGCCTACGCGCTCAGCATTGAACTGCTGGTCGAGAAGTACAAAGACGCCGGTATCACCAAAGTCGTGGGTACCGAAGCGCGTGGCTTCCTGTTTGGCGCGCCTGTCGCGCTGGCGATGGGCGTAGGTTTTGTCCCGGTGCGTAAACCGCGCAAGCTGCCGCGTGAAACGATCGCCGAAAGCTATGAGCTGGAGTACGGTACCGATCAGCTGGAGATCCACGTTGATGCGATCAAGGCTGGCGATAAAGTGCTGGTGGTCGACGATCTGCTGGCAACCGGCGGGACTATCGAAGCGACGGTTAAACTGATCCGTCGTCTGGGTGGCGAAGTGCACGATGCGGCCTTCATCATCAACCTGTTCGATCTGGGCGGCGAACAGCGCCTGGAAAAACAGGGCATCACCAGCTATAGCCTGGTGAATTTCCCGGGTCACTAAGCATTTCCCGATACATAGCCTCGCCGATCCGGCGGGGCTGTGGTAGCATTACCCCCTCGTGAATCCACCTTCCAGCGTTTCAGAGCCTGCCAATGAGTTATCAGGTCTTAGCCCGAAAATGGCGCCCACAAACCTTTGCTGACGTCGTCGGCCAGGAACATGTGCTGACCGCACTGGCGAACGGCTTATCGTTAGGGCGCATTCATCACGCATACCTTTTTTCCGGCACCCGTGGGGTGGGGAAAACCTCTATCGCCCGTCTGCTGGCGAAGGGGCTTAACTGCGAAACCGGCATTACCGCCACGCCGTGCGGCGTGTGTGATAACTGCCGCGAAATAGAACAGGGGCGCTTTGTCGATCTGATTGAGATCGATGCCGCCTCGCGAACCAAAGTCGAAGATACCCGAGATCTGCTGGATAACGTCCAGTACGCGCCCGCACGCGGTCGCTTTAAGGTCTATCTGATCGACGAAGTGCACATGCTCTCGCGCCATAGCTTCAATGCGTTGTTAAAAACGCTTGAAGAGCCGCCTGCGCACGTCAAATTCCTGCTGGCCACGACCGATCCGCAAAAGCTGCCGGTTACCATTCTGTCGCGCTGCCTGCAGTTCCACCTGAAGGCGCTGGACGTTGAGCAAATTCGTCATCAACTGGAGCATATCCTTGATGAGGAGCATATTGCTCACGAACCTCGCGCCCTGCAGCTGTTGGCGCGTGCGGCGGACGGCAGCCTGCGCGATGCGTTAAGTCTGACCGATCAGGCGATTGCCAGTGGTGAAGGCCAACTGACCGCCGTATCGGTCAGTGAAATGCTCGGTACCCTTGACGACGATCAGGCGCTGTCGCTGATTGAAGCGCTGGTGGCGGCCAACGGCGAACGCGTGATGGAGCTGGTCAACGATGCTGCACTGCGCGGCGTTGATTGGGAAGCATTGTTGGTTGAGATGCAAAGCCTGCTGCACCGTATCGCGATGGTTCAACTGTCGCCTGCGGCGCTCGGCAGCGATATGGCCGCCGTGGAGCAGCGAATGCGCAATCTTGCGCGTACCGTGCCACCAACTGACGTCCAGCTGTACTACCAGACGATGCTGATCGGCCGTAAAGAGCTGCCGTATGCACCGGACCGTCGGATGGGCATTGAGATGACGCTGCTGCGCGCACTGGCGTTCCACCCCAATGCGCCACTGCCGGAACCGGAACGGCCGCCGCAGACCTTTGCACCGGCTGCTGCACCGATGACGCAACAGCCGCCACCGATGCAGACCTCTGCACCGATGACGCCGCCGCCTGCCGCTCCGCTTCCTGATTCAACCAATCAGGTGCTGGCCGCGCGTCGTCAGCTGCAACAGCAGCAGGGTAATCAGGGAGTAAACCCCCCAAAAAAGAGTGAACCGGCAGCCGCTTCCCGCGCGCGGCCGGTGAACAGTGCTGCGCTGGAAAGACTGGCTTCGGTAACGGAACGCGTTCAGGCGCGTCCGGCACCGGCCGCATTGACCCAGCCTGCGGCGAAGAAAGAGGCATACCGCTGGAAAGCGACCACGCCTGCTGATGAAGTGAAAAAAGAGGAAGTCGCCACGCCGAAAGCGCTGAAGAAAGCGCTGGAGCATGAGAAAACGCCAGAACTGGCGGCCAAACTGGCGGTGGAATCTTTAGCACGCGACCCGTGGGCGGCCGAGGTGAGCCAGATGGCGCTGCCGAAGCTCGTTGAACAGGTGGCGCTCAACGCGTGGAAAGAGCAGAACGGTAACGCGGTGTGCCTGCATCTGCGTCCTACACAGCGGCATCTGAATTCGCCAGGCGCGCAGCAAAAGCTGACCGAGGCATTGAGTACTTTATACGGTGCGCCTGTTGAATTGACCATCGTGGAAGATGATAATCCGGCGGTGCGTACGCCGCTGGAGTGGCGACAGGCCATCTATGAAGAGAAGCTCGCGCAGGCGCGCGAGTCGATTATCGCGGATAATAACATTCAGACGCTGCGCCGATTCTTCGATGCGGACCTGGATGAAGAGAGTATTCGCCCCATTTGACCGCAAGCGCTGCTTACGGTCGTTATTCTTTAACGTGACCTACTGAGAGAGAAGCCTATGTTTGGTGGTAAAGGCGGTCTGGGTAACCTGATGAAACAGGCCCAGCAGATGCAAGACAAAATGCAGAAAATGCAGGAAGAAATCGCCCAGCTGGAAGTAACCGGCGAATCTGGCGCAGGTCTGGTCAAAGTGACCATCAACGGCGCGCACAACTGCCGTCGCGTGGAAATCGATCCAAGCCTGCTGGAAGACGACAAAGACATGCTGGAAGATCTGGTCGCTGCAGCGTTCAACGATGCGGCACGTCGCATTGATGAAACTCAGAAAGAGAAAATGGCCTCTGTATCCTCCGGTATGCAGCTGCCACCAGGCTTCAAGATGCCGTTCTGATGCAAACCAGTCCGCTGTTAACTCAGCTGATGGAAGCGTTGCGCTGTCTGCCGGGCGTTGGCCCGAAGTCGGCGCAGCGCATGGCGTTTACCCTGCTGCAGCGTGACCGCAGCGGCGGGATGCGTCTGGCGCAGGCGTTAACCCGCGCGATGTCGGAAATCGGCCACTGTGCCGATTGCCGCACCTTCACCGAGCAGGAAGTGTGCAACATCTGTTCGAACCCGCGTCGCCAGGAAAACGGTCAAATCTGCGTGGTGGAGAGTCCTGCTGACATCTACGCCATTGAGCAGACCGGGCAGTTCTCCGGCCGCTACTTCGTGCTGATGGGCCACCTGTCACCGCTGGATGGCATCGGCCCGGACGACATTGGTCTCGACCGCCTTGAGCAACGTCTGGAAGCGGAGCAGTTGACCGAAATTATCCTCGCCACCAACCCGACGGTGGAAGGGGAAGCCACGGCCAACTATATCGCCGAGCTTTGCGCGCAGTATGGCGTTGAAGCCAGCCGTATCGCCCACGGCGTGCCGGTAGGCGGTGAGCTGGAGATGGTTGACGGCACCACGCTGTCGCACTCGCTGGCCGGTCGCCATAAGATTCGTTTTTAATCAATCGAGAGCAGGATTTTCTGCTCTCGCTTGAAATCCGCAACACCCATCCCCATTTTCCTCTCATCGTTTTTTTTACCTTGTAATCAGCATTGAGGTATTTTGCAATGAAAGGACAAGAAACCCGTGGCTTCCAGTCAGAAGTAAAACAACTTCTGCATCTGATGATCCATTCTCTGTATTCCAATAAAGAAATCTTCCTGCGTGAGCTTATCTCTAACGCTTCAGATGCCGCCGACAAGCTGCGCTTCCGCGCGCTGTCCAACCCGGATCTGTATGAGGGCGATGGCGAACTGCGTGTGCGCGTCTCCTTCGATAAAGATAAGCGTACGTTGACCATTGCCGATAACGGCGTGGGCATGAACCGTGACGACGTGATTGACCACCTGGGGACTATCGCTAAATCCGGCACCAAAGCTTTCCTCGAATCTATGGGCTCTGACCAGGCAAAAGACAGCCAGCTTATCGGCCAGTTCGGTGTCGGCTTCTACTCGGCGTTTATCGTCGCGGACAAAGTCACCGTGCGCACCCGTGCGGCAGGGGATAAGCCGGAAAACGGTGTGTTCTGGGAATCTGCCGGTGAAGGTGAATACACCGTTGCTGACATCACCAAAGAAGACCGTGGTACCGAAATTACGCTGCACCTGCGCGAAGACGAAAGCGAGTTCCTCGACGACTGGCGCGTACGTTCCGTCATCAGCAAATACTCCGACCATATTGCGCTGCCGGTAGAGATCGAAAAACAGGAAGAGAAAGACGGCGAAACCGTGGTTTCCTGGGAGAAGATCAACAAGGCGCAGGCGCTGTGGACGCGTAACAAAGCCGAGCTGAACGACGACGAATACAAAGAGTTCTACAAGCATATTGCCCACGACTTTACCGACCCGCTGACCTGGAGCCACAACCGTGTGGAAGGGAAGCAGGAGTACACCAGCCTGCTGTACATCCCGTCGCAGGCGCCGTGGGATATGTGGAACCGTGACCATAAGCATGGCCTGAAGCTGTACGTGCAACGCGTCTTTATCATGGACGACGCCGAGCAGTTTATGCCGAACTACCTGCGCTTCGTGCGTGGTCTGATAGATTCTAACGATCTGCCGCTGAACGTTTCTCGTGAAATTCTGCAGGACAGCACGGTCACCCGTAACCTGCGTAACGCGCTGACCAAGCGTGTGCTGCAGATGCTGGATAAGCTGGCGAAAGACGACGCTGAGAAATACCAGACCTTCTGGAAACAGTTCGGTCTGGTGCTGAAAGAAGGCCCGGCGGAAGATAACGGCAACCAGGAAGCCATTGCGAAGCTGCTGCGCTTTGCGTCGACTCACACTGACTCTTCCGAGCAGACCGTGTCGCTGGCCGACTATGTGTCCCGCATGAAAGAAGGGCAGGAGAAAATCTACTACATCACCGCCGACAGCTATGCCGCGGCGAAGAGCAGCCCGCACCTGGAGCTGCTGCGTAAGAAAGGCATCGAAGTGCTGCTGCTTTCTGACCGCATCGATGAGTGGATGATGAACTACCTGACCGAGTTCGACGGCAAGCCATTCCAGTCCGTTGCCAAAGCCGACGAGTCTATCGACAAGCTGGCGGACGAAGTGGACGAGAGCGCCAAAGAAGCGGAAAAAGCGCTGACGCCGTTCATTGAGCGCGTGAAAACCCTGCTGGGCGACCGCGTGAAAGAGGTGCGTCTGACTCACCGTCTGACCGACACCCCGGCCATCGTCACCACCGACGCGGACGAAATGAGCACCCAGATGGCGAAGTTGTTTGCCGCTGCGGGCCAGGCTGCGCCAGAAGTGAAATATATCTTTGAGCTGAACCCGGATCATGTGCTGGTGAAACGCACCGCGGATACCCAGGACGAAGGGCAGTTTAAAGAGTGGGTTGAGCTGCTGCTTGACCAGGCGCTGTTCGCTGAGCGTGGTACGCTGGAAGATCCTAACCAGTTTATCCGCCGTATGAACCAACTGCTGGTGTCATAAACCTTACCCTCACCCTAACCCTCTCCCTAAAAGGGAGAGGGTACTGGCCCTGCGCTGGTTCTCACCCTCACCCTGTGGTAGAGGGCCGGGGTGGGGGCATCAAACTGCTCCGTACGCAAAATATCTGACCATTAACCGTTTCAGCCGTCCCGCCTTCCTTGAGCCAGCGCCGTTCTGGTGGTATCTTTTAGCGCTTTTTAAAAAATATCGACAACCTTTGAGGGGATTTTCGCAATGCGTATCATTCTGCTTGGCGCACCGGGCGCGGGTAAAGGAACTCAGGCACAGTTCATCATGGAGAAATATGGCATTCCGCAAATTTCCACCGGTGATATGCTGCGCGCCGCTGTAAAATCCGGCAGCGAGCTGGGCAAACAGGCTAAAGACATCATGGACGCAGGCAAGCTGGTCACTGATGAACTGGTTATCGCGCTGGTCAAAGAACGTATCGCTCAGGAAGACTGCCGCAACGGTTTCCTGCTGGACGGCTTCCCACGCACTATCCCGCAGGCTGATGCCATGAAAGAAGCGGGCATCAACGTTGACTATGTTCTGGAATTCGACGTTCCTGACGAGCTGATCGTTGACCGTATCATTGGCCGTCGCGTACACGCGGCATCTGGCCGTGTTTACCACATCAAATTCAACCCACCTAAGGTTGAAGGTAAAGACGACGTGACCGGCGAAGATCTGACTACTCGAAAAGACGATCAGGAAGAGACCGTTCGTAAGCGCCTGGTGGAATACCATCAGATGACTGCTCCGCTGATCGGCTACTACTCCAAAGAAGCGCAGGCAGGTAACACCAAGTACGCAAAAGTTGACGGCACCAAAGCTGTTGCTGACGTACGCGCTGAACTGGCGAAGATCCTCGGTTAATCTCGTCTTCCGGCACCGAGCGTGCCGGATGGCTGGGTGATCGCCTTATCCGGACTACATCTTACCGTAGGCCGGATAAGCGCAGCACCATCAGGCAAATTCTCTCCTTACCTCTCGCAGCAATTAGTTTTTCTTCCTCACTTTTCCGCTACAATTATCAACAATTTGAATCGATAAGAGGCGGTAATGCATCATAAGAAACCCGGTATCCTGCTGGTTAACCTCGGCACCCCCGATGCTCCAACGCCTGAAGCGATAAAACGCTACCTGACACAGTTTCTAAGCGATAAGCGCGTCGTTGATACCCCTCGTCTGCTTTGGTGGCCGTTGCTGCGCGGCGTGATCCTGCCTATCCGCGCGCCGCGCGTGGCCAAACTCTATCAGTCCGTATGGATGGAAGAGGGCTCGCCGCTGATGGTGTTCAGCCGCCGCCAGCAGCGCGCGCTTGCCGCTCGTCTGCCGGATATTCCGGTGGTGCTGGGGATGAGCTACGGTACGCCGTCGCTGCAAAGCGGCGTAGATGAACTGCTGGCGCAGGGCGTTAACCATCTCATCGTGCTGCCGCTCTACCCGCAATACTCCTGCTCTACGGTGGCGGCGGTGTGGGACGAGCTGGCGCGTATTCTGGCGACCAAACGGGCGATTCCAGGCGTTTCGTTTATCCGCGACTACGCCACCGACCACGGCTATATTCAGGCACTCGCGGCCAGTGCGCGCGCGTCGTTTGCCCGTCACGGCGAGCCGGACGTGCTGCTGCTCTCGTATCATGGCATTCCTCAGCGCTTTGCGCAGGAAGGCGATGACTACCCGCAGCGCTGCCGCGATACCACCCGCGAACTGGTGTCGGCCCTCGGCATCTCGCCTGACAAGGTAATGATGACCTTCCAGTCGCGCTTTGGCCGTGAACCCTGGCTCACGCCGTACACCGACGAAACGCTGAAAATGCTCGGTGAGAAGGGCGTGAAGCATATTCAGGTGATGTGCCCAGGCTTCTCGGCGGACTGTCTGGAAACGCTGGAGGAGATTGCGGTGCAGAACCGCGAGGTCTTTATAGAGGCCGGTGGTCAGCAGTATGAATACATTCCTGCGCTGAATGACGACGAAGCGCATATCGCGATGATGGTCAATCTGACCGCGCCCTATACCTGATCGCAAGCAGGCGGATGAATGTGCTACTATTCACCGCCTGTTCACAGCCACTCCTGAAAAACCATGAAATTTCCCGGTAAACGCAAATCTAAACACTATTTCCCGGTGGACGCTCGCGATCCGCTGCTAAAGCAGATTCAACCCGAAAGTGAAACCAGCGCCACCTGGGTTGTCGGTATCGACCAGACGCTAGTGGATATTGAAGCCAAAGTCGACGATGCGTTTATTCGGCGCTACGGCTTGAGCGCCGGGCATTCTTTGGTGATTGAAGATGACGTTGCCGAAGCGCTGTATCAGGAGCTGGTGCGGGAGAATCTGATTACCCATCAGTTTGCCGGTGGCACCATCGGCAACACCATGCACAACTACTCGGTGCTGGCGGACGATCGCTCGGTGCTGCTGGGCGTGATGTGCAGCAACATCGAAATCGGCGGCTACGCCTACCGCTACCTGTGCAATACCTCAAGCCGTACCGACCTGAACTACCTGCAGGGCGTTGAAGGGCCGATTGGCCGCTGCTTCACGCTTATCAGCGATTCTGGCGAGCGGACCTTTGCCATCAGCCCGGGCCATATGAATAAACTGCGCCCGGAGAGCGTGCCTGAGTCGGTGATTGCCGGTGCATCTGCGCTAGTGCTGACTTCCTATCTGGTGCGCTGCAAGCCGGGTGAACCGATGCCTGAGGCAACCATGCAGGCCATCGCCTATGCGAAGAAATATGACGTGCCGGTGGTGCTGACGCTGGGGACTAAATTCGTAATCGCCGAAAGCCCGGAGTGGTGGCAGAGCTTTATCAAAGAGCACGTGTCGATTCTGGCGATGAACGAAGAAGAGGCAGAAGCGCTAACCGGCCTCAGCGACCCGCTGCAGGCGTCGGATAAGGCGCTCGACTGGGTGGATCTGGTGCTGTGCACGGCCGGGCCAACCGGGCTGTATATGGCGGGCTTCACCGAGAACGACACCAAGCGTAAAACGCAGCATCCGTTGTTGCCGGGGGCGATTGCCGAATTCAACCAGTATGAATTCAGCCGCGCGGTGCGCTTTAAAGATTGTCAGGACCCGCTGCGCATTTATTCGCACATTGCGCCGTTTATGGGTGGCCCTGAAAAAATCATGAACACCAACGGCGCGGGCGACGGTGCGCTGGCAGCGCTGCTGCACGACATTACCGCCAACGCCTACCATCGTACCAACGTGCCGAACTCCAGCAAGCACCAGCATAGCTGGCTGACCTACTCGTCGTTGGCGCAGGTATGTAAGTATGCAAACCGGGTAAGTTATCAGGTTCTGAACCAGCATTCACCGCGTCTGACGCGCGGCCTGCCGGAGAAAGAAGATAGCCTCGAAGAGGCGTACTGGGAACGGTAATATTGCTTATCAGGCCTACGCAAACGTGTAGGCCTGATAAAAGCGTAGCGCCATCAGGCAATATCGGCGCACATTGCCGGATGGCGGCGTCGCCTTATCCGGCCTACGATGGCGTGACGAATATTACCCGCTAACCGCCTCAGTCAACGGTGGCTCACTCAGCAGCCCCAGCATCGTTTTGGCAATTTCACGCTCGCCCATCACCACTTCATTGGCTCCGCGCTCGCTGATATAGGCCACTTCATCGTCGTAGTGCGCACGAGCGATAATCTCAATATGTGGACACTTCTCGCGGGCGCTGGCGACAATCTCCCCAGCTTCGTAGCCGTTCGGAATGGTCAGCAGCAGCCAGCGGGCGCAGTCCAGATGCGCCAGGTCCATAATCTCTTCGTTCGCCGCATTACCCAGTACCGCACGAATGCCGCGCTCGCGCAGCTCATCCACGCGGGTACGCGAGGTTTCGATAACCACCAGCGGGATACCCTGCGCCATCAGCTTCTCGCCCAGCAGGCTGCCAACGCGACCGTAGCCGACCAGCAGCGCGTGGTTACAGATATCCACCGGGATCTGCTTCTCGTCTTCCAGCGCCTCTTCCAGCGTCTGCTCCTCGAGGGTTTCCGTTTTCTCGAGGTATTTTTCCAGCACTGAGAACAGCACAGGGTTGAGCATAATAGAGAGGATGGCGCCCGCCAGCACCAGATTCTGCCCCGACTGCGGCAACAGACCCAGCGCCATGCCGAGGCCAGCAAGGATAAAGGCAAATTCACCAATCTGCGCCAGGCTGGTAGCGATGGTTAACGCGGTACGCTGAGAGTGACCGAACAGGCGCACCAGGCCGAAGGCCGCCAGAGATTTGCCGAAGATGATGATGGCAAGCGTTGCCAGCACCGCCAGCGGCTGCTCAATCAGAATCAGCGGGTCGAACAGCATGCCGACGGAGACGAAGAACAGCACCGCGAACGCATCGCGCAGCGGCAACGTATCGTGGGCAGCACGGTGGCTCAGCTCGGATTCGTTCAGCACCATCCCGGCGAAGAACGCGCCAAGCGCAAAGGAGACATCGAACAGCTCAACCGCGCCGAAGGCAATGCCCAGCGCCAGCGCCAGCACCGACAGCGTAAACAGTTCGCGAGAACCTGTTGCAGCGCTGCGGGAGAGGATCCACGGCACCAGACGGCGGCCGACCAGCATCATAATGGCGATAAACGCCACCACCTTACCGATGGTGATTGCCATATCAACCGCCAGTGAGGCGAAGCCGATATTCTCTTTTTCCATCATGCCGGCGACGGCTGGCAGCAGCACCAGGGTCAGCACCATCACCAGATCTTCAACAATCAGCCAGCCGATGGCAATTTGCCCGCGCTGGCTATCGATAAGCTGTCGTTCTTCCAGCGCGCGCAGCAGCACCACGGTACTGGCAGTGGAGAGACACAGACCAAAGACGATACCGGTCATCATTGACCAGCCTAAGAAGGTGGAGAGCAGCATGCCGAGCAGGGTGGCAACGGCTATCTGCGCAATCGCTCCGGGGATGGCTATTGACTTTACCGCCATCAGATCCTTGAGCGAGAAATGGAGACCCACGCCAAACATCAGCAGAATAACGCCTAGTTCCGCCAGTTCAGGGGCCAGTTTGGTATCAGCGACAAATCCTGGAGTAAACGGTCCGGCCAGTACGCCCGCTAACAAATATCCTACCAGTGGAGAAATTCTTAACTTATTGGCAATCATGCCAAGGAAAAAAGCGAGCACAAGGCCACCAACAATGGTGGTGATTAGCGGTGTGGCGTGATGCATTCCGTCTCCTTTCGTCGTGATGCGTGGTCCCATTTTTGGTGCAGAATGCCGGAACAGCCTGAAAACCAAAAAACCTCGTAATAGTTTATGACAATTTCGGTCATTTTGTTTGTGAATAATTCTTGAATTTAACTAAAAATTTGAATTTTGAGGAGTAAATGGCACAAATAAGAAAGTTGAATGCGGGAAGTCAGAGGTGACGTGTGCTTGCGGGAGAAAGAAGGCAGCCAAAACAGACGTTTGGCTGCCAGAAAATCAGTGTTTTTGGCGGTTATCAGGTAAGAATATGGTCAACATACCGATCAATGGCAGGAAGGCGCATATTTTATAAACCAGGTCGATGCTGGTGTGGTCCGCAATTAGCCCCAGCACCGCGGCACCCAGGCCACCCATCCCAAAGGCGAAACCGAAGAACAGCCCAGAAACCATGCCGATACGGCCTGGTAACAGCTCCTGCGCGTACACCAGGATGGCGGAAAACGCCGAGGCGAGGATAAATCCAATGATTACCGTCAAAATCCCCGTCCACCAGAGGGTGGCGTAGGGTAAAAGGAGGGTAAACGGCGCTACGCCGAGGATAGAGCCCCAAATAACATATTTACGGCCAATCTTATCGCCGACTGGCCCGCCAATCACGGTCCCTGCGGCAACTGCAAACAGGAAGGCAAAGAGGTGAATCTGGGCGTTTTGTACCGATAATCCGAATTTTTGCATCAGATAAAAGGTGTAGTAGCTGCTAATGCTCGCCATATAGAAGTATTTAGAGAAAATCAGCATCAGCAGAATGAAAACGGCCAGCACCACTTTATTTTTTGGCAGAGGATTAACGATAACGATTTTAGGTTTACCTTTCGCTAAACGATGCTGTGCGGCGTACCAGCGGCTAACCTGCGCCAGAACGACGATTGCCAGCAGCGCGGCCAGTACGAACCAGGCGACGTTGCCTTTACCGTAAGGCGCGATAATCACCGCCGCCAGCAATGGCCCCAGCGAGCTACCGAAGTTGCCGCCTACCTGGAAGATGGACTGCGCCAGGCCGTGACGACCGCCGGAAGCCATACGCGCCACGCGGGAGGACTCCGGGTGGAACACTGATGAACCGGTGCCGACCAGCGCTGCCGCCAGCAGAACCCCGCCGAAGCTGCTCGCCAGCGCCAGCAACACCAGGCCGCTTAGGGTAAAGCACATGCCGACCGGTAGCGACCACGGCATAGAGCGTTTATCGGTGATATAGCCGATAACCGGCTGGAACAGCGATGAGGTGAGCTGGAAGGTCAGGGTAATCATCCCGATCTGCACGAAGCTGAGCGAAAACTCCGACTGAAGCAGCGGATAAATCGCCAGAATCAACGACTGAATCATATCGTTGAGCAGATGGGAGAGGCTGATCGCCCCCAGAATACCAAATGAGGTACGACCCTTCTGCGAAGACGCAGACGGGCCAGGCCGCGTAGGGCTGGTTTCAGAAATTGCCATAGATTCCACTTGTAATTAATAGTGCGATGTTGGGGATATACGCTTTAATAATAATTATCAGACTAAGATACCTGCCTAAGACGTTTGAAGGAAGTCTCATTTCTGAAAACAAATTAGACTAATATTTCAGAGCATTGTAATTTCGGCGATGGTTATTCACTCAGGGAGAGAAACATGCATTTCGTCAAACGGGGCGTGGCACTGGCGATGCTGTCTGCATTGTCTTTAGTCAGCTTACCTTCTCAGGCTTATCAGCAAGATAAAACCTATAAAATCACCATCCTGCATACCAACGATCATCACGGGCACTTCTGGCGCAGCGAATACGGCGAATACGGGCTGGCGGCGCAAAAAACGCTGGTGGACGGTATTCGTAAAGAGGTGGCGGCTGAAGGGGGAAGCGTGCTGCTGCTCTCCGGCGGTGATATTAACACCGGGGTTCCAGAGTCCGATCTGCAGGACGCCGAGCCTGATTTCCGCGGCATGAACCTGGTGGGCTACGATGCGATGGCCGTGGGTAACCACGAATTCGATAATCCGATGAGCGTGCTGCGTCAGCAGGAAAAATGGGCCAAATTCCCGTTCCTCTCCGCCAACATCTATCAGAAAAGTACCGGTGAACGTCTGTTTAAACCCTGGGCGATTTTCAAACGCCAGGATCTTAAAATTGCCGTTATTGGCCTAACCACCGATGACACCGCTAAAATTGGCAACCCGGAATATTTCACCGATATTGAGTTCCGCAAACCGGCGGAAGAAGCCAAGGTCGTGATTCAGGAGTTGCAGCAAAAAGAGAAGCCAGATCTGATTCTGGCAACGACCCACATGGGCCATTACGATAACGGCGAGCACGGCTCCAACGCGCCGGGCGATGTCGAAATGGCACGCAGCCTACCTGCGGGCTCGCTGGCGATGATTGTGGGCGGTCACTCACAGGATCCGGTCTGTATGGCATCGGAGAATAAAAAGCAGGTCGACTACGTGCCGGGCACCCCGTGCGCGCCGGACAAACAGAACGGCATCTGGATTGTGCAGGCGCATGAGTGGGGCAAATACGTTGGTCGCGCCGACTTTGAATTCCGCAATGGTGAGATGAAGCTGGTGCACTATCAGCTGATCCCGGTGAACCTGAAGAAAAAGGTGACCTACGATAACGGACAGAGTGAGCGCGTACTTTACACGCCACAAATCCCAGAAAATTCGCAGATGCTCTCGCTGCTGACGCCATTCCAGAGTAAAGGCAAAGCACAGCTGGATGTAAAAGTGGGCAGCGTCAACGGGCATCTGGAAGGGGATCGTAGCAAGGTTCGCTTTGTCCAGACTAATATGGGACGACTGATTCTCGCTGCACAGATGGCGCGCACTGGCGCTGACTTTGGCGTGATGAGCGGCGGCGGCATCCGCGATTCCATTGAAGCGGGCAATATCACCTATAAAAGCGTGCTGAAAGTGCAGCCGTTTGGCAACGTGGTGGTGTACGCCGATATGAACGGCAAAGAGGTCACTGAGTATCTGACTGCGGTCGCTCAGATGAAGCCAGATTCCGGTGCGTATCCGCAGTTTGCTAACGTGAGCTTTGTGGCCAAAGACGGGCAGCTTCAGGATCTGAAAATCAAAGGTGAACCGGTTGACCCAGCGAAAACCTATCGCATGGCCACCCTGAGCTTTAACGCCACCGGCGGCGATGGCTATCCGAAGATTGATAGCAAACCAGGGTATGTGAATACCGGGTTTATCGATGCTGAGGTGCTCAAGCAGTATATTGAGCAGAACTCACCGTTAGATGTGAATGCTTACGAACCGAAAGGTGAGGTGAGCTGGCAGTAAGGTTTGAGCCTTTATTCCCTCTCCCCGCTGGGGAGAGGGTTAGGGGGAGGGGGACAAGCCGC
Organism: Kluyvera sp. CHPC 1.251; assembly: GCF_036759945.1. Classification (NCBI taxonomy): domain Bacteria; kingdom Pseudomonadati; phylum Pseudomonadota; class Gammaproteobacteria; order Enterobacterales; family Enterobacteriaceae; genus Kluyvera; species Kluyvera sp. CHPC 1.251. The sequence goes on along the minus strand of NZ_JAPKIC010000002.1, from coordinate 198,070 downwards.
ATCCATCAATCCCGACGCGCAATATCCGCAAACGTCGCGCCAAGAATCTTCGCTAAATCCACCGCCGCCAGTTCAATGTCCAGCCCGCGCTTGCCGCCGGAAACATAGATAGTGGCAAACTCCTGCGACGGCGCATCAATCACCGTTGGCAGACGCTTTTTCTGCCCCAGCGGGCTAATGCCGCCTACCAGATAACCGGTCACGCGTTGAGCCACCATTGGGTCGGCCATATCGACTTTTTTGGCGCCTAACGCTTTGGCCACTTTCTTCAAGTCCAACTGCCCGGCGACCGGCGTTACCGCCACGGCGAGCTGTTTCATGTCGCCGTTCATTGCCACCAGCAGGGTTTTGTAAACCTGGTCGGCATTCAGACCGAGTTTACGCACCACCTCATCGCCGAAGTTGGTTTCATGCGGATCGTGTTCGTAGGCGTGGATGTTGAACGGGATCTTGTTCTTTTCGAGTAGCTTAACTGCGGGAGTCATAACGTTCCTTCTTACTACAGACGTGATATACAGCCAGCATACGCCCAAAAATGCATTAAAAAATAGTACAATCTTGCGCAATAGGTATTGGCAGTTGCGGCAACTTTGAGCGACAATCGAAAGATCCGGAGTGCGAACTCCGGGATAATAATAATGATGAAATTCCTCTTTGACGGGCCAATAGAGATATTGGCCATTTTTTTATCCCAGCATCTGCGGCAGATTACCTTCCCCGTACAAATGTAGCGCCCCGACGGCTACCACGTAGCGCCCCGGCGGCAGCGCCAGCAGCGCATCGCGCCAGGCTTCATTGCGTTTCACCATCAACACATCATACAGCGACTGGCTAAAGGTATTGGGCAGCGAAGCCGTACCGTTGGACGGCGGCTGCTCTAACCACCAGCCAATCATCACCTGCAGCAGCCTGGCGTTGGTATGCCAGTGCGTCAGCGTATCGTCGAGCAGCGCCATGCCGCCGTCGGGGAGTTCGCAGAGCAATGCTATCTGGCTATCGGCCCCTTCCAGCTCCTGCACCGGCAGTGATGTTTCGCGAGCAGCCTTCAACAATTGGTAGTCAATGCCGTAATCCGGGCGCAGCCCCAGCTTTTGCGCCTGAGTGGCCTGTAGCACCATCGCCACCTGCCACAGCGGCTGGGTATCAAAGCGATACAGCGGCATGCCTAGCTCATCGCTGAGCTTTTCAAGCTGGCTGAACTGCGCTTCGCTGAGCCGTTCGCGCAGCGGTGGATATTCTGGCAGATCGCTGAAGGGGGTCTCGTTACCGGAGATATCCGCCTCGACGATTAACGCATCGGCCTGACGGAGTTTTTTCAGTAGCTTCGTGGGAAGGGGGGCCATGTCGCGGGTCCCCATATGAATGCTGCCCACCAGATGCAGATGGCGGCCGCCGGGTAAGGTGACGTCCAGCGCGGGCCAGCTGTAGGGGGAACCGCGCAGCGTGCGCCACAGGCGTTGTAGTTGATTTAACAGGCTCATCCGCGCTCCCTGGAAGAAAAATCTCATGCTAGCGCGATGGGGGGAAAGGTGCAAACACGTCCCTCCCGATGGCGGGAAGGACGGTGGGTTACTGCTTAGGTTTGAAGCGCAGCAGGCGGTTGGCGTTGCTCACCACCGTAATGGAGGAGAGCGCCATCGCGGCCCCGGCAACCACTGGGTTCAGCAGCGTGCCGGTCAGCGGCCAGAGGATCCCGGCGGCAATCGGAATGCCCAGCGAGTTATAGACAAACGCCCCGAGCAGGTTCTGCTTCATATTACGCAGCGTGGCGCGGGAAATGGCCAGCGCATCGGCGACGCCGACCAGGCTATGGCGCATTAGCGTAATCGCCGCGGTTTCAATTGCCACATCGCTGCCGCCGCCCATGGCGATACCGACATCGGCCTGCGCCAGCGCTGGCGCATCGTTGATACCGTCACCGACCATCGCCACCTTCTGGCCCTGCGCCTGCAGGTCTTTAATCGCCTGCGCTTTACCGTCCGGTAGGACTCCGGCAATCACTTTATCAATACCTGCTTCTTTGGCAATGGCGTTGGCGGTGACAGGGTTATCCCCGGTCAGCATCACCAGACGATAGCCTTCGCGGTGCAGGCGCTGCAGCGCGGCAACGCTATCGCTGCGCAGCGGATCACGAATGGCGAACAGCGCGGCGGCTTTACCGTCGATCGCCAGCAGCACCGGTGTGGCACCCTGAGCGGCCTGCTGAGCCATCTCATCGTCCAGCTCGCGGGTCACGACCTGATGTTCATGCAGCAGCGCCTGGTTGCCGAGCAGCAGGGTGTGTCCGTCGGATTCACCGCTCACGCCCAGCCCACGCAGGGTGCGGAAGGCGTTAACCTGTGGCAGCGTTCTTGCATCCGCTTTTTCCACAATAGCGCGGGCCAGCGGGTGGTTCGAACCCTGTTCCAGCGCGGCGGCCAGGCGCAGAGCGGTGGCTTCGCTAATCGCCCCGAGCGTTTTGACCGCAACGACCTGCGGTTTGCCTTCGGTCAGGGTACCGGTTTTATCAAACACCAGTGTAGTCAGTTCACTGGCGCGCTGGAGTGCATCGGCATCACGTACCAGTACGCCGTACTCTGCGGCGCGGCCGACGCCGGCAATAATCGACATCGGTGTTGCCAGACCCAGCGCACACGGACAGGCGATAATCAGTACCGTCGTGGCGATAACCAGGGTGTAGACAATCTGCGGTGCCGGGCCAAAGAAGTACCAGATAGCGGCGCTGATAATCGCAATCGCTACTACCACCGGCACGAACACTGCGGAGATTCTATCCGCCAGTTGGCCGATTTCCGGCTTGCTGCTCTGCGCCTGACGCACCATCTTAATAATGCGCGAAAGCGTAGTGTGGCTGCCGACGGCGCTTGCGCGGAACTGGACTGAACCATCTTCTACGACGGTACCGGCATGAATACTGTCGCCGTCGCCTTTTTGCTGCGGGATCGGCTCACCGGTCAGCATGGCTTCATCAAACCAGGCTTCGCCCTGGGTAATTTCACCGTCAACCGGAACGCGGTCGCCGGTTGCCAGACGTAAGATCATGCCCGGCTGAACGTCGGCCAGCGGCACGGTTTTTTCACCGTCTTCCGTGACCACGCGGGCGGTCGGCGGCGTCAGGTCGAGCAGTTTTTCCAGCGCCCGGGAGGAACGCTGACGTGCGCGCGCTTCCAGCATATGCCCGAGGTTTATCAGGCCGATAATCATGGCGCTGGCTTCGTAATAGAGGTGGCGGGCTTCCATTGGGAACCACTGCGGACATAGGTTGACGCTCATCGAGTAGAGCCACGCGACGCCGGTACCTAAGGCGACGAGGGTATCCATCGTTGCGGTACGGTTCTTCAGGCTTTTCCATGCGCTGGTGTAAAAATGCCCTCCGGCAAACACCATCACTGCCAGGGTGACGAGACCGATGACCAGCCACAGGGCGCGGTTATCGTCGGAGACCATCATGTTGTCGCCGATCATGCCCCAGACCATCACCGGAACGCCGACCAGCAGGGCGACAATCGCCTGCCAGCGAAAACGCTTCATGGTTGCCAGCGCGGTTTCCTGCTGACGTTCGCGGCGCTTGAGATCGTCCTCAATCGCTTCCGCGCCGTAGCCGGCTTTTTCCACCGCCTGGACTAAATCACCGGCGGAGGCGCTACCCATGACCAGGGCCGTGCGCTCCGCCAGGTTTACCCGTGCCTGTACGACGCCCGGTACGGCCTGTAACGCATTTTGTACTCGGGAAACGCAGCTGGCGCAGCTCATACCGTTGATCAGCAATTGTTGGCTGTCATCCAGTTCCTGCGCTGCCGGAAGCTCAGGGGTGGCCGCTGTCAGTGCTTCCGACGGGAGTGATGACTCTGCCAGCGGTTTAGCCTTTGGGTGGCTTAACTCCGCACCATAACCGGCTTGTTTAATGGTTTCGATCAGCGCTTCAGCGCTGGCGCTACCGGTCACGTGCGCGGCTTCGATAGTCACTTCCGCATGGTCAACGTCAGAACGTTGCTCCAGGCTCTCTTTCACGCGTTTCACGCAGTGGCCACAGGACAGACCGTCCAGGGCTAGATCGATGGTTTGAGACATATCACTTTCCTCAATAATGGATGACCAAATTCACCTTATGGTCTACAGTTGTGAAGGTTAAACCTTCCAGCAAGGGGAAGGTCAAGGGGGAAATGTGAATATCAGTGATGTTGCCAAAAAAACCGGCTTAACCAGCAAAGCGATTCGCTTTTATGAAGAGAAGGGACTGGTCACGCCGCCGCTGCGCAGTGAAAACGGCTACCGCAGCTACACGCAGAAACACCTTGATGAGTTTACGCTGCTGCGCCAGGCGCGGCAGGTGGGATTTAATCTGGAAGAGTGCGGCGAGCTGGTAAATCTGTTTAACGATCCAAAGCGCCACAGCGCCGATGTGAAAGCCTACACGCTGCAAAAGGTGGCGGATATCGAGCGCCATATCAGCGACCTGCAGGCGATGCGCGATCAGCTGCTTTCGCTGGCGGCATCCTGCCCGGGAGATGACAGCGCCGATTGTCCGATTATTGATAATCTTTCCGGCTGCTGTCACCGTAAAACCCAGGCCTGACGATTAGCGAGGAGGGGAGAGTCGAATCCGCAGGACGATCCCTTCCACCGCAATCACCTCTACTTTGCTGCCGGCGGGCAGGTCGTCATCGGCGGCAACCGGCCAGGAGCTATCGCCGACCCGCATATGACCGCGACCGTTAACCAGCGCGTTATCCAGCGTAAAGCGCTGGCCCAGCAGCTGCTGGCCGCGCTGGTTAAGCTGGCCTTCAGCCGGGCGCTGACGGTTTGTGCGGCGGCTCAACCACTTCCACCACAGCCAGGCTGCCAGCAGCGTAAGCACGGCAAACAGCGTGCCCTGCCACTCCCAGCCGATAGGCAGCAGCCATGTGATGATGCCGGTGACCGCCGCCGCCACGCCGCTCCACAGCAGGTAACCGCTGCCGCCGAGCATTTCTGCCGCCAGCAGCAGGCCACCCAGACTCAGCCAGAAGAGATGCGGGTGCGTGAGCACCAGGGCAATCATGACGATTTCCGTTCGCTGGCGCTGTCTTTAATCAGCTCGGCGATCCCGGCGATTGAACCCATCAGGCTGCTGGCATCCAGCGGCATCATGACCACTTTGCTGTTATTGGCGGAGCCAATCTGCTGCAGCGCATCGGTGTATTTCTGCGCCACGAAGTAGTTCACTGCCTGAATGTCACCGGCGGCAATCGCCTCGGACACCATCTTGGTTGCCGTGGCTTCCGCCTGCGCTGAACGTTCACGCGCTTCCGCCTGCAGGAAGGCAGACTGACGCTCGCCTTCTGCAGTCAGGATTTGCGCCTGTTTTTCACCTTCGGCTTTGACGATTTGCGCCTGACGAATCCCTTCGGCTTCGAGGATATAGGCGCGCTTGGTACGTTCGGCCTTCATCTGCGCGTTCATGGCGTCGATAAGCTCTGCCGGTGGGCGTACATCGCGAATCTCGATACGGGTGATTTTAATCCCCCATGGATTGGTCGCTTCATCGACGATATGCAACAGGCGCGTGTTGATGTTGTCACGCTGGGAAAGCATTTCGTCGAGCTCCATCGAACCGAGGACGGTACGAATATTGGTCATCGTCAGGTTGATGATGGCAAGTTCAAGGTTGCTGACCTCATAGGCCGCTTTTGGCGCATCGATCACCTGAATAAAGCAAACGGCATCAATCGAGACGTTAGCGTTATCTTTAGAGATGACTTCCTGGGAAGGAATGTCGAGCACCTGCTCCATCATATTGATTTTGCGGCCGATGCGATCCATAAACGGCACCACCAGGCTTAAGCCAGGGTGCAGGGTTTTGGTGTAGCGGCCAAAACGTTCGACCGTCCACTGGTAGCCCTGAGGCACAACTTTGACGCCCGCCGCGACAATCACCAGCGCGACGAAGATAAGAACCGGGATAAATATCAGCATAAAACCTCCTGTTTAACTGTCCGTAACGTATTCAAGTATATCGGCTAAGTGGGGGAAATTCGCCCCCCGAAATTAATTGGGGTTACACTAGAGGCACAAAAGTCAGCATCAGGACAATTTAAAGCAATGAAGGAAAATAGCGCGATTTTACAGCTGGAGCAGGTGAGCTTTCGTATTGGCGAGAAAACGGTCCTTGATAAGATTAACTTAAGCGTGACCTCGGGCGAATTCAAACTGATTACCGGGCCCTCCGGCTGCGGTAAAAGCACCTTATTAAAAATTATCGCCTCGCTGCTGTCACCTACCTCCGGGACGATTTTGTTTGAGGGCAAAGATATCAATGCGCTGACCCCAGAGGCTTACCGCCAGCAGGTGTCCTACTGTGCGCAAACCCCGGCGCTGTTTGGCGATACGGTCTACGACAACTTTATTTTCCCCTGGCAGATACGTAATCAAAATCCTGAACCGGATCGTTTTCTGACGCAACTGGCGCAGTTTGGCCTGCCGGAAGAGACGCTGTCGAAATCGATTAACGATCTGTCCGGCGGGGAAAAGCAGCGGGTGTCGCTCATTCGTAACCTGCAATTTTTACCCAAGGTGCTGCTGCTGGATGAAATTACCAGCGCACTGGACGAGCAAAATAAAAAGAACGTGAACGAGATTATTCATCAGTATGTGCGTGACCAGCAGGTTGCGGTGCTGTGGGTGACCCACGATAAAGATGAAATTAGCCATGCGGATGAAGTGGTGACGCTGCCTTCGCATCAGGAGGCGGTCAATGAATAGCGAACATATCATCACTAACCAGTCGCTGGCGCTGTCGATGGTGCTGGTACTGGTTGCCATCCTGGTCAGCTACCGAGAAAAGCTGGCGCTGGAAAAAGACATTATCTGGAGTATCTGCCGGGCGGTGGTGCAGCTGATTATCGTCGGCTACGTGTTGAAGTATATCTTCAACGTTAACCATGCGGTGCTGACGCTGTGCATGGTGCTGTTTATCTGCTTCAACGCGGCGTACAACGCGCAAAAGCGCAGCAAATATATCGACAAAGCGTTTGTGTCATCGTTTATCGCCATTACTACCGGCGCGGGGCTGACGCTGGCAGTGCTGGTCTTCTCCGGCTCAATTGCGTTTGTGCCAATGCAGGTGATCCCGATTTCCGGGATGATTGCCGGGAACGCGATGATTGCGGTGGGGCTGTGCTACAACAACCTGGGGCAGCGTTTTAGTGCCGAACAGCAGCAGATTCAGGAGAAGCTAAGCCTGGGGGCTACGCCAAAAATGGCGTCGGCGCGGTTGATTCGCGAAAGTATTCGCGCGTCGCTGATCCCGACCGTGGATTCGGCAAAAACCGTAGGGTTGGTGAGTCTGCCGGGGATGATGTCCGGGCTGATTTTTGCCGGTATCGATCCGGTAAAAGCGATTAAGTATCAGATTATGGTGACGTTTATGCTGCTCTCAACCGCCAGCCTGTCGACCATTATTGCCTGTTATCTGACCTACCGGAAGTTTTACAACGCTCGCCATCAGCTGGTGGTGACGCAGTTGAAAAACCGCACATAAATCATGATGTAGCCGGGTTTCATCGCCCGGCCACCTCTCCCCAAAGGGGAGAGGGAGCAAAACGTAGCCCGGCCAAGCGAAGCGCCGCCGGGAATAGCACCGTTAGTACAGCAGCGAATACAGCTGACGACGATACTTCGACGCTAACGCATCACCGGTACCCAGCGCTGCCAGAATTTCCTGCAGCATTTTGCGCGCCTGGCCGTCCGCCGCGCCTAAATCTTTGCGCAGGTGGCTGAACAGCAGCTCCAGCGCCTCTTCGTTACGACCCACCTGATGCAGCTGAAGCGCCAGCTTCGAGGCCAGCGCCGCGTCGTCCGGGTTAGCCGCTACTTCTTGCTGCAACTGCTGAATTTCCGGCGTGTCCGCCGCCTGCTTCAGCAGCTCAATCTGCGCAACCAGCCCTTGATAGCGGGTGTCCTGATCCTGCAGAGGAATGGTTTTCAGCACGGCTTCCGCCTCTTCTGAACGGTTAAGCGCAATCTGTGTTTCCGCCAGCAGCAGACCAATCTGGCTGTCCTGGCCGGAGAGCTGCCAGGCATCTTTCAGCAGCGGCAGCGCGTCGGCGTGATTACCTTCCTGAATCAGCGCCAGTGCCTGCTGCGCTTTCAGCTCTTCTTCCCGCGGCAGCACTTTATCGAGCAGCGCACGAATCGCTTCTTCCGGCTGCGGGCCCTGGAAGCCGTCAACCGGCTGGCCGTTCTGGAACAGGTAAACGGTCGGGATGGAGCGCAGGCCAAACTGAGAGGCGACCATTTGCTCGGCGTCGCAGTCGACCTTCGCCAGAATAAACTGACCGTTGTACTGCGCGGCCAGATTTTCCAGCACCGGCGTCAGATCCAGGCAGTGCTGGCTACGGTCTGACCAGAAGTAGAACAGAACCGGTGTGGTAACGGACTGCTCCAGCGTCTGGTGGAGATTAGCTTCGGTAATGTTGACGATATTCTGTACGGACATAAGTCTTTCTCTGTAGTCGGTTTGTATTCGAGATGGGGGCAAAAGCGTCGGCTTCAACTTAGCCCTGCAGAATTTTGTCCATCGCGCGCCCCGGCAGCAGGCGTTTCAGCCAGCCTACCGCGTGGGTGACCAGGGTGACAGGATAGCGCAGCTTCGGTTTATCGCTGATAAACGCATGGCGCACTTTCTCCACCACCGCATCCGGGCCGAGGGTAAAACGCGCGGCGATGCCGGGATTCTCGACCGGTTTATCGCTGGTTTGGTTAACGTTTTCCGTAAAGCGGGTGCGAATGGGGCCGGGTTCAATCAGGCTAACCTTCACCCCCGTATGGCGCAGCTCCATGCGCAATGCGTCGGACCAGGCCTCCAGCGCATATTTGCTGGCGGCATAGGCGCCACGGCCCGGGGTGGAAATCAGCCCCATCACCGATGAGGTCATCACGATACGGCCTTCGCCGTGTGGGATTATCGCCGGTAGCAGGCGCATGGTGAGCTGGTGGACGCCGAAAAAGTTGGCGGAAAACTGCTGCACCATCTGTGCGCGGCTGATGCTCTCCAGCGGACCATAGACGCCATATCCGGCATTATTAAACAGGCCAAACAGGCGGTTATTGGTCAGGGCGATGACCTGCTCCGCGGCGTTATCCACGCTTTCCGGGCTGTCGAGGTCGAGCAATATTCCGGTAAACCCCATGCCGTTCATGCGCTTCACATCATCGGGTTTGCGGCAGGCGGCCAGTACGCGAAAGCCCTGGCGTTTCAGTTCTAACGCGCTTTCGAGGCCAATCCCGCTGGAACATCCTGTAATTAAGACCGATTTTTGCATAACTTTACCTGAAGACACCGCTTTACTTTCCGGCATCATGATTAACTAATGGAGCCAGGCGTGTCGCCATCCAGTCTGCAATAAACGGCTGGGCGTCACGATTGGGATGAATGCCATCATCCTGCATCCACTGCGGCTTGAGATAGACCTCTTCCATGAAGAAGGGCAGCAGTGGGATAGAAAACTCGCTGGCGAGCTGCGGATATACAGCGCTGAACGCCTCATTATAGCGGCGTCCGTAGTTTGCTGGCAGACGAATTTGCATTAATAGCGGTTGGGCATGGGCAGCCTTGACCTGCTGCAGAATCGTGCGCAGCGTTTTCTCGGTTTGCTGTGGTTGAAAACCGCGCAGGCCATCGTTGCCGCCGAGTTCAACCAGCACCCATTGCGGTTTATGCTGTTGCAGTAGTGCGGGCAGGCGTGCCAGCCCCTGGTCTGAGGTATCGCCGCTAATACTGGCGTTCACCACCGTGATGTCAGGCTGCCATTTATCATTCAACAACGCCGGCCAGGCCGTATTGGCCGCCATGCGGTAGCCCGCGCTAAGGCTGTCGCCAAGCACTAACAGCGTGTCCGCCGCCGCGGCGCGCAGGCTAAACAGAATCAAAAACAGGAAAGGCAAATGCCAGCGGAAAACGTACTTGAAGTGCATCATCTTAAGAAATCCGTCGGTCAGGGGGAGCATGAGCTTTCCATCCTTACCGGAGTTAACCTGATTGTCAAACCGGCACAAACCCTTGCTTTAATTGGCGAGTCGGGTTCCGGGAAGTCGACGCTGCTGGCGATTCTGGCCGGGCTGGACGATGGCAGCAGCGGTGAGGTGAAGCTGTTGGGGCATCCGCTGGAGAAGCTCGATGAAGAAGCCCGAGCGCGGCTGCGTGCCCAGCATATCGGCTTCGTTTTCCAGTCTTTCATGCTGATCCCCACGCTGAACGCGCTGGAGAACGTCGAGTTGCCCGCGCTGCTGCGCGGTGAAAGCGACGGGCAAAGCCGCCAGGGGGCGAAGGCGCTGCTGGAACCGCTGGGTCTGGGTAAGCGTCTGCACCATCTTCCGGCGCAGCTTTCCGGCGGCGAGCAGCAGCGTGTGGCGCTGGCTCGTGCCTTTAACGGCCGTCCGGATCTGCTGTTTGCCGACGAACCGACCGGCAACCTTGACCGCCAGACCGGAGATAAAATCGCCGACCTGTTGTTCTCCCTTAACCGTGAACACGGCACCACGCTGATTCTGGTAACCCACGATGCGCAGCTTGCCGCGCGCTGCGATCGACGGCTGCGGCTGGTCGACGGGCAGCTACGGGAGGAGGCATGATTTTACGCTGGTTCTGGCGGGAGTGGCGCTCGCCGTCGCTGCTGATTGTCTGGCTGGCGCTGAGCCTGGCGGTGGCCTGTGTGCTGGCGCTCGGCAGCATCAGCGACCGCATGGACAAAGGGCTCAATCAACAAAGCCGTGAGTATATGGCGGGTGACCGGGTGCTGCGCAGTTCGCGTGAAATACCGGCACAGTGGATTGAACGCGCACGCGCTCAGGGGCTAACGGTTGGCGAACAGATCAACTTCTCGACCATGACCTGGGCGGGCGACACGCCGCAGCTTGCGGACGTGAAGGCAGTTGATGACAGTTACCCACTCTATGGCGACCTGCAAACCGCACCGGTGGGCCTCAAACCGCAGGCGGGAACGGTGCTGCTGGCTCCCCGCCTGATGGCGCTGTTGAATCTCAAAACCGGCGATAACCTTGACGTGGGCGATGCCACCCTGCGTATTGCCGGTGAAGTGGTACAGGAGCCTGACAGCGGGTTTAACCCGTTCCAGATGGCTCCCCGGTTGATGATGAACCTGGCCGACGTGGTCAAAACCGGTGCCGTGCAGCCTGGTAGTCGAGTGAGCTGGAGCTATAAATTTGCCGGCACTCCCGCGCAGCTTGCCAGCTATGAAAGCTGGCTGTTGCCACAGCTGAAGCCGGAACATCGCTGGATTGGCCCGGATCAGGACGACGGTGCGTTAGGCAAATCGCTACAGCGTTCCCAGCAGTTCCTGTTGCTCTCCGCGCTGCTGACGCTCTTGCTGGCGGTCGCTGCCGTGGCGGTGGCAATGGGCCACTATTGCCGCAGTCGCTACGATCTGGTGGCGGTGCTGAAAACCTTAGGTGCCGGGCGGGCGCAGCTGCGCAAGCTGATTATCGGCCAATGGGTGCTGCTGCTGGCGCTTTCAGCGCTGGCGGGCGGTGCGATGGGGCTGTTGTTTGAATCGGTGCTGCTGGCGCTACTCAAGCCGGTGTTGCCGGCGGCGTTACCTGCCGCCAGCGCCTGGCCGTGGCTGTGGGCGGTGGGGTCAATGACGGTGATCTCGCTGCTGGTCGGGTTGCGTCCGTACCGATTGCTGCTGGCAACTCAGCCGCTGCGCGTGCTGCGTCAGGATATCGTTGCCAACGTCTGGCCGCTGAAAATCTATCTGCCGCTGGTCTGTATTGTCACCGTGGTGCTGCTGGCATGGCTGATGGGCGGGAGCCCGCTGCTGTGGTCGGTGCTGGCGGGCGCGGTGGTGCTGGCGGCGCTGTGCGGGCTGGTGGGCTGGCTGCTGCTGAAGGTGTTGAAGCGTCTCACCCTGCGCGCGCTGCCGCTACGTCTGGCGGTGAATCGTCTGCTGCGCCAGCCGTGGTCGACGCTTAGCCAACTGGCAGCGTTCTCGCTCTCATTTATGTTACTGGCACTGCTGCTGGTACTGCGCGGCGATCTGCTGGATCGCTGGCAGCAACAGCTACCGCCGGAAAGCCCGAACTATTTCCTGATCAACATTGCACCTGAACAGGTCAGTGAGGTGAAAACCTTCCTGGCGGAGCATCAGGTGATCCCGGCGGCGTTCTACCCGATCGTTCGTGCGCGCCTCACCCAGATCAACGGTCATAGCACCGAAGGTAATAAAGATGAATCGCTGAATCGAGAGCTGAACCTCACCTGGCAAAACCAACGGCCGCAGCATAACCCGCTGGTGGCGGGCGTCTGGCCGCCGAAAACTGGAGAAGTCTCTATTGAGGAAGGGCTGGCGCAACGGCTGAATATTGGCCTCGGCGATAGCGTAACCTTCACCGGTGATACTCAGGACTTTACGGCGAAGGTGAGCAGCATTCGCAAGGTGGATTGGGAAAGCCTGCGGCCGAACTTCTTCTTTATCTTCCCGGACGGCGCGCTGGACGGTCAGCCGCAGAGCTGGCTCACCAGCTTCCGCTGGGACCACGGTACGACGCTACTGACTCAGCTGAACCGTGAATTCCCGACGGTGAGCCTGCTGGATATTGGCGCTATCTTAAAGCAGGTCGGCCAGGTGCTGGCGCAGGTCAGCCGGGCGCTGGAGGTGATGGTGGTGCTGGTCACCGCCTGCGGCGTGCTGCTGCTGCTGGCGCAGGTTCAGGTTGGCATGCGTCAGCGTCATCAGGAGCTGGTGGTCTATCGCACGCTGGGTGCCGGAAAGTCTCTGCTGCGCCTGACGCTGTGGGCCGAGTTTGCCCTGCTGGGGGCAATTTCCGGACTGGTGGCGGCCATCGGCGCGGAGACCGCGCTGGCGATGCTGCAAACGAAGGTGTTCGATTTCCCATGGTCACCGGACTGGCGGCTGTGGGTGGCGCTACCGCTTTGCGGAGCACTGTTACTGTCGCTGTGCGGTGGGGGGCTGGGGCTGCGCCTGCTGAAGGGTAGGGCGCTGTTCCGACAGTTTTCCAGCTAGCTATTTCCCCGGCGGCGCTGTGCCGCCGGGTTTCTCTCCATCCTCGCAAAATTGTTCATCCTTTCATCAACATGCCCGTATTAGGGCACCATTCGGTAACTCTGCTGCGCTAAGTCGCACGTTTCATTAAAAATCAGTCAGGTGCAATTTATTAATAAACGATAAGATTTATTTGCCAAATAGATGGCACGTAATCTATCAAGGAAAAATAATGACTATAAAAATGAAAGCGCTGGCGATCTCGATCGGCGCTGCAGTGGCATTGACGTCTTTCGCATCCCAGGCTGAAATTACCCTGCTCAAGCAGGATCCTCAGGCTGGTAACCCGCTGAGCCGTCTGAACTTCACCGTGGGCGGGAGTATTCGTCCGCAGTTCAACATGATGACCGGCGACGGCGACAAAGGCTCTTACAAACGTAATGGCTTTGACGGCGGTACCCGTTTCCGTTTCGCCGCTGACTACTACCTGTTTGATGACATCAGCTGGGTCAGCTACTACGAACTGGGTGTTAACATTCCAGCGGTCTTTGACTGGGATAACCACTACGCGGAAGGCGCGAACGACACCACCCGTCGTATGCTCTACACCGGCCTGAAGAGCGATACCTGGGGTACGCTGACCTTCGGCCAACAGAACAGCATCTACTACGATGTGGTTGGCGCGAAAACCGATATCTGGGACTATGACATGATTGGTCAGGCGCCAGGTAACGGTATCAACGGTGACTACGATGGTTCTTACCGTACTCGTAAATCTCTGAAGTATAAGAAAACGGTAGGTGACGTAGATCTCTACGCTTCTTACCTATTCAACGATGATCTGAACCTGAACAACGGCCTGCTGTACAAACGTAAAGGCGGCGGTTCACTGGGTGTGGATTACCATATCACCGACGATCTGAGCTGGGGTACGGCATGGAACTACACCCGTGCTGATATGAACACCACCTACAACAGCGAAAGCAAAACCTACGATCAGAACATCCTGGGTACTGCGCTGAGCTGGACGCCGGACAACTGGACCTTCTCCCTTGGCGGTGGCTGGTACCAGAACTTCATGACCACCAAAAAATCTTCCGTGCATGACTACTTCGCGGGCGATGCATGGGGCGTGGAATACTTCGCGGGCTACAAAATCCCAGTGGGTCAGTACGCGCTTAAATCCGTTCAGCCATACTTCATGGGTGACCGTATTGAATACGTGAATGGTCGCAACTACCAGCGCATCGACAACGGTGTGGGTATCAGCTTCCAGCTGGATTACGGTTTCCGTGTTGACTACGAACACGTGTTTACCTCCAGCACCGATGACCTGGGTGATATGAACCTGGTTCGTCTGCGTTACGATTTCTAATCGTCAAAAAGGGCGGCAATTGCCGCCCTTTACCGGTATTGCAAACCGTGTAGCCCGGCCAAGCGCAGCGCCGCCGGGAATGGCATCAGACCTACTCTTGTGCTTCCGCCAGCCACTGCGTGACTGCTTCCGACGTTCCCCGAAACACAATTTTGTCCGCCTTCTTCTCCAGTTGATAGCAGTACATCGGGTCGTAATATTCCTTCAGCAACGGTACCAGCCAGGCAAAATGCGCCTCCGTTGAGCCGGTACGTTTCTGCTCGGCCAGTGAAGCATCAAGCGTGGCGGTCAGTTCGGCAAAACGCTGTAGCCCCAGGCGACGACGAATGGCGAACAGGCCGTGGTGCAGATAGGCGCTGTACTCTTCCCAGCCTTTCTCTTCACCAAACGCGGCGGTGAAGTCATGATACATATGGGCAAAATACTCTTCGCGCAGGCGCTCAAGACGTAGATCGAACGGATCTTCCACTACCGCGATCGGCGACTGCGCCATACGATCGCGCAGGCACTCCGGCAGGTGATTAGCGCCGATCATGTGACCTTCATCTTCCAGCACCCAGCGAACCTTATCCTGCTGATATGCGCCTTTCAGCAGCGCGGTGGCGAGGTGATTCTCAAAGGTAGCCTGAGAAAACTGGGGTGTTAGCGTACGGCCAAACGACGACCCGCGGTGATGCGCCAGCCCTTCAAGGTCGATTCCCAGCGGTTGTTCGCGCACCAGCGGCGTTTTGCCGTTACCGGTGCAGCCGCCGATCAGCACGATCGGATGGCGTACCAGCTCCTCGGTGGCCTGAATCGCTGCCTGACGCAGCGCCTTATAGCCGCCGACGATCAGTGGGTAATCAAGACCGTTTTCTTTGATCCAGCTCTGGGTGATATGCGAGCGCTGGCCGCCGCGTGCGCAGCACAGATAGCCTTGCGGCATGCGGCGACAGGCATCGAGCCAGGCGTCAATGCGCTGTTGGCGCGTTTGCCCGGAGACCAGTTTGTGCCCCAGCGCCATTGCGGCTTCGGGCCCCTGACGTTTATAGCAGGTGCCGACCGCAGCGCGCTCATCGTCGTTCATCAGCGGCAGATTGACGGCGGCGGGCATCGCGCCCTGAGCGAACTCGATGGGGGCACGCACGTCAATGATGGGCGTTTCCGCGCGCAGAATGGCGCAGTAATCCGTCCCATTATTCATGGGGAAATCCTTCTTATTTAAATCGGGGGTCATGCGGTTATGGCGGGATTTTACGCTTCAGAGAGGGGGCCGGGGAAGGATAAGTTACTTTCCCCGGCATTTAAGGCTTAATTCAGACGTGATTGCGCCCAGGCGATACCGCTTGCGTACTCCGGCGGCAGCAGGGGAACCATCGCTTCCAGCGTAGCGCTGAGGCGGCCGGTATCGCTATCATTGAGGTTCAGGTGGCCTACTTTACGGCCCTCGCGCAACTCTTTGTCATACCAGTGCAGGTGCACCAGCGGCAGCTTCAGCCAGTCATAGTTCAGGTCGGTGCCAATCAGATTCACCATTACCGACGGGCTGTTCACCACCGGCGGTGGCAATGGCAGGTCGGTAATCGCACGCAGGTGCAGCTCAAACTGGCTGATGGATGCACCGTTCTGCGTCCAGTGGCCGCTGTTGTGCACGCGTGGCGCCAGCTCGTTGATCAGCAGTCCGGCAGGGGTGATAAAGCACTCCATCGCCATGACGCCGACGTAGTTCAGCTCCTGCATAATCGCACCGAGCATGGTTTCGGCCTGAGCCTGCTGCTGTGCGTCCGCCTGCGGGAAGGCGACGCTCATGCGCAGAATACCGTCCTGATGCAGGTTATGGGTCAGCGGATAGAACACGGTGCTGCCATCATGGGCACGCGCGCCCACCAGCGACACTTCACCGGAGAAGTTAATACCCTGTTCGACGATGCATTCGCCGTAGCACTCGGCAGGCAGTTGCGCGGTGTCATCTTTACGCAGACGCCACTGGCCGCGGCCATCGTAGCCGCCGGTGCGGCGCTTGACGATAGCCAGCTCGCCCAGACGACTAAACACCTCAGGCCACTCGTCGGCGCTGGCCAGCAGCTGCCACGGGGCGGTTGCCAGGCTGAGCTTATCGAACAGCTGCTTTTGCGTCAGACGGTCGGCGATAATCGGGAAGACGTCGCGGTTAACAAACGCGGTGTGCTCGGCCAGCTCGCGAGTCAGCGCGGTTTCCGGCCAGCGTTCGATTTCAGCGGTAATCACGCTTTGCTGAAACGGCACGGCGGCCGGATCAGCTTCTAAACCTACCGGCCAGACGGCGATGCCCAGCGGCTCGCCAGCCTGACGCAGCATACGACCTAGCTGACCGTTGCCCAGCACGCAGACCTGCTTCATGCCGCACCTCGTGGGTCTGGGTTATCCAGCACTTCATCGGTTTGCGCTTTACGCCAGTCAGCGAGGCGTTGATGCAGTTCAGCGTCGTGCTGAGCCAGGATTTGTGCGGCGAGCAGGGCGGCGTTCGCGGCACCGGCTTTCCCGATAGCCAGCGTCCCAACCGGGATACCGCGCGGCATCTGTACGATGGAGTAAAGGCTGTCTACGCCGCTTAACGCAGCGCTCTGCACCGGTACGCCGAGTACCGGCACCAGCGTTTTCGCGGCAATCATTCCGGGTAAATGCGCTGCACCACCAGCACCGGCAATAATCACCTGGTAACCGTTCTCTTCTGCCGTTTCGGCGAAGCTGAACAGCTTATCGGGCGTACGGTGGGCGGAAACCACTTCAACATGGTGAGGAACGTTCAGAATATCGAGGATTTCTGTGGCGAACTGCATGGTAGCCCAGTCGCTTTTGGACCCCATCACGATGGCGATACGTGCCGGATTATTGCGGGAAGACATGCGTCTTAAAACTCCTGTGGGTGTGCTGCACACGACGTTAGAGGCCACAGAGAATAACACGGAAAACGGGCAAGGAAAACGGTTGCGTAGCCATGCGACGGGGGAATAAGGGGGAAAAATTAGAACGGGAAGGCGATAAGCGTAACGTCTTCTTTGGTGACGCGGATCATCGACCCTTCGCTATGCCAGGCACCCAACACCGCGCGAAACGCCGCGTCGCTGTTGGCCTCAAGAGCGTGGATATCCGGGCGATGGGTATGCCCGTGAATCAGCCACTGCACGTGGTGTTTCTCCATCACGTCGATGACGGCCTGCGGGTTCACATCCATGATATCCATCGACTTACTGCTATTGGCGGCCTTGCTGTCGTTGCGCATCTTCTGGGCAATACGGCGGCGGATAAACAGCGGCAGGGCAAGGAACAGCGTCTGAATCCACGGAGTATGCACTTTGGCACGAAAGGCGAGGTAGCCAGGGTCGTCCGTGCAGAGGGTGTCGCCGTGCATAATCAGAATGCGACGGCCGTAGAGGTCGAGCACCTTCTCTTCAGGCAACAGCTGCATTCCGCTTTCTGTCGCAAAGCGTTCACCAACCAGAAAATCACGGTTGCCGTGGATGAAGTAGCAGGGAACGCCAGAATCGACCAGCGATTTGATCGCGGAGGCCACTTCTCGGTGCAACGGGTTAGGATCGTCATCGCCAATCCAGGCTTCAAACAGGTCGCCTAAGATGTACAGCGCATCGGCCTGACGGGCTTCGCTGCCTAAAAAACGCAGAAAACCGGCGGTAATCGCCGGTTCTTCTGTTTGCAGATGAAGGTCTGCAATAAAGAGTGTCGCCACCAATTACTCGCTGACGGTTACGCTTTCGATGATAACGTCTTCTTTAGGAACGTCCTGATGCATACCGCTGCGACCGGTAGAAACCGCTTTGATTTTGTCGACCACGTCCATACCTTCAACCACTTCGGCGAAGACACAGTAGCCCCAACCCTGCAGGCTTTCGCCAGAGAAGTTCAGGAAGTCGTTGTCTGCTACGTTGATGAAGAACTGAGCGGTAGCGGAGTGTGGAGCCTGAGTACGCGCCATTGCCAGCGTACCACGGGTGTTTTTCAGGCCGTTGTTCGCTTCGTTCTTGATAGCTTCTTTGGTGGTTTTCTGATTCATGCCTGGCTCAAAACCGCCGCCCTGGATCATGAAACCGTTGATAACACGGTGGAAGATCGTGTTGTTGTAGAAACCTTCGCGGCAGTAGTCCAGGAAGTTTTTAACTGTTTCCGGCGCTTTGTCGTCGAAGGTTTTGATGACGATGTCGCCGTGATTAGTGTGGAAAGTAACCATTTCTGCATCCTGTTCCGTTTAGAGTGGTGCTTCAGCCCGCCTGTGGGCCGCACATAGGCATCTGTTATAGCATAACCGGGCGGCGCGATCATCTTGCATTGTGTGCTGCTTCCGGGTTGAATTATGGGTAGAATATACCGTTTAAGGCGAAAGCCCGGTTCACACACGTAAACATGGAATTCTCGATGCTAAAAATCTTCAATACAATGACTCGCCAGAAAGAGGAATTTAAGCCCATTCATGCCGGAGAAGTTGGCATGTACGTGTGTGGTATCACCGTTTACGATCTCTGTCATATCGGCCACGGCCGTACCTTCGTCTCCTTTGACGTGGTTGCACGCTACCTGCGCTTCCTCGGCTACAAGCTGAAGTACGTGCGCAACATCACCGATATCGATGACAAAATCATCAAGCGCGCTAACGAAAACGGCGAAAGCTTTGTCGCGCTGGTCGACCGCATGATCGTCGAAATGCACAAAGACTTCGATGCGCTGAATATTCTGCGCCCGGACAACGAACCGCGCGCAACGCACCATATCCACGAGATCATCGAAATCACCGAGCAGCTGATTGCCAAAGGTCACGCCTATGTGGCAGACAACGGCGACGTGATGTTCTCGGTGCCAACCGATCCGAACTACGGCAAGCTGTCGCGTCAGGATCTGGACCAGCTGCAGGCCGGTGCTCGCGTTGACGTGGTTGACGTGAAGCGCGACCCAATGGACTTCGTGCTGTGGAAAATGTCTAAAGCGGGCGAGCCAAGCTGGTCATCCCCGTGGGGCGAAGGTCGTCCAGGCTGGCATATTGAATGTTCGGCGATGAACTGCAAACAGCTGGGCAACCATTTCGATATTCACGGCGGCGGTTCTGACCTGATGTTCCCGCACCATGAAAACGAAATCGCGCAGTCTACCTGCGCACACGACGGTGAGTACGTGAACTACTGGATGCACTCCGGCATGGTGATGGTTGACCGCGAGAAGATGTCTAAATCGCTGGGCAACTTCTTTACCGTGCGCGACGTGCTGAAGTACTACGATGCCGAAACCGTGCGCTACTTCCTGATGTCTGGCCACTATCGTAGTCAGCTGAACTACAGCGAAGAGAACCTCAAGCAGGCGCGTTCCGCGCTGGAGCGTCTGTACACCGCGCTGCGTGGTACCGACAAATCCGTCGCGCCAGCGGGCGGCGAAGCGTTCGAAGCGCGCTTTATTGAAGCGATGGACGACGACTTCAACACCCCGGAAGCCTACTCCGCGCTGTTTGATATGGCGCGCGAAGTGAACCGTCTGAAGAGCGAAGATATGCATGCCGCCAACGCGCTGGCGTCGCATATGCGTAAGCTCTCTGCGGTGCTGGGCCTGCTGGAACAGGAGCCTGAAGCGTTCCTGCAAAGCGGTGCGCAGGCCGACGACGGTGAAGTGGCTGAAATTGAAGCGTTAATCCAGCAGCGTCTGGACGCGCGTAAAGCCAAAGACTGGGCGGCAGCCGACGCCGCGCGTGACCGTCTCAACGAGATGGGCATCGTGCTGGAAGATGGCCCGCAAGGTACCACCTGGCGCCGTAAGTAACTCAGTCACCCGGACGAGGCGCAAACCGCGCCGACTCCGGGTGTTTCCCCCGCATCAACGTCCCTGCAATCCCGCCACAAACGCCGTCATCAGTTCCGACAGCGGTTCGTCATACCACAGCGCATAAAGATCCGCCGGTACCGTTTCTTCCAGCGGCAGAAAACGCACGCCAGGCCAATGAATCAGCCCGCAGGTTTCCGGTAGCAGAGACAGCCCCATTCCCGCGCTCACCAGCGCCAGCGCCGTTTGCGGCTCGTTCACCTGATGGGTAATTAAAGGGTAAAACCCGGCCTCTACGCAGCGGTCGTGCAGCTGGCGGGCGAAATCACTTTGATGGAAGGCAAGGGAAATCAAGGGTTTGGTTGCTAACGCTGTCAGGGGCACCGCGGCTAGCTGACAAAGCGGATCGTTTTCCGGCACGGCCAGCGACACCGATTCTGGCGCGATAAGCTGATTACGAATATTGGTTTCAGCGTAGGGCAGTACGTTGCGGTTAATGGCGATATCAATCGTGCGGGCCCGAAGTTCGGCAATTTGCTGATGCTGAGAGAGCTCGCGCAGGCTCCAGTCAACGTCCGGGTGGCTTGCCTTAAACGCCTTCAGCCTTGTAAGCAACGTCCCCCAGAGCGCGCTGCCCACCACCCCGATGCTGATGTGCTGATGCTCACTGCGGCCAATCTGCCGGACGTAATTCAGCGACTGCTCGGTGGCGCTAAGAATACGGTCAACCTCGGTTTTTAATACCTGGCCCGCGCGGGTCAGCACCACTTTCCGGCTGGTACGTTCAAACAGCTTCGTTTCCAGCGTCTCTTCCAGCTCTTTAATCTGCGTGCTCAGCGGTGGTTGGGAGATATTCAACCTCTCTGCTGCGCGGCCAAAATGCAGCTCTTCGGCAAGCGTCTGAAAGTAGCGTAGCGCACGGATATTGATACGGTTATTGGCCAGGGCGTCAGTCATGGTCCGTTCGGGAAAAAAGGGAGGGAAGGCCATCATGCCCCCCTCCTTTTTTCTTGTCAAACAGCCGCCGGTGCAGCGGTGTGCAGACGTTCTGCGCGGCTACATACGATAGCGACGACCAATACCAGCAGCAGAACCGCGTAGGAAATCGTGGCGGTGTTCAGGGCACCGTGCAGACCGTAATGACCGTTGACCAGCGAAGAGACGCTGGCGAACAGCAGCGTGCCCACCGTGCCGCAGGTCAGCAGCGCGGAGATAAGCGTTGGCGAGCTCTGGCTAACCTGCAGCGAGCCGTAGCTCATCAGCCCGGAGAACAGACCTGAGTTGAAGAAACCAAAGACGCCGCAGGCCACCAGAATAAGCGTGGTGTTGCTGCTGTTAGCAATCAGCGCAATGGCGATAAGACCAATGACCGTGCAGCCCAGAAGGAAAGTGCGTAGCTTCATCCACTTCACGGTGAACTGGTTGAGGAACAGGCCGATAGCTTTCGCCACCCAGTAGACCGTGGTGTACAGCGCGGCGTCCTGTGGCTGGATATGGAAGCGGAACTGCAGGTAACCCGGCGTCCACATGGTGAAGATGGGTTCTGCCAGCAGGAAGGCGAATAATGCGAAGCAAATCAGATAAATTGATGGGCCCCAGGGTTCACGTGCAGCGCTACTGCTGTGCTGCTCTGCAACAGGAGCTTCTGTGGAGGGGAAACGGCAGCGGATGGTCAGTGCCAGCATCAGCGCGCCCAGGCCGCCCATAATGCCGTACATCGCTACCCAACTTGCGCCCATACGGAACAGCCAGGCCAGCAGGAAAGAGAGGGTTGCGCCTGCCAGACTAAAGAAGAAGTCGGTAAAAATCAGGCTTGAGGAGCGACTTTTTTCATCCGGATTAATACGCACCACCAGATAGCTGCCGATGGTCATGAAAATGCCGCCGCAGGCGCCGATACCGGCAACGGCGAAGCTGAACAGCGTGAGCGTTGGCGAGACGAACAGGATAGCGCTGATAAGAATGGTGAGCGCAGCGGCGATAACCAGCGGCTTTTGTAGCCCCCATTTTCGCATCAGAATGCCGCCCAGCATGATGGGGATAAACATGCCGATATTCATCAGCGTAAAGACCTGGCCGATAAAACTCGGGTCTTTATGGAAAGCTGCGCACAGTGGGCCGAGAACGATACCGAGCGTAGAGACCAGCGCGCCGACGAAATAGTAGCTGAGGTATGAGACGGCGTTTAAATTAGGGCGAGACCAGGACATGTCAGACATAGACGTATCTCCAGGCGGGCAGCAGCGTGCCCGCCGACGAATCAGGGATTAAGCGTATTGTTTAATGAACTGGCCAATCAGACGGATAAAGTCGTCGGTGACCATCGCCGCGCACTTCAGCGTTTGCTCATGCGACAGCTCCACATCACTCAACCCTTCCGCCATATTAGTGATGGCGGAAACCGCCAGCACCTTCAGCCCACAATGACGTGCGGCAATCACTTCCGGCACCACCGACATCCCCACCACGTCGCCGCCCATGCGCTGCATCATGCGAATCTCCGCGGCGGTTTCGAAGTTAGGCCCTGGATAAGAGACGAAAACGCCTTCGTGCAGCGCAATGTCCAGCCCCTGAGCCGTGTGATGCAGTTGGGCGCGCAGGTCTTTATCGTAGGCATTGGCCAGGCTGAAGAAACGCGGGCCGAATCGGTCGTCGTTCGGGCCAACCATCGGCGTTGATGGCATGGTGTTGATATGGTCATTCAGCGCAACAAGGCTTCCGGCCGGGATATCCGTATTGAGAGAACCCGCCGCGTTGGTGCAGAACATAAACTCGCAGCCGAACAGCTTAAAGGTGCGCACCGCCTGGGTCATGATGCCCATGCCTAACCCTTCATAGAAATGACCGCGGCCCTTCATGCAAATCAGCGGCACACCGTGTAATGACCCCATGACGATTTCCCCGGCATGGCCGATGACGGTACTCACCGGAAAGCCGGGGAGTTCCTCATAGGAGAGCGTGGTTTTATTGTCCATCCGATCGGCTAGTGCGCCGAGACCAGAGCCGAGGATGAGCGCGATACGAGGGGTGAAACCGGGTTTGACCGCGCGGAGTACTTCGACGGCTTCGTAAGGGGCATTGTTGAGAATTGACGGTGACATTGGGACTCCAGAATCAGGGATGTTTTTCCCTATTCTGTGGGGCGGTTGATTGCCAATCCAATTTGATAAATGACGATATTGATATGATTATCGAATTGATTGCGAGGTCTGTGATTTTAAGATTTTATTATTC
The DNA here is from genome assembly GCF_036759945.1 of Kluyvera sp. CHPC 1.251. Classification (NCBI taxonomy): domain Bacteria; kingdom Pseudomonadati; phylum Pseudomonadota; class Gammaproteobacteria; order Enterobacterales; family Enterobacteriaceae; genus Kluyvera; species Kluyvera sp. CHPC 1.251. The sequence continues at coordinate 174,685 of NZ_JAPKIC010000002.1, read as the reverse complement.
AATGCATTACAAATTAGACGAATGTTTGAGCGACCTGAAAAGCGAGGGTTGGGCGTGATGATTTGTGATGGGCTTCACTTTGACTGGGGCACCGTTCCCGGCGTCGCTGCGCTCGGCCGGGCTACTTACGGCATTTTGTTTACCGACGCCGCCACCATAACCATCCCATCACCACCACCCCCGGCAACCACACCCACAGCAGTTCAGAAATAATCACCTGATGCCCGTACGGCGTGCTGTAGCGAGAGAGCGCAAACGGCGCGACCTTAATCACCTGCCACGGCGCGAAAAATCGTTCATCCGACCACGGCCACAGCCAACCCACGCCTTTGCCCCCGGTGGTCATCGAATCCAGCAGGCTATGGGACAACAGCGAAACGGTTAAAAACAGCCAACAGCGCATTAAGCCAGCGCCAAACCATCGTCGACCCACTATGACGCAGAGCAGGGGCACCACGAAGGCAAACAGCAGCGAATGGGTGAAGCCGCGATGGCCGAAAATATTGCCGTAGGCAATGCCGAACTTGAAGGCCAGCACATCGGCGTCGGGCAGCATCGCTAGCACAATGCCGGTCAACAATAAACGGGGTGGAATAACGCGGGTTCCGAGTCCTAAACCAAGGCACAGCGGGACGGCGGCGTGGGTAATAATCGTTGGCATCTGTAGTCCGTTTTAGCGTGGGGATTACAGAGTATCGTTGCTGAAGCGGATTTATGCAGTAGGGTGTAATTCTGAAAAACGGGGGCGGGAATGAGACCCGGCGTCGCAGTGCTCAGCCGGGCTACAGTGAGGCTTACGCCGTCACGGTGACGCTCTGACCTTCAAAGCTTACGGTTTGACCGGCCACAATTTTGCAGCGCTTGCGGGTTTCCACCGCACCGTCAACGTTAACCAGACCGTCGGCGATGGCGATTTTCGCCTGCGCGCCGCTTTCGCTCCAGCCTTCCAGCTTCAGTAAGTCACAGAGTTCCACATGCGGATGCTTACCCAAAGAAAATGTTGCCATCTTATGCCTTCTCCACGTCGTGATACTCTTCACACGCCTGTAAGGTGTTTTCAATCAGGGTTGCGACGGTCATTGGACCGACGCCGCCCGGTACCGGGGTGATGTAAGACGCGCGCGCGGCGGCATCTTCAAACACCACATCGCCGACTACTTTACCGTTTTCGAGGCGATTAATCCCGACATCAATGACGATGGCACCTTCTTTAATCCACTCGCCCGGAATAAAGCCAGGCTTGCCGACCGCGACGATCAGCAGGTCTGCGTTCTCAACGTGGTGGCGCAGGTTCCTGGTGAAGCGGTGGGTCACGGTGGTGGTGCAGCCGGCCAGCAGCAGCTCCATGCTCATCGGGCGACCAACGATGTTGGATGCGCCAATCACCACGGCATTCAGGCCGTAGGTATCGATGTTGTAGCGCTCCAGCAGCGTTACGATACCGCGCGGGGTGCACGGACGCAGGCGCGGTGCGCGCTGGCACAGGCGGCCAACGTTGTAAGGGTGGAAGCCGTCCACGTCTTTGTCTGGATCGATACGCTCCAGCACTTTGACGTTATCGATGCCCGCAGGCAGCGGCAGTTGCACCAGAATACCGTCGATGGTGCTGTCGGCGTTCAGGGTATCAATCAGCGTCAGCAGTTCGGCTTCTGATGTGGTTTCCGGCAGATCGTAGGAGCGGGAGACGAAACCCACCTCTTCGCAGGCTTTGCGCTTGCTGCCGACATAAATTTGCGATGCAGGGTTGCTGCCCACCAGGACAACGGCAAGCCCAGGGGCACGTTTTCCGGCCGCTACTCGGGCCTTCACTTTTTCCGCAACCTCAGAGCGTACCTGCTGCGCAATCGTTTTACCGTCAATAATCTTTGCTGCCATCAGGGAAAATTTTCCATCTGTCATTAACGAAGGGGGGATGGACATATTTTGTCAGATGCGAGCCTCGCTGTCAGGTATCGTTTGCGAGTTTTCCGCGGAAAGTGATTTTGTTGAAGAGTTGAACGATAGTTGGCTGCTCTTTGTTCACTGCCTCATCACGCGCAGGTTTCGCAAGGAAATGGATTGACTCACCTGCCAGTGACCGTATAATTCCACGCGTTTCACCCCACCATGAAGTTTTGACTTCCCCAGTGCGCCCTTAGCTCAGTTGGATAGAGCAACGACCTTCTAAGTCGTGGGCCGCAGGTTCGAATCCTGCAGGGCGCACCATTTTCCTGAAATTCCCCCTACATTCTTCCCCTGGCAAGAGTGCGAATCTGCTCACATAATGTTCACTGTTCGTTTGTCGAAACCAAAATACGTCAATTATACTGTATGAAATTACAGTATGTTAACGGAGGCAGTATGGACTACGAGATTAAGCAGGTTAAGCAACGTAAAATTGCCGGTTTTCATATGGTTGGCCCATGGGAACAGACGGTCAAACAGGGTTTTGAACAGCTGATGATGTGGGTCGACGGCCAGCAAATTCCTGCTCAGGAGTGGCTTGCCGTCTATTATGACAACCCGGATGAAGTGCCTGCTGAGAAGCTGCGCTGCGATACCGTAGTGTCGGTGGCCGATGATTTCGTCATCCCTGCCAACAGCGAAGGGGTGATGCTGGCGGAAGTGGCGGGCGGGCTGTATGCCGTCGCGCAGGCTCGCGTTATCAACCACGACTTCGCCACGCCCTGGTATCAGTTCTTTGATAGCGTCATGAAGGACGAAACCCATCAATGGGCACCAAAGCCCTGCTTTGAGATTTACCACAATAACGGGGCGGAAGAGGGCTACTGGGATATCGAAATGTTTATCGCGGTAGAGCCGAAGGCCTGACCTGAAAACGCCAGAGCGTAAAGTACGGCTCTGGCGTGGTCATCTGCTGGGCTAACGCCCTGTATCGCGGATGATTAACGCAATGCTTTTGCAATCGCGCTGAACATCAATGAGGCTTCCAGCGGCTGGGCGCTGAACGACGGTTCCGCCTGTGGCCAGGTTGACCACTGGACGATAACCAGATTTTCCGCGCGGTTGACCATGATCATCTGGCCATAGATCCCCAGCGCCCACATGGATCCTTTCAGCGAATCCTGCGGCGCTGGCACCACATTTTTAGCATTGGCTGGCACTTCGTTATTCCACCACTGATAGCCATAAAGCCCCTGCGGATGCGCCACGGAGACAGAATTTTTCGCCTTATTCCAGTCGGCCGACTGGGCAACCCAGTTTTCCGGCAGAATCTGCTTACCGTTCGGCAGACGGCCGTTGTTCAGCACGAATTCGCCGAACCGCCCCCAGTCTTCCAGCGTGGCGTTAAATCCATGTGCGCCAACATCATGCTGATTTTTGCTGTAGGCGTGCCACACGCCATCGCTCGCCATTCCGTACGGCTGCCAGATGTTTTGCTCAAGGTAGGCGGCAAGCGTCATGCCCGTTGCGCGTTCCAGCACATCGCCCAGTAACCAGGCGCCGCCGGAGGAGTAAGACCAGACTTCCCCCGCCGGGTGGGCGCGTTTCAGGCCTGAGACCAGCGTGCGGACGCAGTCGTAGGTCCCCGTGTGCGCTTCACACTGTGTGAGTTTGGCGAAATCAGACTGCGGATTCGCGTAATCTTCATTCCATGCGACGCCGGAGGTGTGCTGGATCAGCTGTTTCAGCGTCACACCGTCCCAGGCGGTGCCCTTCAGGTCGGGTTCATACCGGGTGACCAGATCGTCCATCGAGTGGATTTTTCCCTCTTTTAACGCTACGCCCACCAGCGTAGATACCACCGATTTCCCTACTGACCGGGAGGTCCAGAGCGTGGTGTCGGTGTTGCCTTCGCCCAGGTATTTCCAGGCAATTTTACCGTCTTTCAGCACCAGCATGCCGCTGACGTTCTGGCGTTTAAGGTAGTCCTGGAGCGTCCACTGTTTGCCGTTGACCTCATAGCTCGCCTGCGTCAGCGGTTTTTCTGCCGCCATTAACGGCACGGATTTTCCATGATGGAAAACATCGCCCTGATAATTGCGGTAGTCGTTACGAAAACCGATAACGCGCTCGGCCTGATCCCAGGTCAGCATGGTTTTGGTATCGGGCAGGGTGGTATCAAAAGGGGCCGGGCAGGCGGTGAGTTCTGTGCCTTCACAGGCGGCCATGGCAGGAGAGGACAGAAGTGATCCAGCCACCAGACTTGCCAGCAGACAGTACTTTGCAGGTAAGGATTTATGTTTATTATTCATAGCGTTCTCGATTTTAGTTATACCCATAGACACGTTATCCCGGCGGGGTGACGGGATGGGTGCAGTATAAAAATCGCCGCACTATAATAAAAAACGCGTAATGGGGGAAAAACCCCCACATGTACTGTAAAAGGAGCCAGCGTGCCGTCACTGTCTTACTCATTTTCTCAGCTTGAAGCCTTCACCGCCGTCGCAGAGCACGGCAGCCTGATGAAGGCCGCGATGAAGCTGGAGAAAGATCGCACTACGCTTCGCGATCTTATCGATCTGCTGGAAGATGGCCTTGGCTACCCACTGTTTGTCCGCCAGGGGCGATCGCTGCAGCTGACGGCAGAAGGTGAACAGCTTCATCGCCAGGCGCACCTGCTGATGCGTCAGGCCAGAGCGTTCGAACAGTTTGCCCGTCAGGTGCCGTCAACGGAGGTTCAGGAGTTGGGCATCGTCTACGATCCCTTTACGCCACGCCGTTTTTTGCAGGCATTAATTACCCAGATGGCGACGCGGGGGATCCGCCTGAGCCTGAGATGCACTTCACGCGCTGAAGGTGAAAAAGCGCTGGCGAGCGGGCAGGCCGATCTGGGCTTCTTTCAGGCCAACAACCACAGCGTCGGCAGCGATATGGAGTGGCGCGCGCTCGGCGCCATCGACATGGATTTTTACGCCGCAGAGTCGCTGTTTGTCGATGTCGCGCGCCCATGTTCACTGCTTGATCTCTCTTTGACGCCGCAGGTGGTGATGCACTCTGCGAGCGACGTTCCTATGGCACGGCGGCTGCAAATCTCCGGCAATATCATTGTGGCCAACGAGCTTGAAATGCTGCGCAGCCTGATGGAGGCAGGGTGCGGATGGGGATTTTTACCGACCCATTTTGAGGCGGCACGCTGGAAACATGTTTCGGCGATTCCCACGGTGGTGGGTAACGAAGGTATTAGCCAGACCATGGTGACCATCTGGCGACCGGGTAGCGAAAAGCGGCTGTTGATTGATGACACGCTCACCCGCCTGTCTGCGTTGTGGCGGGAGAGGAGTACGCGCGCGGCTTAAACCCGCCGTTTGTCCGCCACAATCACCAGACCAATGCCGGAAAGAGTGATAATAATCGCCAGCAGCATACGCATATCAATGGCTTCGCCCATAAAGACCAGTCCGCCCAGTGCGGCAAGGCAGGGGACGCTGAGCTGCAGCGTACTGGCGGTGGTGGGGCTGAGCTGAGGTAATAGCGAATACCAGAGCAGATAGGCCCCGCCGGACATCAGTGCCCCGGAGAGCACTGCCAGCATCAGCCCTACAGCATCCGCACGGATGTGAAAACCACTGAGCAGCAGCACCGCCAGTGCCATCGGAACCGCCAGAATGAAATTCCCGGTGGTGGCCGCGGCTGCATTTTGTACCCTCTTGCCGGTAATGCAGTATACGGCCCACGCCGCGCCGGACAGGATCATCAACAGCAACGCGCTGCCGGAAGGATGTCCCGCACCGGGCAGCAGCAACAGCGCCAACCCACCCATCGCCCCCAGCATTCCGAGACTTTTCAGCGCGGTCAGGCGCTCGCCGCGCATCAGCCCCCATCCTGTCATTACGCACTGTACGGTGCCGAACAACAGCAGCGCCCCGGCGGCGGTGGTTAACGACAGATAGGCCAGAGAGAAGGCAAACACGTAAGTCGCCAGCAGTGCGGCATTAACCCAGTTGAACTCAGGCTTGCGGCGTAGACCCGGTAACTGTAGCAGCAGAAAAAGCGCTATCGCCCCGCTTAGCAGGCGCACGCTGCTAAACGATACTGCATCCATATGCAGCCCCTTCAGCGCCAGCCTGCAAAGTAGTGAGTTGGCGGCAAAGGCGACCATAGCCAGGATAATTTTGAGCAGCACGGAGAAGTCCTCTGAGGGCGATGGAATAATTATGCATGAAGCCACACGGCGGCGGCATATTGTTTTGTGCGCTGGACCGCGAACAACAGCATGAATTTTTTGTGGTTATTCCCCGTCTCTACTACTGATTGATACTTGATCACATTTTGATAATGAGTATAGTTCTCGATCTCATTTTTATTCATTGTTGTTATCCGGCTGGCTCAGTAATCGGTGAGAGCATTTCACAGGGTGATTCTGGGGCGTGAGAAGCGAGAAACCCGTTGGGACCGGCAATGAATTTTTTATTCGATACCAAGGGATGCTCTCATGAAAACAAAACTCTCCGTGCTGGCACTGGCGATAAGCACCGTGCTGCCTGCGGCCTATGCCGCAACCTCTGAAAATGCCACAACCGGTAAAAACCAGCCTGAAACGATGGTGGTTCAGGGCGTTGATGGCAGCGATTTCAAAGCCGGTGGCGAAGAACTGGTGCCGGCTTACCTCGATGGACAAATTGCCCACGGTGGGCGCCTGGGGATGCTCGGTGAGCAGAAGGCGATGGATGTACCGTTCAACGTCATCGGCTACACCTCGAAGCTGGTACAGGATCAACAGGCTAAAACCATTGCTGACGTGGTCAAAAACGACGCGGGTGTGCAGGCGGTACAGGGCTACGGTAACTTTGCGGAAACCTACCGTATTCGTGGTTTTAAGCTCGATGGTGATGATATGACCATGGGCGGCCTCTCCGGCGTGGTGCCGCGTCAGGTGATGGACACCCAGATGCTGGAGCGCATCGAAGTGTTCAAAGGGGCGAACGCGCTGGTGAACGGCGCGGCAAGTTCTGGCGTCGGCGGGATGATTAACCTTGAGCCGAAGCGGGCTGAAGACATTCCAACCACGCGCGTCGGCGTGGATTACACCTCCGACTCTCAGGTGGGCGGCTCGCTGGATGTTGGGCGTCGTTTTGGTGACGACAACCAGTATGGCGCGCGCGTGAACGTGCTGCACCGTGAAGGGGAAGGGCGCATAGACAACGACAACCGCCGTACCACCCTGGCGTCGCTGGGCCTTGACTATCGCGGTGACCGCCTGCGCTCCTCGCTGGATTTTGGCTATCAGAAAAAGACCTTCCACGGCGGTGAGATGGGCGTTGGCGTAGCCAATATTGCGCAAATTCCAGCGGTACCGGACGCCACCAAAAGCTACGCGCAGAAGTGGGGCTATAGCGACATCGAAAACGAATTCGGGATGGTGAAAACCGAGTATGACCTGACCGACAACTGGACGACCTACGCCGGGCTGGGCGCGCAGCACGCGCATGAAATCGGCACCTACGCTGCGCCGAAGTTAACTAACGTCGACGGTACTGCCACCGTCGGTCGTCTGGATACCAACCGCATTATCGACAGCTTTAGCGGCATGGGCGGCATCCGCGGTAGCTTCAATACTGGCGTAGTCTCTCATAAAGTGAATGTGGGCTACTCAGCACAGATACGTCGCGATGCGACGGCCTGGCGTATGTCAGACAGCACCAAAAACCCGACTATCAATATCTACAACAGTCATGACGTGGACATGCCGGATTACAAGCCGAATCCAAAAGGCGGCCACTATGACGATCCGCTGACCACCGCGCGCAACCGTACCCAGGGCTGGCTGCTTAGCGATACGCTGGGCTTCTTCGACGATAGCCTGCTGTTTACCGCCGCCGCGCGTCACCAGAAGGTGGTGATCCGTAACTATGATAATCAGACCGGTCTTGAAACCACCACTTCAAGCTTTACCGAAAGCCGCTGGATGCCGACGTTTGGCCTGGTGTACAAACCGTGGGAGACGCTCTCGCTGTACGCCAACCATACCGAAGCGCTGCAGCCAGCAAACAATGCGCCGATAACGGCGAAAAACTACGGTCAAAGCATCGGTATTGCCCACTCTAAGCAGGACGAAGTGGGCATAAAAATTGACTACCAGCGCGTTGGGGGCTCGCTGTCGTTGTTCCAGATAACCAAGCCTTCTGGCGTGCTGGATAGCGATAAGTACTACCGAATGGACGGCGAGCAGCGTAACCGCGGTGTGGAGCTGAACGTCTTTGGTGAGCCAGTGCTCGGCCTGCGCCTGACCGGCAGTACGCTGTGGATTGATCCTGAATTGACCAAAACCGCAGGCGGCACTAATGATGGGAACGATGCAATTGGTGTCTCCCGCTTCTACGCGGTGCTGGGGGCAGAATACGACATCAAACCGATTGATGGGCTGACGGCCACCGCGCGTGTGAACCACACCGGCTCTCAGTATGCTGATACCGCCAACACCAAAAAGCTCGATAGTTACACGACGCTGGATCTGGGAATGCGTTACCGCATGCACCTGAATCAGGAGCAGAACGATCTGGTGTGGCGCGTGGGTGTAACCAACGTGACCAACCAGAACTACTGGTCTGGCGCGGATGACACCGGCGTCTATATCTTCCAGGGCGAACCGCGCACCTTAAAAGTCTCGGTTAGCTACGACTTCTAAGTCATTGCTAAAATAGGGTTATTGCCCCGAAAGCGCGTGCTTTTCGGGGCTTTTTACATCTGGGGAGCCGGTGCTGATGGCCTTGCGGCAAGCGGCGCTAAGTGTTAAAAGGTGCCCCTTCATAAAAATGCTAAGGGGATAGACGTGAAAAACGCGTCATCAGCATCCAGCCAGAATCAATCGGATGCATCGTCGGATAATAGCCCGACGCTTCACCGCGGATTACAAAACCGCCATATTCAATTAATCGCCCTCGGGGGCGCTATCGGCACCGGCCTGTTCCTCGGCATTGGCCCAGCCATCCAAATGGCAGGCCCAGCGGTCGTGCTGGGTTACGCCATCGCCGGCGTTATCGCTTTTCTGATCATGCGCCAGCTTGGCGAGATGGTAGTGGAAGAGCCAGTATCAGGGTCATTTGCCCATTTTGCTTATAAATACTGGGGGCCGTTCGCCGGATTTCTTTCCGGCTGGAACTACTGGGTAATGTTCGTGCTGGTGGGTATGGCCGAACTGACCGCCGCCGGGATCTATATGCAATATTGGCTGCCGCATGTCCCAACCTGGATCTGGGCGGCAGGCTTCTTTGTGCTGATTAACGCCGTGAACCTGGTCAACGTGCGCCTGTATGGTGAAACCGAGTTCTGGTTTGCGCTGATTAAAGTGCTGGCGATTATCGGCATGATTGGCTTCGGTATCTGGATGCTGACGACCGGCAACGGCGGTGAGCACGCCAGCATTGATAACCTCTGGCGCGACGGCGGCTTCCTCGCAACCGGCTGGAAAGGGCTGATTCTGTCGCTGGCGGTGATCATGTTCTCCTTCGGTGGATTGGAGCTTATCGGTATTACGGCGGCGGAAGCGCGCAGCCCGGAGACCACGATCCCGAAAGCGGTGAACCAGGTGGTGTACCGTATTCTGCTGTTCTATATCGGCTCGCTGATTGTGCTACTGGCGCTCTACCCATGGCAGGGCATTCAGTCTGACAGCAGCCCGTTTGTGATGATCTTCCACAATCTGGACAGTAACGTTGTGGCATCGGCGCTGAACTTCGTCATTCTGGTGGCTTCGCTGTCGGTCTATAACAGCGGCGTTTACTCCAATAGCCGCATGCTGTTTGGTCTTTCCGTGCAGGGAAATGCGCCACGCTTCCTGACGAAAGTCAGCAAACGCGGCGTGCCGGTGAATTCACTGCTGCTTTCTGGTGCTATCACTTCGCTGGTGGTGCTGGTCAACTATCTGCTGCCGCAAAAAGCCTTTGGCCTGCTGATGGCGCTGGTGGTGGCGACGCTGCTGCTGAACTGGATTATGATCTGCATGGCACACCTCAAGTTCCGCGCCGCCATGCGCCGTAAAGGCCGCGAAGCGAAGTTCAAAGCGCTGTGGGCGCCGGCCAGCAACTACGTGTGTATCGCCTTCCTGCTGATGATCCTCGTGCTGATGTGCACCATGGACGGCATGCGTCTGTCGGCGATTCTGCTGCCGGTGTGGGTGCTATTCCTGTTCGTCGCCTTCAAAACCTTGCGCCGCAAAGCGTAAGTTTTCCCGCCCGGGCTGCTTATCTCACGTAGCCCGGGCGAGCGCATGCGACCCCGGAATGCACCGCCCATTTTCGTCGTGTTCATCTCCCCCAGCGATTCCCTTCTGAAAGTTGCCTGTTTTTTAATCGTGACTCTTCTCCCAAATTGACAACGGCAAACGGGATCTTCTTTTTGTAATCGATTACTTTTCTTCTGAGTTAGTTTTGTAATCGATTACTTTTAAGGGTGAAAACATGGTGTCTACAACGGAAAGTCGTGAACAAATCGGCGTACAGCACCGGCTGTTAGTCCCGCGCCTGTCGTTAATGATGTTTATGCAGTTTTTTATCTGGGGAAGCTGGTCGGTGACGCTTGGCCTGGTGATGACCCAGTACAACATGTCGCTGCTGATTGGCGATGCCTTCTCGGCGGGGCCGATTGCTTCGATCCTGTCGCCGTTCGTCCTCGGGATGCTGGTTGACCGCTTCTTCCCGTCGCAAAAGGTAATGGCAGTGATGCACCTGCTCGGTGCGGCGATTCTGTGGTTTGTGCCGCAGGCGCTGGTGGCGGAAAACGGCGCGCTGCTGATTGCGCTGCTGTTCGGCTACACGCTGTGCTACATGCCAACGCTGGCGCTGACCAACAACATCGCGTTCCATAGCCTGAGCAATATCGACAAAACCTTCCCGGTGGTGCGCGTGTTCGGCACTATCGGCTGGATTGTCGCTGGGATCTTTATCGGCGTGACCGGCATCTCCGACACCACCGGCATCTTCACGCTGGCGGCGCTGTGCTCGGTGGTGCTGGCGGTCTATAGCCTGACGCTGCCACATACGCCGGCTCCGGCGAAAGGGCAGCCGCTCAAGCTGCGCGACCTGTTCTGCGCCGATGCTTTTGCGTTACTGAAAACCCGTCATTTCCTGGTGTTTGCCGTCTGCGCCACGCTGATTTCCGTACCGCTCGGCACCTACTACGCCTACACCGCCTCGTTCCTGGCGGACGCGGGCGTCGCGGATGTCAGTACCGCCATGTCCTTCGGCCAGATGTCGGAAATCTTCTTCATGCTGATTATTCCGCTGCTGTTTCGCCGCCTGGGCGTGAAGTACATGCTGCTCATCGGCATGCTGGCCTGGTTTGTTCGCTATATGTTCTTTGCGCTGGGCATCAATGAAGAGACGCGCTTCCTGCTGTACCTCGGCATCCTGCTGCACGGTGTCTGCTATGACTTCTTCTTCGTGGTGGGCTTTATCTACACCGACCGCGTGGCGGGCGAAAAGGTGAAAGGGCAGGCGCAGAGTATGGTGGTGATGTTCACCTACGGCATCGGCATGCTGCTGGGTTCGCAGATTTCCGGCTCGCTCTACAATCATCTGGTTGCCGGGCAAACCATTCCGGCAGCCTGGGTGAACTTCTGGTGGATCCCGGCGGTGGCCGCGGTGGTTATTGCACTGATTTTCCTTATCTCGTTCAAATATGACGAGAAAGCGCCGGCGTAATTTTTTTAAAAGGAGGGGATATGAAAACCATCAAGGGACCGGGCATTTTTCTGGCGCAGTTTATTGGCGCAGAGCCGCCGTTTAATACGCTCGATGGGCTAGCTGAATGGGCCGCAGGGCTGGGGTTTAAGGCGCTACAGCTGCCGTGCAACCACCCGGGGATTTTCGATCTGCAGCAGGCGGCGACCAGCCAGACTTACTGTGACGACATCGCCGGAAGGCTTGCTGAACGTGGGCTGGTCATTAGCGAACTCTCTACGCACCTGGAAGGCCAACTGGTAGCCGTGAATTCGGCCTACGACAGCGCGTTTGACGCTTTTGCCCCAGCGACGCTACGCGGCAACCCGGTGGCGCGTCAGCAGTGGGCGGTTGAGCGCGTGAAAAATGCGGCGCGAGCGTCGGCGCGTCTGGGATTGAAGGCGCATGCCACTTTCTCCGGGGCGCTGGCGTGGCCTTACTTCTACCCGTGGCCGCCGCATAACGCGCGGCTGCTGGATGAAGCGTTTAACGAACTGGCTAGCCGCTGGTGGCCTATCCTGGACTGCTTTGACGAGCACGGTGTCGATCTGTGCTACGAAATTCACCCCGGTGAAGACCTGCACGACGGCGTGACCTTCGAGCGCTTCCTGGCGAAGGTGGATAACCACCCGCGCTGTCACATGCTCTACGACCCGAGCCATTTGCACCTACAGAATATCGACTACCTGGCGTATCTCGATATCTACCATTCGCGCATTCGGGCGTTCCACGTCAAGGACGCGGAGTTCGAGCGCAACGGGCGCAGCGGCGTCTACGGTGGTTATCAGAACTGGCTGGAGCGTGCCGGGCGTTTTCGCTCGCTCGGCGACGGCGATATCGATTTTAAAAAGATTTTCAGCAAACTCAGCCAGTACGATTTTGACGGCTGGGCGGTGATGGAGTGGGAGTGCTGCCTGAAAGATGCGCAGACTGGGGCGCGTGAAGGCAGCGAATTTATCAAACGGCATATCATTCCCGTATCCGCACGGGCCTTTGATGACTTTGCCGCAGGCAGCGAGGTACGCGGATGATTCAGGTAGGCATTGTTGGCTCGGGTTTTATTGGCCCGGCGCATATTGAAGCGCTGCGCCGCCTGGGGTTTGTTGAGGTGGTGGCGCTATGCGACGCCTCGCTTGCACTAGCGCAGGAGAAGGCGCGACAGCTTAATATTCCACACGCTTACAGCGACGTTGACGCGCTGCTGGCGCACCCTGGGCTGCAGGTGGTGCATAACTGCACTCCGAACTTTTTGCATGCCGAGGTGAACCGGCAGATCCTGCTGGCGGGGAAGCATGTATTCTCTGAAAAGCCGTTATGTATGACCTCAGATGAGGCGCGCGAACTGGTTAAGATGGCTGAAGAGGCGGGCGTGGTGCACGGCGTGAGCTTTGTCTATCGCCAGTTTGCAATGGTGCAGCAGGCGGCGAGCATGATGCGCGACGGCAGCGCCGGGCGGCTCTTCTCCGCCTACGGTGGCTATCATCAGGACTGGATGCTGCTGGAAAACGACTTCAACTGGCGCGTGGATGCGCAGCAGGGCGGCGTTTCCCGGGCGGTGGCCGATATTGGCTCGCACTGGTGCGATACGGTGCAGTTTGTCACCGGACGGCGTATCGTCGAGGTGATGGCCGACCTCGCGATCGTCTGGCCGACGCGCAAAGCCAGCCTCGGGTTGCAGGCAACCTTCAGCGATCAGCCTGATTCCTCCGGGTACCAGGACGTGCCGGTAAACACCGAAGATGCCGGTTCAGTGCTGTTCCGCTTTGACGATGGTAGCAAAGGCTGCTTTAGCGTCTCGCAGGTGAGCGCGGGGCGCAAAAACCGTCTCCACTTTGATATCAACGCCAGCGCCTGTTCACTGGCCTGGGATCAGGAAACGCCGCAGCAGCTGTGGATTGGTCATCGTAGCCAGCCCAACCAGATGCTGAGCGATGACCCCAGCCTGTTGAACCGCGACGTCGCCGGGCAGGCGCACTTCCCCGGTGGGCATAACGAAGGTTGGCCGGACGCGTTTAAAAACATGATGCTCAATTTCTATCAGGCGGTGCGTGCAGGGGGGATGCCGCAGGAACGTGAACGTCGCTTTGCCTCATTTAGCGAGGGAGCGAACGTCATGTATCTTATTGATGCAATTGTGAAAAGCCATCAGCAGCGGCGCTGGATCAGCGTCGAACAATAACCGTGCGCCCGGTACGCCGGGCCCGTTTTTATGGTAGCCTGCACGCAAAGCGTTAATTGCAGGGAACGGCATAGCATGTCAATTCAGAAAATCGCCCAGCTGGCGGGCGTGTCGGTCGCCACCGTATCGCGGGTGTTGAACAACAGCGAAACGGTGAAAGCGAAGAACCGCGAGCGGGTGCTTCAGGCTATCAAAGAGAGTAACTATCAACCGAACCTGCTGGCGCGCCAGCTGCGCACGGCGCGTAGCTCGATGATCCTGGTGATGGTGTCAAACATCGCCAACCCGTTCTGTGCGGAAGTGGTGAAGGGTATTGAAGAGGAAGCGGAGAAAAACGGCTATCGCATTTTGCTCTGCAACTCCGGCTCTGATATCGAACGTTCGAAGTCTGGCCTGCGTCTGCTGACCGGCAAGATGGTGGACGGCATTATCACCATGGATGCGTTTGCGCGCTTGCCGGAACTGACCACGGTGATTGGCGACGCACCGTGGGTGCAGTGTGCCGAATATGCCGATGCGGGGGACGTTTCCTGCGTTGGTATTAACGATGTTGATGCGGCCCAGCATGCGGTAGGCTATCTGGCGGCGCAGGGTCATCAACGTATTGCCCTGATTAACCATGATTTAAGCTACAAATACGCCCGCCTGCGCGAGCAGGGCTATCAGGACGTGCTGCAACAACAGGGGCTCGATTTCGCGGCGGTAGAATATGCCGACGATCTCAGCGCGGCGGCGGGCAAGGCGGCGATGAAAAACCTGCTGGCGATGAACCCGCGCCCGGATGCGGTGTTTGCCATCTCGGATTCACTGGCGGCAGGGGCTATTCGCGCTATTGAACAAGCCGGGCTGCGCGTACCGGAAGATATCGCCGTGGTGGGTTTCGACGGCACGGAGCTGGCGGAAATGGTCTCGCCGCAGCTTACCACCGTGCAGCAGCCATCAAGAGAGATTGGCGCTAAAGCGGTCACGCTGCTGCTTAACAAAATCGACAACCCGGACGTTGCCCCAGAGCGGGTGATGCTGGAGTGGCGCTTTATTCCCCGCGCCAGCGCATGATATTAGTATTGCCGGATGGCGCTGCGCTTATCCGGCCTACAACGGCTGCTGGATGATGCTTCGTTCATCCGGCCTATAATACGTCTCCTGTAGGCCGGATAAGGCGTTTACGCCGCCATCCGGCAATGCTGACCCTACCGCCTGATAACCACCAACAGTCCGCACACCACCAGCCCCGTCCCCAGCAACTGCTCCACTGACAGCGGCTCGTCCAGCAGCCACCAGCTAAACAGAATGGTCAGAATCGGCCCAATTAACCCAATCAATACTGCCTTCGCTGCGCCGATACGGTGAATAGCCGACGATAGCCAGAATATCGGCATCACCGTGGAAAACACCGCCATACCTGCGCTGTAGGCATACACCTGCCACGGCAGATTGAGTGCGGCAACGGGGCGGGTGGCAAAAAAGTGCACCTGAGTTGCCGCAATCGACACCAGCAGTGCCAGCATTGAAAACGGGATCGCCCCCATGCGCCCGATGGCCACCTCCGCCCCAGCATTGTAAATGGCGTAGGTGATAGCACAGCCAAACACCAGTGAACCGCCAATCAGTACCGAATGGCTATCGGCGGTGAGTCCGAGGTCGTGCACAAAGGCAATCAGAATGCCGCCGTAAGAGAGCAGCATTGCCAGCAGCAGCTTTTTCTCAAAGGTTTTGCCGAGAAAAAAGACGCCAATCAAGATGGTCAGCATCGGGTAGGTAAAGAGAATCAACCGCTCCAGCCCGGCGGTAATATACTGCAGGCCCATAAAATCGAGCATTGCCGAAGCGTAATAGCCCGCCACCCCGAGCACCGCCAGCAGGGCGTAATCTTTGCGATGTAGCGTGGGTATTTTACGCAGCACCGGCAGTGCGGTGAGGGCAATCAGCGGCAGCGACATCGACATGCGCAGCATCAGCAACGTCACCGGGTCGACCGGTGCAACTTCGTAGGCCAGCTTGACGAATATCGCCTTAAACGAAAAGCCAAACGCCGCGAGTATTGCCAGCGAAAACCCGGCAACCCGGGAGGTGAGATGCAGCTTCACCGTACCTGTTCCTGTAGCTCGCTGATTTTTTGCCACATCAGTACCGGGTTGGAATACATCGGGAAGTGCCCGCAGTGGGGAATCTCAGCCAGCGTGACGCCGCGCTGTTCGATACCCGCCAGATAGCTCAGCGTGCTGTTCTGCTCACCGTACATAAACATTTTCGGGCAGGGCAGGTTTAAAAACTTCGCCATCAGGTCGCCGTGGTCGGAATAGTCCACCATTGAGGTAAAAATGGGCCTGACCGCAGCGGCCCGCACTTTATGCTTGAGGCTGGCGGCATACAGCGCGCTGGCCCACGCTGGTGACTGATGAGTACGGGCGATAAAATCGTCGAAGAACTGTTCATCATCGCCATCCGGATAATCAATCGCCTGACGGCTCAGGAAGCAATCTTCCGGGGCGATATTGCCCTCGATATCCACAAAGCTCAGCACCCGCTCGGGGTGGGCGTGCGCCAGCATCAGCGCGGTCAACCCGCCCATTGAGTGGCCGACGAGGTGAAAGCGCTGGAAGCCCAACCGATCAATCAGCGCGAGCGCCGTCTCGACTAAAAATGGAATCGAAATTTTCTGCAGGTTTGAGCATACCGTTTCCCCGCAGCCGGGGGCGTCGTAGGCGAGAAACGGTCGTCCGTCGAAGGCGGCGTGCCGCACGATATCGGCGTAGTCTTCTTTGGTTGAACCGAAACCGTGGAGAAATACAATCGGTTCACGATTACCGGTGCGATGAACGGCGGCCACCTGCATCGGCGTCGCTTGTACCGTTAGCGAAAGGCGCTCGCGGTGAAATTCGTGGGGCATAGTTACTCTTCTTATTCATTCGTGGGATGGCTATCGTCGCCGTGATTCTCTGATATGTAAAATCGTATTAAAGTAATGCTCTGATATATTTTTAATATCGTTTGGCACAAGCATTGAAGGGAGCCATGCAGAGATGATCAATTTTCGCATTATTCGCCATATGTGGCTGTTTCTCGCCGTGGCGGAGGAGAAACATTTTGGCCGCGCGGCGAAGCGGCTCGGCATGACCCAACCGCCCTTAACCCAGCAGATTCAGGTGCTGGAGCAGTCGCTGAAAGTGCAGCTGTTTGACCGTTCAAAGCGTAACGTGCAGCTCACCCCCGTCGGGCTGGCCATTCTGCCGGCGGTCAAACGCTTTGCCGAGCAGGTTGAACGGCTGGAGCTGGCGGTGAACGAAGCGGTGGCCGGGCATACCGGCATGCTGACGATTGGCGCTATCAGCACCGCGATGCTCGACGTGCTGCCACCGCTGATTGATAAGATGAAAGCACGCTACCCCGATATTGTGATTTCCATTAAGGAGATCGACAGCGCCGAAGCGGTGCTGGCGCTGCAAAACGGCGAGATCGATCTGGCTTTTGCGCGTCTCACCGGGGAGATGGGAGAGGGGATTACGTTGTTGCCGCTGTCCAGCGCTGAACTGGTGGTGGCGTTGCCTCGTCAGCATCGGCTGGCAGCCGAGCCTCGGATTGCGCTGCGTGATTTGATGCAGGAAGAGTGGGTGATGTTTTCTCGTCACCTGAGCCCGGTCTATTTCGACAGCATTACCGCTGCCTGTCGCAGCGAAGGTTTCTCGCCGCGAATTATCCACCACGTTCGTTCGGTCTCTTCGCAGATTGCTTTTGTCGGCTGCGGACAGGGCATTGCGCTGGTGCCGGACTCGCTGGAGCGTCTGTCACCAGCCAACGTGGTGACGGTGCCGCTCGACCAGACGATTGAGGTGATCACCACGGCGGTGGCCTGGTCAGCCAGCCGGAAAAATCCGCTGGCTGACAAGTTTATCGCCCTGATTCAGACGCCTGAGATGGGGTGATTACTGCCCGATAGCACCCGCAAGGGCGCGAATATCATTACCGGTTGGCGACTGGTGTATCCGCAGACCAAACTCTTCGACCACAGCAAAAATATGGTCGAAGATATCAGCCTGAATACTTTCATATTCCGCCCAGATAACGGTGTTGGTAAACGCATATATCTCAATTGGCAGGCCGTTATTATCCGGTGCCAGCTGGCGCACCATCAGCGTCATATCCTTGCGGATTTTCGGATGGTTACGAAGATATTCGTTGAGATAGGCGCGGAAGGTGCCGATATTGGTCATTTTACGCAGGTTAAGCACCGAATCATCGCTGCCGTATTCCTGATTCCACAGGCTAATTTCCTGATAACGAGAGTCCATATACGGTTTTAACAGCCGCGCCTGAATTAAGCGCTGCTGCTCTTGCTCATCGAGGAAATGGACGCTGGTGGTATCAATGTTCAGGCTGCGCTTAATTCGACGCCCGCCGGAAGCCGACATACCGCTCCAGTTTTTAAACGAATCGGAGACCAGCGACCAGGTGGGAATAGTGGTAATAGTGTTATCCCAGTTACGCACTTTGACCGTGGTTAAGCCAATATCGGTGACCGCACCATCGGCGCCGTATTTCGGCATCTCCAGCCAGTCACCGAGCTTCAGCATATCGTTCGCCGACAGCTGAATACCGGCCACCAGACCGAGGATCGGGTCTTTAAAGACCAGCATCAGCACCGCCGCCATGGCCCCCAGACCGCTTATCAGAATCGCCGGTGACTGCCCCAGCAGTAGGGAGATCATCAGGATGCCAATCAGAATCGCGCTCACCAGTTTTACGCCCTGGAATATGCCTTTAAGCGGTAACTGAGAAGAGAAGGAGAGCTTCTGCGACAGATTAAAAATAACGTCCAGCAGCGAGAAGAACGACAGCAGGGCATATAGCATTACCCACAGCTGCGCCACCGTGGTTAATATTTCCGCCGCTTCACTGCCTTTTTGCAGCCACAGCACGGCCTGCACGTTAACAATGATCCCCTGTAACGTAAACGCCAGTCGGTGGAACAGCTTATTCTGCGTGATGATTTGCAGCCATAAATGGCTGCTGGCTTGCGCCCGTTTTTCGAAGGTGCGCAGCACCAGTCGATGTAAAATCAGATGAACAATGATGGCAGTGAGAAAAATAATACCAAAGATGATCACCAGCGAATTGGTATGGTTTATTTCAATGCCCATCTCTTCTATCTGGGAAATGAGTTCCTGCATAACGTCTCCTATATAGCCAGCCTTTAATAATGACCAGGCTGGCTATAATATGCAAACAGGTATACAGGAACTTAATAATCAGGAAGTTGCCATCGCCGGGCTACGGTTTAAATGGTGGCGAAGGCCAATGGCAACGATCGCCAACAGCAGCATCATCACCGCCTCTACGCCGAGAAAACCGATCATCGCTTGCGGATAGCTGCCGTGATGGTTACGCATCAGCATCAGCAGCAACGAGCCAAATACCGCTGGGCCAAGCCCCAGCGTGGCCTGCTGCAGCGTACTCAGCAGCGCGCTGCCCGCGCCCGCATCGTTAGCGGTGATATCGCGCATTCCCACACGATAGAAGCAGTTCACAATCAGTGCCTGGCCGTAGCCAATCAGCGCCGTGGCGGGTACCAACGTCAGCGTGGTGGTCGCCTGGCCGTAATGGTGGAAGGTCTCCATCAGCAACAGCAGGCCGCTAATTTGTACCACCAGACCGGCAACCAGGATGCGCCCCATGCTGTGTCGTGCAATCAGCTTCGGCGCGTACATTGCCGACAGGAAGTAGGCCACGCCAAGGGCGATAAAGCTGTTACCCGACTGCCACGGTGCCATGCCGAGGCCGGACTGCATGGTCAGCGCCATACAGAACATAAACCCGGACCAGGCGCTGAAGAACAGCAGCGCAATCACCATGCCGAAGCGAATGCTGGCCAGTTGCAACAGGCGCGGCGGCAGCAGCGGATGCTCGCCGCGCTGCTCTTTGCGCAGTGCGGTGGCGCGCATCCAGAACAGCAGAGGAATAATGGCCAGCAGCATCAGGCGCATTGACCACGGCCAGTGCAGCTCTGGCCCCAGCGCCATCGGGAACAGTAGGCAGCAGAGAATAAGCCCAAGGCTGAAGGTGCCCTGCCAGTCGATGGTGGAGTGTTCATCACGGCGGGTTTCTGGTACGTAACGGCGGCTGAACGCCAGCACCAGCAGGCCAATGGGTACGTTGATAAAGAAGGCGTTACGCCAGCCCATCCCGGCGATATCTGCCGACACCAGCCAGCCGCCGAACATCTGCCCGACGATAAACGAAATGCCGCCAATGCCGCCGTACAGGCTAATGGCACGGGCGTGCGCTGTCCCTTTCAGCGTGACGTGCAGCGTGGCGAGGATCTGCGGCACGATAAGCGCCGCGCCAGCGCCCTGAAGCGTACGGGCGGCGAGCAGGGCGGTAATTGAGTTAGAGACTCCGCACAGCAGCGAAGCGAGGCTAAAAATCGCCACGCCCCACATAAACAGACGGCGGCGACCATAGTTGTCGCCAAGCTTGCTGCCCATCGCCAGACAGACGGCGAACGCCACGCCGTATAGCGCCACAATCAGCTCAAGCTGGGTGGGGCTGGCATGCAAAGACTCGGTGATGGAATCCAGGGCGACGTTGGTAATCGAGGTATCGATTTGGGGCAACATCAGGCCAGTCAGCAGCAGGAAAAGCCCTGCGCGACCGGGTGAAACAGCAGACGTTTTCATGGTGACTCCATTGCGTCATTCAGCGATTGGACGTAGCATCGCTGATTAAATAAACGGGTACCAGTTCCTGGTTATACTGGTACTGGCACTACTATGCTGGAGATACCATGAGCCTCATCAGCCACAGTGAAATGGACGTATTGCAGACACGGCAGATGGATAACCGTAAGCAACTGGGTGCATTTCTTCGAGCGCGACGGGAAAGTCTCGATCCGCAGCGGTTGGGGCTACCGCGCAGCGGGCGACGGCGCACGCCGGGCCTGCGCCGCGAAGAGGTGGCGATGCTGGCGGACGTTGGCGTGACCTGGTATACCTGGCTTGAGCAGGGGCGCGAGGTTAATCCGTCGGTGGCGGTAATGCAAGCGGTCGCCGAGGCGCTCCAGTGCAGCGAACTTGAGACGCGCCATCTGTTCGTGCTGGCGGGGCTGACGCCGCTGGAGTCCGCTAATGTTCCTCAGTGCGAGGGCATCAGCCCCGGCACACGCCGTATGCTGGACAGTTTGCTGCCTCAACCGGCCAGTATTCAGAAGCCCAATTTCGATATCGTGGCGTGGAATGAGGCGTTTTGTCGACTGATGGGCGTCGATTTTTCCATCATTGCCGAAGATGAACGAAATTGTATCTACCTGTATCTGACCCATCCCGGTTGGCGTAGTCGCCTGGCTAATCCTGACGTGCTGGGCAACTTCGTCTCCTATTTCCGCGCCGCGATGGCGGAACACCGGGGAGAACCGGCGTGGGAGAATAAGCTTGCTCGCTTTTTCGCCGCCTCCGCCGAGTTTGAAGCCCTCTGGCACCAGCGCTACGAAGTACGCGGCGTCGAAAACCAGATCAAAACCTTCCGTCACCCTGATTTTGGCGAATTCCAGCTACAGCAGATGTACTGGTACTCTGCGCCGCGCAACGGCTCGCGTCTGCTGGTTTATTTACCGGTAGATGAGGTAGGGGAAGGGGTGCTGGCGAGATTGTAGTACGGGCGGCACGTTGCCTGGATGGGCTACCTGGTGTATGCGTTTTACGATCCGTTATCCATGTTTAAAACCGGAATCTGAACTTTGATGTTAGCAGGAGTAGGGTGGTGCAAAACGGGTGAATTAACCTTTAATGCAATTTGCCTTATATGCTAATATTCAGGGACGATAATCGTGTTCAAAATCCTTGTTCATACAGATGTCAGAGACGAAATGCTGACACTGCCCGCTTCTGCGCAAGCGAAGATGATCGGCAAAATAGAGAAACTTCGGCTAAATCCAACTGCTCTACGAGAGCCAGACAGTAAATCTCTACCTCACGGCCTTTTTGAAATACGTACGGTAGGGATGATTCATTGTCGCGGTATCTATGCTTTTCAGCAGGGGAAGACGATTTTCTTACTACGCGTATTTATTAAAAAAACGCAAAAAACACCTCCAGCGGAACTCCGTCTGGCATTAAAACGGCTACAGGAGATGCAGGATGAGTAAGAAGGTAATTGATTGGGATGACCTGAGAGACGAAATGCTGGAACGGTCAGACGTGAAGGCGGCGTTTGATGCGCAGGAACGACAGGAGCGACTGCGAGAGATGCTGGCGCAGTGGCGTAGTCATGCAGGACTGACGCGGGCGCAGGTTGCGCAGAGAATGGGGGTGAGTGCCCCGACGGTGTCCAGAATGGAAGCCAACGTAACGAGAGCGAGCCTCGATACGCTGACGCGTTATGCGCTAGCTTGCGGGGTGAAACATCCGCAGATCTTGCTGTATTGAGATTCCCCGGCGGCGCGTTGCCTGGCCGGGCTACTCGAATATTGTAGCCCGGCCAGGCAACGCGCCGCCGGGAAGGCACAGACGCTAAATCAGATCTCGGTAATCACCGCTTCTTCCGGCAGACGAGATTTTGGCAGCGCCTTGTTGAAGTCTTCCACGCTATGGTGGCCAACTGGCACTACGACCAGGCTGGTGAAGCCTTTCTCTTTCAGACCAAATTCGGCGTCCATAATCTCGGCGTCAAAGCCTTCGATCGGTACCGCGTCGAGGCCCATTGCGCCCATCGCCAGCAGGAAGTTACCCACGTTCAGGTAGGTCTGGTTAGCTGCCCACTGCGCGTCGTCGTGACGTTCTTTACGGTGCAGGTCGGCGAAGAAGGTGCGGCCTTTGTGGTTAGCGGCTTTGGCTTCTGGCGTCGCAAAACGGCCATCGGCATCTTCCTGATCCACCACTTTTTCCAGCCAGGCATCGTCGATCGCGGTTTTCGCGCAGAATACCACCACGTGAGAAGCATCCAGCATTTTGCGTTCGTTGAACACGTAGCCGCCCGCCGCGGATTTCGCTACGCGCGCTTTACCTTCGTCGGTGCTGGCGACGATAAAGTGCCACGGTTGGGAGTTGGTGCTGGAAGGGCTATAGCGCAGCAGGGTTTTCAGAGCAGCAGCCTGCTCGGTAGTCAGCTTTTTGCTGGCATCAAAGGCTTTGGTGGAATAGCGCGCTTTAGCAACGGAAACGATGTCCATAAACACTCCTGAATGATAAAAAGCACCGCAAATCGGTGCGTCGTATCAAAGCAGGGTACCGCGCGATTTAACAAATGAGAAGGGTGTAAAATGCGATAACACTTATCGCATTTAACGCAAAATCAAACGGGACGCACGCGCTGTTGCACGCGTTTTGGCAGCTTGTTCACCACCAGATTCCACGAATCTTCAATCAGACTGTTGAGCAGATCGACCGTGATCTCATCGCCAGGATGAACCGAAATCCAGTGTTTTTTGTTCATATGGTAGCCCGGCTTGATGTGCGGGTAGATAGCCTGATGCAGCAGCGATTGCTCCGGGTCAACCTTCAGGTTGATGATAGGTTCGCCGCGCAGATAGGCCTTGAGCATAAACATTTTACCCTCAACCGTGAAAACATCGTACTCCGGGCCGAAAGGCCAGTAGATGTCGGAGAAGGGTAGGGTCAGCGCAAACTCGTGCGCCCGTTCATGCAGCGTTTTACCGTCCATTACTCACCTTCCGCCAGGGCCAGCCACATCGCTTCGAAGCCCAGCGCTTTGAACTTATCGGCGCGCTGCGGTTCCCGACTGGCAAATTCAATCGTGGTTTCCGCCAGCGACAGGAACAGCGCATCGCCAAAGGCGCGGAAGTCATCGGACATAAATACCGGACGCACCGAGCGCTGGCAGAGCTTTTGCAGCTCCGGGAACATCGCTTTCACCTGAGCGATGGTCTCTTCGGTAATTTTTTCGCTCACCGCCATGCGTCGCAGCGCGTGGTGTCCGGTCGGGTTGCGTACGCCCCAGTCGATGTAGCTGTTCCAGATGCTATGGGTAAAGTCTTTTGGTACTTCGGTATCCACCAGCCCGGCTTTCATTGCCTCGCACAGGCCGGTTTTCAGATGCAGATAAAGCGCATTAAGCAGGTCGTCTTTGGTGGCGAAATAGCGAAACAGCGTACCCTCAGCAACCCCCGCACTGCGCGCAATCAGCGCAGTCGATGCGGCAATACCGGATTGGGCAATGGCGCTGGTCGCAGCGTCCAGTAACGCTTGTTTTTTATCTTCACTCTTCGGACGAGCCACTACACTTTACCTCTCTGACTGTAAAAAACGTGATTGAAACATGCCGACCCCAGGGACTTCAACGTCGATTGTCAAATTTTGAAAATTGCTTGACGATTTTTTCCCCGCCTTTCTATAATGAGTGCCTACTCACTCATAATCAACCTTTTTAGTGTGGCTTCCTGGACGAAGCCGGTCCAGGGTCAGGATATGAAACCTTTTATCATCAGTGTGGTTGCCATCATGCTTATTGCCAGTGCTGCAAGTTTACCCTTTGTCCTGAACGCCGGTTTTGGTCAGGCGCCGCAAGGGGTTGAGAAAAGCCAGATTGAACGTTCGCCGAACTACCGTGACGGCGCGTTCCAGAACACCCTGCCAACGCCTGGCTTTACCGGTGACAAGAACATGGTGATGGCATGGTGGGAGTTTTTAACCGCCAAACGCGAAAATGCCCGCCCGACGCAGCCGCTGCCGATGGTGCCGACCGATCTCGCCAGCCTGCCGCTGGGGCAGGACACCATGATTTGGCTCGGCCACTCCTCGTGGTATCTGCAGCTATCAGGCAAACGCATTTTGATTGATCCGGTGTTCAGCAGCTATGCCGCACCGTTCTCGTTTCTGAATAAGGCGTTTGCGGGCAACTACCCGTGGCGCACGGAGAACATGCCGGAGATAGACCTGCTGATTATCTCTCACGACCACTACGATCACCTGGATTACGCCACCATCAAGGGGCTGATGCCGAAGATCAAACGTGCCGTGGTGCCGCTAGGCGTGGGTTCACACCTGCGTTACTGGGGCATGAAGGATGACGTGATTACCGAAGCAGACTGGCAGCAGAGCGTCACCATCAGCGAGGCGCTGAGCGTGCACGTGCTGCCCGCGCGTCACTTCTCCGGTCGCGGCCTGAAGCGTAACCAGACGCTGTGGGCGAGCTTTATGTTCGTGACGCCGACGCAGAATATCTACTACAGCGGCGACACCGGCTATGGCCCGCACTTTAAGGAGATTGGCGAGCAGTTTGGTCATGTGGACGTCGCCATTATGGAAGACGGTCAGTACGACCAGGACTGGCGCTACATCCACATGATGCCGGAACAGACCGCGCAGGCGGCGGCGGATCTCAACGCTCGCCGTGTGCTGCCGGGCCACGCCGGGCGCTTCGTGCTGGCGAAACACACCTGGGATGATCCGTACAAACGTCTGGCGCAGGCCAGCAAAGACAAAGCGTATCGGCTGCTGACGCCGATGCAGGGCGAGCCGGTGTGGCTTGCTGATACCGCACAAACATTTAGTGCCTGGTGGGAATAACCACCGGCAGTCGTTAAACGAGGGGAGGGTGTATGACCGAATTAGCCACTCAGGTTGTCGACACACTGGTCGAATGGATTGACGACAATCTGCATCAGCCATTGCGTATTGATGAAATTGCCCGCCGGGCAGGGTACTCAAAATGGCATTTACAGCGCATTTTCCTGCAGCACAAAGGGGAGAGTCTGGGGCGCTACATTCGCCACCGGAAGCTGAATCTGGCGGCGGATGAGCTGTGTACGACCGATCAAAAGGTTTACGACATCTGCCTGAAGTATGGGTTTGATTCCCAGCAGACCTTTACCCGCATTTTCACCCGCACGTTCCATCAGTCGCCGGGTGCCTACCGCAAAGAGAATCATCGTCCGCAGGCGCATTGATTCGGCCCTGGGGTCGGCGTCGCTGTAATCAATCCTCCAGCGAAAACCAGCGCCGATTGCTCCCTCTCCCTCTCAGGGAGAGGGCTGGGGTGAGGGTGTGACTCCGTTGCCTGTTTCCCCTAACCCTCTCCCCAAAGGGGCGAGGGGACCGTACGTGCTCATCGTGGCAATCAATCCGCCAGCGAAAACCAGCGCCGCCATACGAAACGAATCACCAGATACTCAATCGTCCCCAGCGCCAGAAACCACACGCAAAACAGCACGGTGTACAGCTGGCTCAGATCCATAAAATGGAAGGTCTCAACCAGCTTTTGTGCCAGCGTTAGCCCCAGCGACGGTGCAGGCAGCAGCAGGCAGGATAGGAGCGCCAGCAGCAAAATACCGGCGGCGGTCATCAGGGATTCGAGCGGATGCTTCATATAATGTTAATCGTTAGTTAAAGATATTATTGTCCGGTAATTTTTAATGGAACGCAATGTTTCTAATTAAACAAATTCCTTAGAGAATTATTAATATAAATCACCAGACTTACGATAATAATCGTACATCGATAAATGAAATAATATTCTGATTTAAATTAAATATAGCTTTCGTAAATTAACGTCATGCTCCAGATAATATTTTTACAAAAGTATAAGTACTATATCCAATCAGCGTAGCAATCACGACAGCCAGCGCCACGTACAGCGCCAGGCGGCGCCCTTTGTAGATTCCAAACATAATGACCTCGTTTAGATAGGGTTTAGGAACATTCTGCAATATTAATATTAGTAATTCAGCTTAATGTCATTCTGAGATTTTAAAAAGCAAAAAATAATGTGATCCAATAAATATTTTTTGCTCGAAAATATTATTCAGTGATATCGCCTTGGCCAGAAATGGAATTCGGGCTTTCCGTTCGCAGGAATTTAAAAGGAAACCTTATTGTGTCTAAAATGATGAACACCAAGAATGTGCCGCACGCGGGTCACGACCCGCATGAGCACGCCTACCAGCAGACCACCGAGCAGGTGCTGTCTCACCTCAATAGCCAGCCTGATGGTCTGAGCATGGACGACGCCGCCGCGCGTCTGAACACCTACGGCCCGAACGCGCTGCCGGAGAAAAAAGGCAAACCAGCGTGGCTGCGTTTCCTTGCCCACTTTAACGATGTGCTTATTTACGTCCTGTTGGCCGCGGCGGCGCTAACCGCCGTGATGGGCCACTGGGTCGATACCTTTGTCATTCTCGGCGTCACGGTGATTAACGCCCTGATCGGCCACATCCAGGAAAGCAACGCGGAGAAATCGCTGAAAAGCATCCGCAATATGCTCTCCAGCGACGCGCGCGCCATTCGCGGCGGCAGCCATAAAACGGTGGCGACCACCGACCTGGTGCCGGGCGATATCGTGGTACTGCGTGCGGGCGACCGTATTCCGGCGGACATGCGCCTGATTGAAGCGCACAACCTGCGCGTGGAAGAGGCGATCCTCACCGGCGAGTCCACCGTGGTCGACAAGCACACCGACGTGCTGCACGGCGAACTGCCGCTGGGCGACCGTACCAATATGGTCTTCTCCGGCACCACCGTCAGCGCTGGTGGCGGCGTGGGCGTGGTCGTGGCGACCGGGCAGGAGACCGAACTGGGTCACATCAACCAGATGATGGCCGGTATTGAAAAGCACCGCACGCCGTTGCTGGTGCAGATGGACAAGCTCGGCAAAGCGATTTTCGCCATCATCCTGGCGATGATGGGCGCGCTGTTTGTCTTTAGCATGGTGCTGCGCGACATTCCGCTGGGCGAACTGCTGCTGTCACTGATTAGCCTCGCGGTTGCCGCGGTACCGGAAGGTCTGCCGGCAATTATCTCAATTATTCTGTCGCTGGGCGTCCAGGCGATGGCACGTAAGCGGGCGATTATCCGCAAGCTGCCGACCGTTGAAACCCTGGGAGCGATGACCGTGGTCTGCTCGGATAAAACCGGCACCCTGACCATGAACGAAATGACCGTTAAAGCGATCATTACCGCCGACAGCTGCTACCGCGTTGACGGTAACAGCTACGAGCCGCACGGCAGCATTTACTTGGAAGGCAGCAACGAGCCGGTCAAAGTACAGCCGTATACCGTGCTGGAGAAATACCTGCGCACCATCGACCTGTGCAACGACAGCCAGCTAATTCAGGATGCGCAGGGCCACTGGGGCATTACCGGCGGCCCAACCGAGGGCGCGCTCAAGGTGCTGGCAGCCAAGGCCAATCTTGAGCCAATGCGTACCCAGCTGGTTGCCAAGATCCCGTTCGACTCGCAGTACAAATACATGTCCACCCACTTCCAGCTTGCTGATGAAGAGGTGGTGATGGTCACCGGCGCACCGGACGTGCTCTTTGCCCTTTGCCAGCAGCAGCAAACTGCACGCGGCGTCGCCCCGTTCGACCGCGGCTACTGGGAAGCGGAGATGGCGCGTTTTGCCAGCCAGGGTCTGCGTATGGTGGCCGCGGCGACCAAGCCAGCTGCGCCGGGGGCGAAAACCCTCGACCACAGCGATCTGCAGGAAGGTCTGGTGTTCCTCGGCATTGCCGGGATGATGGACCCGCCGCGTCCGGAAGCCGTTGAGGCTATCCACACCTGCCAGAATGCAGGGATCCGCGTGAAGATGATCACCGGCGATCACCCGCAAACCGCCATGAGCATTGGCCAGATGTTGGGGATCCGCAACAGCAGCGAAGCGATGACCGGCTACCAGCTGGAGCACATGGACGACACCGAGCTGGCAAAAGCGGCGGTGGAGTACGACATTTTCGCCCGCACCAGCCCGGAGCATAAGCTGCGTCTGGTGAAAGCGCTGCAGGAGAACGGCGAAATTGTCGGCATGACCGGCGATGGCGTCAACGATGCCCCGGCGCTGCGCCAGGCAGACGTCGGTATCGCGATGGGCATTAAAGGCACCGAGGTGACCAAAGAGGCTGCCGATATGGTCCTGACCGATGATAACTTTACGACCATCGCCAGTTCGGTCAAAGAGGGGCGTCGCGTTTACGACAACCTGAAGAAGACGATTCTGTTCATCATGCCGACCAACCTGGCGCAGGGGCTGCTGATTATCATCGCCTTGCTGGCAGGGAACATCATCCCGTTGACCCCGGTGCTGATTCTGTGGATGAACATGGCGACCTCCGCCACGCTCTCCTTCGGCCTGGCGTTTGAAGCCGCCGAGCGTAACGTGATGAACCGCCCGCCACGCAAAACCGGCCAGCACGTGATGGATGCCTTTGCCGTCTGGCGCGTCGCCTTTGTCGGCTCGATGATTGCCATTGCCGCCTTTATTCTTGAGGCCTGGCTGGCACCGCGCGGCCACAGCGCCGAGTTCGTGCGCACCGTGCTGCTGCAGATGCTGGTGACCGCGCAGTGGGTCTACATGATCAACTGCCGCAGCAGCGACCGCTTCTCCCTGAACAGCGGCCTGCTGAAGAATAAAGGCATCTGGCTGGTGACCGGCGTGCTGCTTCTGCTCCAGTTGGCGATTATCTACCTGCCGCTGATGCAGACGCTGTTCGGCACCGAAGCGCTGCCGCTGCGCTACTGGGGCATTACCCTGGTCATTGGCGTCGCGATGTTCCTGGTGGTTGAAGTGGAAAAACGTCTGACCCGCCGTTTTCGTAAAACTGCCTCGTAACTCATACGCCCCTCTCCAGCCGGAGGGGGGCGCTTGCCCCGCAAGGATTTCTCCATGAAAAACACTTTCCGCCTCGCTCTGCTGGCCTGTGGTCTGGCCGCCTGCGTACAGGCTTCCGCCTCGGTGCCGGTGCGCATCATCACCGTTGAACAGGCACCGCATGCTGCCGAGCGTCAGGTACCGGGCCGCGTTGAGGCCATTCACTCGGTCGAGATCCGCGCTCGTACTGAAGGGGCCATCGTGCAGCGCCATTTCCAGGATGGGCAAGAGGTCAACAAAGGCGACCTGCTGTTTACCCTTGATGATGCCCAGCCCCGTGCAGCACTGTCGCTGGCGCAGGCGGAACTGAAAAGTGCACAGGCCTCGCTGCGTCAGGCACAGCAACTGCTTTCGCGCTATCAGAGTTTGAAAACCAGTCAGGCTATCAGCCGCAACGATGTCGACAACGCCCAGATGCAGCGTGACGTGGCGGCGGCGGCCGTTGAACAGGCGAAGGCTCGTATCTCAGCCCAGCAAATTACCCTTGATTACACCCGCATTACCGCGCCGGTCAGCGGACGTGTTGGCCACAGCGCCTTTCACGTCGGGACGCTGGTTAACCCGGCCAGCGGCGTGCTGGTGGAGGTGGTGCAGCTTGAACCGATTCGCGTGAGCTTCGCGCTCGACGAGTCGGCGTTCTACAGCAAAGCCGGGCAGCATGCGGATATCCGTGCGCTGAAGGCGGCGTGGCTGGCGCAAATCACCCTCGACGGCCAGCGTGAAGATGGCGTACTGACCTCGGTCGATAACCGAATTGATACCCGAACCGCCAGCGTGACGATGCGTGCGGAGTTCGCCAACCCGCAGCACCGTTTACTGCCGGGCGGCAACGTGACGGTCACGCTGCGCCCGCAGGCGCCAACCGAGCGGGTGATGATCCCGGCGGCGGCGGTGCAGCAGGACGCGCAGGGCTACTTTAGCTGGGTACTGACGCCAGAGAATAAGGCCGGGCAGCGTCGTTTATCGCTGGACGGCCAGCAGGGACAAACCTTTGCGGTGGCGCAGGGGCTAACCGCGGGTGAGCGCGTGGTCATTGAGGGCGCACAGCGCCTGACCGACGGTGCCGCCGTGACGCTGCTGAATTAAGGAGGGAGCATGCTGACGTTCTTTATTCGTCGCCCGCGTTTTGCGATGGTGATTGCGCTGCTGATGACCTTTGTCGGTGCAATAGCGCTCAAGCTCATTCCGGTAGAGCAGTATCCGCAAATTACCCCGCCGGTGGTTAACGTCAGCGCCAGCTGGCCGGGCGCCAGCGCGCAGGATGTTGCCGAAGCCATCGCCGCGCCGCTGGAAACGCAGTTGAACGGCGTTGACCATATGCTCTATATGGAGTCGACCAGCTCGGACGACGGCGGCTACAGCCTGAACCTGACCTTCTCTGCCGGAACCGACCCGGATATGGCGGCGATTGATGTGCAGAACCGTGTCTCTCAGGCGGTCGCACAGCTACCCACCGAAGCGCAGCAGAACGGCGTGCAGGTGCGTAAGCGCGCCAGCAACCTGTTAATGGGGGTCAGCCTCTATTCACCTCAAGGTTCGCTCTCTGCTTTGCAGATAAGCAACTACGCCAGCACCCAGGTGCGTGAAGCGCTGGCGCGTCTGCCGGGCGTCGGCCAGGTACAGATGTTCGGCGCGCGCGACTACAGCATGCGCATCTGGCTGCGACCAGACCGCATGAACGCAATGAATATCACCAGTGAAGATATCGCCCAGGCACTCAACGAACAGCACGTGCAGGGGGCCTCCGGGCAAATCGGTACGCCGCCAGTATTTAACGGCCAGCAGCAGACGCTGACCATTAACGGCCTGGGTCGACTAACCGATGCCGACGAATTCCGTCGTATCGTGGTGCGCAGCGGTGAACAGGGCCAACTGGTACGCTTGTCCGACGTGGCGACCATTGAGCTTGGCGCGCGCAGCTACAACTCCAGCGCTCAGCTGAACGGCGTGGAGTCGGCGTATATGGGGATTTATCCCACGCCAACCGCCAATGCGCTTCAGGTGGCAAACGTGGTGCGTGCCGAACTCACCCGCTTGCAAAGCCGCTTCCCGGCGGATCTGATGTGGAAAGTGAAGTTTGATACCACTCGTTTCGTGGCGGCGACAATTAAAGAGATCGGCACCTCGCTGGCGTTGACGCTACTGGCGGTAGTGGCGGTCGTGTCCCTGTTCCTGCAGAGCTTGCGCGCCACGCTGATTGTGGCACTGGCGATTCCCGTCTCGCTGGTGGGGACGTTTGCCGTGCTCTATCTGCTCGGCTATAGCGCCAACACGCTTAGCCTGTTCGCGATTATTCTGGCACTGACCATGGTGGTGGATGACGCCATCGTGGTGGTGGAAAGCGTCGAAGGGCATATGGCGGAAGGGATGAACCGTCTGGAAGCTACCGGGCTGGCGCTGCGTCAGATTGCCGGGCCGGTGATTGCCACCACGCTGGTGCTGCTGGCGGTGTTTGTGCCGGTGGCAATGCTGCCGGGCATTGTCGGCGAGCTATACCGTCAGTTCGCGGTCACGCTCTCCACGGCGGTCACGCTCTCCAGCATCGTGGCGCTGACGCTGACTCCTGCACTGTGTGCGCTGCTGCTGCGTCCTCGCCTCAAACAGCCTGCTCGTTTCTTCCAGTGGTTTAACCTTGGGCTGAACGCTACCCGTGACGGCTACGGCAAACTGGTGGCGTGGATGAACCGTCGCCCGCTGGTCGCGGTAGCCGCCACGACACTCGCCGCGCTGCTGGTGGCGTTTAGCTTCACTAGCATGCCGAAAGGCTTCCTGCCGCCGGAAGATCAGGGCTACCTGTTTGCCAATATTCAGTTGCCGGAGTCCGCATCGCTGGAGCGAACCGAGGCGGTGATGGCGCAGGCGCGTGAGCTTCTGGGCGCACATCCGGCGGTCGAGGATGTGATTCAGGTGTCCGGCTTTAGCATCCTGAGCGGCACCAGTGCCTCCAACGGCGGCTTTATTTCGCTGATGCTGAAGGACTGGTCGCAGCGTGCGCCGCTGGAGACGGTGATGGGCGAGCTTCAACGCCAGTTGATGGCGATGCCGGAAGCTAACATTATGCTGTTTGCGCCGCCGACGCTGCCGGGGCTTGGCAGCGCCGCGGGTTTCGACCTGCGTATTCTGGCACAGGCCGGGCAAACGCCTGCCGAGCTGGAGCAGGTGACGCGCACCATTTTGATGAAGGCCAATCAGCACCCGCAGCTTAACCGCGTGTTCACCACCTGGAGCAGCAACGTTCCGCAGCTGACGCTCACCGTTGACCGAGACCAGGCCGCCAGGCTGGACGTGCCGGTTTCGCGCATCTTTAACAGCCTGCAAACGGCTTTTGGCGGCGCGCGTGCCGGGGATTTCAGCATCAACAACCGCGTTTATCACGTGGTGATGCAAAACGAGATGCAGTGGCGCGAGCGCGCCGAGCAAATCAGCGAGCTGTTTGTGCGCAGCAACCAGGGTGAGCGGGTGCGCCTGAGCAACCTGGTGACGGTAACGCCAACCGTCGGTGCACCGTTTATCCAGCAGTTCAACCAGTTCCCGTCGGTATCGGTCAGCGGTTCGGCAGCGGAAGGCGTCAGTAGCCGTACGGCGATGACCGAGATGGAAACCCTGCTAAAGGCCAACCTGCCAGAAGGCTACGACTACGCCTGGAGCGGGCTCTCCTGGCAGGAGCAGCAAACCGGCAATCAGGCGGTGTGGATTGTGCTGGCGGCAGTGGCGATGGCGTGGCTGTTCCTCGTGGCACAGTATGAGAGCTGGACGCTGCCGGCGAGCGTGATGCTGTCGGTGCTGTTTGCCATCGGTGGCGCACTGCTGTGGCTATGGACGGCGGGCTACGCTAACGACGTGTACGTGCAGATTGGCCTGGTGCTATTGATAGCGCTGGCGGCGAAAAACGCGATATTGATTGTCGAATTTGCCCGCGAGCGCAGGCAGTCCGGGTTTTCTATCGTGGAGGCCGCGCGTGAGGGGGCGACCCGCCGTTTCCGTGCGGTAATGATGACCGCGGTGTCGTTTATTATCGGTATCATGCCGATGATGTTCTCCACCGGGGCTGGGGCGCAGAGCCGCCGGATCATCGGCACCACGGTGTTCAGCGGCATGCTGGTGGCGACGGTGATTGGCATCCTGTTTATCCCGTCGCTCTACGTGCTGTTCCAGCGCCTGCGCGAGTGGGCGCACCGCAAGGCGGGCTAACCCATCTGCGCCAGCTGGCTGCGCAGCACGTCCACCCCCGGCGCAATGGCGTCGGGGTTAATGGCGTGAAAGCCCATGCGGAAAAAATTGTCCGGCGGCGTCGCATCGAGAAAATGCCGTGCGCCGGGTTCAATCAACACCCCGGTGTGGGCAGCGCGCCAGGTGAGCTGCTGAGTACTGATGCTGGCAGGGGTGCGCAGCCAGAAGGCGTTAGCGTGTTCGCTGCCGGGCAGCGGCTGGCACTCCGGCAGCAGCGTCGACAACGCGGTATGCAGCCTGTCCCAGCGCCGGGCGGAATCATCGCGGTAGCGCCGCAGATGCGTTTCATAGTGGCCCTGGGCAAGAAAGTGCGCCATCTGGTATTGAATGTTGGTCGGTGGATGGCGATAAACCAGTCGGCGCAGGGCGCGGGCTTCATCAATCAGGTCCGGGTCGGCGACCATAAATCCTAACCGTAATCCGGGCGACAGCGCCTTCGACAGGCTGCTGACGTAAATCACCCGTCCGCTGCGGTCGCTGGCCTTCAGCGCGGGCAGCGGGTTGGCCTGGAAATTACTCTCCGAATCGTAATCATCTTCGATAATCACCGCATCATGCTGCGCGGCGTGTGCCAGTAGCTGACTGCGCCTGGCCTTGCTCATCGTGACGCCTGTCGGTACCTGATGGCCCGGCGTCACGTAGTAGTAATCGCACGGCGCGTCGTTGAGCACGATCCCTTCTTCATCTACCGGGTGTGGCACGATGTCGCAGTCGCTGAGTAAAAAGGTATTAATCGCCTCGCGAAAGCCGGGGTTTTCTACGCCCACTCGCGTCTGGCGCGACATCAGCAAGCGGGTGAGCAGGTAGAGCGCATTCTGTGAACCGAGGGTAATCAGAATTTCATCCGGCGCGGCGACGATGCCGCGCTTGGGCAGCACGCGGGTGCGAATTTGTTCAATCAGCATCGGCACGTCCTGGTCGATATGGTCGACAACCCACGCCGGGTCACGCATGCCACCGTGCAGCCAGTTTGCCGCCGACCGCCAACTTGCTAACGGAAACTGGCGGGTATCGGGCTGGCCGTAGATAAACGGGTAGCGGTAGTGCATCCAGCCGGCGGGCTTGAGGATCGACTCCTGCTGGCTGGGAGTAATGTTGAGCCGTTTGCCCCACGATGGTGCAGAATCGCCGCTGGCGGGTGCAGGTACGGCGGCAGAAAGACGCGGCGCGTGGTAGTCCGGATGCAGGTAATAGCCGCTGCGCGGGCGGCTGACCAGATAGCCTTCGTTGACCAGGCTTTCAAACACCAATGCGGTAGTGTTGCGCGAAACCTGCAGCTGCTGCGCCAGTTGCCGACACGACGGCAGCGGCGTGTCGACGGCGAAAATGCCGCCGAGAATGGCGTTGACCAACGATTCGCGAACCTGCTCCTGCAACCCGCGCTGGTGGTCAAAATCCACGTGCAATAAGTGCCGAATCATACGCTGCTCCTTCGAATATCCGCTTTCCCTGAGTGCAGCAATTTCTGTACCAGCCTGAAATCGTCTGACACAAGCGCGCGCGAAAACTGGCTCTATTCAGAATGCAAAAAGTCTCCCTACAGTAAAAACGTCGCCCGCCAGCTTAAAAATTGGCGTCAGGCGGCACACATCTTGCAACGCTTTCAGGGCGTCTGGAATAAACGTGTTCGGCATAGTTGAGTAGGGGTCAAACGATGAAAAAAACGATGGGTTCGTATTATCTGGCCGCCGTGATGGCGATGACCTTTTCATTACAGGTCGCCGCCGCTGATTTGCCAGAAATTGAAAAGTCCGGGACCTTAAAAGTGGCCACCGAGGATGATTACGCACCGTTTAACTTTATGAATAACGGCAATGCCGATGGGTTCAACAAAGATATGCTGGCGGCGCTACGTGAATACGCCAAATTCAACGTCACGCAAAGTATTCTGCCGTGGACCGGGTTATTAGCGGCGGTCTCAACCGGGCAGTACGATATGGCATTAACCGGTGCCGTTGTTACCGACGAACGCCTCAACGTGTTTAATTTCACCCCGCCGTGGGCCTCGGCGCAGCACTATTTTGTGAAGCGTGCGGGCGATAACTCTTTAAATACCATTGCCGATCTCAGCGGGAAAAAAGTCGGCCTTCAGGCGGGCAGTGCGCTATTAGCTCGTCTGCCGGAACTGAAAGCAATGATTGAGAAAACCGGCGGCAAATTGGGTCCGGTGGTGGAATACCCGTCCTACCCGGAAGCTTACGCCGATTTAGCCAATAAACGTCTCGATTATGTGATTAACGTCGTTATCTCCGTTAACGATTTGGTGAAAGCCAAACCGAAGGTGTTCGCCAAAGGGCTGCCGGTTTCTGGTCCGGGCTATATGGCCTGGCCCATCCCGAAAAATTCGCCGGAGCTGCTGGCGTACATGACCAAGTTTATCAACCACATGCGTGAAACCGGCAAGCTCGCTGAGCTGCAGAAAAAATGGTTTGGCGAAACCTATGACGACCTGCCAACCGAACCTATCACCAGCGCCGCGCAGTTTCATAAACTCGCCGGACAGTAAGTTATGTCGCCCGGCCGAGCAATGCGACGCCGGGAGTGACACCCACTAATCTCAGGAGGGCACCATGGACGCAATAGCATGGCAGTTACTGATTGAAGGCGCATGGACGACCCTCTGGATTTCGGCCATCGCCATCGCCTTCGGGGTGGTGATAGGGCTGATTATCGCCTTTGTGCGCATGATGAAAATCCCGGTCATTGACCAGATTCTGGTTATCTATATCAGCCTCGCCCGCGCCACGCCGCTGGTGACGCTGGTGCTGTTTCTCTTTTTATCGCTGCCGACGGTGGGCATTAATCTCGATAAAACGGTGGCCGCTATCGTCGCGCTGACCCTCAATACCTCAGCGTTTAACGCCGAAATCTGGCGCAACGCCTTTCGCACCTTCCCGCGCGAACAGCGCGAGGCCGCGGAGTCGGTGGGGATGCGCCGCTGGCCCTACTTCCGCTACATCATGCTGCCGCAAATGTGGCTGGAGAGCCTGCCCGCGCTGGTGAACGAAATGTCCTTCCTGATTAAGGGCAGCCCGGCGATCGCGGTGATAGGCGTGGTGGATCTCACCCGCGTCACCAACCGCATCGCCTCCGTCACCTATGAACCGCTGTCGCCCATTCTGGCCGCCGGGCTGCTGTACGTGGTGATTATTGGCCTGCTGCTCAAGCTTCAGAGCATGGCGGAACGCAAAGCAAAACGATTGGCGCGATAAGCCTCGGGAGGACACATGAACCAATGGGCCATTATCTGGGCCGAGCACGACAATTTTATTGCCGGGCTGCTGGCGACGCTTGAACTGTTTATTATTGCCGCAGTATGTGGGTTATTGATTGGTACGCTGCTGTGCTATTTCACCGAATACCAGAAGCGGGTGTTGAATAACATTATTGTCGGATTTGTGAATCTGATGCGGGCAATTCCGTTTTTGATTCTGGCCTATTTGCTCTATTACGGGCTGCCGGAACTGGGGATTAGCCTGGACGCGTGGACGGCGGGGCTGGTGGCGTTAATTATCTATCACGGTGCTTATTTCTTTGAGATTCTCCGTAGCCAGCGGCGAGTTTTTTCCAACGGCTATATTGAAGCCGCCGTGGTGCAGGGGTTTTCTCGTTACACCATTTTTCGCCGCATCGTCCTGCCGAATATTTTCTCCTCCGCGCTGCCGCTTCTGGGGAATCAGCTGATTATCTGCCTGAAGGACACCGCGTTTCTCAGCATTATTACCGTGCAGGAAATTACCGCCGCCGCGAACAGCGTGCAGGCAACTTATTTTATTCCGTTTAACGCCTTTATTGTTGCCATCGCGCTGTATTGGGCTATCAGCATCGTGCTGGAACTGCTGGTGAAACGGTTGAGTGTTTATAGCGCTAAAAGAGGAATGAGCCATGTCTGATACCACGGCGGTAAGCGTAAAAAATGTCTCCAAGCAGTTTGATAACGTTGAGGTGCTGCGCGATATCAACCTGACGGTGGAGAAGGGGACGGTGGTCAGTATTCTCGGTTCGTCCGGTTCGGGAAAATCAACGCTGCTGCGCTGTATGAACTGGCTGGAGCAGCCTGATCGCGGTGAAGTCCGTATTGGCGGGCAGCGCATTGGCGTTGACGATCGCTCCGGGAAAAGCATGTCGCACCGCGAGCTGTCGAAGATCCGCGAACGGGTAGGGATGGTGTTTCAGAGCTTTAACCTGTGGCCGCACCTGACGGTGCTGCAAAACGTGATGGAGGCGTTGCTGCATGTAAAAGGCATGAAGCGCGATGAAGCTCGGCAAATTGCGCACCAGCAACTGGAGAAGGTAGGGATGGAGCATAAAGCGGATGCCTACCCGATAACCCTTTCCGGCGGGCAAAAGCAGCGGGTGGCGATTGCCCGTTCGCTGGCGATGTCGCCGGAGGTGCTGCTGTTTGACGAACCCACCTCGGCGCTCGACCCGGAGCGTGTGAACGAGGTGCTGAGCGTGATGAAATCGCTGGCGGCGGAGGGGTATACCATGGTGGTGGTGACGCACGAGATGGAGTTTGCCCGCCAGGTGTCGAACGAAGTGGTGTTTCTGGAGAAGGGGATTTTGATTGAGAAAGCGCCGCCGGAGATTTTCTTTACCGCGCCGAAGTCGGAGCGAGTGAGGCAGTTTTTGCAAAGTAGCCGTTAATGCAAAGAGGGAGACCTATTTAGGTTTATCACCCTGTTGCGCTCCCTTTCAGTACTAGCCATATAAATTGCGCGGGCGCAGGGAGCGCGCAAGGGGCGGCCAATCGCCGCCGCCCCCTGCACCCCCGGGCTCTGGCGGCAAAATCGCCGCTGCGCGGTTCCCTCAGCTTATCCCCTCCGGCTTCGGGTCGGGCGCGAGTTCACATCCCTGTGAACCACGCCCTCAGCCCACATCCCTGTGGGCTGACCCGGCCTACAGGGAACGCTTCGGCGATTTAGACGCCACCAAAAACCGTGCGGTCTTTTAATTAACAGCAAAAACCAGTCTTTCTGAAACCGATGAGTCCCCGCTGGAAATCGGCGTGCCGCAGGCTGGAGTCGTAGGCGAGCGTAGTGCGAAGCACCGATTTCCCTGCGGGGCCGCGGGGATTGCGAAGGGGGGCGCGGCCGCCCCCCTTGGCCCGTTCACCGGGGAAGGGACTTCATATTCCACCCGACGTAAAGTGAACGGAACCCTTCACCTTACTGACAAATATCAGGTTTTTCCCCTGAAATTCGTGCAGTAAAGACTGCTACAAGGAAGGGGGGATAAGGAGAAAACCACACTAATCCCTATCAATCGCAAACGGCTGCCACGCCTGACGCACCGGCATCACCTCCACGCGGTTAATATTCATATGGTCCGGCAGAGTGGCGATATAGAACATCTGCTCGGCGATATCCAGCGCCGACAGCGGCGTGGTACCGCGATACAGCGCATCCGAAGCCGCCTGGTCGCCCTTAGTGCGCACTAGCGTAAACTCGGTTTCGGCAATGCCCGGCGCAAGGTCGGTGACGCGCACGCCGGTGCCTAACAGATCGCAGCGCAGGTTATAGCTAAACTGCTTCACAAACGCTTTGCTGGCACCGTAAACGTGGCTGCCGGGATACGGCCACTGCCCGGCAATCGAGCCGATATTAATAATGCTCGCCCCCGCACCGTGGCGAATCAGCGTCGGCAGCAGGGCGTGGGTGACGTTCACCAGCCCGGTGACGTTAGTATCAATCATGGTGTGCCAGTCGGACAGCTCCACCTTTTGCGCCGGCTGCGGCGCTAGCGCCAGCCCGGCGTTATTGATAAGGGCGGTGATATCGGCAAAGTCCAGCGGCAGCGCGGCGACGGCGGCGTCCACTGCGACGCTGTCGCGTACGTCCAGTTCAATTACATGCACCGGTACCCGCTGTGCCAGCTCGGCCTGCAGCGCTTGTAGCCTTGTGAGACGACGCCCGCTCAGCACCAGCGCCCATCCCGCGCGCGCAAATACGTGCGCCGCTGCTTCCCCAAAGCCGGAGGTCGCTCCGGTAATAAACACCACTTTACGCTTTTGCATTGTGCTCTCCTGTGCAGGTTGTTCTGGCCACTATAAAAACCGCCGCGCGGCCTGCCGAGAGCCAGTCGGCGCATGACGATGTGACACCGTTGTCACAGCGCC
The DNA here is from genome assembly GCF_036759945.1 of Kluyvera sp. CHPC 1.251. Lineage (NCBI taxonomy): Bacteria > Pseudomonadati > Pseudomonadota > Gammaproteobacteria > Enterobacterales > Enterobacteriaceae > Kluyvera > Kluyvera sp. CHPC 1.251. The sequence goes on along the minus strand of NZ_JAPKIC010000002.1, from coordinate 134,970 downwards.
GCGACTACACTGGCTCTATCACTTTTTTTTCCGCCGACGACATGATGAATCACAGCCAACGGTATGCGAGGAACGACGAATGACAGAGTTGAACAACAAAGCGGTTCGCCAACTGGACAGAGAGTATGTTTTTCATTCCTGGTCGATGCAGGGCAACCTGAGCCCGCTGGTGATTGCCGGCGCGAAAGGGTGTGAGCTATGGGATTACGACGGGAAAACCTATCTCGATTTCAGCAGCCAACTGGTGAACGTGAATCTGGGCTACCAGCATCCGCGCGTGCTGGCGGCGATGAAAGATCAGCTGGAAACGCTGGTCACTATTGCCCCGGCCACCGCCAACCTGGCGCGCGGCGAAGCGGCAAAACGCATTATTGGACTGGCGCCGGAAGGCTTTAGCAAGGTGTTCTTCACCAACGCCGGGGCCGATGCCAATGAGAATGCTATTCGCATGGCGCGTCTTTATACCGGGCGCGACAAGGTGCTGTCGGCCTACCGTTCGTATCACGGTAATACCGGCAGCGCTATTGCCGCCACCGGCGACTGGCGCCGTGTGCCGAACGAATATTCACGCGGCCACGTCCACTTCTTTAACCCGTACCTCTACCGCACAGAGTTTAACGCTACCTCCGAGCAGGAAGAGTGCAGCCGCGCGCTGGCGCACCTGCGGCGGATGATCGAGTGCGAAGGCCCGTCTTCCATTGCCGCTATTCTGCTGGAGTCTATTCCCGGTACGGCGGGGATTCTGGTACCGCCGGAAGGCTATATGAAGGGCGTGCGGGCGCTGGCGGATGAGTTCGGGATTATCCTGATCCTCGATGAGGTGATGGCCGGGTTTGGCCGTACCGGTAGCTGGTTTGCCTTCGAGCAGGATGGGATCGTGCCGGATCTTGTTACCTTCGCCAAAGGCGTGAACGCGGGGTACGTTCCGGCCGGCGGGGTGATCATCAGCGATAAGATCGCTCACTATTTTGACGATCACTTTTTTGCCGGTGGGCTGACCTATTCCGGGCATCCGCTGGCGATGGCGGCGATTATTGCCACCCTTGATGCGATGAAGGACGAAGGGATCGTGGAGAACGCGGCGCGTATCGGCAACGGCGTGTTGCGTCAGGGGCTGGAGGCGCTGGCCGCATCGTCACCGCTGGTGGGCGAAGTGCGCGGGCGCGGCGTATTCCAGGCGCTGGAGCTGGTGAGCGACCGAGCGAAGAAAACGCCGCTGGCGGCAGGGGATATGGCAGAAATTAAAGGCGCATTAACCGAAGCGGGGCTGTTGAGCTTCGTGGTGGAAAACCGGATTCACGTGGTGCCACCATGCACTATCAGCGCCGAGCAGGTGCAGAAAGGGGTGGGGATTTTACACAACGTATTAGGCAATTTTGCCCATTTAGCCGTGTAGTTTTGTGCCGGGGTTCCCCGGAGTCGGCTGCGCCTCGTCCGGGCTACCAACATCGTAGCCCGGCCAAGCGAAGCGCCGCCGGGAATGGCACCGAACAGACCGTTAACTCGGGCTCCAGGTATACGGCGCCGCGATACCCAACGGCAGACCGACACCCCACCACACCAGCAGCAGGATGCTCCACGCCACAAAGAAGGCGATGGAGTACGGCATCATCATTGAGACCAGCGTGCCCACACCCGCGCCCTTCACGTAGCGCTGGCAGTAGATAACGATCAGCGGGAAGAAGACCATCAGTGGCGTAATGATGTTGGTGCAGGAGTCACCAATACGGAACGCCGCCTGAGTCAGCTCCGGAGAAATTCCCACCGCCATCAGCATTGGCACCATAATCGGCGACAGCAGCGCCCATTTAGCCGATGCTGAGCCAATCAGCAGGTTCACCACCGCCGTTAGCACAATCATACCGATAATCGTTGCCTGGCCCGGCAGCGCCAGCGCTTTCAGACCGTCGGCGCCCATCAGCGCGAACAATGTACCAATGTTGGAGTCGCTGAACGCTTTGATAAACATGGCGCAGAAGAAGGCCATCACCATGTACGAACCCATTTTGCTCATGGAGTCGTTCATCGCGCCAATCACGTCTTTGCCGGTTTTAAAGGTGCCGGAGACAAAGCCGTAGACGATACCCGGCAGAATGAAGATCAGGAAAATCAGCGGCACGATGGACTTCATAATCGGCGCGCTGTAGGAGGTCAGTGAACCGTCGGTGCCACGCAGCATCGACCCTTCTGGCCAGGCCGCCGCGGCCAGTGCCGCCAGACCGAGCATCATCACCAGCGATGCGCGGCGGAAAGCGCGGCTCTCCTGCGGCGTGACGTTAGACATATCTTCATCGTGTTTGAAGTCGCCGTCGATAGCCATTTTGCTGACGCGTGGCTCGACGATGCGCTCGGTGACCCACCAGCCAACCAGCGTAATGATGATGGAGGAGGCGATACCGAAGAACAGGTTACACAGCGTGTTTACGGTGTAGGTGCTGTCCAGCAACTGGGCGGCAGCCTGGGTAAAGCCCTGCAGCAGCGCATCGTTACCGGTGGGTACCATGTTGGCGGCAAAGCCACCGGATACGCCGGAGAACGCGGCGGCAATCCCGACCAGCGGGTGACGACCGGCAGACATAAAAATAATCGCGCCCAGCGGCATCACCAGCACGTAGCCCGCATCTGCCGCCACGTGGCTGAACATCGCCACAAAGATCAGCATTGGCGTCAGCAGTTTTTTCGGCGTCACGCGCAGCATCTTTTTCAGCGCCACGTTGATAAAGCCGGAGCTTTCCGCCACACCCACGCCAAGCATTGCCACCAGTACGATCCCAAGCGGCGCAAAGCCGGTGAAGGTGGTGACCATATTGGCCAGCGTATTGGTCAACGCTTCAGGAGAGAGCAGGTTATTCACCTTCACCGCTTCCTGCGTCATCGGGTTTATCACATCAAAGGTCACCATCGACAGCACTGCCGACAGGCCCATCACAATCAGTAAAAAGTAGAAAAAGATCATTGCCGGTTCGGGTAACCGGTTGCCAGCTTTTTCAATCGCGTTCAGAAAGCCTGTCATCAGGCGGCTTTCACCCACTTCATTCCGTGTCCGTGTTTGGGTATTCATTCGGTTCCTTAATTCAGACAATTGTTTCATTGTTTGTATGAATGTTTCAGGAGAATAATAGGGGTAATTGCTGTGCGGAACTATATTTTTATGGTGGATAAATCTGACTAAATCCGCAATTTTTGATTTTTTATTTTATCAATGAGGTTATGACTGGCGGTTGGTTCGGTATTTTCGATGGCTGGTCATATTTATGTCTGATGATAAAGGGTGATGATGCGCTGGGCATCTACGGCATACCAATGAAGGGTAAAGGTTCGGTTAATTGCGGGGATCTGCACGAAAATGTCCTGTGCGTTAATGTGGGTAACGACGGCATCGTGAAAGTTGAGCAGATGTGGGTAACGAGCAGAAAGGGCTTTGTACAGGCTCTCTTTTGCTGAAAAGGCCAGCGTCAGCAGTAGCGGGAAGGGAAGAGGGGTTGCGCGGAGATAGGCGAGTTCTTGCCCTTCGGCTATCTGATCTGCGAGGGATTCGGCAAGTGAATCCGTGAGTACTTCTTCAATATCAACGCCGACGGGCGCATGAGAAACAATGGCCAGCGCGGTATGTCCACAATGGCTGATACTGCCAAAAATCCCCGCAGGCCAAAGCGGTTCCCGGTTTGTTCCAATGCCCGGCACTGATTTCTCACCAACGGTGTGTAGCGCATAAACGGCGGCAATGCGCCCGGCCAGATGCTCGGTTTGACGTTTTTTACCCGTACGGGAAAGCTGCGCGTGATGGGGAAGCCACAGCAGGTCCTGCGGGGCGAAGGTTTCAGGCTGGAAGTCGATACGCTGAATAGCGTGAAACGTGCTGTGGTGGGTAAGCATAGAGCTCCTGAAAACCCTCCCCGAAGGGGGAGGGGAGGGACAGATTATCAGAAGTGCGTGTTGATGCTCATGTACCAGGTACGGCCCGGCTCGTTGTAGGTGTAGGCACCCGCACCGGCCATGTAGGCACCGGTTTTGGTGTCGCTCACGGTCTGGGCGTTACCTTCGCGCCACAGGCGTTTGTCGAAGACGTTGTCCACGCCGCCGGTCAGGCTGACGTTTTTGTTGACGTCCCAGGTCGCGCTCAGGCCCACGATGCTGTAAGGACTGACTTCAGCGGCGGAGGTACCGGTAACCGGTTTGCCCTGGTAGTCATATTTCTTAGGCTGCTGTTTGCCGTACCAGGTAAAGGTTGACTGCAGCGACACATCCTGACGAACCTGCCAGCTCAGGGTAGAGTTCAGCGTGTACTCAGGAATGATCGACAGACGTTCGCCGGTCTCTTTATTCTTACTTTGCAGCATATAGGTGATGTTGTTGGTCCAGCTCACCGTCTCGCTTACCGGAACGTTCAGCGTACCTTCTAGCCCTTCAACCACCGCTTTAGGAATATTTTCCCACTGATAGATATCGGTGTAGGTGGTGGTCGTGCCGCTGGTAATGGAAGTACGGCTCAGTGGAGTGGTGCCCGCTTCAATCTTGTTGCGGTAATCGTTACGGAACCAGGTCACACCCGCAAGCCAGCCATCACGCTTGAATTCCAGACCAATTTCTTTATTGACGCTGGTCTCAGCCTTCAGGTCATCGTTACCCATCATGTAACAGCCAATGCCGGTGGCTGCGCCGGTGGCGTAACAGCCCTGGCCTTTGCTGTACAGAATGTAGTTCGGGTTGAGCTGATACAGACTCGGTGCTTTATAAGCACGGGCAATACCCATTTTCAGCGTGAAGTCATCGCCTAAGCCCTGAGACAGGTTCAGTGATGGGCTCCAGTTGTCACCCACGACGCTGTGGTGATCGAAGCGCAGCGCCGGGGTCAGCATGGTACTGTCGGTCACTTCCATGTTGTTCTCAGCAAACAGCGAGAAGATCTCTGCCTGAGAATATGGGCTACGGTCGGTGCTGCTGTAGCCTGGAATATTACCGCCCATAAAGGTCTGCGTGTTGGAACTGGAGTCCTTCATACGCTGCTGGTTCCACTCGGTGCCCAGCGTCAGGTTCTGATTCACCACGAAATCGAATGGAATGTTGATTTCACTGTGCAGCGTCACATCAGCCAGATCCGTATCGCTGAACTGGTTGCTGTTAAACAGCCCTTCCAGGCCACCGGCCAGACCTTCACCCAGACGGGAGTTGCGGGTGTGTTCGTACTGTGCCCAGTTGCTGGTGGTGATGCCGTTATCCCAGCCGCCGTTCCAGGTCAGTGCATAGTTCTGGCGATACATACGGTTGGTCTCTTTACCGTAGTATTTTTTCACCAGGCCCTTGCCGCCCTTGGTGGTGTCGTTGTCGTTGTTGGTGTTCTGGGTATCGCCCGCGTACAGGTTACCCTGACGGCTGTAGCCCGCTTCGAACTCCAGCGACTGCATTGGCGCGAAGTCCCAACGTACCTGACCGTTAATATCTTTATTCTCAACGCCTTCACGACCGGCTGGCATGGTATCGGCGTAGGCCTTAGTGCGCTCTGACTGATGCCCATCGTTGATATCCCAGGCATCGGCCTGGGTTTTATCCAGGTTACCGAAGAGACGGAAGCTGAACGCGTCGCCCAGCGGCCCTGTCAGGCTGAAATTGGTACGCTTAGTAGAGCCTTCTTCTTTGTGCTCAGGGGCGTTGAAATAGGTGTTCCAGGATCCGTGCCACTCGTTGCTGCTTTTCTTGGTGATGATATTCACCACGCCGCCCGCCGCGCCGTTACCGTAACGGGCCGCCGCGGGGCCACGCAGGACTTCAATGCGTTCAATCATTTCTGGCGGAACCCAGCCGGTATCACCGCGGGTATCACGCTCGCCACGCCAGCCCTGACGCACCGAGTTACGGCTGGTGACCGGCTTACCGTCGATCAGAATCAGGGTGTTTTCCGGGCCCATACCGCGAATATCGATCTGGCGGTTGTTGCCGCGCTGGCCGCTGGTGGAGTTACCGGTCAGGTTAACGCCCGGCATGGTACGGATGATTTCGGAGACGTCGCGCGCAGGTGGGCGCTTACGAATTTCGTCGGCGGTGATGGTCGAAACGCCCGGTGCCTGCAGGTTCTGCTCGGCAGCGGTCACGACCATGGTTTCACCGTCGGCGTCCTTATTGCTGGTAGTCTCGGCGGCAAAAGCCGGAGATGCAACGCCATAAATACCCAGGTTGACCAGGAAGGCCAGGGATTTGATTTTATTATTCATTGTGTGTCCTGCTTTTCGTCGCCAACGTCCCGTCGTGATCCATTCCCAAAAGGGGAGACGCGGCAAGGTTGTATGCCAGAAGCATGGGAAAGTGCGCGGCAATACGCTATTGCAAATGCAAATAGTTATCAATAATATTATCAATAAATTTTTAGATGTAACAATAAATTCCACAATAAACATGGGGTTAACGTGGTGGAGAAGTTAACAACAGGAAGTGACGCGTGGTGGGATGCGATAAAAGGCCCGCAATATGAACGAGTTGGCGATAATTATCGCGTCACGTTCTGGTGGCGTGACCCCGCAGGCAGCGAGCGTTCATCGCCCGTTCGCCGGGTGTGGATTTACATTACCGGCGTCACCGATCACCACCACAACTCAGCCCCTCAGACCCTCGAACGTATTCCTGATACCGACGTCTGGCGCTGGACAACCACGCTGCCATCCACCTGGCGCGGTAGCTACTGCTTTGCGCCAAGCGAGCGCGATGATGATTTCTCCCCTGACATTTTTACCGCCGCCGAGCCGGACCGCCAGCAACTGCGCGAAGGTTGGCGCAAGCTGTTACCGAAGGCCATCTCCGACCCGCTGAACCCGCAAAGCTGGAAAGGCGGGCGCGGCCATGCGGTTTCCGCACTGGAAATGCCGCAGGCCCCGGAACAGCCCGGCTGGTCTGACCCAGCGACAATCTGGCCCAAACCGCAGTGCATCGCCTGGCGCAGCGAACGGTTGGGCAACCAGCGTCGGGTGTGGATTTTTGCCACCGGCGACATCAACGAAGCCGAGAGGCCGCTGGCGGTGCTGCTCGACGGCCAGTTCTGGGCCGAAAGCATGCCGGTATGGCCTGCGCTGACCTCACTGACCGACGCGAAAAAGCTGCCTCCCGCGGTCTACCTGCTGATTGACGTGATTGATAACGCGCACCGTAGCGTTGAACTGCCCTGCAATGCGGATTTCTGGCTAGCGGTGCAGCAGGAATTACTGTCGCAGGTGCAGGCGATAGCGCCGTTCAGCGCTCGTGCCGATCGGACGGTGGTGGCCGGACAAAGCTTCGGTGGCCTGTCCGCGCTGTTCGCCGGGCTGCACTGGCCGGAACGTTTTGGCTGTGTGCTGAGCCAGTCGGGGTCGTACTGGTGGCCGCATCGTGGCGGGCAACAGACCGGGGAAATTGTACAGCAGCTTGAAAGCGGTGAGTTGACCCCGCAGGGGCTGCGGATTGTGCTGGAAGCGGGCATCCGTGAACCGATTATTTTTCGCGCCAATCAGGCGCTTTTGGCGCAGCTACAGCGCACACAGCAGCCGATTTTCTGGCATCAGGTTGATGGCGGACATGATGCGCTTTGCTGGCGCGGCGGGCTGACCGCCGGGCTGATTACGCTCTGGAATAACCAGGCGGCAACGCGCGATTAACGACAGGAGTTTGGTATGCAAGTCAGTAACCCCTTCGACGTGGCGCAAGGGCAGTTTTACCTTCTGCAAAACCCTCACCGGCAGTTTAGCCTCTGGCCCCAGCAGTGTTCACTGCCGGCGGGCTGGACGGTGGTCTGCGAACCGCAGCCGCTTGAGGCGTGCAACGCCTGGCTCACCCATAACTGGACGACCCTTTATCCTGACCATTTCTCCGTCACCGGAGGCCGACCATGAGCTCGCGTTTACCGCTGATTGCCGCTCAACCGGGGATCTGGATGGCGGAAGCCCTGTCGACGTTGCCGAATGCCTGGAGCGTGGCGCACTACGTTGAGCTTAACGGGGAGGTTAACGGCGACCTGCTGGCGCGCGCTATCGTGATGGGTCTGAATCAGGCCGACACGCTGCGCATGCGCTTTAGCGAAGACAACGGCGACGTCTGGCAGTGGCTGGATGAGAGCATGGTGATTGCTGAACCGGCGTGCCACGACTTGCGCGGTGAGTCAGATCCGCAGCAGGCGGCGCTGGCCCTGATGCAGCACGATCTCTCGCAAAACAGCCGCGTCGATAGCGGCAACCCGCTCTACTGTCATCAGCTTTTGCGCGTGGGCGACAACCGCTGGTTCTGGTATCAGCGCTACCACCATCTGCTGGTGGACGGCTTCAGCTTCCCGGCGATTACCCGCCAGATAAGCCTGATTTATCAGGCGCTGGTGACAGGCGAGACGCTGCCGGAACCGGCGTTCACGCCGTTTGCCGAGGTGGTGGACGAATATCAACGCTACCGCGACAGCGAGGCGTTTCAGCGAGACAAAGCCTTCTGGGCCGAGCAGCGCAAAGCGCTACCGTCTCCGGCCTCGCTCTCGTCTGCGCCGCTGCCGGGTCGCGCGCAAAGCACCGCTATCTGGCGCATGAAGCTCATCGCCGACCGCCGGGCGTTTGCTCGACTAACCGCCTCTGCACCGCAGTGCCAGCCTGCCGATCTAGCGCTGGCGCTGGTGGCGCTCTGGCTCGGCCGTCTGTGCGGTCGCAGCGACTATGCCGCTGGGTTTATCTTTATGCGCCGTATGGGCTCCGCGGCCCTGACGGCCACCGGCCCGGTGCTTAACGTACTGCCGCTGGGCGTGACGCTGAACGGTCTGGAAACCTTGCCCGAGCTGGCAACTCGCCTCTCCGGGCAGTTGAAAAAGATGCGTCGCCATCAGCGCTACGATGCGGAACAGATCGTGCGTGATGCAGGAAAGGCAGCGGGTGATGAAGCGCTGTTTGGCCCGGTATTTAACGTCAAAATGTTTGACTATCGCCTCGGTTTCGCCGACGTTCAGGCGACAACGCATACGCTAGCCACCGGGCCGGTAAACGACCTGGAACTGGCGCTGTTCCCCGATGAAGAGGGCGGTCTGTCGCTGGAAATTCTGGCCAACCAGCAGCGCTATGATGAAGCAACGTTGCGGCAGCATATCGCTCGCTTAACCTCGCTGTTGCAGCAGTTCGCCGATAATCCTGCACTGATGTGTGCCGATGCCGAACTGCTGTCGGATGATGAATATCAGCGTCTGGCGCAGATCAACGCCACTGAAAAATCCCTGCCGCAGGCTACGCTCAGCTCGCTGGTAGCGGCTCAGGCGGCGAAAACACCGGATGCCGTGGCGCTGGTGGATGCGAACTATCGTTTCACCTATCGCGAGATGCGCCAGCAGGTAATCGCGCTGGCAAACGTGCTGCGCGAGCGCGGTGTGAAGCCTGGTGATAGCGTCGCCGTTGCATTACCGCGTTCGGTGTTCCTGACGCTGGCGCTGCACGCGATCGTTGAGGCCGGAGCGGCCTGGCTGCCGCTGGATACCGGCTACCCGGATGATCGCCTGCAGATGATGCTGGAAGACGCGCGACCGACGCTGCTGATTACCGCCGCCGACCAGTTGCACCGCTTCCCGAATATCGACAGCCTGTGCCTGAACGCCCCGCTGGCGGCGGGAGATGACCAGCCCCTCGCGCTGACAACGCCGGAACAGACGGCCTATATCATCTTTACCTCTGGTTCGACCGGCCGCCCGAAAGGGGTGATGGTCGGCCATGAGGCCATCGTTAACCGCCTGCTGTGGATGCAGGATCACTATCCGCTGACCGCCGACGATGTGGTGGCGCAGAAAACGCCGTGCAGTTTTGATGTCTCGGTATGGGAGTTCTGGTGGCCGTTTATGACCGGTGCAAGCCTGGTCATGGCCGAGCCGGAGGCGCACCGCGACCCGCTGGCGATGCAGCGCTTCTTTGCCGATTATGGCATCACCACCACCCATTTCGTGCCGTCGATGCTGGCGGCGTTTGTGGCCTCGCTGACGCCGGAAACGGTAGACAGCTGCTGCTCACTACAGCGGGTGTTCTGTAGCGGTGAAGCGCTGCCGACCTCGCTATGCCGTGAGTGGGAAGTACTCACCCACGTGCCGCTGCACAACCTCTATGGGCCAACGGAAGCGGCGGTGGACGTGAGCTGGTACCCGGCCTACGGCGAAACGCTGGCGGCGGTGTCCGGCAATAGCGTGCCGATTGGCTTCCCGGTGTGGAATACCGGCCTGCGAATTCTTGATGCCATGATGCGCCCGGTGCCGTTTGGCGTGGCGGGCGATCTCTACCTTACCGGCATCCAATTGGCACAGGGCTATCTGGGCAGACCGGATCTCACCGCCAGCCGCTTTATTGCCGACCCATTTGCCCCCGGCGAGCGCATGTACCGTACCGGTGACGTCGCGCGATGGCTGGATAACGGTGCGGTGGAATACCTTGGCCGCAGCGACGATCAGCTCAAAATTCGCGGTCAGCGCATTGAGCTGGGTGAAATCGACCGGGTGATGCAGAGCCTGCCGGACGTGGAACAGGCGGTGACGCACGCCTGCGTTATCAACCAGGCGGCGGCCACCGGCGGCGATGCCCGCCAGCTGGTAGGCTATGTGGTATCGATTTCTGGTCTACCGCTTGATACCGATACGCTTCTGGCTCGCCTGCGCGAACAGCTACCGCCGCATATGGTGCCGGTAGTGCTGTTACAGTTGAGCGCACTGCCGTTGAGCGCCAACGGTAAACTGGATCGCAAAGCGCTGCCGCTGCCGTCGCTGACGCAGAAAACAAGCGGCCGCGCGCCGCAAACGGCAACTGAACTGCGGGTTGCCGCGGCGTTTAGCCAACTGCTTGGCTGCGACATTCAGGATGTGGATGCTGATTTCTTTGCCCTCGGCGGCCACTCGCTGCTCGCCATGCGGCTGGCGGCAACGCTGAGCCAGCAAACCGGACGCAAAGTGACGCCGGGGCAGGTGATGGTGTCATCGACCGTTTGTCAGCTCAGTGCGTTGCTGGAAAACAGCGATGACGAGCAGGCGCAGCGTCTGGGCTATGAGCCGCTGCTGCCGTTGCGCACCGGCGATGGCCCAACGTTATTCTGCTTCCATCCGGCGTCCGGTTTTGCCTGGCAGTTCAGCGTGCTGTCACGCTATCTGTCGCCGCGCTGGTCGATTACCGGCATTCAGTCCCCGCGCCCGGAAGGGCCGATGCAGACCGCCGAGACATTGGACGAGGTGTGCGAACATCATCTGGCGACGCTGCTCGCCCAGCAGCCGCACGGGCCGTATTACCTGCTCGGCTATTCGCTTGGCGGTACGCTGGCGCAGGGCATCGCCGCGCGTTTACGCCAGCGCGGCGAAACGGTGGCGTTCCTCGGCCTGCTGGATACCTGGCCGCCGGAAACGCAGAACTGGGCGGAAAAAGAGGCAAACGGTCTCGACCCGGCGGTATTAGCGGAGATTGATCGCGAACGTGAAGCATTTATTGCCGCTCAGCAGGGGCAAGGCTCCAGCGAATTGTTCAGCGCGATTGAAGGCAACTACGCCGACGCCGTGCGCCTGCTGACTACCGCGCATAGCGCGAGGTTTGACGGCAAAGCGACGCTATTTGTCGCCGAGAAAACCCGCCAGGCGGATCCGCAGACGGCCTGGGGGCCGTGGGTGGGCGAGCTGGAGGTTTATCGTCAGGATTGTGCGCACGTCGACATCATTACGCCTGCGGCGTTTGAGGCGATTGGGCCGGTGATGCGGGAGATATTGGGGTAGGTATAGAAATTTCCTCCGTCCGGAAAGCGCGTCCGGTATGATCCCCTCGCCCCTTTGGGGAGAGGGTTAGGGTGAGGGGAAATATGCGCTTACTCCCTTGAAGGGAGAGGGAGTAAGCGCTATCGCCGCCCGAGCGGCACCACCAGCGGCGTATTCGCCACCGGGTCATCAATAATCATGCAGCGCAGGCCGTACACCGCTTCAATCAGCGCCGGAGTGACGATCTCTTTCGGCGCGCCTTCTGCCACTATCTTCCCATCGCGCAAGGCTATCAGGTGCGTCGCGTAGCGGCACGCCTGGTTCAAATCGTGCAGCACGGCGGCGAGCGTATAGCCGCGCTCGCGGTTCAGTTCGCTTAAGAGCTCCAGCAGGTCAATCTGATGGCTGATATCAAGCCAGGTCGTTGGCTCGTCGAGCAGCATGATCGACGTGTCCTGCGCCAGCACCATTGCAATCCACGCGCGCTGACGTTGCCCGCCGGAGAGGGTATCCACGCTCTGGTTGGCGAGGTTGACGATGCCGGTGGCCTGCATCGCATTCTGCACCGCGTCTTCATCTTCCTGGCGCCAGCGGGTAAACAGCGGCTGATGCGGATAACGCCCGCGGGCAACCAGTTCCTGCACTGAAATATCCCCCGGCGTCGTGGCGTTCTGCGCCAGCAGGCCGACGCGACGCGCTACCTCTTTACTGGCGTAGCGCTGGATCTCTTCACCGTCGAGATAGACATGGCCGCGAACTGGCGTCATCAGGCGGCTGAGCGTCCGCAGCAGGGTCGATTTCCCGCAGCCGTTGGGGCCAATAATGGCGGTGAAATGGCCGTCAGGAATGGTGACGTTCAGCGACTCGGCGATGGTCTTTTTCCCGTAGGCAAGGGTTAACGCCTCGCCGCGCAGGCGAGCGACGGTGTCGGTCATTTTTTACGAGACTCCTGAATTAGCAGCACGATGAGGTAGATACCGCCAAGGCTAACGGTGACCACGCCCACCTGAAGCTGATAAGGCAAGAACAGCTGCTGGGCGCAGTAGTCGGCGGCGGCGAGCAGCAGCGCGCCGCAGAGCGCCGCCTGGGTCAGACCCCAGCGCGCGGTGCCGCTGAGGCGACGGGCAATGTGCGGCGCGACCAGCGCAATAAAAGAAATCGGCCCGGCTAACGCGGTGGCGGCGGCGGTCAGCACCACGGCGACCAGCATCAGCAGCAGGCGGGAAACTTCGACACGAACCCCCAGCGCACAGGCGCTGTCGTCGCCCATTTCTAACAGGCGCAGACGGCGCACCAACAGCGCGGAGCAGGCGAGGGCGATGACCATCATCGGTGCAGCGGGCCAGATTTTGGCCCACGTCAGGCCGTTAAGCGAACCGGCAAACCATAGCCCTGCAGAGACGGCGGTCTCCAGCGACGCGCGCAGCAGCAGCCAGGTGTTGAAGGCCATCAGCATCGCGCGGATGCCGATGCCGATAATAATCAGCCGGAAGGTTTCGATACCGTCACGCCACGCCAGTGCCCACACGATAAGCGAGGTGGCGATGCCGCCCGCCATGGCGGCGAGGGTAATGGTAGTGAGGTTCTGGCCGAAGAAGACCAGTGCCACCAGTACGCCACTCCATGCACCGGTGTTAAAGCCCATCACGTCCGGACTGCCCAGTGGGTTGCGCATCAGCGACTGGAAAATCGCGCCGCTGACGCCGAGCGCGGCGCCAATCAACAGCGACATCAGCACGCGCGGTAGACGCCATTCAGTCACCACCAGGGTGATGGTGCGCGGCGCATCGCCAAACAGCGCAGCGAAGATTTGTGAAAATTCCAGCGTGACTGCACCGCTGCGTAGACTCAGCAGCGTGAGCAGCAGGCATGCGGCGACCAGCAGCAGACAGCTGGCGACCAGGCGACGAGAAGGGGCGTTCATCGACCACCTCCGTTCGATTTACGGCGAACCAGGAAAATCAGCACCGGTGCGCCGATAAAGGCGCTGACCACCGATACGCGCAGTTCGCCGGGCACCAGCAGGCGGCCAATAATATCGGCAAACAGCAGCAGCGAGGGGGTAGCGAGCAGGGTGACCGGCAGTGACCAGCGGTGGTCCGAGCCGACCAGCCAGCGGGCAATATGCGGCATCATCAGGCCGATAAAGGCGATAGGGCCTACCACCGAGGTCGCGCTGGCACACAGAATGGTGATCACCAGCAGTCCCATGATTTGTGTGCGCGCCACTTTACTGCCCAGCGCGGTGGCGGTGTCGGCACCGAGGCTCAGGCTGTTAAGCGAACGGCTCATCATCAGCGCGACGGCACCGGCAATCAACACCGGGATCAGCACCGTTTTCAGGGTTTGCAGGGTACGAATATCCAGCGAACCCGCCTGCCAGAAGCGCAGCTGATCGTAGACATCCTGGTTAAGTAAGGCGATGCCGCTGGAGAAACCTTCCAGTACGGCAGCGAGCGCCACGCCTGCCAGCGTTAAGCGTACCGGGCTCAGTTGGCCGCCGCCCTGGCTGCCGGTAAAGGCCACGATTAACGAGGCAACCAGCGCGCCGCAAAAAGCCATCGCCAGCTGTTCCTGTGGCGAGGTAATGCCGAGCAGCGCCGCGCCTAACACGATGGCAAAACTGGCCCCGGCGTTAACGCCAAGAATTCCAGGATCGGCAAGCGGGTTGCGGGTGAGAGTTTGCATCAGCGCCCCGGCAAGCCCCAGCGCGCCACCGGCGAGCAGACCGGCCAGCGTTCGCGGCAGTCGGGCATCGAGCACGATAGTGCAATCGGCGCTCTGGCAGGTGCCGCTAAGCGCGTCGATAACGACGTGAACCGGGAGCGGTTTGGCACCAATCAATAAACTGAGCGTGGCGGCGAGAAACAGCAGTATCAACAATCCAGGCAGCGCAAGGGCGCGCAGCACCGGGGTGGAAAACGACATGGCGACATCCCTGATTTGATAATGATAGTAATTATCGTTATCTATCTTATTCGCTTATGTTAGCATGAGCGCCCTCGGAAAGGGTAAGAAAAAACGTTCAAGGTTTTGTAATGAATCGACAATCCTGGCTGCTGAATCTGAGCCTGCTAAAAACGCATCCGGCCTTTCGCGCCGTCTTTATTGCTCGCTTTATCTCCATTCTCTCGCTTGGCCTGCTCGGCGTGGCGGTACCTGTTCAAATTCAGATGATGACCCACTCCACCTGGCAGGTGGGGCTTTCGGTCACCCTGACCGGCGGGGCGATGTTCGTCGGGCTGATGGTGGGCGGCGTGCTGGCGGACCGCTACGAGCGCCGCAAGCTTATCCTGTTGGCGCGCGGCACCTGCGGTATCGGGTTTATCGGCCTGTGGCTGAACGCCCTGCTGCCGGAACCGTCGCTGGTGTCGATTTATCTGCTTGGTCTATGGGATGGCTTCTTCGCCTCGCTGGGTGTGACGGCGCTGCTGGCGGCGACGCCAGCGCTGGTTGGGCGTGAGAATCTGATGCAGGCGGGGGCGATTACCATGCTGACGGTGCGCCTGGGTTCGGTGATTTCGCCGATGGTCGGCGGCCTGCTGCTGGCGTCCGGCGGCGTGTCGTGGAACTACCTGCTGGCGGCGCTGGGCACCTTTATCACCACGCTGACGCTGCTGCGTTTACCGCAGCTGCCACCGCCGCCGCAAAAGCGCGAACATCCATTCACTTCCCTGGTGGCCGGGTTCCGTTTTCTGCTCGCTAGCCCGCTGATTGGCGGCATTGCGTTGTTGGGTGGTCTGGTGACGATGGCCAGCGCCGTGCGCGTGCTCTATCCCGCGCTGGCGCAGGGCTGGCAGATGTCGGCGGCACAGATTGGCCTGCTGTATGCGGCAATTCCGCTGGGGGCAGCTTTTGGTGCGTTAACCAGCGGACGGCTGGCGCAGAACGAGCGTCCGGGCTGGGTGATGCTGCTGGCGACGGTCGGGGCGTTTGTGGCAATCGGTCTGTTTGCCATGATGCCGCATTGGGCGTTGGGAATGGTGTGCCTGGCGCTGTTTGGTTGGCTGAGCGCCATCAGTTCGCTGTTGCAATATACCTTGATTCAGACCCAGACGCCGGAAGCCATGCTCGGGCGCATTAACGGGCTGTGGACGGCACAGAACGTCACCGGCGATGCCATCGGTGCGGCGCTGCTCGGTGGGCTGGGGGCGATGTTGACCCCGGTGGCATCGGCAAGCGTCAGCGGTTGGGGGTTGGCGATCGTGGGTGGGATTTTACTGCTGGTGCTGGGCGAACTGCGGCGGTTCCGGCGCGAGATCCCGGAGTCGGCGTAACCGCCTCGTCCGGGTTACAGGAAACGTGTAGCCCGGCCAAGCGAAGCGCCGCCGGGAATGACTCGGTGCTTAACCAAACAGCGCCGACAAGCGCGCTAACACGCGCATTGCGCTGTAATAGTCGAGACGGAACGTCTCGGTGCCCAGCGCGTACACGTGCTTTTCTTTCACCGCTGGCAGGTGCGCCAGCAATGGGTTGGCGTAAATCGCGTCCACATCTTTCTGGTCACCGGCGAACAGGAACAGGCTATTGCCGTTCAGGCCGGTTGCCAGGTTTTCACCGCCAAGCTGGATGATGTCGTGACGCTTGCCCTGGCTTTGGCTGGCGTGCAGGCCTTCCGGCAACGTGGCGAGGGTAAAGCCGAGCTGGGAGAGGAACTGCCCCTGCGCGGATTCGCTGGTCCACAGGTTGGCGCTATGCGCCGCGGCGGTATAGACCAGCGCGCTCACCGGCTGCGGTGGCAGCTTCATCTGTTGCTTCACGCTAGCCAGTTGCTTATCAAACTCGGCAATACGCGCCGCAGCCTGCTTCTCCTGCCCGGTGATGGTGCCGAGCTGAGTCAACAGCGCCTGCCAGCTTTTATCGTCGTAGTTAACGATAAGCGTTGGGGCGATGGTGGAGAGCTGGTCGTACAGCGCCAGCGCGGAGTCACCGCCGGTAGCGCTGATAAGAATCAGGTCCGGCATCTGTGCGGCCACGGCTTCAGCGCTGGGTTCGCCAATGTAGAGGCGGGAGATCTTACGCGCTTTTGCAACGTCGCCCCACTGGCGCAGGAAGCCCTGAGCATCTGCTACGCGGTTATTCGGCGTGGTGGCACCGCTGGCAATCACCGGTGCATCAATCGCCAGCAGGGAACCGGTGAGGGTCACGCTGGTGGAAACAATGCGCGTTGGTTTGTGCTCCAGGGTGTGAACGCCGTGGCTGTCGCTAATCTGGCGTGGCCATTCGGCGGCCTGGGTTGAGGATATTCCTAAAACACTAAAACCTGCGATGAGCGCCACGGTGCGCCATAAAGCGGAGAAGTTCACGGATATGCGTCCTGATTGTCATTGGTTAATGCTTCTCATTTTCAACTATTGTTCGCGCTGGATGCAAGCCCTCTTCCATCGCCGGGGCAGGGCAATATCAGGGCTACGCGCTTTTTATTAAGCACAAGATGCTGCTTAGCGCTGTTGACATACGAGGCGTTTACTTTTAGGTTACCCAACCAAAATATAAATGATAATTATTCGTAATATCTTTATCGTTTTTGGAGGATGATATGGAAACGTCACTTGCTGCGGATACACAAGAACAACACCATCAGGCTACGCTCTCGGCTGATAGCTTTTTCTTTATGTCGCCGTTCCGTAGTTTTACCACCTCGGGCTGTTTTCAGCGCTTCACCTGCCCGGCTGAAGGCGGTGATGCGCCAGATAGCGCATTCCAGCAGGGGCTAGCCTCGGCGTTTGCCGCGGCCAAAGCCGCCGGGATTGCCAATCCGGTGATGGTTGGTGCCATCCCGTTCGATACCACGCAGCCTTCCGCGCTGTATATTCCTGAACGCTGTGACGCGTTTTCGCGTACCGCAAAACAACACTCTTCCCGCTACCACGCCTCGCGCGATCCGCTGGCGGTGGTGGCGCGCCGCGAAATCCCCGAAAACCCGGTGTTCCTCGATATGGTGGCCCGAGCGGCGGCGCTGACCGCGACCCCGCAGGTCAATAAAGTGGTGCTTTCCCGCCTGATTGATATCGAAGCTGAGCAGACGCTGAACAGCGGCGCGCTGCTGGAGCGTCTGGTGGCGCAAAACCCGGCGAGCTTTAACTTCCACGTCCCGCTGCCGGACGGCGGCGTGCTGCTGGGCGCAAGCCCCGAGCTGCTGCTGCGCAAAGAAGGATCGCTGTTCCATTCGCTGCCGCTAGCCGGTTCTGCGCGTCGTCAGCCTGATGACATGCTGGATCGTGAAGCAGGCAACCGCCTGCTGGCTTCGGAAAAAGACCGTCACGAGCATGAGCTAGTGACCCAGTCGATGAAAAAAACGCTGGCGCCGCGCAGCCTGCAACTCTCACTGCCGAGCACCCCGCAGCTGGTTACCACGCCAACCCTGTGGCACCTCGCTACGCCGATTGAAGGCCAGGCCAAAGCGGAAGAAAACGCGCTGACGCTCGCCTGCTTGCTGCACCCAACGCCTGCGTTGAGCGGCTTCCCGCATCAGGCGGCTAAACAGCTGATTGCCGAGCTGGAGCCGTTCGAGCGCGACCTGTTCGGCGGCATCGTCGGCTGGTGCGACGCCGAAGGCAACGGCGAGTGGGTGGTGACTATCCGCTGCGCGCGGGTGAAAGCCAATAGCGTGCGTCTGTTTGCCGGTGCGGGCATTGTGCCTGCGTCATCGCCGGAGTCCGAGTGGCGCGAAACCGGCGTCAAGCTTTCTACCATGCTAAATGTTTTCGGCCTGCATTAAGAGCCTATCCCATTAGGCTATTTTATTCGCCATTTTGGCGCCGGGCAGTGCTCGAAATCCTCACGTACTACGTGTACGTTCCGGTTTCTGCGCGCTGTCCGACGTCAAACTGGCTTCAACAATTACGCCTACTGGGATAGGCGGCAAGGAATCAGAATGACCGTGGAATTTACCCGCTGGCCGGACGCGCTGGCGGCGCGCTACCGTGAAAAAGGCTACTGGCAGGATCTGCCGCTCACCGAGATGCTGACCCGCCACGCAGGCAGCGACGCAATTGCGGTGATTGATGGTGACCATCAGATTAGCTATCGCCAGTTGAATCACTACGTCGATAATCTGGCGGCCTCGCTGCAGCATAAAGGGCTGAAGCGTGGAGAGACCGCGCTGGTGCAGTTGGGCAATATCGTTGAGTTTTACATTACGCTGTTTGCGCTGCTGAAAATCGGCGTCGCACCGGTGAACGCGCTGTTCAGCCATCAGCGCAGCGAGCTGAATGCCTACGCCGAGCAGATTGCCCCGGCGGCGCTGATTGCCGACCGTTCGCATACCCTGTTTGGTGACGATAGTTTCCTGAACGCGTTTTGCGAACAGCATCGCTCCCTGCGCATGGTGCTGCTGCGCAAAGGCGAGGGGGAACACGCGCTGGAAGCGGCGATTGCTCGCCCGGCTGCCGATTTTACCCCAACGCCAACCGCCGCCGACGAAGTGGCCTTTTTTCAGCTCTCCGGTGGCAGTACCGGCACGCCAAAGCTTATCCCCCGCACCCACAACGATTACTACTACAGCATTCGCCGCAGTAATGAGATTTGCCGTTTTGATGCGCAGACGCGCTATCTCTGTGCGATCCCATCGGCGCATAACTATGCCATGAGCTCGCCGGGGGCGCTGGGCGTCTTCCTGGCGCAAGGCACGGTAGTGCTGGCGGCGGACCCGAACGCCACGCTCTGCTTCCCGTTGATTGAAAAGCATCAGGTGAACGTCGCCGCGCTGGTGCCGCCAGCGGTTAGCCTGTGGTTGCAGGCGATTACCGAATGGGGTAGCAACGCCCAGCTGCGTTCGCTGACGCTGCTCCAGGTGGGCGGCGCGCGTCTTTCTGCGACGCTGGCGGCGCGTATTCCGGCAGAGATTGGCTGTCAGCTGCAGCAGGTATTCGGCATGGCGGAAGGGCTGGTGAACTACACCCGTCTGGATGATTCAGAAGAAAAGATCCTCAACACTCAAGGTTACCCGATGTGCCCGGACGACGAAGTGTGGGTGGCAGATGCCGAGGGTAACCCATTGCCGCGTGGCGAAGTTGGCCGTCTGATGACCCGTGGCCCATACACTTTCCGTGGTTACTACAAGAGCCCGCAGCATAACGCCAGCGCCTTTGATGCCGACGGTTTTTACTGCTCGGGCGATCTTATTTCCATCGACGAAGACGGCTACATCACCGTTGAAGGGCGCGAGAAAGATCAGATAAACCGTGGCGGCGAGAAGATTGCCGCTGAAGAGATTGAAAACCTGCTGCTGCGTCATGACGCGGTGGTCTATGCGGCGCTGGTCAGCATGGAAGATAGCCTGCTTGGCGAGAAAAGCTGCGCGTATCTGGTGGTGAAAGCGCCGCTGCGCGCCGTGGCCGTCCGCCGTTTCCTGCGCGAGCAGGGCGTGGCCGAATTTAAACTGCCTGACCGCGTCGAGTGCGTAGATGAACTGCCGCTGACCCACGTCGGGAAAGTCGATAAAAAACAATTACGTCAGTGGCTGGCGAGCCGCTCGCAGTGCTGAAGGAGAGAACAACATGGCGATTCCAAAACTACAGGGCTACGCGCTGCCAACCGCGCTGGAACTTCCCGAAAACAAGGTCAACTGGGCGTTTGAGCCGTCGCGCGCCGCGCTGTTGATCCACGATATGCAGGAATATTTCCTCAACTTCTGGGGCGATGACAGCGCAATGATGGAGACCGTGGTGGCGAACATTGCCGCGCTGCGCGATTTCTGCAAAAAAAATGGCATTCCGGTTTACTACACCGCCCAACCGAAAGAGCAGAGCGATGAAGACCGCGCGCTGCTGAATGATATGTGGGGGCCGGGGCTGACCCGTTCACCGGAGCAGCAGCGAGTGATTGCGGCGCTGGCACCAGATACTCAGGATACCGTGCTGGTGAAGTGGCGTTACAGCGCATTCCACCGCTCGCCGCTGGAGCAGATGCTCAAGGAGACCGGGCGTAATCAGCTGATTATCACCGGTGTCTATGCGCACATTGGTTGCATGACCACCGCCACCGATGCCTTTATGCGCGATATTAAGCCGTTCTTTGTCGCCGACGCGCTGGCGGACTTTAGCCGCGACGAGCACCTGATGTCGCTGAAATATGTTGCTGGTCGTAGCGGCCGCGTGGTGATGACCGATGAACTGCTGCCGTCCGTGCCAACCAGCAAAGAGGCGCTGCGTGCGCTGGTGCTGCCGCTGCTGGATGAGTCCGATGAACCGCTCGACGATGACAACCTGATTGATTACGGCCTCGACTCCGTGCGCATGATGGCGCTGGCGGCACGCTGGCGTAAAGTGCACGGTGATATCGACTTCGTGATGCTGGCGAAAAATCCAAGTATCGATGCCTGGTGGGCGCTGCTCTCCCGTGAGGTGAAATGATGGCCGGGTTCGATTTTAACGGCCAGAACGTGTGGGTGACCGGGGCGGGAAAAGGTATCGGCTATGCTACCGCACAGGCGTTTGTGGAGGCGGGCGCGAAGGTTACCGGTTTCGACCTGGCGTTCGACGGCGAGCATTATCCCTTCGCGACTGAAGTACTAAACGTGGCGGATGCTCAGCAGGTGGCGCAGGTGTGCGAACGCCTGCTCGCCACCACCGAGCGGTTGGATGTGCTGGTCAACGCGGCAGGAATTTTGCGAATGGGCGCCACCGACGCGTTGAGCCTGGAAGATTGGCAGCAGACCTTCGCGGTCAACGTCGGCGGCGCGTTTAACCTGTTCCAGCAGACGATGGCGCAGTTCCGTCGTCAGCAGGGCGGGGCGATTGTTACTGTCGCTTCCGATGCGGCGCATACGCCGCGCATCGGCATGAGTGCCTATGGCGCGTCGAAGGCGGCGCTGAAAAGCCTGGCGCTGACCGTCGGGCTGGAGCTTTCCAGCGCGGGCGTGCGCTGTAATCTGGTATCGCCGGGTTCCACCGACACCGATATGCAGCGCGTGCTGTGGGTGAGCGATGACGCCGAGCAGCAGCGTATTCGCGGCTTTGGCGAGCAGTTTAAGCTCGGCATACCACTGGGTAAAATTGCGCGTCCGCAGGAGATTGCCAGCACGATTCTGTTCCTGGCATCGAGCAGCGCCAGCCACATCACGCTGCAGGATATCGTGGTGGACGGCGGCTCAACGCTGGGAGCGTAGGATGATCTGGAAACGTCATTTAACCCTTGATGAACTGAACGCCACCAGCGATAACACCATGGTGGCGCATCTGGGGATTGTTTATACCCATATCGGCGACGACAGCCTGGAAGCGGTGATGCCGGTGGACAGCCGTACCCATCAGCCGTTCGGCCTGCTGCACGGCGGCGCGTCGGCGGCGCTGGCAGAGACGTTGGGCTCGATGGCTGGCTTTCTGATGACCCGCGAGGGGCAGTGTGTGGTCGGCACCGAATTGAATGCGTCGCACCATCGCCCGGTCTCTCAAGGGCAGGTGCGGGCGGTGTGCCAGCCGCTGCATTTGGGGCGTCAGAGCCAGAGTTGGGAAATTGTCGTTTTTGACGAGCAGGGGCGGCGCTGCTGTACCTGCCGGTTAGGGACGGCGGTGCTCGGTTAGGTTTCGAGCGCCGAATAAGGTGTAGGCCGGATAAGCGAAGCGCCATCCGGCATGATGCGGCACATTGCCGGATGGCGCTTCGCTTATCCGGCCTATATACCTGCGTTTATCCCACTTTCACTTCCCGCCTCTCATCCGTTTTTCTGACTTAAGTGATCCCGTTAACAATGTGATGTAAATGTCGGGTACCGTTCCTGTTCATATTCGTTTCAAGGTTGTTAAATCAAGTGTGCTTGCATGGACACAAAATGTAACATCCTCTGCTACTGATACGGACAATAACTATGAACAATTCAGGGAAATACCTTATATGGGCGTTACTCTCCATTGTTGGAGCGTTTGCCCTGGGCTACATCGCCCTCAACCGTGGTGAACAGATAAACGCATTGTGGATCGTCGTGGCGGCGGTCTGCGTTTATCTTATCGCTTACCGTTTTTACGGCCTCTATATTGCGAAAAAGGTGCTGCAGGTTGACCCGACGCGCATGACGCCCGCCGTGCGTCACAATGATGGCCTCGACTACGTACCAACGGACAAAAAAGTACTGTTCGGACACCACTTTGCCGCTATCGCCGGGGCGGGCCCGCTGGTGGGGCCGGTGCTGGCGGCACAAATGGGTTATCTGCCAGGCATGCTCTGGCTGTTAGCCGGGGTGGTGCTGGCCGGTGCGGTCCAGGACTTTATGGTGCTGTTTGTTTCTACCCGTCGCGATGGCCGTTCACTGGGTGAGCTGGTGAAAGAGGAGATGGGACCGGTCGCTGGCGTGATTGCGCTGGTGGCGACCTTTATGATCATGGTGATCATTCTGGCGGTGCTGGCGATGATTGTCGTGAAGGCGCTGACCCACAGCCCGTGGGGAACCTATACCGTTGCCTTTACCATTCCGCTGGCGCTGTTTATGGGGATTTACATTCGCTATCTGCGTCCGGGACGCATTGGCGAAGTGTCGGTTATTGGTCTGGTGCTGCTGGTGTTTGCGATTATTTCCGGCGGTTGGGTGGCGGCAAGCGAAACCTGGGCGCCGTGGTTTGACTATACCGGCGTACAGTTGACCTGGATGCTGGTGGGCTACGGCTTCGTGGCATCTGTGCTGCCGGTGTGGCTGCTGCTGGCACCGCGCGACTACCTTTCCACCTTCCTGAAAATCGGCACTATCGTTGGGCTGGCGATTGGCATTCTGATTATGCGCCCAACGCTGACCATGCCTGCGCTGACCAAATTCGTTGATGGCACCGGCCCGGTCTGGACCGGCGACCTGTTCCCGTTCCTGTTTATCACCATCGCCTGCGGCGCGGTTTCTGGTTTCCACGCGCTGATTGCCTCCGGCACCACGCCGAAGATGCTGGCGAACGAAAATCAGGCCTGCTTTATCGGCTACGGCGGTATGCTGATGGAATCCTTCGTCGCCATTATGGCGCTGGTTTCTGCCTGTATTATCGATCCGGGCGTGTACTTTGCGATGAACAGCCCGATGGCGATGCTGGCACCAGCCGGTACCGTTGACGTGGTGGCTTCAGCGGCGCAGGTGGTCAGCAGTTGGGGCTTTGCGGTGACGCCGGACCTGCTGCATCAGATTGCCAACGAAGTTGGCGAACAGTCGATTATTTCTCGTGCGGGCGGTGCGCCGACGCTGGCGGTGGGGATGGCCTATATCCTTCACGGGGCGCTGGGCGGCCTGATGGATGTGTCGTTCTGGTATCACTTCGCCATTCTGTTTGAAGCGCTGTTTATTCTGACGGCGGTGGATGCGGGTACCCGTGCTGCACGCTTTATGCTGCAAGACCTGCTGGGCGTTATCAATCCGGGGCTTAAACGTACCGATTCGCTGCCCGCTAACCTGCTGGCAACGGCGCTCTGCGTGCTAGCCTGGGGCTACTTCCTGCATCAAGGGGTGGTTGACCCGCTGGGCGGCATTAACACCCTGTGGCCGCTGTTCGGTATTGCGAACCAGATGCTGGCGGGTATGGCGCTGATGCTGTGTGCGGTGGTACTGTTCAAGATGAAACGTCAGCGCTACGCATGGGTTGCGCTGGTGCCGACGGCGTGGCTGCTGGTGTGTACGCTGGTGGCGGGCTGGCAGAAGTCGTTCAGTGAAGATACCCGCGTGGGCTTCCTGGCGATTGCCAACAAGTTCCAGGCAATGATCGACAGCGGCAATATTCCGCCGCAGTACACTGAATCGCAGCTGGCGCAGCTGGTGTTCAACAACCGTCTTGATGCTGGCCTGACCATCTTCTTTATGGTGGTGGTTGTGGTGCTGGCGGTGTTCTCCCTTAAAACCGCGCTGGCGGCATTGAAGGTGGACAAACCGACGGCGAAAGAGACCCCGTACGAGCCGATGCCGGCGGATGCGGAGAATCTGGTCGCGCAGGCGAAACGCGCGCATTAATCTCAATTGCGCGTTGTTTGATGATGTTGTAGCCCGGCCGAGCGTAGCGACGCCGGGTTTACCCAAAGGACAAAAACGATGTTTGATACGCTTTCGAAAGCCGGAAAATACCTCGGTCAGGCCGCTAAAATGATGATTGGCGTGCCGGACTACGACAACTACGTCGAACATATGCGCATCACGCACCCGGACCAGACGCCGATGACCTACGAAGAATTTTTCCGCGACCGCCAGGACGCACGCTATGGCGGCAAGGGCGGCGCGAAATGTTGTTAATGTTTATTTAGACATCTAAACGTCTCGATTGCCAAACGTGTTCGCCGTGTTATATTGATGTTAACTTTAGCATCACGAGCGGCAGACGCAGAATGACGAATAAGCAACTCATCCCACAGAGCAAGTTACCCAATCTCGGCACCACCATTTTCACCCAGATGAGCGCGCTGGCGCAGCAGCACCAGGCGATTAACCTTTCGCAGGGATTTCCCGATTTTGACGGCCCGTCTTATCTTCAGGCACGGCTGGCGCATCACGTCGCCGCGGGCGCAAACCAATATGCGCCGATGACCGGCGCGCTGGCGCTGCGTGAAGCCATCGCCGAGAAAACGCAGACGCTGTACGGCCACTCGCCGGACGTGAATAGCGAGATTACGGTCACCGCGGGGGCAACCGAAGCGCTTTATGCGGCGATTACCGCGCTGGTGCGTAACGGCGATGAGGTTATCTGCTTCGACCCGAGCTATGACAGCTATGCGCCGGCGGTCGAACTCTCCGGTGGTATCGTAAAGCGTATCGCGCTGCAACCGCCGCACTTTCGCGTCGACTGGCAGGCGTTTGCCGACACGCTCAGTGATAAAACCCGATTGGTAATACTCAATACCCCGCATAATCCCTCAGCCACCGTGTGGCAGGCGGCAGATTTTGAGGCGCTATGGCAGGCCATTGCTGAACGAGAAATCTACGTACTCAGCGATGAAGTGTATGAACATATCTGTTTTAGCGAAGCCGGGCACGCCAGCGTGCTGGCGCATCCGCAGCTTCGTGGGCGGGCGGTGGCGGTTTCCTCGTTTGGTAAAACCTATCATATGACCGGCTGGAAGGTGGGGTACTGCGTCGCGCCTGCGCCGATAAGCGCCGAGCTGCGTAAGGTGCACCAATATCTGACCTTTGCCGTTAATACCCCGGCGCAGCTGGCACTGGCGGATATGCTGCGGGCCGAACCTGAGCACTACCGCCAGCTACCCGATTTTTATCGGGCACGGCGCGACCTGTTTATCGATGCGCTGAGCCAGAGCCGACTGAAGTTGCTGCCCTGCGAAGGCACCTACTTCCTGCTGGCGGACTACAGTGCCATTTCTGAGATCGATGACGTGAGCTTTTGCCAGTGGCTGACCACTGAAATTGGCGTGGCGGCGATCCCGCTGTCGGTCTTCTGTGCTGCACCGTTCCCGCACAAGCTGATTCGCCTGTGCTTTGCCAAGCAGGAAGCGACGCTGCTGGCCGCCGCCGAGCGCCTGTGCCGTCTGTAGCTATTTGACCGTCCAGGCCTGTGAGAACTGGCGATTGCCAAATATTTCGCACAGGCCGTTAATCTGCTTAAGACGCAGAATTTCATCGGCATCCATACCTAGCTCCTGACCGATTTTTTCATCATCCCAGCCGAGCTGGCTTAGCTCACGCACGATATCTGACATGGCGCTTATCTGATGGCGACCCCGCGCGCGGTTGTGACGAATGGTGGCCGCTACCCGCGACGGCTGCGAATGGTCGCTATTTTCTAGCTGGGTAATCGGCAAATAGCCGTGCAGGCGTTTTTTCAGCGTGGCTTTTGACTGCGACAACAGATGGCGGTGGAAACCATCGACAATCTCGTAGGCGTTGCTGTTTTTCTCAATCACCACAATCGGTTGAGTAAAACCGTCGGCTTCCAGCGATTTGGTGAGCAGCCGCTTTTCTGGTGGGGCCATATTGTTCGGGTTATAGTCATTCGGTGAAACCTGCTCCTCTTTCACCCACAGTACGCAGTCAATCGGTTGGTCGCGAAACGGGCTCTCCTCGTGCAAAGCCTGCCGAAACTGGTTAATCGCATCAATCTTCTCTTCGTCAGATAAGGTTTGTAGATAGCTCTGCAGTTGTGCAATCAGTTTTTGTTGCATAGTAACCCCCATTGTTGACGCTTCTGTTCCATGCGCGTGCGATAGCGTTGGTAGTGGCTGGCCTTTGTTGGGCTGAAAGAGAGCATCCGGCACCAGTAATCATTGTTTAATAAGACTTTGCAGATTCGTCGCCACGACGGAACGTCTTTAGAGCCCAGATCTTTCTCCTGGCTGTCCGGAATATCTTCCCATCCCTGCTTTTGATACCAGTGAAGATAGACGGCGATTTTATTGCGATAGTGGTCGGCGGTGACTTCCGGCATGGTGTAGAGCAGAAAGTGGGCGTAGCTGCGCCAGCTATGATGCTGCGGCTTTTCAATTTTGCGATGACCGTAGAACTGGTTATCCTGCCCGGCATAGATGCCACCGCTGTGCACGCCGCTGACCCGCTGGCACATTGCGGCCCAGCGTTCAGGCTCCAGGACGTGATAGAGCCACAGCCCTTGCCGCTGCTCCGGCCCAAAAGGCTCGCAGATACGCATATAGCGCAGCGGCACGCCCGCCTGATGCATCAGGTCGTAGAGCGGGTTATAGGGCAGCTTGCTTTTGGCAAACCAGGTCCAGATATCCGCCGTTTTCCAGTCATAGATCGGATAGACGTACCAGGCATGATTGCCCGGCGCGATAGTCGTCCAGGGTTTATCGTCGGCAAAGCGGCGCTTACGCTGCGAAGAAATGGTCAAAAAGCGGTTGTAGGACTCGTCGGCGCGAATACCGACCATCACGGCGGCGGGACGCTGCTGGGAGAACCAGTCGGCAAATTTCTGCACGAACAGTTCGAAGGTCATTCCCAGCTCATAAAAGGGGAAAAAATCGGGGTCGGTAATAGCATCCTCAGGCGGCTGTCTGACCCATTTCGCTCCTGGTTCCCAGCACTGCCACTCAGGAGTGAATTGGGTCAGTGAATTTTGAGTGGTCAGCGGTAGGGCAACCCAATAAAAGGTTTCAATCACATCGCTATACAGCGTGCGTAAATTTTGACAATGATTGATGGTATAGGAGAACTGAGCTTCCCAATCAATAAACAGCACGCTGAATTTTTTACCTGATTGGCGCGCCTGTTCCGCGGCTAAATGCAGCATGACCGTTGAATCTTTCCCACCGGAAAAAGAGATACAAACGCGGGGGAGGTTATTCAACGTCCAGCCTATCCGTTCCCGACTTGCCTCCAGTACGGAGAGAGGTAAGGGGAGTTTGATGATTGACATAAATCAGCAATCCTTTATGGCGATGATGTCTAATAAGGTACTGATTATAGTACGCTGTTATGAGAAGTAATAAATAAGATAATACATGCTAGGTTTTTATTTTTTGGTTATAATGCATTTGTTGTATGAATATATTAAAGGCTCATGGTTTTTTCTATAATCTTAGAAAAGAAGGGGAGGCTCATTGATGAGCGGCTGTAAACCATGTATATCGGGAATGAGGGTAATGTTATCTTTGTCGATATTTCTTTTAGTTTGAATGTATCTTTTAATAGCTCAAAGGCAAGTTTTGGTACAATACCGACTAAATCAGTGTGATGAAGGGTATGATAAATCGTCATTAATGATGATGAGGTGAAAGCAATCTCTCTCTCTGTTAATTGTGCGGAGTCATTGGCATTCTGAAATTCTTTAATTTGATGTTCACGTGCCTGATATAGGGTAAATCGTTCTTTTAAAAGCTGTTCTAATGTCGCACTGTCACCCAATCGTGGATGATTTTGACTGCACGCCAGGATGACCTGGACTTCGCTAAACGGTACACAAACCAGCGAACGATTACTGTGCTGTTGCACGGTAAAGACCACGTCGGCCTTGCGATAATTCATTATTTCTTCAATGTCTTCGGTTTCTATCGCTGTATCGTGATAAACCACCTCAAGGTTTCTATCCTCAAGAAGAATGTTCATAAATTGAGTGAGTTTGGGCTGTGCGTGAAACTGCGGGCCATATACCACAAAACGCCTTCTGAGTTCGGTTTTACCCATAATGTTAATCGTCTGTTCAAGCCCGTTAAGATTATCTTCGAGATGGAGATGCAGGTTATCGGCTACGGTTGTCGGCGTTATACCTTTGCCAGAGCGCACAAAAAGCGGATCGTTTAACTGGACGCGGAGTCGCTGCAAGGACTGGCTAACGGCAGAGGGAGTGATAAATAACGTTTGCGCTGCCTTACTAATACTCAAATGCTGGTATATACATTCGAAAATAATGAGCAGATTTAGATCGAAGCGCTTAAGGTTGTAAAGATTTGCCATGAGATATTCCTTTATTGTTTTAACAAATGCATATGTGGCGAAACATACGCCATACTTTCCGAAACAATCCTTGTATTCGAAAAACTACATTGGGATTTAACCACTTCTGAATATATAACAGGTGTGAGTAATGATCCACTCATTATGTAGAAGAAAAGGATGTATATATATTATTAATAATATTCATGAAAGTGGGGTTATAGCGATTTGTCTTAATTTGCTGATTTCCCTTATGCCGTTCCCTGCTAAAAGCGAGAAACGTCAGGTAAAGAACCGACTACGATGGAAAGTATCCGTAAAATCAGTGGGTAATACGAGATAAACGGCGTAGGCTATCACAGTCATAGACAAGACCGACGCCAGGCCGATTGCCCTTTGCGGAGCAGGGTGATGTAATCCAAGGGCTGTGACAACCTTTGTTAAGGTATGTAGAGCGCAACAATAAGCCAGCCTGGCTGGCGCTGAATTCACCTGCTGGGGATTCAGGTAACGGGGCCGCTGATGCGGCCTTTTTACGTCTGAGGGTGAGCGAATTGTGCCCGTCCTCGTTATCGGTTCACAAAGCTGTCTTGTTCCGGTTGTTAGATAACGCTTATTGATTTGATAATGTAAACGCATTGGTCGAATCAGGAAAAAGTCGTTAACTTAGACCTCAACGAAAACACGGAGGAAGTACTCGATGTCTTTAATTAATACCAAAATCAAACCTTTCAAAAACCAGGCGTTCAAAAACGGTGAATTCGTAGAAGTTACCGAGAAAGATACCGAAGGTCGCTGGAGCGTCTTCTTCTTCTACCCGGCTGACTTCACCTTCGTATGCCCGACCGAACTGGGCGACGTAGCAGACCATTACGAAGAGCTGCAGAAACTGGGCGTGGACGTGTACTCTGTTTCTACCGACACCCACTTCACCCACAAAGCATGGCACAGCAGCTCTGACACCATCGCGAAAATCAAATACGCGATGATCGGCGACCCGACTGGCGCCCTGACCCGTAACTTCGACAACATGCGTGAAGATGAAGGTCTGGCAGACCGTGCAACCTTCGTTGTTGACCCACAAGGTATCATCCAGGCAATCGAAGTTACCGCTGAAGGTATCGGCCGTGACGCCTCTGACCTGCTGCGTAAAATCAAGGCAGCTCAGTATGTTGCTTCTCACCCAGGCGAAGTTTGCCCGGCTAAATGGAAAGAAGGCGAAGCCACACTGGCTCCATCTTTAGACCTGGTCGGCAAGATCTAAGTCGTCTGCCCGGCGGCACGATAATGGCCTACAGCACGTAGGCCGGATAAACGTAGTGCCATCCGGCATCTAACAGGCGCGAATCTGCGCCTGTTTTATTCCAGCATCATGATGCAAGTTGCTTACAGGCAGCTCGTATGTGGCCGCTTGCATGATGATGTTTTAAGCCCAGGAGATAAAAATGCTCGACACCAACATGAAAACCCAGCTCAAGGCCTATCTTGAGAAGCTGACTAAACCTGTTGAGCTGATTGCCACGCTGGATGACAGCGCTAAATCGGCAGAGATCAAGGAACTGTTGGCTGAAATCGCTGAATTGTCAGATAAAGTGACCTTTAAAGAAGACAACACGCTCGCGGTACGTAAGCCATCGTTCCTGATTACTAACCCAGGTTCCGACCAGGGCCCACGCTTTGCGGGTTCCCCGCTGGGCCACGAGTTTACCTCGTTGGTGCTGGCGCTGCTGTGGACCGGTGGTCACCCGTCGAAAGAAGCGCAGTCTCTGCTGGAGCAGATCCGCGATATCGACGGCGACTTTGAATTTGAAACTTACTACTCGCTCTCTTGCCACAACTGCCCTGACGTGGTGCAGGCGCTGAACCTGATGTCGGTACTGAACCCGCGCATCAAGCACACGGCCATTGACGGTGGTACATTCCAGAATGAAATTACCGACCGTAACGTCATGGGCGTTCCGGCGGTCTATATGAACGGTCAGGAGTTTGGTCAGGGCCGTATGACGCTGACTGAAATCGTCGCAAAAGTGGATACCGGCGCGGAAAAACGTGCGGCGGAAGAGCTGAATAAACGTGACGCTTACGATGTGCTGATCGTCGGTTCCGGCCCGTCCGGTGCGGCAGCGGCGGTTTACTCTGCGCGTAAAGGTATTCGTACCGGCCTGATGGGCGAACGTTTTGGCGGCCAGGTGCTGGATACCGTCGATATCGAAAACTACATCTCCGTACCAAAAACCGAAGGCCAGAAACTGGCGGGCGCACTGAAGGCGCACGTGAGCGAGTATGATGTGGATGTGATTGACTCCCAGAGCGCGTCTAAGCTGGTTCCTGCCTCGGTTGAAGGCGGCCTGCATCAGATTGAAACTGCGTCCGGCGCTGTGCTGAAAGCGCGTAGCATTATCATCGCTACCGGGGCGAAATGGCGTAACATGAACGTACCGGGCGAAGATCAGTATCGCACCAAGGGCGTGACCTACTGCCCACACTGCGACGGCCCGCTGTTTAAAGGCAAACGCGTGGCGGTTATCGGCGGGGGTAACTCCGGCGTTGAAGCGGCTATCGATCTGGCGGGTGTGGTTGAACACGTGACCCTGCTTGAGTTTGCGCCAGAAATGAAGGCCGACCAGGTGCTGCAGGATAAAGTGCGCAGCCTTAAGAACGTCGACATTATTCTCAACGCGCAGACCACTGAAGTGAAAGGTGACGGCAGCAAAGTGACCGGCCTGCAGTATCGTGACCGCGTTAGCGGCGACGAGCATCACGTGGCACTGGCGGGGATATTTGTTCAGATTGGCCTGCTGCCAAATACCAACTGGCTGGAAGGCGCGATTGAACGCAACCGCATGGGTGAAATTATCATTGATGCGAAATGCGAGACCAACGTGAAGGGCGTATTCGCCGCAGGCGACTGCACCACCGTGCCGTACAAACAGATTATCATCGCCGCTGGCGAAGGTGCGAAGGCGTCACTAAGTTCATTTGACTACCTGATTCGTACCAAAACTGCATAAAAAAGAAGACAATGCCTGCAATGTCAAAGGCCACCGAAAGGTGGCCTTTTTTTGTGACTGCTATTTCCCGGCGGCGCTTTGCCTTGCCGGGCTACGGTTTTTTATCGTACGACTAACACCGGAATATGCGCGTGGCGGATAACGCTGGAAGCGTTGGAACCAAGCAGGTGCGTACTGATAGACGGGTTACGTGAACCAATCACCACCATATCGGCGTTCAGCTCTTCCGCCAGTTCGTTCACCGCATCGCGGACGCTGCCGAGGCGAACGTGAAGCTTAATACGCGAAGGGTCGATGCTGAAATGGCTCACCATGGTGGTCAGACGGCTTTCGGCTTCCTGCTGCAGATGCTCTTCAAAGCGGCGCAGGTCGGCGGCAAAGCGGCTCATGGTGTAGCTGGCCGATGCGGGCAGCACGTGAAGCAGATGGATAATACCATCCTGCTGGGCTAAAAATTCCGCGTGACGAACGGCTTTGTCACTCAACTCCATCTCAAAAACATCAACTGGCATAATGATTGTTTTGTACATATGGCTCCTCCTTGTCTTTGTGGAACTATCAGAACACATAATGGGTTCTAAATATGTCATTTAGTTCGCAAAATAGTTTATCGAGGCGAGGGGAGTTGTAAAGTTTCGTGAGGCGGGGAAGGGCAGAAGGGGCAAAAACAGAAAGAGGATGCAGAACATCCTCTTAATAGGTTAGCGCGGGAGATTAGCGATGAAATTCGCCTGCGGCTTCCGGCTGGTAAAGCAGCTCGAGCACTTCGAGATGGGTAGATGTACCGCCCGGCAGCTCCCAGTGAATGGCACTGCCCGTGCGCAGGCCAAGCAGCGCGGCGCCAACCGGTGCCATCACGGAAAGCTGGCTGCTGCTGTCGGTCATCTGGGCCGGGAAGACCAGCGTACGGACGCGCTCTTCGCCGGTGGTGAGATCGCGGAATCTGACCTGGCTATTCATACTCACTACATCATGCGGCATGTCCTCTGGGGCACACATCTGGGCACGATCCAGTTCGTCGTTTAGCGCGTTCGCCACCGGGGAATTTGCGTAAGCAGGTTGCTCAAGCAGGCGGTCGATACGCTCGGCATCGAACTCATTAATAATGATGGCAGGTCTGGTCATTATTTACTCCATGTCTATCGATTATCCAAAAGAAAACCCTCACCGCCAGCGGCAAGGGTTCATCTCATCCCATCATACTGATCCTGAGGTCAGGTTTGAAGTGATACAGCGCACATTCGAGAATGGCAACGATCGGCGTTGTGTGAATTTTGTGCGAAATACATCGCAACCTATAAATCTGGATTATCCTTTTTAGGCTGCACCTGGCAGCGTCCTTCCAGTACAGGAGATCGTATGAGTGGTTTCGATAAACTGACCCTGAAAGATGGTAGCTATCTCTGGTTTAAAGATTGGGGGAGCGGACAGCCTATTGTATTTAGCCACGGCTGGCCGCTGACGTCTGATGCGTTTGAGGATCAGATGCTGTATCTGGGGTCAAAGGGGTATCGGGTTATCGCCCACGATAGACGAGGCCATGGGCGCTCGGCGCAGCCCTGGGACGGGCACAATATGGACCAGTATGCGGATGACCTGGCGGAGTTGACCGCCCACCTGAATCTGAAGGATGCGGTGCACGTTGGCCACTCAACCGGCGGCGGCGAGGTGGCGCGCTATATTGGCCGTCACGGCACGCAGCGGGTGGCCAAAGCGGTGTTGATTGGCGCGGTAACGCCCATTATGGTGAAAACGGACTTTAACCCGAACGGCGTGCCGCTGGAGGTCTTCGACGGTATTCGTGACGGGGTAATTAACGATCGTGGCGCGTTTTTCTACGAGCTGACGGCGGCGTTTTACGGTTATAACCGCCCTGGTGCGAAGGAGTCGAAAGCGGTGCGCGAAGGTTTTGTCGAACAAGGATTACAGGGTTCGATTAAGGCGCTCTACGACTGCATCAAGGCGTTCTCAGAGACAGACCTGCGTGAGGACCTGCGCAGAATGACGATCCCAACGCTGGTGATTCACGGCGATGACGATCAGATTGTGCCGTTTGAGACCTGCGGGAAAGTGGCGGCGGAAATTTTGCCTGACGCGGAGCTGAAGGTGTATCGCGGCGGATCGCATGGGATCTGTACCACGCACAAGCACCAGATCAACGACGATCTGCTGTCGTTTATCGAGCAGTAGCGCGAATCGCCCCCGACGGTCGGGGGCGTAATCAAACGATTAGTAGCCGTTTTTATCCAGGATGAACTGTTTGCCGCAGTTGCCGGGGTGCGGCTGTGGGAGCAGTGAATCTGCGCTGAGCGGGTTGTTGATACTGGCGGATTTAATGGCAATCTGCATTTCGGTCAGATAAGCCGGGTTGCCGTCGCAGGTCAGCTTGACCGCTTTCACATTCTCTTTGCCAAAGGCGCGGGCAACCGCGTCGTCAAAGCTCGCGCGGGTAACGGTTTTGCCGTAGTTAGCGGCAAGGAACTGACCTATCGCGCTTTGCTTCACTTCGCTATTCATGCGCACCATGGTACCGAAGTAGGCATCCGGATCGAAGCCGAAGCAGACGCCGTGCTTGGCGTACTCGTAGCGCTCAAGACACGTTTTTCCACCGCTGCCCGGCATCACCTGGTTGAGCTTATTGGCCACCTCCAGTGATAAACCCGTCTCATCGGCGGCGCATTTCCGGCTGGCTTTCGCTTCCGGCATATTGGGGATCGGACGTGTGGCGCAGCCGAAACGCATCCAGCGGTTGTTGTCCACCCCGCGTGAGGCAATGGAACCCGGTAGACCAGGCCATAGGCCGTGTACCGTCAGATAATCGGCCTTATTAGCGGCTTCTGTTGTCCGCAGGCATTCCAGCGGCTCTTTGCGGTTTCTATCATGCTGGCTCTGGCAAAACCCGTTTTGCCAGGAGAGTGCCAGGACGTAACGGTCGAAGTCGCCATATTGTGTGGGTGCCAGTGGGGCTGCTTGAAGGCTACCAGCGCAGAGCAGCAGCGCGCATCCTGACACAATATTCTTCCTTAACATTTTCCTGACTCCACGTTTTTAATCATTTAGTGACGTTATTACATAATAAAATAAGGCGCCCTCAGGCGCCTTATTTTATTTATCCGATAAATGATTATCCGGCGACGCCTGGCACCAGGACTTCGGTGGCGATAATCACCACGATAAGACCAATGATGACCGGTACCGAGGTACGTTTAACCACTTCAAACGGGGAGATTTTCGCCATACCGGCAACCGCAACCACCACGCCGGAAACCGGGGAGATAGTACGACCGAGGTTGGACGCCTGCAGCATTGGAATCGACAGGTATGCCGGGTTGATGCCGGAGGAGTGCGCCAGTTTCGGGATCATCTCCACGAAAGCGTAGAACGGCGCATTACCGGAGCCGGTAGTCATCGCTGCCAGCATGGTCAGGATCACCAGCACCAGCATGAGAATAATGCTGGCCGAACCGAACGAAGTGGCAATGGAAATCAGGCTGTTAATAAAGCCGATGGTGCTCAGACCCTGGGCGAAGACGCCCGCAGCAACCAGCAGCATCACTACGCCGGCGAAGGCATCGGCCATACCGCGATAGGCTACTTCCAGACCGGCAAAGACGTTCTGGGTATTGAAGCCGCGGAAGAATTCCAGCACCGCAGCCAGCAGCATACAGATAACCAGAATGGCGATGATATGCAGTTCCGGACCCCATTTACCGTCAAAGATCAGTACACCGAAAATAGGGGTGAACGGCAGAATCGCGTAGAAGCGAGGCGCGCTGGTGGTGATTTCATTCACATCCAGCATTTCGTGAGAGATATGCTCTTTTTTATCCAGGTAGCGCTGCCAGAAGAAGTGGGCAATCGCCATGGCGATAATTGCCACGATGGAAATAGGCAGCGTGGTTTTAAAGGCAAAATCAATCAGCGGCATTTCTGCGGCTTTTGCTGCCAGCACGACGTCACCGGACGTTGGAGAAAGAATAATGGCCGCCGGAGAGGCGCAGATTGCCGCCGCCGCGCCGCGGCTGATGCCGACGTTCACCATTACCGGGAACAGGGTACCCATCAGCAGCACGCCGAGGCCGGTTGCCGAAGAAACGGCCAGTGACATCAGGCAGGCAACGAAATAGGCTGCAATCATCAATAAATAAGGTGAGTTGATAAACTTCAGCGGTTTAGAGGTCAGCTTAACGACCATATCATTCGCGCCGATATGCGTCATATAAGCGGCAAAACCACAGAGCATCATAATCATCATGCCGAGGTCGCCACCGCGGCTCATTAATAAGATCTTGATGTATTCAACAATATCGGTGGCAGAATAACCGGTGCTGGTTGCGCTACCAGGTAAAATCTTGTGACCCATCAATGCGCTGGCAATCAGTAGCAGTAAGCCACCGACGAAAAGGACTCCCGTCGCGGAATAACCTTTGATGATGTAGCGGGCCACGCCCACAATAACCACAACACCAATCAGGAGTTCAAAGAACGTTAACATTATTAACACCTATCGCCCAGTTGTAAAAATTGACGCAGTGCTGCATCAAAAGTAAGGGATGAAATGTGCCGAAAAAAACGACAAATTTAGCTGATGAAAATCAATAAAAAGATTAATTAAAGATGGCGAAGTTGTCATTTACTCGGTGTACTCACAAAGCTGAACATTGTTACTCCAATGAGTATAGCGCGCTGGTGGAATACTATACAGCCAGAGGAAATGAAATGTTGCCTTGCCAGGCACAACGGTGAAAGGCTCGCGACACCAGTCGTGGTGAGACGGTACGGTGTTGATGCTACTCTTCAGCAGCGTAACGTGTGAAATAAAATAGGGAAAGATAAAGTTGCATAAAATATGTGCTAATTAAATCGTTATTTAATGGTTAAGCAATTATTCTCATATTACGAAAATAATATGGGGAAGTAGTTGGTTTAATATAATCAGAAGGCACTTTAAATTTATGGTTTTCTACTCATGGACGATAATGCGAATCGTTGACCGTAATCGTGCATTATAATTTAGCTTAGGTTGTGCGGTTGGCTTGACGGTTTGTTTAGGAATATTCTAATTTGTAATTCAGATGTAGAAAAAAGCTAAGCCGCCGCTGCGGTTACGATATCATTAAGCATACGCTTGATAGAATATTCTTAATTAATCATTTTTTGGCAAGACTATCGTGTTAAAACTAAATAGATTTTTCGCACTGCTGGTTGTGATGGTAGGGCTGTCGAGCACCGCTCTGCCTGCGTATGCGTCTTTTACTGAGACGATTAAGGATGGCTATAACACGGTGAGCAATAACATCGTGCAAACCTGGGATGAACCGCAGAATTACGATCTGTATGTGCCGGTGATTACGTGGCACGCGCGTTTTGCCTACGATAAAGAGAAAACGGACAAATACAATGAGCGTCCCTGGGGAGCCGGCTTTGGCGTTTCGCGTTGGGATGATAAAGGCAACTGGCACGGCCTCTATTTGATGGCGTTTAAAGACTCCTTTAACAAATGGGAACCGATTGGCGGCTACGGCTGGGAAGCCACCTGGCGACCGCTGACGGACGATAAATTCCACGTTGGGTTGGGTTACACGATTGGGGTGACCGCACGCGATAACTGGAACTACATCCCGCTGCCGGTGGCGCTGCCGATGGCCTCTATCGGTTACGGCCCGGCGACGTTCCAGATGACCTACATTCCTGGCACCTATAACAACGGCAACGTCTACTTCGCCTGGCTTCGTTTTGACTTCTGAAACCGGCCTGGAACACAGCGGGCGCTAAAGTCAACCCGCAAATAAAAGTTAGAGACATTTATCACTTTTTAACGAAGTTAGGCTGGACAAAGCCGACGACAATTGTTGTACTGTTAACTGACACAGATTAGTGTCGTTTTTTCATATAAAGGTAATTTTGATGTCTAAGATTAAAGGTAACGTTAAGTGGTTTAATGAGTCCAAAGGATTCGGTTTCATTACTCCGGAAGATGGCAGCAAAGACGTATTCGTACACTTCTCTGCAATCCAGACCAATGGTTTTAAAACTCTGGCTGAAGGTCAGCGCGTAGAGTTCGAAATCACTAACGGTGCCAAAGGCCCTTCTGCTGCTAACGTCATCGCTCTCTAAGCGAAAAATAGCAGTTCAGAATTCAAAACCCGCTTAAATGCGGGTTTTTTTTATCCTTTTTCTAGCGGCTGGCGCTAAACAACCAGAATGCTGCGGCGGTCATGGCGAATGAGCCCAGCAGGTTCACCGCAACGTTCAGCAGCGCCCAGCTCACTTTTCCTTCCTGTAGCAGGAAGACGACTTCGGCCGAGAAGGTGGAGAAGGTCGTCAATCCGCCGCAAAAGCCGGTGGTGATAAGCAGTTTCCAGACCGGGTCAATATGCGGCAGACGGTTAAACCATGCCAGCCCTGCGCCGATGATAAACGCCCCGACCAGGTTAGCCGTCAGCGTGCCTAGCGGGATGGTTTGGTGCATAGGATTAAATCTCATGCTCAGCAGCCAGCGAGCGACGCTGCCGGTACCTCCGCCGATAAAAACGGCCAACAACAGTTGCATCATGCGAGTTTCCTGCCATTTTCAATTAATGCTGCCAGTGTAGCGTTGAACGGGTGAATCTGGCTATATACTCATCAGTATTCATCATATTGATATATTAGTAAAAGCTGAGGTGTGCGGATGCGGGTAGCAGCAGGGCAGTTTGTCGTGACGCCGGAGTGGCAGGTTAATGCGCAACGCTGCGTCGCGCTGATGCGCTCGGCGGCAGAAGCTGGAACGTCTTTGCTGGTGCTGCCAGAGGCGCTGCTGGCGCGCAGTGATAATGACCCGGATATGTCCGTCAGGTCGGCTCAGGCGTTGGACGGCGGCTTTATGCAGGTACTGCTGGCGCAAAGCCGTAGTGATGCATTGACCACCGTGCTGACTATCCACACGCCGTCAGGGGAAGACCGTGCGCGAAACACGCTGGTGGCGCTACGTGGTGGCGAAGTTATTGCCCATTATCACAAGCTCCACCTCTATGACGCGTTCTCCATTCAGGAGTCAAAGCGGGTGGATGCTGGTGAGGCGTTGCCGCCGCTCATTGAGGTTGAAGATGTTA
This sequence comes from Kluyvera sp. CHPC 1.251, assembly GCF_036759945.1. NCBI lineage: Bacteria > Pseudomonadati > Pseudomonadota > Gammaproteobacteria > Enterobacterales > Enterobacteriaceae > Kluyvera > Kluyvera sp. CHPC 1.251. Next base: position 95,877 of record NZ_JAPKIC010000002.1, on the reverse strand, counting down.
AGGTTGGCCTGATGACCTGCTACGACCTGCGTTTTCCGGAACTGGCGATGACGCTGGCGCTCCAGGGGGCTGAGATTCTGGCGCTTCCGGCGGCCTGGGTGCGCGGGCCACTGAAAGAGCATCACTGGGCGACGCTGCTTGCGGCACGCGCGTTAGATACCACCTGTTACGTGGTGGCGAGCGGGGAGTGCGGTACGCGAAATATTGGTCAAAGCCGAATTATCGATCCGCTTGGCGTGACGCTGGCAGGTGCGACGGCAGAGCCGCAGTTGATTATTTCGGAGATTCAGCGCGAACATCTTTTGAACGTTCGCCAGCAGCTTCCGGTGCTGAAAAATAGACGCTTTGCGCTACCGCAATTAACGTGACGTTTTTTTAAACAATGCTTGATTCACCTTGTTACAGATTGCTATTGTGTGCACGCGCCAGATGACCGTTAATAAATGACAGTGATGTGGCGCATTCTGCAGCCTGTTTTTGAGAAGAAGGTATCTATGGGTGAGATTAGTATTACCAAACTGCTGGTAGTGGCAGCACTGATTGTTCTGGTGTTTGGTACCAAAAAATTACGGACTCTGGGTGGGGATTTGGGTTCAGCCATCAAAGGCTTCAAGAAAGCCATGAATGATGATGAAACCACGGCGCAGAAAAGCGCAGAAGAAACCCCGGCAGAAAAACTCTCTCATAAAGAGTAAGCAGGGCAGCGTTTCACATGGTGTGCTGATGTAGCGCGCCATGCGCAGGTTTAGCCGCCTGCGGAAGGGGCTACAGCGTAAGTACGTTGTAGCCCTTTTTCATGGAAATAACATTTCTAATGTTGTCTTATTGCAACAATATATTTCTTATTAAACCATAAAAAAAGCCGCTATCAGCAGAGAGCGGCTTTTTGTCGCGGGTATCAGACCTTATTTCACTTCAAGGCCTTTGGCCTGAAGGTCGGCGTGATAGGACGAACGCACGAATGGGCCACAGGCCGCGTGGGTGAAGCCCATCGCCAGCGCTTCGGCTTTCATCTCTTCGAACTCATCCGGGCTGACGTAACGTTGCACCGGCAGGTGGTGACGGCTTGGTTGCAGATACTGACCGAGCGTCAGCATAGTAACGCCGTGGCGACGCAGGTCACGCATAACTTCAACGATCTCGGCGTTAGTTTCGCCCAGACCCACCATCAAACCAGATTTGGTTGGAATTTCCGGGTGCGCTTCTTTAAAGCGCTCCAGCAGCTTCAGTGACCAGTTATAGTCAGCCCCTGGGCGCACGTGGCGGTAGATACGCGGCACGTTTTCCAGGTTATGGTTGAAGACGTCTGGAGGGGTTGCGGTCAGGATCTCTAACGCGCGATCCATACGGCCACGGAAGTCCGGCACCAGCGTTTCAATCTTAATGGTCGGATTCTTTTCGCGAATGGCGGAGATGCAGTCAGCAAAGTGCTGAGCGCCGCCGTCACGCAGGTCATCGCGGTCCACTGAGGTAATAACCACATAGCGCAGCCCCATGTCCGCAATGGTCTGGGCCAGTTTTTGTGGTTCATTCGCATCTGGGGCGACCGGGCGACCGTGTGCAACGTCGCAGAACGGGCAGCGGCGGGTACAGATAGCGCCCAGAATCATAAAGGTCGCGGTGCCGTGGTTAAAACATTCTGCCAGGTTTGGGCAGGAGGCTTCTTCACAGACGGAGTGCAGGCCATTTTTACGCATGGCCGCTTTGATACCCTGGATACGGGAGGAGTCTGCCGGAAGTTTAATTTTCATCCATTCCGGTTTTCGCAGCAGCGCTTCGCGCTCTGTTGCCACGTTTTTAACCGGGATAAGGGCCATTTTATCGGCATCGCGGTACTTAACACCGCGTTCCATCACAATGGGTTTACTCATAGCGTACGTGTTCCAGTTCCGAGTATCGAGGGAAAGCGTTTCAATTCAAGGGAATGTTGTATTTATCAACTATTTTTGAATTTATGGCAGGCAGTATACCATTTAAATGGGGTACAAAGCAGCCTACTGTGCCGGCAAATTGTAAAATAGTTGTTGAATAATGCTTTTTTGCCGGCCAGCAAAGATGAGGAGTACGAGGTTCAGAACGCCTGATGGATGACGTTGATAATGTTTTGCATTACCGGGTCACGCAGGCTGAGCTTATTGTAATGCAATGAAAAGTCGACGCGTTCATGCTGGAGCGGCGTAAAGTCCAGCGTTTGCAGCGGCCAGCACTGTCTGAAGATATGGTAAAAGCGCAGCGGCATAATGCCAATCAGGTTGCTTGAGGCGATCAGTGACGCGATGGTAAACAAATTGTAACTGCTCACGCTGACCTGGCGATCGGGCAGCATGTCGCGAATCCGCCGGTACTGGTCGTTTTGCCCCGCACCGTCCATTGTCAGCAGCGTGTGTTCATACTGCATCAGCGTGTCCAGAGAGGGGGATTCTTCCAGAGCCGGGTGGTCGTTGCGGCATACCAGCACCAGCTTGTCGCTGAACAGCGCATGACGGCCCAGCGTTCGAGGGTTGTTGTGTTCATGATTATCGATAATTAAATCGGTCTGGAACTGGCTGAGCTGTGCGTTGGCATCGGTAACGGCCACGTTTCTCAATAGCACCTGGGGGTAGGTCTTCTTCACAACCTGATAGATAACCGGCATCACGATAGCACCCACCGAGGCGGCGGTGCCGATAGTAATCACTCGTTGCTTGTCATAGCTGCCGTTCAGATCCAACGCGCCGAGAATCGACTCCAGCCCCTGACTGATATATTCATGAAGATGGGTAGCGTACGCCGTTGGAGTGACGCCCTGGCCTTTGCGAATAAAGAGAGGGTCGGGAAAGAGCAGTCTAAGTTTCTGAATCGATTGGCTTATCGCTGAAGGGGTGAGATTCAGTATTTTCGCGGCGTTGACGATACCTTTATGCACGTAGACCGCTTCAAATATGGTCAATAAATTGAGGTCAATATTACGCAGCGTGCGGAAGATTTGTGGTGTCTCATTTTCAACGTTGAGGTTAGTTTTATTTTCGGGCTTATCGTTATAATCCACACTGCTTACTCCGTATTCATTCACTCCATGAATGATAGTTGAGAATAATAATATTATTATTATTCTGAGAAACGCAGAATCGCAAGGTAAAAACGTGATTTTTACGTTAATACTCAATGCATTAATGTTGCTAATACATTGCTGGTATCTATGTCGTTATGCGTGTCATTGCGCGAAAGTGAGCGTTGCGATGCACTTTATGGCGAAATTAAGCAGAAAAAATAGAGAAACTTGCCGTTATTGTAAAGAGGGAGATGAAAAGATAGTGAATGACCCAACGGATTATTGGGTCAGGATGTATCATATATTAAGCGTGAATATATTCGTGAGGTGGATTGTTTAGCAAAGCTAAAAAGTGGGAGACCAGACGAGGTGATATATTTTCCGGCGTTGCGTCATCCACCCACTGTGACACCTGGGCCATTTCCATTCCCGCATAACCGCAAGGGTTAATTCTCAGGAACGGTGACAGGTCCATCGCGATATTCAGCGCCAGGCCGTGGAATGAACAGCCTTTACGGATACGTAGCCCCAACGAACAGATCTTTTTCTCCCCTACGTATACCCCTGGCGCATCGGCACGAGGGTGCGCTTCGATCCCCACCTCCGCCAGCGTATTGACCACCGTCTGCTCTAACAGTGTGACCAGTTCGCGTACACCAAGCTTTCGGCGCTTGAGGTTTAACAGGACGTACATCACCTGCTGACCGGGTCCGTGATAGGTCACCTGGCCGCCGCGGTCGCTCTGAATGACCGGAATATCGCCGGGCACCAGCACATGTTCGGCTTTACCTGCCTGGCCCTGGGTGAAGACGGGCTGATGCTCTACCAGCCAGATTTCATCCAGCGTGGATTCATCGCGGCTATCGGTAAAATCATGCATTGCCTGGGAAACCGGTTCGTAAGGCTGCAGGCCAAGTTGACGGATCAGGAGGGTATTTAAGTCCAAAACAGCGTCTCCGCAGAGAGGGGAAATGATGGACGCAGAGTATATCACAGGGAGGAGGGGAGAGGCGTTACCCGGCAGTGCCGGGTAACGGTGATGCGATTACAGCACCATACGGACGATTTCGATATTGCCCAACTCTTCGTACAGCGTTTCTACCTGCTCAATGTGGGTTGCATTGATGGTAATGGACACCGAGTGGTAATTGCCTTTGCTGCTCGGTTTTATCTGCGGAGAGTAGTCACCTGGCGCATGGCGCTGTACCACTTCAACCACCAGGTCAACCAGCTCAGGTTTCGCCAGACCCATTACTTTGTAAGTAAATGGTGTAGGGAATTCAAGCAGTTCGTTCAGTTTGGTTTTCATGTCAGCTCCAGTGTTGAAAAAGAACAACTCCCGCAAATGTGCGGGAGTTGTTTTTACTATGCATAGTATATGGGGATGGAAATCACACTTTCAAGTGGGTGATTTTTAACCAAACCAGTGGTGGAACATTAATTTAATATAATCAATGATCTTACCGAAGAAGTTGCCTTCAGGAATTTCCTGCAGCACTACCAGAGGACGCTGATCGATGGTTTTGCCATCCAACTGGAAGTTGATAGTACCCACAACCTGGTTTTTCTGCAGCGGCGCGTGCAGCTCGCTGGTGGTCAGCACGTAGCTCGCCTTCAGATCTTTCATACGGCCGCGTGGGATGGTCAGGTATACGTCTTTATCCACGCCCAGTGAGGCACGGTCGGTATCACCAAACCAGGCTGGTTCAGAGGCGAACTCTTTACCGGCTTTAATTGGGTTCACGGTTTCGAAGAAACGGAAGCCCCAGGTCAGCAGTTTTTTACTTTCGGTTTCACGACCTTTATAGGTACGCCCGCCCATGACGGCAGAAACCAGGCGCATTTGACCTTCGGTTGCGGAAGCGACCAGGTTGTAGCCTGCTTTATCGGTGTGGCCGGTTTTGATGCCGTCGACGTTCAGGCTGTTGTCCCACAGCAGACCGTTACGGTTCAACTGACGGATACCGTTAAAGGTGAACTCTTTTTCTTTGTAGATGGTGTATTCGTTCGGCACATCGCGGATCAGCGCCTGGCCGATCATCGCCATATCACGCGCGGAGCTGTACTGACCATCTGCATCCAGGCCGTGAACGGTCTGGAAGTGGGTGTTCTGCAGACCCAGCGCGGTTACGTAGCTGTTCATCAGCCCAACAAAAGCGTCCTGGCTACCGGCGACGTAGTCGGCCATTGCGACACAGGCATCGTTACCGGACTGCAGGTTAATCCCGCGGATCAGTTGGGATACCGGAACCTGCATGCCAGGTTTCAGGAACATCAGGGAAGAGCCTTTGAATACCGGGTTGCCGGTGGCCCAGGCATCGTTGCCGATGGTGACCAGATCGGACTCTTTAAATTTACCTGCTTTCATCGCCTGGCCGATGACGTAGCTGGTCATCATTTTGGTCAGGCTCGCCGGGTCGCGACGGCTGTCAGCATTTTGCTCAGCCAGCACTTTACCGGAGTTGTAATCAATAAGAATGTAGGATTCCGCGTCAATCTGCGGAACGCCTGGAATCATGGTTTTGATGTTCAGGTCATCGGCGTGGGCAGCGGAAGAGAGTGCTGCGACGGAGAGCGCCGGAATGAGTAAGCGAGCGAAAAAAGAGGTCTTCATGGTCAAAACAACGACATCCGTGATGGAGTTAAAAAAGTGCCTTACTATAGCAAATGCCCTGCAGACAGGCATCCGACATCGCATATGACTTTGTTAATGACTTTTACATATACGAAGAATCGGATACCTCTGAGCGTTCTAGTTGGCGTGAGTAATAAACGATTGCAGCTGTGCTTCACTCTGCAAACGTTGCTGTATGGTGCTGGCTTCGCCTTTGCTGCTGAACGGGCCTAGCTGAATACGCCAGACCGCACCGTTTTGTGTGACACGGCCCGGTACGGAAAACTGCTGGCTTAAGCGCTGTTGATACTGCTGCGCGCGCGCCTGATCGCTTACGGCACCAACCTGCACGACGAAATCGCCGGTGGCGGCAGGTGCGGCGGTTGCTGCGGCGGCTGGTGCTGCGGCGGCCGGTGCTGCTACTGCAGCTGCAGGCGCCGTCACTGGCGCGGCTGCCGATGGTGTTGCCGCTGGAGCTGGCGTCGGTGCTGGCTCTTCGAGAACGCCGCTGTTTAACGGCGTAGGGGCGCCAAGGAAGCCGCCGCTTTTCACCGGGGCCCCATCACCGCTGTTTGCTGGGGTCAGCGTATCGTTGCTGATAGGGCGGATATCTCCCTGCGGCGCTGCCGCCTGCGGGGCGGAAGAGGCGCTGCCCATACCGCCGCTCAGGTCTGGACGGCTTGGCAACGCATAGGTCTGTTTGGCCACGGTGGTACAGGCCATGCCAGGACCGGAAAGCGAACCATCCTGTGCCACAATAATCGGGTCGATACGGACCTTGGTGTTATTGGAGGTGTTCAGGCGATCCGCTGCCGCACGGGAGAGCGAAATCACACGATCGTTGCCATAAGGGCCGCGATCGTTAATGCGTACGACGATCATCCGGCCGTTGGCCAGGTTGGTGATACGCGCGTAGCTTGGAATCGGTAACGTCGGGTGCGCCGCCGTCAACTGCGTCGGGTCAAACGCTTCGCCGCTGGCGGTCAGATTGCTGCCCGGTTCAGCGTCGTAAATGGCAGCGAGGCCCGCCTGGCTGAAGTTTGACGGATCCTGAACGACTTTGTATTTCTTGCCGTCACGTTCGTAGTCCTGATTCGCAGTCGCATTCAGGGGTTCAAAGTGCGGATCGGCCCCGCTGATTTCGACCGACGGGCCGTTACATACCGCAGGTTGTGGTGCAGATACGGTTTGTTGTTGACCATCATCGCTCGAACAAGCCGCCAGCAGCCCTGCCGCTATGCAGATCCCAAGCCATTGCTTACGCATTGAGCACCCCTTAGACGCTTTTTGACAACATTTTTCTGTGTGTATGTATCGACATCACGATACCGAACCCGGCCATCAGTACGATCAGGGCGGAGCCCCCGTAGCTGACCAGCGGTAGCGGCACGCCAACCACCGGCAAGATGCCACTTACCATACCAATATTTACGAAGACATAAACGAATAAAATCAGCATTAAACCACCGGCCATAACGCGGCCGAAGGAAGTTTGCGCCTGGGCGGCAATCCACAGCCCGCGCATAATCAGCAGGACGTAGAGCGCTAATAGGATAAGGATGCCGATAAGCCCCAGTTCTTCGGAGAGAACCGCGAAGATAAAGTCGGTGTGGCGCTCCGGCAGGAATTCGAGCTGCGATTGTGTACCGTGCAGCCAGCCTTTGCCGCGCAGGCCGCCGGAACCAATGGCGATTTTAGACTGAATAATGTGGTAGCCCGCGCCGAGTGGGTCTGATTCCGGATCCATTAACATCATGACGCGCTGCCGCTGATAGTCGTGCATCAGGAAGAACCACAGAATCGGGATAAAGGCGGCGACCAGCAGTACGGCGACCAGAATCAGGCGCCAGCTTAAGCCCGCGAGGAACAGCACGAACAGGCCGGACAGGGCGATCAGGATTGAGGTACCAAGGTCAGGCTGCGCGGCAACCAGCAGGGTCGGCAGGAAGATCAGCACCAGCGCAATGCCGGTGTTCTTCAGCGTCGGCGGACAAACATCGCGGTTGATAAAACGCGCGACCATGAGCGGTACTGCGATCTTGGCAATTTCCGACGGCTGGAAGCGGACGATACCGAGATCCAGCCAGCGCTGTGCCCCTTTGGAGATCGCCCCGAAGGCGTCTACTGCGACCAGCAGTATAATACAGAAGATATAGAGCCACGGCGCCCAGCCTTCGTACACACGCGGTGGGATCTGCGCCATCACAATCATGATAACGAGGCCCATCGCAATCTGGCCGATTTTACGTTCCATCATGCCCATGTCCTGGCCGCTAGCGCTCCAGATAACCAGCGCGCTGTAGGTCAGCAGCGCCAGCAGAATGAGCAGCATAGCTGGGTCGAGGTGGATCTTATCCCAGAACGATTTTTTGTTCGGATTATCCGTCATGTTTATTGGTCCTCCGCCGCGGCGGCCGCTGGGTTTTCAGCCGGTAAATCGGTGTTGTTATCGCCCAGCATGATGTGATCAAGAATTTGACGCATGATGGTACCGACCGCCGGGCCAGCACCACCGTTTTCTAAAATAATAGCGACCGCAACCTGTGGGTCGTTATATGGCGCAAACGCGGTCATTAATTTGTGGTCACGCAGACGCTCCGCAATACGGTGGGCGTTATACGTTTCGTTAGCTTTCAGACCAAAGACCTGCGCAGTACCAGACTTGGCCGCAATCTTATACGGTGCGCTGGCGAAATATTTATGCGCGGTACCGTTGCCACGGTTGGCAACGCCGAACATCCCGTCTTTGGCAATTTCCCAGTAGCCGGAATGAATATCGCCTATCGGCGGCTCCTGTGGCTGTATCCACGGCACTTTCTTGCCTTCTTCGACGGTGCTAGCCAGCAGGTGAGGCGTTTTGATGATGCCATCGTTAATCAGGATCATCAGCGCTTTGCTCATCTGGATAGGAGTTGCCGTCCAGTAACCCTGGCCGATCCCCACCGGAATGGTATCGCCCTGATACCACGGTTTTTTAAAGCGTTTAAGCTTCCATTCACGGGTTGGCATATTACCGGAACGCTCTTCCGCAAGGTCGATACCGGTATAGTCACCATAGCCGAACTTACTCATCCATTCTGACAGACGGTCAATACCCATATCATAGGCGACCTGATAGAAGAAGGTATCCGCGGACTCTTCCAGCGCTTTGGTGACGTTCAGGTGGCCGTGGCCCCATTTTTTCCAGTCACGGTAGCGTTTTTCTGAACCAGGAAGCTGCCACCACCCTGGGTCAAACAGGCTGGTATTGCGGTTAATTACGCCTGCGCTCATGGCGGAGACCGCCACATACGGTTTCACCGTGGAGGCCGGAGGGTAAACCCCCTGGGTAGCGCGGTTGACCAGCGGTGTATTCGGATCGTTTAACAGGCCGCTGTAGTCTTTACTGGAGATGCCATCAACGAACAGGTTAGGGTCGTAGCTTGGCATTGAGACCAGCGCCAGAATACTGCCGTTGCGAGGGTCAGTGACCACCACGGCGGCACGGCTACCGGCCAGTAGCGTCTCGATATACTGCTGCAGTTTGAGGTCGAGCGTCAGGTAGATATCGTGACCTGCCTGCGGCGGTACTTCTTTCAACTGACGGATAACGCGGCCGCGGTTGTTGACTTCAACCTCTTCGTAGCCGGTCTGCCCGTGCAGCATATCTTCGTAATAGCGCTCAATGCCCAGCTTGCCGATATCATGGGTTGCCGCATAGTTGGCCAGCTTGCCGTCTTTATCGAGGCGGTCGACGTCTTTATCGTTAATTTTTGAGACGTAGCCGATAACGTGGGTCAGGGCAGAACCATACGGATAGAAGCGTCGCTTATAGCCTTTAACCTCAACGCCCGGGAAGCGGTACTGGTTGACGGCAAAGCGCGCCACCTGTACTTCGGTGAGGTTGGTTTTCAGTGGGATAGAGGTAAAGCGGTGCGAACGTGCGCGCTCTTTTTTAAAGGCGGCAATGTCGTCATCGGAAAGATCGACAACGCTGCGCAGGCCATCAATGGTCTCCTGCACGCTGTCGACTTTTTCCGGCATGATTTCCAGCTGGTAGATGGTGCGGTTAAGCGCCAGCGGCGTACCGTTACGATCGTAAATAATGCCGCGGCTCGGCGCGATAGGCACCAGCTTGATACGGTTTTCGTTAGAACGCGTCTGGTAGTCGGTAAAACGAACGATCTGCAAATTGTAGAGGTTGGCAATCAGCACGCCGGTAAGCAGCAAAATTCCCAAAAAAGCGACCACCGCCCGGCGCACAAATAGCGCGGACTCTGCCGTATAGTCGCGAAAAGAATTCTGTAGTTTCATTCGCTGCTTAATCTACCTAGGTCTCATTACTCGCGGTGGTAAGGGTGGTTGGTGGTGATGCTCCACGCCCGATAAAGGCTTTCGGCAACCAACACGCGCACAAGCGGGTGCGGGAGCGTCAGCGTGGAGAGCGACCAACTTTGTTCTGCTGCGGCTTTGCATGCCGGGGAAAGACCTTCTGGGCCGCCGATAAGCAGGCTAACGTCACGACCGTCACCTTTCCAGCGTTCCAGTTCACGTGCAAGCTGCGGCGTATCCCAGGGCTTACCTGGAATATCCAGCGTGACGATGCGGTTTTTTCCTGCGGCGGCGAGCATTAACTCGCCCTCTTTATCCAGAATACGTTTGATGTCCGCGTTTTTACCGCGCTTACCGGCAGGAATTTCCACCAGTTCAAACGGCATATCTTTCGGAAAACGACGAAGGTATTCGGTAAATCCGGTTTGTACCCAATCCGGCATTTTGGTGCCGACGGCGACTAACTGCAGCTTCACAACTTAACCCCAGAGCTTTTCCAGTTCATACAGGCGACGGCTGTCTTCCTGCATGACATGGACAATGACATCGCCTAAATCAACAACAATCCAGTCGCCGGTGTTTTCGCCTTCAACGCCCATCGGCAGCAAACCGGTGGCGCGGGATTCCTGGACCACATGGTCGGCAATGGACATTACGTGGCGGCTGGAGGTGCCAGTACAGATAACCATGCAATCAGTGATGCTGGATTTACCTTTAACATCAATAGCGATGATGTCCTGACCTTTCAAATCATCAATTTTGTCGACAACAAAATCCTGGAGTTCTTTACCCTGCAAGTGTTCCCCCTGGGGTGTGAAGATAAACGGTATTAAACAGCCTGACAGTATACCCGAATTGAAAATATTATCGGGACAAAAAATCACCGAACGGGCGTTCTGGCGGGCTATCATCCCATCCCTTAGCGCCGATTGCATCGCCATTTTTGTAAAACAATTTCTGTCCACAAGTGTTGGAGGGGGATGATTCTGGCTGCGGAGGATAACAGCCTTGCAACGTGTGTCAATGGGTGGACGGAGGTCTGATGCAGAAATCCGTTTTATTCCGCTTCCGGCAGCCAGATTGCGCGACTATTGAGCACCCGGAGGGTGACAAATTCCGCTGAAAAATCAATAACGCTCCACGCGCCGTGGTCAATACGGAAATGCCACATTCCGGCCATCGGCATGCCGAGCAACAGCGCAGTCAGCAGGCTGAGCACGCCCTGATGGCTGACGATCAGCAGGTTACGGTCATCATAGCGGGCAAGTTCGGCGGCAAACGCTGAAACGCGGCGGGAGAAATCGGGGAAACCTTCGCCGTTGGTCGGGGCGGCGTGCTGCCAGTCGGCGCACCAGGCGGCGTAGTTGTCTTTATCTTCAATCTGAAGATCGCGGTGATGGCGCATCTCCCAGTCGCCGAAAAACATTTCATTCAGCAGCGGGTGAGGGGTGACAGGGATTTGTCGCTCGCCCAGCAGCAGGCGCGCCGTGTGCTGGGTGCGCTCCAGTTCGCTACACAGTACGCGGTCGAAGGGCACCTGATGCAGCATCTCGCCGAGGCGTTCAGCCTGCTGCTGGCCTTTAACGGTGAGCGGTGTCGGCGCGTGGCCACTGTACAGTCCTGCCACGTTGGCTTCGGTTTCACCGTGGCGTACCAGCCAGATTTTCATCGCGCTTCCCCTGATGTATGACGCTAAGCGCCGTGGTGATACAGCCCCTGATTGATGATGTAAGAGAGTACAGCCTCCGGCATCATCTCTTCACAGGACTCACCGCGCTCTAAGCGTTCGCGAATCAGCGTGGCGGATACATCAAACCACGGCGTTTCTGCGAGATAAATCTTCCCCGCAGGCTGATTGTGCAGATCTTCGATGTTGCTGGTGAGGTGACGATCCAGCCACTGCTGGTGCTCCTCCTGCTTCATAGTCAACGGATAGCCCGGCCGACGCGTGACCAGCAGGTGAGCGTTGTCGAGAATCGTCTCGTAGCGCTCCCAGCTTGGGAAGGTAAGCAGCGAATCCTGACCGATGATAAAGGCGAGCGGTTGCTCTGGACCCTGTTCCTGTCGCCACTCCTGCAGCGTATCTGCCGTCCAGGACGGCGTGTCACGGCGCAGTTCGCGTTCGTCGAGCACGAACAGCGGCTTATCGGCAATGGCCAGCTCGACCATAAACTTACGCTGTTCGCTAGTGGCTTCCGGCTGCGGACGGTGCGGCGGCACGTTATTAGGCATAATGATGACCCGAGACAGGCCTATCTGGTTAGCCAGAATCTCTACTGGTTTGAGGTGACCGTAGTGAATGGGATCGAAGGTCCCGCCGAAAAGCGCCTGTAGTTTTGCCATATCATCCATCGATAAAAACGTCGGCCAGTGCTTTATGACAAAGCAGCAGCGACAAACTTTCCAGTTCAGCCCAGACCGACTGACCGTAATCCTGTTTCAGCGTCAGCTCTGCGTGACTTAACAGCGTCACGGCCTGACGAAGCTGTGCGGCGCTAAGACGGTTAAGCGCATCGCCCACCATGCCGCGACGGTTTTGCCAGACCCGATGCTTATCAAACAACGAGCGCAGCGGGGTGTGTGCGCTCTGACGCTTTAAGGTCACCAGCATAAGCAGTTCACGCTGTATGGTGCGCAGCAGGATAACCGGCTCGCTGCCTTCCAGACGTAGCTGCTGCAGGATATGCAGCGCGCGTTTGCTCTTGCCAGCTAACAGGGCATCGACCCAGTGGAAAGGGGTAAAGTGCGCGGCATCGTTGACGGCCTGCTCTACGCGAGGCAGCGTCAGCTTGCCGTCCGGCCACAGCAGCGACAGCCGCTCCAGCGCCTGCGACAGCGCCAGCAGGTTGCCTTCATAGCAGTAGCAGAGCAGCTGGCTTGCCGGTTCATCAAGCTGCAGGTTGTTTTGCTTCGCGCGGTTAGCTAGCCAGCGCGGCAAATTCGCGGGTTCCGGCGTCTGGCAGCTAATCTGCACGGCACGGGTCGCCAGTGCGGTTAGCCAGGCGGCGTTTTCCTGCGCTTTGGTCAGTTTGTTGCCGCGAATAATCAGCAGGAGATCGTCGTGCAGCAGACTTACCAGCGTGGCGAGCTGTTCGTTGATCGCGGCGTTAGGGCCGTTTTCAGGCAGCAGCAGGAGCAGCGTCTGGCGGCTGGCGAACAGGCTCATCGCCTGGCAGAGGGAAAAAAGCTCGTTCCAGTCGGTGCTGGCGTCAAGCGTGAAGGTATGGTGCTCGATAAAGCCTTCGCTAACGGCGGCATGCCGAATGGCGTCCTGGCTTTCCTGGAGGAAGAGGGGGTCATTACCGAGCAGGAGATACGCCGCGCGCAGCCCTTCAGAGAGCTGCGCGCGGAGTTGTTCTGGGTACAACCGAATCATCAGTTACCCAGAGTAGTTGATACACGAGAGCTGGCGGCAGGCTGGGTCGCCTGATTATCCGCACTCTCTTTGGCATCGGCAATGTGTACGCTTGGCAGCTTACGAATCAACTGTTCGGCCGCTTTCTGGTACATCTCTTGTACGATCATGCCCTGCTCACTGTCTTTCGCCAGCGCTTTCTGCGGGTTGTCGAAGAACGAACGATACACTTTGGTCGAGATAGGGAAAATATCCTGACCTGGGATGAGCACCGTGGCGTTAACCGTCATCACCATCTGATATTCAGCCGTTTGACCATTCTGGAACACGGAAGCCGTATCCTGCTGGAGGCCGAATGAACCCAGACGCAGGGACGGGACGTCCTGGCGCGTTGTGCTTTGATCAAGCACGGTAATGCCACTCGTTCTCAGCTGTTCACGAACTGCGCGGCTCAGAGGGCCGTTTGGATCGCTAGACTGGAAAATCAGTGTTTTCATTTCGTCCGGCACCTGCGTAGTACTACGCAGATGCCAGCCACACCCGGCGGTGACCAGCACCGCCAAAGATAACAACAATGTTGTCAGGTATCGCACGCTTCCTCCCGCGCTTAGCCAACGACCAGGTTAAGCAGCTTGCCCGGTACGTAAATCACTTTACGCACGGTTACGCCCTCAAGGTATTTCGCAACCAGGTGTTCCTGGCCTGCACGTTCACGAACTTGCTCTTCAGTTGCATCAACCGCAACGGTGATTTTACCGCGAACTTTACCGTTGACCTGAACAACGACCAGCGTGGTGTTTTCCACCATCGCTTTCTCGTCAGCCACCGGCCACGGTGCGTTATCGATATCGCCTTCGCCGCCCAGTTCCTGCCACAGCGTAAAGCTAACGTGTGGGGTGAACGGGTTGAGCATACGCACGACGGCCAGCAGCGCTTCCTGGATCAGCGCTCTGTCCTGCTCGCCTTCCTGCGGTGCTTTCGCCAGCTTGTTCATCAGCTCCATAATCGCCGCGATGGCGGTGTTGAAGGTCTGACGACGACCGATATCATCGGTAACTTTAGCAATAGTTTTATGAACGTCACGGCGCAGCGCCTGCTGATCTTCCGTTAACGCCTCTACGTTCAGCGCCGCAACCGGACCCTGAGCGGTGTGTTCATAGACCAGTTTCCAGACACGTTTCAGGAAGCGGTTTGCCCCTTCAACGCCAGATTCCTGCCATTCCAGAGTCATATCCGCTGGAGACGCAAACATCATGAACAGGCGCACGGTATCCGCGCCGTAACGCTCAACCATGACCTGTGGGTCGATGCCGTTGTTTTTGGACTTGGACATTTTGCTCATGCCGGTATACACCAGTTCATGGCCCGCCGCGTCCTTCGCTTTCACGATACGGCCTTTCTCGTCGCGCTCAACGATAGCGTCAACCGGAGAAACCCAGTTACGTTCGCCGTTTGTGCCCACGTAGTAGAAGGCGTCTGCCAGCACCATGCCCTGACACAGCAGCTGTTTAGCCGGTTCGTCAGAGTTCACCATACCCGCATCGCGCATCAGTTTGTGGAAGAAGCGGAAGTAGAGCAGGTGCATGATGGCGTGTTCGATACCGCCAATGTAGATATCAACCGGCAGCCAGTAGTTTGCCGCTTTAGAATCCAGCATGCCTTCCTGATACTGCGGGCAGGTGTAGCGCGCGTAGTACCATGACGATTCCATGAAGGTGTCGAAGGTGTCGGTTTCACGCAGCGCAGGCATGCCGTTAACGGTGGTTTTTGCCCACTCTGGGTCAGCTTTGATCGGGCTGGTGATGCCGTCCATGACCACATCTTCCGGCAGGATAACCGGCAACTGATCTTCTGGAGTTGGCAGCACGGTGCCGTCTTCCAGCGTAACCATTGGGATTGGCGCACCCCAGTAGCGCTGACGGGATACGCCCCAGTCGCGCAGACGGTAGTTCACTTTACGCTCGCCCACACCCATCGCCGTCAGTTTGTCAGCAATAGCGTTGAAGCCGTCTTCAAAGCTCAGGCCGTCGAACTCGCCGGAGTTAAACAGGGTGCCTTTTTCGGTCAGCGCCTGCTCGGAGAGATCCGGCTTGCTGCCGTCTGCGGCAAGGATAACTGGCTTGATGTTCAGGCCGTATTTAGTCGCAAATTCATAGTCGCGCTGATCGTGACCCGGAACGGCCATCACTGCACCAGTACCGTACTCCATCAGTACGAAGTTTGCCGCCCATACCGGGATCGCTTCACCGGTCAGCGGATGAATAGCCTTAAAGCCGGTGTCGACGCCTTTTTTCTCCATGGTCGCCATATCGGCTTCAGCCACTTTGGTGTTGCGGCATTCGTCGACGAAAGCGGCCAGGGCTGGGTTGTTAGCCGCAGCCTGCTGTGCCAGCGGGTGACCCGCAGCAACGGCCAGATAGGTGCAGCCCATAAAGGTATCTGGACGGGTGGTGTAAACGGTCAGCTTGTTGGCGTAGTCGTTAACGTCAAAGGAGATTTCAACCCCTTCGGAACGGCCGATCCAGTTGCGCTGCATCGTTTTCACGGTGTCAGGCCACTGATCCAGGTTGTCCAGATCGCGCAGCAGTTCGTCAGCGTAAGCGGTGATTTTGATAAACCACTGTGGGATCTCTTTACGCTCAACTTTGGTATCGCAGCGCCAGCAGCAGCCGTCGATAACCTGCTCGTTCGCCAGTACGGTCTGGTCATTCGGGCACCAGTTCACCGCAGAGGTCTTCTTGTACACCAGGCCTTTTTTATACAGCTCGGTGAAGAACTGCTGCTCCCAGCGATAGTATTCTGGGGTGCAGGTGGCCAGCTCGCGGCTCCAGTCATAGCCAAAGCCCAGCATTTTGAGCTGGTTTTTCATGTACGCGATGTTGTCGTAGGTCCATGGCGCAGGCGCGGTGTTGTTTTTTACCGCCGCACCTTCAGCCGGCAGGCCGAACGCATCCCAGCCGATGGGCTGCAGAACGTTTTTGCCCAGCATGCGCTGATAGCGGGCAATAACGTCGCCGATGGTGTAGTTACGGACGTGGCCCATGTGTAGTCGACCAGAAGGATAGGGAAGCATCGACAGGCAGTAATACTTCTCTTTGCTCTCGTCTTCAGTAACTTCAAATGTGCGCTTCTCATCCCAGTGAAGCTGGACTTTCGATTCTATCTCTTCCGGGCGGTATTGCTCTTGCATGGCAGCCAGTGATCCTGTTTTCAATACAGCTACAAATGTAGCCTATAGATGTGGTATTTCAGATCCGCATAGCATAGCCCAAACGTTCACGTCAAAACAGCCTTTCGCACGTTAAGGCGGCGAAAAGCTCCGGGCGTCATTTATCAACTCTGTGGTGAAGCTGGCAAAGCAGAAATCAAATAACGGCTATTATTAGAAGAGGTTAACTGGCTGGGAGAGGAAACAATGAACAAGGTTGCTCAAATTTACCGTGAATTGGTGGGTTCGCTGACGGAACGTCTGCGCAATGGTGAACGCGATATCGATGCCCTGGTCGCGCAGGCGCGGGCGAAGGTCGCACAAACCAGCGAGTTAACGCGTACTGAAATTGATGAACTGCTGCGCGCCGTTCGTCGTGACCTCGAAGAGTTCGCGATGAGCTATAGCGAAAGCCAGGAAGATGATTCCGACAGCGTATTTCTGCGGGTCATCAAAGAAAGTCTCTGGCAGGAGCTGGTGGATATTACCGACAAAACGCAATTGGAATGGCGCGAGGTGTTCCAGGACTTGAACCATCACGGGGTGTATCACAGTGGGGAAGTGGTGGGGTTGGGTAACCTGGTGTGCGAGAAGTGTCATTACCACCTGGCGGTGTATACGCCGGACGTGTTGCCGCGCTGCCCGAAGTGTGGGCATGACCAGTTCCAGCGTCGGCCTTTCGAGCCGTAATCGGTATTCCCGGGGGCACTGTTCGCCCGGGCTACATAAGGATTGTAGCCCGGCCAGGCACAGCGCCGCCGGGGCAGGCTCAATGGTAAAACGCTAACCGCTCCGCCAATAGTTCAACAAACGCCTCGCGGTCTACATCCACCATGACCGTAGCATTCGGTTTATTCCCCGTCAGGAAGTAGTAATCCACCACCGTCATCCCCTGCGTATATTTTCCCTGCGTCTCCACGCCAACCCAGCGCTCAACGGTGGTGAAAATCTCCGGCTTTAGCAGCCAGGCGATGGTGCACGGGTCGTGTAGCGGCGCGCCGACAAAGCCCCATTTTTCATCCTTGTGGTACTCCATAAAGAAGTCGAGTAGTTCGGCAACAATGGTTGAAATCGGGTTGCCAATCGCACGGAAGCGTTCGGTATCGGCGGCGTGGATTTGCGCTTTATGGGTCACATCAAGCCCGGCCATAACAACCGGAATACCTGACTGGAAGACGATTTCTGCCGCTTCTGGATCAACAAAGATGTTGAACTCGGCGGCAGGTGTCCAGTTACCGAGCGTCATCGCACCACCCATGATAACGATGCGGGCGATTTTTGCGTGCAGTTCCGGGTGCCCGTTGAGCAGCAGGGCGACGTTGGTTTGCGGGCCAGTAGAGACAATAGTGACCTGCTGCGGACTTTCACGTAGGGTTTTGGCCATCAGCTCAACGGCGGTGCATGGCTGCGGCGCAAAGGACGGCTCAGGTAACGCCGGGCCATCAAGCCCGCTCTCTCCGTGTACGTTGTCGGCAATAATCAGCTCGCGCATCAGCGGCTTTACCGCGCCGCAGGCGACCGGAATATCCTGCCGCTGGAGCAGCGTCAGCATGCGTAACACGTTACGTAGCGTTTTGTCCGGCGTTTGGTTGCCAGCGGAAGAGGTGATGGCTTTTACCTCCAGCTCAGGGGAGGCGAGGGCGAGAACAATAGCGATCGCGTCATCATGACCCGGGTCGCAATCAAGAATAATCGGCAGTGCCATAGCGGTTCCTTGTCAGCATTATTTTGTGACAAGGGTAAATCCTGTATGTGGAATGAACGAGAGCAGAAACGCGAAAACGTGATGAGGTGCGCAAAAGGGTAGCCCGGCGTCGCTTCGCTCGGCCGGGCTACATGAGGTTGAGATTAGTGGAGAATTTTGGCGAGGAAATCTTTCGCGCGTTCAGATTTCGGGTTAGCGAAGAAGGCCTCTTTGTCGGCATCTTCAACGATCTTGCCTTCATCCATAAAGATCACTCGGTTGGCCACTTTGCGTGCAAAGCCCATTTCGTGGGTCACCACCATCATGGTCATTCCTTCATGGGCCAGCTCGACCATCACGTCCAGTACTTCATTGATCATCTCTGGATCGAGCGCCGACGTTGGCTCATCAAACAGCATCGCGACCGGATCCATACAGAGCGCACGGGCGATTGCCACACGCTGCTGCTGGCCGCCAGAGAGCTGCGCCGGGAACTTGTTGGCGTGAGCCGAAAGCCCTACGCGCTCGAGCAGCTTTAAGCCTTTGTCGCGGGCCGCGGCTTTATCGCGTTTCAGAACTTTAACCTGCGCCAGCGTCAGGTTCTCAATGATTGACAGGTGCGGGAACAGCTCGAAGTGCTGGAACACCATGCCGACGTGAGAACGCAGCTTCGCGAGGTCGGTTTTTTTGTCGTTGACCTTAGTACCGTTGACAAGGATTTCGCCCTGCTGTACTGGCTCAAGGCCGTTAACGGTTTTAATCAGCGTGGATTTGCCGGAGCCGGACGGCCCGCACACTACCACCACTTCGCCTTTTTTCACTTCCGTGGAGCAATCGGTCAGCACCTGAAAGTGACCATACCATTTAGAGACGTTTTTCAGGGTAATCATTATACGGTCCTTTTCTTCAAGTAGCTGACCAGCAGCGAGGCGCTAAGGCTAATCACAAAATAGACAAAACCAGCAAACAGAATCATTTCTACCTGAGTCCCGTCACGCTCACCAATCGTGGAGGCGGTGCGGAAGAAGTCCGCGAGGCTCAGGACGTACACCAGCGAAGTATCCTGGAACAGGACAATCCCCTGGGTCAGCAGCAGTGGCACCATGGCGCGGAAAGCTTGTGGCAGAATGATGAGCTTCATTGACTGCCAGTGGGTCATCCCCAGCGCCAGCGCGGCGCTAGATTGCCCGCGCGAGATGCTCTGAATACCCGCACGGATAATCTCGGAGTAGTAGGCGGCTTCAAACATCGAGAACGCCACCATCGCCGAGATCAGGCGGATATCGCTTTTGGGTGACAACCCGAGCACGTTTTGCAGGAAGCCCGGCACAATCAGGTAGAACCACAGCAGCACCATCACCAGTGGAACGGAGCGGAAGACGTTGACGTAGGCTTTAGCAAACCAGGCAATAGGTTTAAACGCCGACAGGCGCATCACCGCCAGCAGTGTGCCCCAGACGATGCCGATGATAATTGCCGTGACGGTAATTTTGAGGGTGATAACCAGACCTGCCAGCAGGTAAGGCATCGACGGAACAATCGAACTCCAGTCAAAATCGTACATTATTTACCTCCCAGATTGCCTGGCAGGCGGATTTTGCGTTCCACCAGCGCCATCACCAGCATAATCACGGCGTTAATGAAGACGTAGGCGAGGGTGATCGCCGTAAAAGATTCCCAGGCGTGCGCGGAGTAATCCAGCAGCTTGCCTGCCTGCGCGGCCATATCGACCAGACCAATCGTGGAGGCGATGGCCGAGTTCTTCACCAGGTTCATCATCTCGGAGGTCATCGGCGGCACAATTACGCGATAGGCGTTCGGCAGCAGCACGTAGCGATAGGTTTGCGGAAGCGTCAGGCCCATCGCCAGACCGGCGTTCTTCTGCCCGCGCGGCAGCGACTGAATGGCGGCGCGTACCTGCTCGCAGACGCGGGCGGCGGTAAACAGACCCAGACAGATCATCGACGAAAGGAAGAACTGAATGTTCGGATCCAACTCCGACTTAAACCACATGCCGAGATTTTCCGGCAGTAATTCCGGCACCACGAGGTACCAGGTAAAGAACTGCACAATCAGCGGGACGTTACGGAACAGCTCGACATAGCAGGTGCCGAGTGAGGATAGAAAGCGGTTAGGAACGGTACGCAGGATGCCGAACAGCGAGCCGACGAGGAAAGCGATAATCCAGGCGGTAATCGAGAGTGCGACGGTGACCTGAAAGCCGCTCCACAGCCAGCCGAGATAGGTGGTGTTGCCGAATGGGGCCTGTTGTAAAAAGATACCCCAGTTCCAGTCTATTGACATAATGAACTCCAGAAAAAAAAGGGTAGCAGTACGACCTGCTACCCTCGAAGATTGTGGAACAGCGTTTTGCGGTATTCAGGCCAGGTGGGGAACGACCACCTGACGTATAGTCTGTCCGTGCTGAACTACAATCGAGAGGGCAGATTTATCCGCCCCATTTTTTTAATTAGTTAAGTGCTTTGTCGTTTGGCGTTTTGAACAGCGTTTTCATCTCTTCTGACAGCTCAAAGTTCATGTTCAGGTTTTTCGGTGGAATTGGGTTTTTGAACCACTTATCAAACCATTTCGCCGCTTCACCTGAGGTCTGCGCCTGAGCGATGGTGTCATCCATCAGCTTTTTGAAGTCCGGGTCGTTTTTACGCAGCATACAGCCGTAAGCTTCCTGAGACTGCGGTTTGCCGACGATCTCCCAGTTGTCTGGTTTCTTGGCTTTCGCACGTTCACCGGCCAGCAGGGCATCATCCATCATAAACGCCACTGCACGACCGCTTTCCAGCGTACGGAAAGAGTCACCGTGGTCTTTGGCACTGATGATGCGCATATTCATTTTTTGCTCGTCGTTCAGCTTGTGCAGCAGAATTTCAGAGGTAGTACCGGAGGTCACGACCACCGCTTTATCTTTCAGGTCCGGGAAGTCTTTAATCGGGCCGCCTTTTTTCACCAGCAGACGCGTACCGACCACGAAGATAGTGTCGGAGAATGCAGCCTGTTTCTGGCGTTCGACGTTGTTGGTGGTAGAGCCACACTCAAAGTCGAAAGTGCCGTTTTGCAGCAGTGGAATACGGTTCTGGGAAGTGATTGGAATCAGCTTCACGTCCAGTTTCGGGTTGTTGAGCTTTTTCTTGATAGCGTCAACGATGGCGTTGGAGTAGTCCTGAGAGTAACCGACCACTTTCTGCTGGTTGTCGTAGTAGGAGAACGGCACGGATGATTCGCGGTGGCCAACGACGATAACGCCGTTTTTAGCAATTTTATCCAGCGTCGATTGCTGCGCGGCATCGGCGGCAGGTTGTGCGTCTTCTGCATGCGCCAGGCCAGCGGTCACACCCATGACCAGCATGGCGGCGGCCAGTTTACGTAATTGCATATCCAACTCCTTTATCCTCTGCATCGGCAAAGATGCATTGATACCCATTGTGATTGTTGTGTTGTTCTCGCTGCGTCTTTAGCGTGCAGCGTTATGTGTGTTTGTTAGCATTTAGTTTGGCTTAATGTAAAGATTTTGCTGTCTTATTGTTTATTTTTGCGAAGCACGCCGCACCGATTTGAGGCAAAAATCGCAGTTTGCACGATTTTGGTGCTACCGATGAGTCGCGGCGGTGCAACCCGGTTGCGCTATTCGGTGTTATGCAGCTTCTTGATTATATTAAGCAATTGGCGTGCCAGAATGGGCTTTGGGAGGGAAGGTTGTGGGTGGGGAAATCGTGTAGGCCTGATAAGCGCAGCGCCATCAGGCGCCATACGGCACGGTTGCCGGATGGCGGCGTACCGCCTTATCCGGCCTACATTCGGTAGTGCAGAGTTTTACTTGCGGCGCTGACGCAGGCTCATCACCAGCGCACCAAAACCAAACAGCGCGGTAATCAGCCATACCGTCCAGTCACCGGTGCGAGCATAAGGCGTTAGCCCGGTGGTTGGCGTCACTTTGGTGGTCAGTACCTGACGCGTGAACTGCGGGATCATCGCCTGAATTTCACCGCGCGGGCCAATCACGGCGGTAATGCCGTTGTTAGTGCTACGCAGCAGCGGACGCGCCAGTTCCAGCGCGCGCATGCGTGCCATCTGGAAATGCTGCCACGGGCCGATAGACTTACCAAACCACGCATCGTTAGAGATAGTCAGCAGGAAGTTGGTGTCCGGGCGGAAGTTGTCGCGCACCTGCTGGCCGAGAATAATCTCGTAGCAGATAGCGGCAGTCAGCTTCAGATTATGCGCCTGCAGCTGCGGCTGGACGTACGGACCACGGCTGAATGACGACATCGGCAGGTCAAAGAACGGCGCGAGCGGGCGCAGAATCGACTCTAGCGGCACAAACTCACCAAATGGCACCAGGTGATTTTTGTTGTAACGGTTGGTCGACTCGTAGCTGTACGGGCTGTCTTTACCCAGCGTGATGATGGTGTTGTAAGTGTCGTAGCGGTTCTGCTTGTTGAGTCGCTGGTCGACAATACCGGTAATAAGCGTGCTGTCTTTGGCGCGCAGTAAATCATCCATCATGCTCAGGAAGCGCTGCTGGTTGATTTCCAGATCCGGAATCGCCGACTCCGGCCAGATAATCAGCTGCGATTTACCCATTACCTGTTCGGTGGCATCAAGGTAGATTTTCAGCGTATTAATCAACTGGCCTTCATCCCACTTCATGGCCTGCGGAATATTACCCTGTACCAGTGAAACCTGGGTGGTTTTGTCGGTTTGCAGGGTATACCACTGGATATAGCGCAGCGGGAACGGCAGGGCGAAGAGCACGACGCCCACCACCAGCGGACGCCAGTTGCGGGTCACCAATGCCAGCACTAACAGGCCGCTTACTGCCATCAGCAGGAAGTTGATGGCCTCAACGCCCATCAGCGGCGCTAGCCCTTTCAGCGGGCCGTCAATCTGGCTGTAGCCAAACTGCAGCCACGGGAAGCCGGTCAGCACCCAGCCGCGCAGGAACTCGGTGATTTGCCAGACAACCGGCGCGGCAATAGCGACGCGGACCCAGTTGGTTTTCGGCCACAGGCGCGACAGAATGCCGGCAAACAGGCCGGTATAGAGTGATAGATAGGCGGCCAGCAGTACCACGAGGAAGACGTTGACCGGGCCCGGCATACCGCCAAATTGCGCGATGCTGACGTATACCCAATTAATGCCGGTACCAAACAGGCCAAAGCCCCAGAAATAACCAATAGCGGCGGCCTGCACGGGACGACGGTTGAGCGTCAGCGCCTGCAGCCCTATCAGCGAAACAATCGCCGCTGGCCAGAAGTCATAGGGAGAAAAAGCCAGCGTACCGCTGGCTCCGAAAAGTAGCGCCAGCAGCAGACGAATGCGCTGGCGTTCAAGCAATGAGGCAAATGCCATGAAGGTTATTCATCCAGTTTCGGTTGTGGGGAATCGTCCGGGATTTTAACGTGAACCTGAATAATACGACGGCTGTCCGCCATAGCGACCTTAAACTGGTAACCATCGATGTCGATGGTTTCCCCACGGGCAGGCAGGTGGCCAAAGGCCTGCATTACCAGACCGCCAATGGTGTCCACTTCGTCATCGCTGAAGTGGGTGCCGAACGCGTCGTTGAAGTCCTCAATAGAGGCCAACGCGCGTACCGTCCAGGTGTGGCGGCTGAGCTGACGGAAGTCGATATCGTCCTCTTCGTCATACTCATCTTCAATTTCGCCGACGATAAGTTCGAGAATGTCTTCAATCGTCACCAGACCCGACACGCCGCCAAACTCATCGATAACGATGGCCATATGGTAGCGCTGGGAGCGGAACTCCTTCAGCATACGGTCAACCCGCTTGCTTTCCGGCACGACAACTGCGGTGCGTAACACTTTATCCATGCTGAAGGCTTCAGAGTCGCTGCGCATAAACGGCAGCAGATCTTTGGCCATCAGGATCCCTTCGATGTGATCTTTATCCTCACTGATCACCGGGAAGCGCGAGTGGGCGGACTCGATGATCACATCAAGACATTCGTCCAGGGTCTGGTTGCGTTTCAGGGTAATCATTTGGGAGCGCGGGATCATGATGTCGCGGACACGTTGGTCTGCGATATCCATTACCCCTTCAAGCATATCGCGCGTATCTTCATCGATAAGCTCGTTCTGCCCGGAATCACGGATCAGCGCCAGGAGATCGTCACGGTTTTTCGGTTCACCGTGGAAAAGCTGGCTGAGTAAGAGGGAGAAGAATCCCTTTTTGCTGTTTACTGTGTCACTACTGTGTGAATTGTCGTCGCTCATGGCGTCGTTTGGGTTCTCATGTTGATTTAACTGTCGCTCGTCACGCGTAAACTCAGCGCCGGACGGCATGTGTACTCGTCGTACTTCACGTCTATAAAGGCAGGGCCGAAGCCCTACCGTTTATTCTTTCTCGGAAATGTACGGATCCTCATAGCCCAGAGCAAGCATTATCTCTGTCTCGAGGCTTTCCATCTCTTCCGCTTCCTCATCTTCGATATGGTCATAGCCCAGCAGATGCAGGCTACCGTGCACTACCATATGCGCCCAGTGGGCTTCCAGCGGCTTGCCTTGCTCAACGGCTTCCTGCTCAACGACCTGGCGGCAGATGATCAAATCGCCCAGCAGAGGCATTTCCATTCCCGGAGGTGCTTCAAACGGGAATGACAGTACGTTGGTTGGCTTATCCTTGCCGCGGTAGGTGAGGTTCAGTTCGTGGCTTTCGGCCTCATCCACCAGGCGAATCGTGACTTCTGATTCTTCCTGAAACTGCGGGATGACGGCATCCAGCCATGTCTGAAACTGACTTTCTTCTGGCAGACCGGTGTTGTTTTCACAGGCCAACTGGAGATCGAGGATCACCTGACTCATTTCTGCTCCTGCGCCTGAGCTTCGCGTTTGCGTTCAGCGGCCTGCTCGGCTTTACGTTTTTGATCGGCTTCTTCCCACGCCTCGTAGGCGTTAACGATACGGGCAACCACCGGGTGGCGCACCACGTCTTCGCTGTGGAAGAAGTTAAAGCTAATTTCATCGACTTCAGCCAGCACTTCAATCGCGTGGCGCAGGCCGGATTTGGTGCTGCGCGGCAGGTCAATCTGGGTGACGTCGCCGGTAATCACCGCCTTGGAGTTAAAGCCGATACGGGTCAGGAACATCTTCATCTGTTCGATGGTGGTGTTCTGGCTCTCATCGAGGATGATAAAGGCATCGTTCAGCGTACGGCCGCGCATGTAGGCCAGCGGCGCAACTTCGATGACGTTACGCTCCATCAGCTTCTCTACTTTCTCGAAGCCCAGCATCTCGAACAGTGCGTCGTACAGCGGGCGCAGATACGGGTCAACCTTCTGGCTTAAATCCCCCGGCAGGAAGCCGAGTTTTTCGCCTGCTTCAACCGCAGGGCGGGTCAGCAGAATGCGGCGAATCTCCTGGCGCTCCAGCGCATCAACGGCGGCGGCGACGGCAAGATAGGTTTTACCGGTACCGGCAGGGCCTACGCCGAAGGTGATGTCATGGTCGAGAATATGGGCGATATACTGCGCCTGGTTTGGCGTACGCGGTTTAATCACTCCACGTTTGGTTTTGATATTGATGGCTTTGCCGTAATCCGGCACGCTTTCCGCGCTCTGTTCCAGCACGCGCGCTTCTTTAATCGCCAGGTGAATCTGTTCCGGTTCAATATCCTGAAGCTGGCCGCGCATTGGCGCGGTATCAACGTACAGGCTGCGCAGGATGTCGGCAGCGGCGGTCACGCAGATGGCGCGTCCCGTCAGTTTGAAATGGTTATCGCGGCGGTTGATCTCGATGCCCAGTCGTCGCTCCAGCTGTTTGATATTGTCATCAAACGGGCCACACAGGCTCAGCAGACGGGCATTGTCGGCTGGCTCCAGGGTAATTTCGCGAGTGTCTATGTTCAAACTGTTCCTCTTATGCATGAGTTGCCGGTAGTAAGACGTGACCGGCTGATAAAGGAATTATTCACGCCGCAGTAAAAAGGCGCAAGCATTGCAATAAATATGGGGGTGACGGCAGGAAATACAAGGCCCGTCAGGGGAGACGGGCCAGGGAGATTAAGGCTGATAAATCCCGACGCCCGCCTCGCTCTCTTTGCGAGTACGTGCAATCACCGACTCCGGTGATTCAACGATACGCAGGCCCATTTCGTCCTCGGTGCGCACCAGTTTGCCGCGCAGCGAGTTGGTGTAGACATCAACGATCTCCACATCGACGAATTTACCGACCATATCCGGCGTACCTTCGAAGTTGACCACGCGGTTGTTCTCGGTGCGGCCGGTCAGCTCCATAATGCTCTTACGGGAAGTGCCTTCGACCAGAATGCGCTGCACGGTGCCGAGCATACGGCGGCTCCAGGCCATTGCCTGCTGGTTGATACGTTCCTGCAGAATATAGAGGCGCTGCTTTTTCACCTCTTCCGGCACGTCGTCGACCATATCGGCCGCTGGCGTACCAGGACGCGCGGAGAAGATAAAGCTAAAACTGACGTCAAAGTTCACGTCGCCAATTAGCTTCATGGTCTGCTCGAAGTCCTGGTCGGTTTCGCCCGGGAAGCCAACGATAAAGTCAGAGCTTATCTGAATATCCGGGCGCGCGTCGCGCAGCTTACGGATGGTGGATTTGTACTCCAGCGCGGTATGGGTACGCCCCATCATGTTCAGCACACGGTCAGCGCCGCTCTGAATCGGCAGATGCAGGAAGCTCACCAGCTCCGGCGTATCGCGGTAGACATCGATAATATCGTCGGTAAATTCGATCGGGTGGCTGGTGGTAAAACGGATACGGTCGATGCCGTCAATTGCCGCAACCAGACGCAGCAGCTCGGCAAAGCTGCCGGTGGTACCGTCGAAGTTTTCACCACGCCAGGCGTTGACGTTCTGCCCCAGCAGGTTGACTTCACGCACGCCCTGAGCGGCCAGTTGGGCAATTTCAAACAGAATATCGTCGCACGGACGACTGACCTCTTCACCACGGGTGTACGGCACCACGCAGTAGGTGCAGTATTTATTGCAGCCTTCCATGATAGAGACAAATGCGGTCGGGCCGTCGGCGCGCGGCTCCGGCAGGCGGTCAAATTTCTCGATTTCCGGGAAGCTGACGTCTACCACTGGACGGCGATTATTACGCACGGCATCGATCATTTCTGGCAGGCGGTGCAAGGTCTGCGGGCCAAAAACGATATCCACGTAATGCGCACGTTGGCGGATAAGTTTGCCTTCCTGTGAGGCGACGCAGCCGCCAACACCAATAATCAGCTTAGGATTTTTTGCTTTAAGTAATTTCCAGCGGCCTAAAAGGTGGAAGACTTTCTCCTGGGCTTTCTCACGGATTGAGCAGGTGTTCAGCAGCAGGACGTCGGCTTCTGCTGCGTTTTCAGTCAGTTGATACCCATGAGTGGCATCCAGCAGATCGGCCATCTTTGATGAATCGTATTCGTTCATCTGACAGCCCCAGGTTTTAATATGGAGTTTTTTTGTCATCGACTTGCTCTTGCTCAATTATGAATAGCCCACATTGCAGGGCGCGTATTGTAATGCTTTGGTGCGGTTGTGACCAGCTTGACGGTTATTGGCCTCAGAGGGCGAAAGTCCGGTAAACTGAAGGTATTCGGCTTTAAGGATAATAAATGATGACAATTCTACATAAAGACGTTGCGGTGGTTGGCGGCGGGATGGTCGGTGGCGCGCTGGCATTAGGGTTGGCGCAGCAGGGGTTTTCCGTGGCGGTGCTGGAAAAGAGTCCGCCGCCGGACTTTGACCCGAACTCACAGCCTGATGTCCGAATTTCAGCCATCAGCGCCTCTTCGGTGCAACTGTTGCGCGGCCTCGGCGTCTGGGACGCCGTGCTGGCGATGCGGGCGCATCCCTGGCGTCAGCTGGAGACCTGGGAGTGGCAAACCGCGCACGTTGTTTTTGATGCCAGCGAGCTGAAGCTGCCTAATCTTGGCTATATGGTGGAGAACAACGTCCTGCAACTGGCGCTGTGGCAGGCGCTGGAGGCACATCCGCAGGTGACGTTACTGCACGGTACGTCGCTCAATGCGATGCGGGATGATGGCGATAGTCACGTTTTACATCTCGAAGATGATCGTCAGGTTACGGCTCGCCTGGTGGTGGGCGCTGACGGTGCGCTTTCGCAGGTGCGTCAACAGGCGGGAATTGGCACCAACGGCTGGCAGTACCCGCAGTCCTGCATGCTGATTACCGTACAGTGTGACAATGAACCGGGTGACAGCACCTGGCAGCAGTTTACGCCAACCGGGCCGCGCGCTTTCTTACCGCTGTTCGATCACTGGGCATCGTTGGTGTGGTACGACACTCCGGCGCGGATCCGTCAGCTGAAATCTCTGCCAATGCCGCAACTACAGCGAGAAATCACGCGTCATTTTCCGGAGCGTTTAGGAACTATCACGCCGGTTGCCGCCGGGGCATTTCCGCTGACTCGCCGTCATGCGCAGCAGTATGTACAGCCGGGACTAGCGCTGATAGGCGATGCCGCACACACCATTCATCCGCTGGCGGGGCAGGGGGTAAACCTTGGTTATCGCGACGTCGATGCCTTGCTGGATGTGCTGGCGAATGCGCGCAGCATCGGCGAAAACTGGGCCAGCCTGTCGGTGTTACAGCGTTATCAGGCGCGCCGTCGGGTAGATAACCTGCTGATGCAAAGCGGGATGGATCTGTTCTATGCTGGGTTTAGTAACGATCTCGGCCCGCTGCGGATTTTACGCAACGTGGGGCTAATGGCGGCGCAGCACGCAGGCGTGTTGAAGCGTCAGGCGCTGAAATACGCGCTGGGGCTGTAGTTCTGATGTAGGCCGGATAAGGCAGCACCGCTGTGTCTGATGGCGCTTCGCTTATCAGGCCTACGATATTCAGCAATGTAGTCCGGGCGAACGCAGTGACTCCGGGATATCAAAAGCACAAAAACAAAAAAAGCTCGCCGAAGCGAGCTTTTTGAAAATGGCTGGGGTACGAGGATTCGAACCTCGGAATGCTGGTATCAGAAACCAGAGCCTTACCGCTTGGCGATACCCCAACGGGTGCGTCCACAAAAGTGAACGACTTTTTGAAAATGGCTGGGGTACGAGGATTCGAACCTCGGAATGCTGGTATCAGAA